>NZ_JBRAND010000004.1:0-420652 GCF_052747885.1 Marinomonas dokdonensis
CGGTTAGTGGTCAGGAACAAAGCTTTACGGCCTCTGAAATAGCAACGGGCGCAGTCACAGTAGAAGTTGAGGCAGGTGAACTCGTCGAAGCAAGCGTTAAGGACGCAGCGGGAAACATTTCTATCGTAAGCGAAAAGCCTGTAGTTGTTGATTTATCGGCTGATGACCAGGGAGATGCCCTTAGCATTGTGGTCGCGGATACCCTCACCAAAGATGTTGCCACCGTCACGGTACAAGGCGTGGATGAGGATGCGCAAAGTGTCACAGTGACATTCGTTAACGGTGATAAATCAGAAAAAGTAACCTTGACTCAAACCGACCCAGCCAGAAGTGAATGGGTATTCACTGACACGGATCTTTCTGCGTTAGGTAACGGTGATGTGAATATCATCGCGACCGTGACAGACAAGGCAGGCAACACAGCAGAGATAACATTAAATGCTGGCTTGGAAGTCGATGTCACGCCTTTAAGTGCGCCTACCTTGAGTTTGGTGGGTGATACGTCCAATGATGGCATCTTCAACTATGACGAGCTGGGTTCAGATGGTACAGCGACGGTTAAAATCACCTTACCGCTTGGTTTCGATGCTTCAGAAGACACCTTGGTCGTCACGGTTAGTGGTCAGGAGCAAAGCTTTACGGCCTCTGAAATAGCAACGGGCGCAGTCACGGTAGAAGTTGGGGCAGGTGAACTCGTTGAAGCAAGCGTTAAAGATGCAGCGGGGAACATTTCTACCGTAAGCGAAAAGCCTGTTGTTGTTGATTTGTCGGCCGATAACCAGGGAGATGCCCTTAGCATTGTGGTCGCGGATACCATCACCAAAGATGTTGCCACCGTCACGGTACAAGGCGTGGATGAGGATGCGCAAAGTGTCACAGTGACATTCGTTAACGGTGATAAATCAGAAAAAGTAACCTTGACTCACAACGAGCTTACCGCAGGGAAATGGGTGTTCACGGACACGGATCTTTCTTCGCTGGGTAGTGGTGATGTCAATATCATCGCTACGGTAACAGACAAGGCAGGTAACACAGCAGAGGTTACATTGAATGCTGGTTTGGAAGTCGATGTCACGCCTTTAAGTGCGCCTACCTTGAGCTTAGTGGGTGATACGTCTAATGATGGCATCTTCAACTATGACGAGCTGGGTTCAGATGGTACAGCGACGGTTAAAATCACCTTACCGCTTGGTTTCGATGCTTCAGAAGACACCTTGGTCGTCACGGTTAGTGGTCAGGAACAAAGCTTTACGGCCTCTGAAATAGCAACGGGCGCAGTCACAGTAGAAGTTGAGGCAGGTGAACTCGTCGAAGCAAGCGTTAAGGACGCAGCGGGAAACATTTCTACCGTAAGCGAAAAGCCTGTAGTTGTTGATTTATCGGCTGATGACCAGGGAGATGCCCTTAGCATTGTGGTCGCGGATACCCTCACCAAAGATGTTGCCACCGTCACGGTACAAGGCGTGGATGATGATGCGCAAAGTGTCACAGTGACATTCGTTAACGGTGATAAATCAGAAAAAGTAACCTTGACTCAAACCGACCCAGCCAGAAGTGAATGGGTATTCACTGACACGGATCTTTCTGCGTTAGGTAACGGTGATGTGAATATCATCGCGACCGTGACAGACAAGGCAGGCAACACAGCAGAGATAACATTAAATGCTGGCTTGGAAGTCGATGTCACGCCTTTAAGTGCGCCTACCTTGAGTTTGGTGGGTGATACGTCCAATGATGGCATCTTCAACTATGACGAGCTGGGTTCAGATGGTACAGCGACGGTTAAAATCACCTTACCGCTTGGTTTCGATGCTTCAGAAGACACCTTGGTCGTCACGGTTAGTGGTCAGGAGCAAAGCTTTACGGCCTCTGAAATAGCAACGGGCGCAGTCACAGTAGAAGTTGAGGCAGGTGAACTCGTCGAAGCAAGCGTTAAGGACGCAGCGGGGAACATTTCTACCGTAAGCGAAAAGCCTGTTGTTGTTGATTTGTCGGCCGATAACCAGGGAGATGCCCTTAGCATTGTGGTCGCGGATACCCTCACCAAAGATGTTGCCACCGTCACGGTACAAGGCGTGGATGAGGATGCGCAAAGTGTCACAGTGACATTCGTTAACGGTGATAAATCAGAAAAAGTAACCTTGACTCAAGCAGAGCTTACTGATGGGAAATGGGTGTTTACGGATACGGATTTAACGAGTTTAGATGACGGTAACATTAACATCATCGCAATGGTAACAGACAAGGCTGGTAACACTGCCGAGGTAACAGTAAATGCAGGCATCATTCTTGATACCATTGCTGTCGCAGGGACTGTAACTGTTGATGATATTACAGCTGATGACATTATTAATATTGAAGAGAGCACATCTACAATATCTGTTTCCGGTACCGCCTCAGGTGGCGATATCAGTTCAGGAGATAAAGTATCCCTTGTTATCAATAATATTGATTATGAAACAACCGTTGATGCTACTGGTGATTGGTCTATTGATGTTAGCGGAGCAGACTTAGCAGCAGATCCTAGTTTTGAGGTAGTTGTTACGTCTACTGACAATGTCGGTAATCAAATTGAGAGTCGAATCACTTCGACTCATGAAATTGACTTATCAGCCTTCGCGACCATCAATGTAGATGCTATCACTGCAGATAGTATAATTAATGCCAACGAAGCTGCTACTGGAAATTTTGTCGCCATTACCGGTGCTGTAAAAGGGGACGCTTTGCCTGGTGATACCATCACCGTTCGGGTTGATGGTGACGTAATTGGCTCTGGTGAGGTATCCGGTCAACTAAGTAGTGATGGAAATTATTATTTATACACAGTGAACGTTCTAGGGTCTGATTTGGTTGATTCCAATGATCTTACTCGTGAGATATCTGTCACCGTTTCGGGTACGGACTCAGCTGGGAATCCATTTGAGCAGTCTAATAGTCAGACTTATGTTGTGGACCAGCAAGCAACTGCCGGTGTTGTTACTATTAACTCCATTACAAACGATAATGTTATTGATGCTTTGGAGTTAGCTCATAATATTGATGTAACTGGTACCGCACTAGGTGGAGACATCTCCAAAGGTGATACGGTTACAATTGCGATAAATAATTACTCTTACACAACTGTTGTTGGTGACAATGGTGACTGGCAATTAACTGTTCCAGCGTCAGAGCTTGTGCAAGGAACGATGGTTAGTGTCAGTGTTGATTCGGTGGACCCTGCAGGAAATACTGTAAAGTCTAGCGCTACAAAATCTTATTCCGTTGATTTATCACAAGATGTTGCCATTACAGTGCTTGAGGGTAATGAGCACATACTTTCAAATCTGCCTTCAGGTTTCAGTTTTCCCACAGGAACGGATCAAGTCACTACGGCATTAGGTGGCACAATATTACTTGTCGATAATCAGTATGTTTATAGAGCACCTATTGTCGATCATGCTGGCAGTGCTGTACGTGACGATACCGTAACCATTCCGTTAGACGACGGTCGCTCCTTTATAATCAGTATCGATCTTTCTGATTCAGTACCTGTTGCTAAAAACGATTCTGACAGTGTCATCGTACAAGCGGACGATACTCAAACTGCTGGTGCTGAGTATGATTTCTCTACGACCTCAGGAAACGTGTTTCATGACAATGGGTCCGGTGCGGATGTCGCCAGCTTAGACGGAAGTATGACGGTCATTGGTGCTGCGATAGAGGGGGATACCATTTTAACGCCTGTGGTGTCTTCTTTCACCGTTGATGGAACCTACGGAACGTTAGTCATTAATGCTGATGGTACGTATCAGTATGAAGCGACAGCAAATTTTTTGAGTATTCCAGAGGATGCAATCGATACATTCTCTTATCTTATCCAAGACGGAGATGGCAGTAAGGCAACAGCGGATTTAGTTATTAATGTTGGGAAAAACTATGCTCCAACAGCAGTTGATGACAGTTCAACAACTTTAAGTTCAGGTTGGTCGGGCTTAGTGGGTACTTATTACGGTACAGATGACGCGATGGATACTTTTTCTGACTTCATCTCATTTGTATCACAGAGCAATCCATCGGCGACTTTTAACGCAACCGATATCAATTACTCTTCTACGAGTAGTGAAAGTGTCGCAACAGGAACGAATCTTCAAGTCTTCCTTGGTGATGACTCAACTTCGTTGGATGTAGATCCTCAAGATAATAGCTACGGGGGCGTGCAATTCAAGGGCTATATTTATTTACAGGCTGGTAACTATAACTTCTTAATTAATGCTAGTGGTAGTTATCAAATTTTGGTGGATAGTCAAAATGTTGCTAGTAACAGTGATATTCAAACACCGGTGGAGACAACCCATGAAGGGTTCGATATCGCTGAAGATGGGTATTATGAAATCGATATGATTTGGTTTGGGGAAGGAGTGAATCATACTTTCCAAGCTTCGATCAGCTCTGATGGCGGTAACAATTATGCATCATTAGATTCAAGTTTACTTAGCCAAGGCCACAGCGGTTTATTAGAAGTAGGGAATGAAAAGTCTCTGCTTATTAATGCTGAAACTTTGTTGTTGAACGATTCAGATAATGAAAATAGTGCGTTAACTATCAGCAGTATTGATAATGTTAGCAATGGCTATGCCTATTTGAATACCGATGGCAATATTATGTTTATCGCTGAAGCAGGCTTTATTGGTACGGCAAGCTTTGACTATACCGTTACAGATGGTGCGGGCGGGTTTAACACAGCAACCGCTTCTATTGAAGTTTCAGCCTCGACCATTTTACCTAATGTAGCAGTATCGTTAGAACAGGGTGTTTATATCTCGACTGACACTCATGCCATCGACTCATCAACTAATTGGCAGAACTCTTCAAGTTCAGCTGATTATGATCATTATATTCTAGGGAATTCTAGCCAAGCTTATTATTTATCAAGTAGCAGCGACAGTATGTTTGTAAAAGGGTCTGTCACAGATCAACTTTCTACTAAGGACGGTGACGATAAAGTATATGTCAGAGACAACCTTAACGAAGAGGTTGGGGATAGTAACATTACTCTCAACCTAGGAGCTGGCGACGATCAGCTAATTTTTGGTAAGGCGTATCAAGATGGTGCCACTCCTGGAAGTTCAAAGGTTAATGGGAGGGTGTTAGGTGGCAGTGGACATGATGAAATTCAAATTGATGGTTCCGTTACCGCAACGGGTCAGTTATTAGCAGGTACTGGTAATGATAAAGTGTTTATGACTGGAGACATGCTGGGTTCCACTTCAATGGGGAGTGGGGATGACAGCCTTGTTATTGGTGGTAATGTAACAGGTAAGATAACAACCAGCAGCGGTAGTGATGGTGTCATAATTAAAGGAGATGTCACTAATGATGTCCTATTGGATGACAACGATAGTCAAAGTGGTGGTGATGACTTCCTAACAATTGGAGGTTCTGCAAGTGGTAATTACACTATCTATGCAGGAACAGGCGACGATTCCATTGAAATTTCTGGTGACTCATCGGTTCAAATCGAATTGGATGACACGAGTTTAGCAACTGGCGGAAACGACACTTTATTTATAAAAGGGTCTAGCTCTAGTTCAATTTTAGCTGGCGCAGGTGATGACATTATCACCATTTCAGTTAATTCCACTGGGGCAATCCAGCTTGGAGAAGGAAATGATTATTTAGCAGTGGGTGGTTCTGTATCTAACACAATCGACGCTGGTGATGGCAATGATACGCTAACTATTTTTGGTAATTCGTCTAGCAACATAGATTTAGGTTCTGGTAATGATTACCTATCTATTGATGGGTCTACAGGGCAGGAAATTAATGCTGGGACGGGGGACGACTTTATAGTGATTGGTGGCGACCTTGATTACCTTATTTCAGGAGGGGACGGTTCCGATGCAATAATACTGAAGAACTACACCAAAGCTCAGTATGATGCGAACGAGAATGACCTACTTAATCGAGTTCAATCGTTTGAAAACATCATGTTTAGTGATGGGATGGTTATCGGAGATAAAAATGTTTTCAGCAGTTTTCAGCCTAATCTTCCTGATAGTTCTGGTTTGCCTGTGTACTCCTATGAGGTCAATGTGGCTATTAATCATGATAACTCCAATGTAGAAAATGCTACGGTAAACCTATTTGGTATTCCAATGGGCGTCACACTCCAGCAGTCTGGTATAGACGTGCCCGTCAATCAAGACGGTAGTTATAGTTTTGATATTACAAGTGGGCAAACCTCCATTGAGGATCTTTCGATTATTAGCTTTGTGGATATAGCAGAATTCGACATTACCACTACCGTCACGAAGCAAGTGGACAATTCGATTATCACAGATAGTTATCAGGTTGGGACCGATTCATCGGATGAACTGATCGGCTCGGGCGGTAGTGATGTATTGTTTGGAGGCTTCGATGATCAGGTTGATGAACTGACGGGCGGCTCAGGCAATGATGTTTTCATACTTAATAAAAACAGTATCGATATCATTAATGACTTCAACGCAGTTGAAGATGCTTTAGATCTAACCGATATTTTAGCTACGATTGCTGGACACCCTGATAAAGATGCTAGTACGAGCACGATTGAAGATTTTCTTCAAACTCATGTGAATGTTTCAAATGGTACGGTTGAAGTGGATGGCGATGAGGTTGCTGAATTTGTTAGCGCATCATCTTCGTTTGATTCGAATTTAGACAATGTTGTGAACATTAACGATAGTATTAAGGTTATTTATAATAATGAGGAATACAACATTAATATAGATGGCTAGTTTATTGGATAGAAGGTGAAAGGTTTAAATCATATTTGCCTTGGCTTTAAAATCTAATAGAAGTGTAAATATAGACCTGGGTTGAGATTCAACCTAGGTCTAATTTTTCATGCTCTATTTTTCTGTATGTGGCTATTTTATATTTGAGAATAGATTTTCAAACTCGAGTATTGAAAGATTCTAACCCTACCTTCTAGGCTTATGCCTACGACACAAATAAACTCAATAAAGAAAGAAAGTCCGAAAAGCCCAATGGCATCTGCAAGCGGTTTTATAGCTGCTAAATTGCTTACGGGAGCAATTTACTGATTCGAGAGTGAATCAACGATCTTTGGGTTATGAGCCCGACGAGCTACTAGACTGCTCCATTCCGCGACATAGAAGCTATAAATAGGTTTAAGAAATGTGATATGAAAATTATTGCCCAATTCTCACTAGTAACGAATTGATTGCGGGAGCCATTTACTGATTCGAGAGTGAACCAACGACCTACGGGTTATAAGTACAGGGGAAATTATGAACTAACTAATGTTCTTAAATTGGTTGCGGGAGCCATTTCTTGATTTGAGAGTGAACCAACGACCTTCGGGTTATGAGTACAGGGCAAAATATGAAATTAATGAACTAACTAATGTTCTTAAATTGGTGCGGAGCCATTTCTTGATTTGAGAATGAACCAACGACCTTCGGGTTATGAGTACAAGGGGAATTATGAACTAACTAATGTTCTTAAATTGGTTGCGGGAGCCGGATTCGAACCAACGACCTTCGGGTTATGAGCCCGACGAGCTACCAGACTGCTCCATCCCGCGACATAGAACCTATAAATAGGTTTAAGAAATGTGATATGAAAGTTATTGTCCAATTCTGACTACTAACGAATTGGTTGCGGGAGCCGGATTCGAACCAACGACCTTCGGGTTATGAGCCCGACGAGCTACCAGACTGCTCCATCCCGCGACAAATAAATTAACTAATAACTTTCTAAATGAACTAAAAACTTAATGTTCTTAAGTTGGTTGCGGGAGCCGGATTCGAACCAACGACCTTCGGGTTATGAGCCCGACGAGCTACCAGACTGCTCCATCCCGCGACATATTTATTAGTAATCAAATTACTAAATTTTAAGTTCATTTCGTTGGTTGCGGGAGCCGGATTCGAACCAACGACCTTCGGGTTATGAGCCCGACGAGCTACCAGACTGCTCCATCCCGCGACAACGAGGTGCGTATTATAGGTACATTGATTGTAGAGTCAAGGGTTTACATCGTTTTTTATATTTTAAGTTTAAGCGACTTAACTTCTGACGGGAGCGTAGGCTTGCAAGTAGCCATTAAAGCATTTAAAAATTGATTCCTTTTTTGAAAGCTTCGAAAATAGCTTAAATAGGTTACTATCACTTAACTGCTTTCTGGAGATCATTTCATGCAAGACGATATAGCATCTATATTAACCAAATCCACCATACCCAGTGAGAGCGACGCTTTAGCTGGGCGTGACCAGGCTGTTTTGACCAGTGCCATTCATGCAGTAAAGGGTGGTGAGATCACGAGGGATATAGCAGAGAATGAAGCCGAAATTATCTTAGGCTTGGGTTGCTTTTGGGGTGCCGAGAGAAAATTTTGGAATACCTCAGGGGTGACGCTGACAGCGGTTGGTTACTCTGGCGGGCACACTAAAAACCCAACTTATGAAGAAGTATGTACTGGGCAAACGGGCCATACAGAAGTGGTCCGTGTTGTTTACGATACTCGAATCACCAATCTAGAATCGATTCTTAAGGTGTTTTGGGAGAATCACAATCCAACGGAAGGTATGAGGCAAGGCAATGACATTGGTAGCCAATATCGATCAAGTATTTATGTTTGCAGTGATGAAGATAAAAACATCGCTCAAGCAAGCTTAGATGTATATCAGAAAGGGCTCATCGCTTCTGGCTTAGGTATGATAACAACTGAAATAGAGACTAAAAGTGCTCTTTATTATGCTGAGGAATATCACCAGCAATACTTACATAAAAAACCTAATGGCTACTGTGGATTGAAAGGTACTGGCGTTGTTTGTGCCATCTAGATGCTCTTGACTAACAATACGCACCCTCAATTTTAGCTAAATAGATATGTTTTATTCGTGCATCATAGCCAGCTTATCGGTTGGCTATGTGCCCGTGTCGAGCTAAATGCCTTCGTCGTGGATACCTCAGTTTTTTCACTTCATTACTCTCTTTTCCCATCTCACATGAAGAGTTTATTTCGACATCAATGGTGTTTTTTACAATCTAAATATTCTGCGCTGTATTAAGGTAAACGAGTCAAAAAATCGACATCAGGAAGAAAGTTAAAAGGGGGCGTTTCACCGAATCTGGTTCGCAAATATCGGCGTTTATGTGTATTATTTTGTGGTGTGGTTAAAGGAAACATCCAGTTAATGATCAGCCATTTTTGGCAAATGGAGAGAAATGTTGAGATTTATTTTGTCTATTAGGCTTCTTATTGTTTCTCTAGCGCTTGCCGGCGTCATATTTACCATTCTTAATGGCTACTCTTCTACCTACCAACTTCAGCAAAACCTACTCGTTAATATCTCTAAAGAAGCTAACCGGGTGTACGCCCAGAAGTTAGCACGCATGACTCAGTCATTTATTACGAACCGTCAAGAACAGTTACGAATCGGTGCAGAGTTTCTAAGCGCTTTAGCTGAACAAGAAGGGGAGGATTCCAAGGCATTACAGTCAAGATTGAAATTTATTTTAGACATGAGTAATGGTTTTAATTCGATATCGCTTATTAATGTTTCAGGTGCTATCACGGCCGTAGTTCCCGCTGAGCTTGATTTGAAAGGGACTCATCTTAGCCATTCTCAACATGATATTTTTAATGATGGAAAGGCTCATCTTATTGGTCCTGTTGTTGGGCCAACAGGTAAGCTTTTAATATTCATTTCTCACCCAGTAAGAAACTCTTCAAATGATCGGATCGCAGACTTGGTTGGTACCATCTACCTACAGGATAATATTTTTCTAAATCGTTTGTTATCGCAGCATGATTATGATGATGGGTCTTATGTTTATGTAGTCTCCTCGCAAAAAGAGCTTATATACCATCCTCTAAAAGAGAGGATAGGGGAAAAAATCACCACTAACACTGTCATTAATAATGTTATTGATGGAAAAAAGGGCGCTATGGAAGTTGTTAACAGCAAAGGCGTTTCTATGGTGGCGGGTTATGCGCATGTTGCTGAGCCTGATTGGGGGGTTGTGGCACAAACTCCCCGTGCTGCGATATTAAATGACTTTGACCATCAGCTATGGCTGGTATTAAAGGATGCTATCCCATTACAGATAGTCATACTTATTTTTGTCGTCGTCTGTGCTTATCTTATCGCACGACCGTTGCGTATGTTAGCTGAGAGCACCAATAACAGAGATCAAGCAGTTAAAGTAAAAGCATGGTTTTATGAGGCCTATTTATTGAAAAGGTCGATACGCAAAGAAATTGATTCATTAAATGAAAAGGTAACTCGGTTCGATGAAGATAGGAAAAAAGATCCTTTAACTGGCCTTATGAATCGTCGAGCAATGGATGAGTTAGTGACAACCTTAGTCAGAAAAAAGCACCCTTTTAGTGTGATATTTTTCGATATTGATCATTTTAAGAGTGTTAATGATGAATTTGGTCACGATACGGGTGATGAAGTTCTTAAAGCTCTAGCTGATATGGTTTCGAACAAAGTTGAGCCTAGTGGTGTTTTGTTTCGTTCTGGTGGAGAGGAGTTTGTGGTGATTGTTCCAGATAATAAACCCCATTCTGCCATAAGGCTTGCTGAAGATATTCGCCAGTTGGTAATGAGCGAAAAAATCCCCCAGATAGGTAAAGCAATAACGGTTTCGTTAGGGGTGTCAAACTGGATTCATTCAATGGACCAAAGTCAGACGTTCAAACGAGCAGATCTTGCAATGTATGAATCGAAAAAATCGGGGCGAAATCGTGTTACGAGTCGCTTATACTGATAACGTTAAATAATCTCACGATGAAACTAGGTGCTACTTTCTTGACGCTTGCTTAGGCCGCTAAAAAAGTAACTTATTAAACATAAGATTGAGGGTGTGATGCTAAAAACCTTAAAGGCGAGATTATATCTGTTATCGATACTTGTCATTGCGCCTTGCTACCTGTTTATCTACTTAAGCTTCGACTATAGTCGAAATATAGTGATAAATGATGTTTTAGCCACGGCTCAAAGGGTTTCTTATCAGGCCGCCACGGCTCAAGAAGATCAGATTGCTATGGTGGAGCGATTTCTTAAAGAGATGGTGGAAGTGCCTCCCTTACAAGACCCTGAATCTATTCAATGTCGTGACTTTGTGCGCCAAGTTACTCAGCTTGATGAACGTTATATCAATGTTGGCGTACCTAATGCTTTTGGCATATTAACATGTAATGGTATACCTCTTGAAAAGCCAATCGATGTGAGTGATCGTCTCTACATTAAAAATGCCCTAACACTGAATAAGTTCACCTCTAGTGGTGTGCAAAGAGACAGGGCAACAGAGGCATTAACAATCAACTTTGCTTACCCAGTCCATGATGAGAAAACCCAACGCGTTATTGGTGCTGGAGTGGTTGTTGTTTCATTGGAGTGGTGGCAAACCCTATTGACCCGTTTGCAGTTGCCTGAAAACAGTGTTGCCTTAGTTTTGGATGGATATGGGCAGGTAGTAGCGGAGTTTCCTCACGGCGATAACAGTGAGATGCCTGAAGAATTTAACACAATTGTCTCTTCCGAAGATCAAGTAAGAAGAGTTTACTCAAAACATAAGGTTTTCGGCTTAGGCAGCGACGTAGAACTAACCTTTGTAACTGGCATATCAATCGACAGCTCACTCGCCTTGGTTGAAGGCAAGCATCGCTCTATATTTATTGCTTTTACTATCACTGTGCTGCTAATTTTGTTGCTCTTCCGTTTGTTTTTCCTCAATACGATTTTAAGGCCATTGAACAAATTAGCAGATTTAACATTTCAATTAGGCCGAAAAGAAAAGCTCTTACCACCATCTTCAACAGGGGTGAGAGAAATGGACTTTTTACAAGACCGTTTCGTTGAAATGTCGGATAGGAAGTCTCAGGCAGAATCACAGATTATTAAGCAAACGTTAACAGATGCTTTAACTGGCATTGCTAATAGAACGGCTTTTAGTCAAGCCTTGTCAGAGCATCTTTATTACGCTGATACCAAAGAAAATCGTTTGGCTGTTATATTAGTCGATTTGGATGATTTTAAAGAAATCAATGACACACTTGGCCATGAAGCAGGCGATGAGGTGCTTCGAACCTTGGCTAGAAGGTTGCAAGAAGCAAGTGAACATTGTCGCTTAATATCTCGCCCTGGTGGTGATGAATTTATGCTTTTGATAGAGCATTTTGAGTCAAATGAAAACCAGGTTGCTGAATTGTGTAATAGCTTATTAAAACTTATTAAGCATCCTATATGCTTGCCTCATAATGAAGTTGTTGTCAGTGCAAGTATCGGCATTGCTCATTATCCTGAAGACGGCCATGATGTGGAAAGTCTAATGAGTGCCGCTGACCAAGCCATGTATTATGCCAAAGAGTGTGGGCGTGACACAGTGCGACGCTTTAATTGGGAGCTTAGGCGCACTTTAATGGAAAAAATTGAAATCATTAAAGACTTGCGCAAAGCCATTGAAAATGAAGAGTTCTTTTTGCTCTACCAACCGATTGTCAACATTGCAGGTCAAGTCGTTAAGTTCGAAGCACTTATTCGCTGGCAACATCCAATAAAAGGAATGATACCGCCAGATGGCTTTATACCCTTTGCAGAGCAATCTAGACAAATCATAGATATTGGCGAATGGGTAATCAAAAAAGCGCAAAAAGGCTGGGAAGTCCTACAGCAAAAATATGGTGAACAGATTCAAGTGAGTGTCAATGTCTCGCCACTACAGCTATCTTATCTTAAAACAGCAAACACCCCAAACAGTGCCAGCTTGTTAACCGCTCCAGTCGCCTCCTCAAAACGGCCTGGTCATAACGGTTTGGTGATAGAGATTACTGAAAATTTACTAATGGATTTAGATGATAACACCCAAAAAGCCTTGTTGAAATTTAGAGAGCAGGGGATTCAGGTAGCTTTAGATGACTTTGGTACAGGTTATTCATCGCTAGCTTACATAATGAATTACGATATTGATTACCTGAAAATTGATAAATCCTTTGTTCAAAAGCTAGGCGTAGATTTGTCGGCAGACTCTCTGTGCGAGGCTATTATTTCCATGTCTCATACGTTGGGGATAGCCGTGATCGCAGAAGGTGTTGAAACAAAAAGTCAGGCAACTCAGTTGAAAAACTTTGGCTGTGATTTTTTACAAGGCTATCTTTACTCAAAACCAATATCGCTAGAAGAAGCCTTAAAATTTCAGTAATAGTAAATGTGGCCATGCTGCTAGAACGCCTCTAGCCGCTTGACCATATTAAAATGCGATACAGTTTCGTCCTAGTTTTTTGGCTTCGTATAGCTTGTTGTCCGCAATCTCTGTCGGATTCACATTTTTTTCGTGCGAGTTAATGATGGATGCGATGCCCACACTGACCGTGATGCATTTATGTTTTGCGTGCTCATGGTCCATCTTCAACTGGAAAACATCGGTTCTGATTCGTTCGGCAACCTCTTTCGCACCCTCAAGGTTGGTGTCGGGTAGCACAACGATAAACTCCTCACCACCATATCGACAAACATAATCAGAAGGCCGTAATAGAGATTTCTTCAGGGAAGCTGTTACGGCTTTTAGGGCAGAGTCGCCTTTGATATGACCATAGTTATCGTTATAGAGTTTGAACTCATCAATATCTATCATAAGAATGGCTGTATCGTTGTTTGTACGAAGCGTTTTACTCTTTAAACTATCCATATGGTCATCAAAATAACGACGATTATAGATACCCGTTAAACCGTCAATAAAAACAAGCTTTTGTAGCATGTCTTTTTGCTTTTGTAAGGTGAGATGAAATTTAACGCGATTCTTCAACGTCATGGGTCGTACTGGCTTGGTAATGAAATCAATACCACCGCATCGCCAGCATTCATCCTCTTCTTCCTGTTGATTAAAAAAGGTGACAAAAATAACAGGGATAGATTGAGTGAGCTCGTCTTCTTTCAATCGTTTACAGAGTTCTAAGCCCGACATGTTAGGCATAAGAACATCAAGTAGAATTAAGTCAGGTTTATTGTCTTGACAGACTTGAAGAGCTTCTTCGCCAGAGGTTGCAGCTAAAATAATGTAATCAGGACTCAAAATACTATAGATAGTCTGAATGTTGATTGGTTTATCGTCGACAACAAGGACTTTAGAGTCTCTTAAGTCAATATCGGCTTGTTCAGTTAGTCTGGATAACGGCATTGCAAACCTTTTAAATTAATTGGTCAAATTGGTTAATGACTGCCTTAGCATCCTTAAATTTTAAGATATTCAAGAATCGAATGAGCTCATCAGCAAGTTCTGGTGACAGTTTGTTTAAATGCGGAAGAATTTTTTGAAAACTATCAATCGCATGCATATTAAAGCTATCTATTTCCGCTTTTAACTGGTTATAGGTTGGTAGAAACTCTTCCTTATCTGAGGTAACGTCTTCGACTTCCGTCACTGAAAGCTTAGTTTTAAGGGCTTCGATATACTCTAGTGTGTTATGTATTAGATCAATCAAATCAGATTGATAACGAGTATAAGGGTTATTGTCTAACCAATCAGTGATTTTATCTTCCTGCTCTTTTGCGGCGTCAGATAATTTCGTGAAACCAACTGAGCCCGCTGTACTCTTTAGTGTGTGGAAAATGAGTTTTAATTGACTTTTGGTCAACTCATGGCTTTTTAGCTGGGTTTGATATTCGGTAATATCATTGATAAAGAGGTTCAGAGATCGCAGGTAAATGTTAGTGGAGTAGTTGAATCGCTCCATCGCTCCCAGAACATCGATATCGTGGATTTTGCAATACTCTAATGTATCTTCACTAACATTATAAAGCTTACCATTAAGCTCTGTGTGAGTTTTTGTAATGGTCTTAGGCTGTGTAGCGGTCAATATTTGATGGATGAGATTTTCCAAATCAAAAGGTTTACTGATATGACCATTCATGCCTGCATCAATACATTTTTCTTTTTCTGATGTAATAACATTTGCTGTCATCGCAACGATTGGCAGCTGTTTAAACTTGTGATTGGTGCGGATACGCTTGGTGGTCTCATAACCGTCCATATCAGGCATTCTGATATCCATCAGTACGATATCAAATGGCAACAGGCTGTTTTCCAGCTCGTCAAGAGCTTGAACACCATTGTTGGCGATGGTGATATTGGCACCTTGATTAGAAAGCAGCTCTTTTGCCACATATTGATTGGTAGGGTTGTCTTCCACTACCAATATTCGTTTATCGGCCAATGGTTTGGTTGAGCCAAAAGGGGAGGAGACCACGGTTTGGTGGTTAGCTACCGATATGGCTTCAACAAATGCGTCGATCATTTGTGAACGGGTTACGGGCTTGGTCAAGAAACCATTTAACAAGTTAGGGAAACGCTCATATTCTTTGACCATTAAGCTTTGGCTGTGTGCTGTGACCATGATGAGTAGTGGCGTTTTATCTTTTGGTGCGGCCTTTCGAATGCTATCCGCAAGCACCCAGCCATCTTTATTCGGCATTTTCCAATCCAATAATGCTAAGTCAAAAGTCTGTTCATTCTGAATAGTCTGGTTGAAAATTTCTAATGCGTCATCGGCGTTGGAAGCGGTGGTGATCTTCCATCCTAGTTGTTGGATTGTGTTGCTGAGAATTTCTAGGCTTGTTGGATTATCATCAACTAATAAAACATTAATAGCTTGTTGAAATTGCTCATTAATGGTCACGCTATGGGCGTTTTTTGACCTTTGCAATGTGACATCAAAAGAGAAGCATGACCCTACTCCAACTTCACTTTCAACTTGGATTTTACCATGCATCAATTTGATGTACTGATTGCATATAGTCAGCCCAATGCCTATGCCACCATAGTGCTTTGAGGCATTCTGTTCTGCTTGTGTGAAGGTTTCAAACACATGATTTAACTTGGCAGGCGGTATCCCAATCCCTGTGTCTTTAACCGACACAAAAAGTTGAGTCGTATTGTTCTTGCTGTTTACTTGGGCTGAAATGCTAATGATTATTTCGCCAGCGGAGGTGAATTTTACAGCGTTGCCACCAAGATTCAGTAGAATTCGTTTTAATTTATTACGATCTCCGTTGAAAGAGAAGGGAACATTTTTGTCGACATTAAGATGAATTTCAACAGGCTTGGTGTTTACATTGGCGTAGAGCTGGCTGCCAACCTCATTAAGAATATCGTCTAGTTCAAAGTCGACGTTTTCTAGTTTTAAGGCATTTTTCTCTACGTAGGTAACGTCTAATATGTCGTCAACAATTTGCGTGATTTCATTGACAGATATTTTGGCATCATGGATATATTTACGTTGAATTTCATCGATTTTGCTCAATTCCATGAGTTGTATGTAGCCATTGACAGCATTTAGTGGTGTTCGTAAATCATGACTCATATTAGCGATGAATTCCGTTTTTGCCATATTCGCAGAATCTGCTCTTACTAACGCATCTTCTATTATTTTTTCATTTTGCAATCGTTCGGAAATATTTTTTGCCGCTAAGTACACGTAGCTTGTGTCTTCTATATTGATTGTACAGGCAGAGATTAAGACTGGGATCAAGGAATTATTCGACCTGTGGAAGTTCGCTTCAAAGGTGATTCGACCTTCTTTTAAAATGCGCTGTAGGATTTTTGGCCAAGAATCCGTAATGCCTGTTGAAATGATATCGGCTAAATCGATGCTTTGTAGGTCATAAGGCTTAAGCCCTAAAGCGATGGAGGCAAATGGGTTGCTGTTGAAAATCGTTCCATCTGTGTTTAGCCATAGCAAAATATCCTGGGAATTGTCCACGGCGGCATCTACAAGGTCTAAATGCTTTTGCAGACTTAGCTTTTCAGTTAAATCATTGGCAATAAAAACATACCCTTCAATTTCTTTGTTTGCCATGATGGGGGCAATAACAAGGTTTACCTTTGAGTCATCCCCAGATTTACGCTTTAACGAGCAATCAATCGAAATGTGCTTATCAGTATTGGACTCTTTCATCAAAAGGCTAAAAAAGTCTGTCGGGAGTTTATCTTCGAAGTTGGCCTCTAAAGATGAGGTGTTAATGATGTCCAAAATATTTTTTTGATCAATGACTTCATTTTGGGTGTAGCCCAACAGTGAAGAGGCAACTTTATTGAAGAGAGATATGTTGCCTTCGGTGTCACATGCAATGATGGCCGAGTAGGTACTGTTGATTATGCTGCTCTTGAAAAACAATTGTTTTTGTAGCTCTTCCGTGGAGTCACTCACTCGTTTCTCGAGTTGTACATTGACCTCAATGAGCTTTTGTTGCAAGTCATTCAGCTCTGTTAGATCGTTTAAGCTTACCGTGGCACCGCTGAAAACCCCTTTTTCAATAATGGGTGAAATACTCATGGATAAAAAGCGGTCATCACTAAAAGCATCAGATTTATAGCGAAAATCCAATCTTCGGATGACTTCACCTTTTGCGACACTTTTGAAGGTATTAATTAATTTCTCGGTTGAAACGTTGCTTGATAGCCAATTGGTGAGCGGTTTGCCCTGCGCTTGGCTATGAGTAAAATTAAATAAATGATCGGCGGCACTGTTCCAATGAGTAATAGCAAAGTTACTGTCGACGCCGACAATGCTGTCTGATGCATTATTTACCACAGCTGAAAAAGCCAGTTTTTGGCGCATTTCCAGTAATCTTTGATTGAAAAAGTGGCTTAAAAAGAAAGCCAGGATCGTTATAAGGCTGGTCAGAATGATGACTTGCCAGAAAATATAGGCAGGACTTTCTAAACTTAAAGAGTTAATGAAACTATCCGTTGGTGTGATGGAAATAGACCAAAGGCGTCCAAACACATCCACGGTATTTGTGACTTTATAGTCTATGAATTGAGTTTGCTCAGATTGGATAGCGTTATAAAAATGTACAGGCTGGCTGGTGCTGGTGTCATCAATGTTAATGCTAAAGTCAGCTTTGTCTGCCAGGACAGAATCTAAAATCTCATTGATCAATAATGGGGTGTATACCCAGCCTACTAGTGTGTTTTCAGCGTAAGATTTATTTTTGCTGAAAAGAGGGTGTAAGAGTAAGAAACCATGGCTGGTTAGCTCATTTGCCTGTACAAGAGTAATGGGCCCCGTTAATTGTGTGGTACGTGAGGCGGCACTCATTAGTGCCGCGTAACGTCTCGTTTCTTCTGAACCAATGTCTAACCCCACCGCTTCTTTGTTATTCGCTTCGGGCTCAATATACTGAATGATAAAGAGAGGGTCTTTGGGTTGTTCAAGTTGTTTTAACGTAAATGGGGCGCCCTTGTCTTCCGTGGCATATTGCAAAAAATTAGACAGATCTTTAAGGTCCACTTTTTTTATTAAACCGAAGCCTCTTGAACCTGGAAACTCTGTGGCATAGTCACGACTATTAAAATATTTAAGCTGTTTATCGTAATCAAAGTTCTCATGGCCAACAGACTCTATCGCTGCTAACAACCCCCTTAATCCATAATCGTATTGTTTTATGCCTGCGATCATGTCCTCGGTGAGGGTGTTGAACTGTTGATCAATGGCGTTTTGAATGAGGTGAGTATTTCTGTCTTCAGCCGATTTTTCACTATGAAATGAAAATAATATGCCGCAAAAAAGAATGAAGGAGGGCATCCAAAAATGCCATTTAGGCTGCTTGGGTGTCATTTGCTACTCCTTATTTTCACTCGAAAAAAATACCATTTAACCATCATAAACCTAATCCAAAATATTCATAGGGAAATGTTAAGAATGTTAAAAATGTTACAAAAATGGTGATAATTACTTGTTATAGCAGATGATTTGCTATACTCGTAGTTGTTGTTAGCGAATGAACGAGATAAAGCTATCTTTTATGTCAAGGAGTGTTCAATTGTTATTTTTTAATACAAATCGCGCAGCCCACGAAATTTTGATTGTTGATGATACACCCCAGCATGCGTTAGAGCTGATGGAGCTGGTATCTGAATATGGCGCAGTGTTTTTTTCAGAAAGTGCTGCGGATGCCTTTAAATTGCTTGATCAAAGTCTTCCAGATTTAATTTTGCTTGATATCGACATGCCTGATATGGATGGTTTACAGATGTGTCGCCTGATGAAGCAGGACCCAAGATATCGCGATATTCCAGTGATTTTTATAACAGGTCATGATGAGCCTGAGCTCGAGCTATTTTCATTAGAGGTTGGTGGCATAGACTTTATCCAAAAACCTTTTAATCCAAAAGTTTGTAAGCTAAGAGTTAAAAATCAACTGCAGTTGCATGAGCAGCAGAAACTGATCGAGCAGAGTAAAGATCAGCTTAAGGCTCTAGTGGAACAAGTCCCAGTCCATATCACATATTGGGATGAGAATTGGAATAATCTCTATTCCAATGGCTATTTTCCTGAGTGGGGAAAATCCGCCAACTCATCATTATATATTGATAACTTATTACCGATCGAACTCAGCCAGCAAATTAAGCTGAGAGGGCAGTCCGGTATTGATCAAAACTTTACCGTACAACTGCAAGTGAACGGTGAAGAATTCTTCTATCAAGTGTTTCAGTCTCACAATGTAGATCCGCACTATACTAACAGTCACCTGATCACCATCATTGATATTACCCAGGAGAATCAAGCTAAAAGGTCTCTTTTCTTTGAAAAAGAGCGCCTCAGGGTGACGCTAAATTCGATAGGTGATGCTGTCATCGCGACGGATAACAATGGCCTTGTTACCTTTATGAATACCATTGCAGAACGAATGGTCGGCTGGCGACTCAGAGATGCTATAGGTCTCAAAGTCGAGAGGGTCATGAAACTGCAAGACTCGAATACCAAGCAAGAATTAAGTAACCCCTTATACCTAGCGTTAAAAGAGCAACGCATTGTTTCTTTAGTGTTGAACAGTGAAATCGTATCAAAAAGTGGTAGTTGTTATGCCATTGAAGATTCCGCTGCACCTATCAGAAATGAAAAAGGTGAAGTTATTGGCGGTATCATGGTGTTTCATGATGTGAGTAACGCGATGGCCCTAGCCAACAGGATGAGCCATGTTGCCAGCCACGATTCCTTAACAGATTTACCAAATAGGATCTCCTTACAAGAAAGTTTGGTGCTGGCCTGTCAGACGTCCATAGATACAAAGCATAAGGTTGCAGTATTACTCATCGATATTGATCACTTTAAATACCTTAATGACTCCCTAGGACATCAATATGGGGATGAGCTTATTTGCTTAATGGCACAGAGGTTAACAGGACTTTTGCCTGAGAACTGCACTCTCTCGCGAGTGGGTGGCGATGAGTTTGTTGTGCTGGTGAGTGGGGTGGAAGATATTCAAGAGATAAAATCCCTTGCGTCATCTTTACTTTTGGCCATGCATGAACAATTTAAGTTGGCAGAACAGTTTTACAGTATTTCCATTAGTATGGGCGTAAGCCTTTACCCAGATGATGCCACGAACTCTGAGCAACTTATGCGTCATGCTGACGTTGCTATGTATCGAGCCAAACAGGAAGGCCGAAATCGTTATAATTTTTTCTCAAGTGAGCAGGAAGTGGCCTTACTTCAGCGCAACCAACTGGAGAAACAGCTTCGAGAAGCGTTAAAGAATCACCAGATAGAACTCTTTTATCAACCGAAATTTTGCTTGGATACGAATGAAATTATTGGTGTGGAAGCTTTGGCTCGAATGTTTGATAAAGAAGGGAACGTTATTCCGCCTAGTCAATTTATTGGCTTGGCTGAAGAAACTGGGCTTATTTTGGCGCTAGGAAATCAAGTTTTAGAAAAAGCCTGTAAAGCTGCGAAACAGTGGTTTGATCTAGGCTATGCGATTCCAATTTCTGTCAATGTGGCCGCGGCGCAATTCAGTGGGGATGGTTTGGCACAAAACGTTGAGTCTGTATTGCTCAAATACCAATTACCACCAAACTTGTTAGAGTTAGAAATCACCGAAACCTCACTAATGGAGAACGTCGATAATACTCAAAATAAACTAGTTAAGTTAAAAAGAGTCGGCGTTAATATTTCTATTGATGATTTTGGCACAGGCTACTCAAGTCTGGCCTACCTAAAAAAATTCGACATAGATGTCATGAAAATAGACATGTCTTTTGTGGCTGATATGTTAGAAAACAAACATGACTATGAGATCGTCAAGACCATTATTTCTCTTGGGCTTTCAATGGAGCTTGAGTTAATCGCGGAAGGTGTTGAGGAAGAAGCTCAAAAGTTGGCGTTGTTAGAACTGGGCTGTAAAGCTGGGCAAGGGTATTTATTTAGTAAGCCATTGCCCTTTAACGATTTTATGAACTTACTTACAAATTGATAGCGCAGAAGGAAATACTTTGAATGCCAATTTTAATGCTCGCGTGAATTTCACTAAAAGCCTTCTGCCAATCAGTGCGTTCGCTATCGCCTTGCTGTGTAGTGTTGCCTTCTTCTTTATTTTTTCTTGGTACATAGAAAAAGGGGTCATAGAAGAACAAAGCAAGGTGCTACAGCAAGTGAATCACAACAGTGTGACGAATTTTGAGCGTAGACTTAATCAGAGTCGAAACAAAATCAATTTTCTTCAGGCTTTACCGACAATTCATGAGTTTATTGCTTGGCAGCAAGTCAAGCCGAGTGTTGTGATTAGTGGGAATGACTCACCTAAAAAACAGTTGGAAGATATTTTTCTGGCATTTGCTCAATCCAATCCAGAAATACGTCAAATTAGGCTCATAGGTAAAGAAAATCATGGCCGAGAACTTGTTCGGGTTGAACGAAGAGGCAAACTCATTAGCTCGGTATCCTTCGATTTGCTGCAAGAAAAAGGCGATGAAGATTATTTCAGAGAGATTTCTCGGCTTTCCCCTAATGAAATTTATATCTCAGATATTACGCTAAACCGTGAGTATGGCGTTGTCGAAAACCCTATCTGGCCAACTTATCGTATCGCTAAGCCACTTTATGACGATAGTTTAAATTATTATGGTTTTATCATTATTAACATAGATGCTAGCTATTTACTCAACCTACTACACGAAGACTTTAGAGGTACGTCGCTATCTTTGTTTATTCTAAATTCGAAAGGACATTTTGTAGATTCGCCTTTTGAGGAATTCAACTTTGGTTTCGATTTGGACAAACCAGAGATCACCTGGCAGCAACAGACCCAAGAGACTGGGTTACCCTTACTAAGTGAAGTTTTGAATGTTCAGCTGTTGGGCGGTAAAGGCTATTACATAGTTGCCAGTAAGCAGGTCTTATCAACAAGAGAAGGCCGTTCAATATACCTTATTTCGGCAGTGGATGAAGACAATGTCGCTGCTCAAGTAAACCGAAGTAGTCACTCTACCTTGTACCTAATGCTGGTGATTTTCTTACTGGTCATTGGGATCACTTATGCTTATCAGCGACAGATTAATAGACGATTATCTCTGCATGATGATAAGTCGAGATATCAAGCCATTATTGCAGGCTCCTCCGATGCCATTATTAGTACCGACAAGTCTGGAAAAATTCTAAGTTGGAATGAGTCTGCTTCCTATCTCTTTGGCTTGAACGAGGACCAGGCTAAGAAGAAAAAAATATTCGAATTCATTCGAACTGAAGGGGAAGAGCAGCCGATCTCTGAAAGCCTATTAAAGGATATTATTTCAGCGAAGCGTTCTGTCACACTAGAGGTGCAAGTTTCTGCCAGCTTTAATACGCTTCAAATACTTAGTATTAATCTATCGCCTGTTGTACCCAGTAATTCCGCTATTGCCCCTACAGTCGCCGCTCTTATTCGTGACATTACCGAATCTAGAAAAAATGAACAGCAAATTGTTGCTATTAATGACTCCCTTGAGAAACAGGTTGAGGAAAGAACCCAGCAACTAGAGTTGGCGACTCAGGAAGCAATGAAAGCGAATGAAACTAAGAGTGCCTTTGTTGCCAATATTAGCCATGAAATTCGTAATCCCCTAAATGGCATTGGTGGCATGTTGGAGTTGCTAAATCGCGAGCAGTTATCGCAAAAGCAATTAGGCTACCTGAATATGGCCAAAGGTAGTGTCTCAACGCTAACTGTGTTAATCAACGACCTATTGGATCTGACTAAAATGGAGTCAGGCAAACTGGATATTGCCATTGAACCGATGAATATTATTGAAACGGTCAGTGATGTGGTTTCCAGTATGTCCATGAAGGCACAGGAAAAAGGTTTAACCTTATATTTAGATTGTACAAAGGCTCAATGCGAGCACTTAAATTCCGACAGTTATCGAATTAAGCAAATTCTGATTAATCTATTAGGGAACGCCTTTAAATTCACTGAACGAGGCAGTGTGTCTGTTAAGCTAAGTAGTTACAGAAACCGCTTGAATGATAACCGTGTCATTATGGATATTCTGGTCACTGATACGGGAATCGGTATTTCATTAGATCAACAGCAAAAACTCTTTAAACCCTTTACTCAGGCAAATAATTCCATCGCTAAAAAGTTTGGCGGGACAGGGTTAGGCTTGTCCATATGTAAGCAACTGGCCCACTTATTAGACGGTGACATACAGGTGAATAGTGTGGTGAATCAAGGCAGCACATTCTCTTTGTCTCTGCAGGCGGATTTAGATAAACATACTGAACCCAAAGCTGTAGGCCCTTTACTGCTCGGAGTTAAGTGTCACATATTGCTAGAAGACAAAAATGAAAATGCCATCTTAGTTAGCCAGTTTAAGGCTTGGAAAGCGGAAGTGACGACAGGTTCTCGCTTACAGGAACTTTATAACTTGCAAGAACAAGCCTTGCCACAAATGCTAGTACTGGAAAGCAGTATGGTGGATGCATCCTTTATGGATTGGTTTGCTCACTCAGTTGATCATCATAAATGTAAGTTGCTATTGGTAAACTCGGAAAATCAAGGGGCGCTTTCTTCATTATCTGGGTTGACTAATGTTTGTTATCTTGATCACCCTGTGCTGCCAATAGAACTGTTATCTTCTTATAGTCAAATGTTGAAGGTGGAAGAAGCGCCAAGCTGGATTCCAATTGATAACGATGTTGAACACAAGGCTGATAATAAGCAGATGTTCTATCAGGTGCTGGTGGTGGACGATAATGAGATTAACCGCTTTGTTGCCCAAGGTCTGTTAGAAAAATACCCCATACAGGTTCACAATGCGAAAAATGGTGCGGATGCGATCAGCCTAATTCAATCGTTACCAGATGGAGACGAAATCGATCTTATCTTAATGGATTGTCAAATGCCGGTGATGAATGGTTTTGAAACCACAGAACTTATTCGTCAAGGAGCTATCGGAGATAAGCTCAAACATATTCCTATTGTAGCAATGACAGCAGGGGCTATGTCAGGCGATCGGGACTCGTGTCTAGAGTCCGGAATGGATGATTTTATTGCCAAACCCCTAGAACCCGCTTCGTTTGAAAAGAAAGTCATGCAGTGGTTAGAACAAAATGCATAAGGGAAGCGTGATAGTAACCTTTGTAGGAACTATCACGCGGTAGCGCTAGGCTAATCTTTTTTCTCTATGGTAATTTCAAGGGTTTTACTGGTCCCCGCATACCATTTTTGGACATATAAACTGCCGACGATAGGCGCTTTGCCATCTTCGGGCACTTCTTTGTAGCGTACGCTGTTTTTGGTCTCTTTCTCGTATTCAAATTGAATGCTTGTCTTTGGCATGCTTTGCTCCAAAATTATTGTTTTTGAAAAGTTAAAGCTTTAAGGGCTTGTTCACTGTCAATATCAGTGAAGACTTCAGGGTTGGCTAATCGCTCTTGGAAACTTAGCTCAGGTGCGGCCGTGGCCATTTCATCGATCAGAAACTGGCTGCTTAGGCTTGGATCGTTAACACAGGCTAGCACTTGTCCTGCTTCACTCAGTAGGTCAGGTAAGCGACGAAGGATTTTTTGATAATCTTTGGTGACGGCAAAGCTACCTTTTTGAAAGCTCGGTGGGTCAATAATAATCAAATCATAGGGGGCATATTTACGAATTTTACCCCAAGATTTGAGTATGTCGTGGGCAAAAAACTTGACCTTATCGAGGGGCAAGTTATTTAACTGATGATTCTCACGACCTCGATTTAATACCGACTTGGCCATGTCAAAATTAATCACACAGTCTGCACCGCCAGCCAAAGCGGCTACGGAAAATCCGCAGGTGTAGGAAAACAAGTTTAACACTCGTTTGTCTGTGCTCTGTACTCTGACCCATTGGCGACCATTAAGCATATCTAGAAAGAGTCCGCAATTTTGGTTCTTCATTAGGTCGAGCTTAAACTTCAAGCCTTTTTCTTCTGCAATACAGGGTTCGCTGTACTCTCCCCATAGGCATTCCGTTGGGCTTTTATCCCGGCTACGATGCTGTAACAAGATGGCTTGGATAGGATGTTGCCCCCAAATAGCGTCATCAACCCAGAGCTTAACTGTCTCTAGCAAGGCATGTAAAAAATCGTCGCTTGGTTCTTTAAACAAAGAGATCAATAGGTTACTACCTAGGTGGTCAACAGTGATTTGCTCTAACCCAACAACGCATTTTCCGCGGCCATGAAATAGTCTTTGAATGCCATCGATTGGTTGAGAGAAAGTGGTAATGAGAGTGTTCGTCAGAATGGGGAGTGCGCTGGAATCCATGATCGGCCATCGTATGTGAATTGATGGCCATATTCTACTGGCATCTGACAAAGAGGCCAACGAAATTAGTAAAACTCACGGTGAGTAGACTATTTACTCGAGATATCCAGCGCATGTTCCTGTGCAGATGAGACAATACACTCACCTGCAAGGTTAGGGGCAGCGCCTACCATATAACCATCATTTTGCATGCCACTCAGCCATTTTTCTTGCCAGTTTTCAGCGGTGATTTCTAAACCATTAAAACCTTCATACTCATTTTTGCCCCAGCTTTCTGCGTGTTGCTGGCTTGGCCAAATCGGTAAAACCTTATCTTGGCCAAGATCAATAATTAAACAACCTTCTGGATCTGCTAAAGTCCATAGAGACTGTCCTTGGCGAATAGTGTTGACCAGTTTGTCATAGCGGTCAGCACTGTTAAGCAGAAAAAAAGTATCGTCAGAAGAGAAAGGAGTGGTCATTGAAATATCCGTAAATATAAAAAAAGAGAGTTTATCACAGAGGGGAGTGGATCAGGCATCAAGAAAAATAACTAATTTGATTTTCCTTGATGCCTTAGGGCTTAGCTGAACAGGGACTTAAGTGTGTCCAAATGTTGGTACTTAAGTTCTTGGTCCATCCAACTGCCGGTAATGCCATTAACCGCGAGTTGATAGAGTTCGGCTTTGTTAATGTCTGAGTCGTTAATCAGGGCATTGTAGTTCGCTTGCATATAGCCACCGAAATACGCTGGGTCATCCGAGTTGACTGTCGCTTTTAAGCCTAGGGCCAACATGTCCTTAATGGGATGGTCAGTCATATCATTTACAACGCACAGCTTTAAATTGGAAAGTGGGCAGACCGTCAGCGTTAGCTCCTGCTCTTTAATCACTGCCACTAATTTTTCGTCTTCTAAAGCACGGTTACCATGGTCGATACGGTCCACTTTAATTTGTTCTATGGCTTGCCAGACATACTCTGGCGGCCCTTCTTCGCCCGCGTGGGCAGTGACTTTTAAGCCTAATGCTTGGCAGGCTTCAAATACTCGAAGAAATTTTTCTGGAGGATGGCCAAGTTCAGAACTGTCTAGTCCGACACCATCGATCCAGTTTAGAAATGGTTTGGCAAGTTCGAGGGTTTCGAAAGCGCTTTCTTCGCTAAGGTGGCGTAGGAAAGACATAATGAGTTTAAAACTCATACCCCATTGTTGCTGAGCGTCTTGTAAGGCGCGATATATCCCCGTAATTTGTGTTTCGAATGCCACGCCACGAGATAAGTGACCCTGGGGGTCGAAAAAGATTTCAACATGCACAACATTTTCTTCATGCACCTTGGTTAAGTAAGCCATGGTTAAATCATAGAAGTCGACTTCATGAAGCAGCACGGACATGCCTTGGTAATAAAGGTCTAGGAAATCCTGTAAATTGGTAAACTGGTAAGCAGCTTTTAATGCTTCAACACTTTGATACTTAAGTGGAACCTGATTACGCTGGGCAATAGCAAACATTTGTTCTGCTTCAAATGTGCCTTCAATATGTAGATGCAACTCCGTTTTTGGCATTGTTTTGGATAATTGCAAAAGGGTGTCTTTAGAATCCATGGGCTGACCTCAAAAAAATGGATATGGTTTGTCATGCCGCGTTTAGTATGCAGATAAGGACAAAGTGTTAATAGGATTGTATTCGTAGAAGTAAAAATAGACCTCCAAAAGTTGGAGGTCTATTCAAGGTAGAAAATTAACGCTTAGCAGATGAAATTAACGAGGTACTTCGTCAGTAATGCCTTCAACGTACCAGTTAACTTGTGCTAGTTCTTGATCATTCAAAGAATAACCATCCGCGACTACTAGGTTGCCTTTGTTATCAGTGATAGGGCCTGTGAAAGGCTTAAATTCACCAGACTTAATCGCTGTAAATGTCGCATCAATTTTGCTACGAACATCTGCTGGAAGGTTGTCGTTAATCGACGCAAGGCTTAGCATTTCTTCGTCAAAGCCACCCCAGAAATCCGCTGGCTTCCAAGTGCCATCCATAACCGCTTGAGCCGTTTTGATGTAGTACGGAGCCCAATCATCACGTACAGAGAAGATGTGTGCGTTAGGGGCAAATTGGCTTTGGTCAGACGCTTGACCAATACCACGAATACCGCGTTTTTCTGCCGCAATAAGTGGTGCTGGGCTATCAGTATGCTGCATCAGAACATCAACGCCTTGGTCAATTAGAGCATTCGCCGCATCCGTTTCTTTACCTGGATCGTACCAAGAGTTAACCCACACAATTTTCATTTTCACGTTAGGGTTAACGCTTTTCGCGCCCATGTAGGTCGCATTGATATCACGAATTACTTCAGGAATCGGGAAAGAGCCGATGTAACCGATTGTGTCAGATTTTGTCATCATGCCAGCTGTGACACCCGATACATAACGACCTTCATAAGTACGTAGTACATAAGTGCCTAGGTTTTTAGAGCGCTTGTAGCCTGTTGCATGTTCAAACGTTACTTTAGGGAACTGCTTCGCTACTTTTACCGTAGGATTCATGAAACCAAAAGAAGTTGTGAAAATTAGATCATTGCCTGCTTTTGCCAATTGCGTGATAACGCGCTGAGCATCGGCACCTTCTGGCACGTTTTCAACAAACGTCGTTTCTACTTTATCACCAAAATACTCTTCAAGCTCTTGGCGACCACGGTCATGCTCGTAGCTCCAGCCTAGATCGCCAACTGGGCCAACATAGACAAAACCAATTTTAAATGGATCAGCAGCTTGAGCCGCACCCACTCCCGCTAGTAGACCAATGCCAAGCAATAAACTTTTCAATTTCATATTTCGCTCCTATGGTGCCCGAAGGCGATGATTTTCTCATGAATGAGAAAGGTTAGTTATAATACGATTAAGCCATTTGTCTAGGGTCAAAAGGTTTGCCTAAAGACCTTGGGGCTAATAGTTTTTCTTTAAACTGATCTGCGCTGATGATGACCATTACTACTACCGTAGCCACATAAGGCAGCATGGCAAGTAGGTTTGGAGAGATCGACCAACCAATACCTTGTAATACCAGATGCATGATGCTGGCAAAACCAAACAGATAAGCCCCTAGCATGATGTTACCAATTCGCCAGGAAGCAAATACCACCAGTGCTAGGGCGATCCAGCCGCGTCCTGCGGTCATGTTTTCCACCCACATTGGGGTGTACACCAAAGACATATAAGCGCCCGCTAGGCCTGCCATACCGCCGCCAAACATGATGGCAAGATAGCGAACTCTTAACACCTTAATGCCAATGGCATTGGCTGCATGAGGGTTTTCCCCCACGGCTTTTAATACCAAGCCAATGCGTGTTTTGTTCGCCACATAAGCAATAACACCCGTTAATACGAAAGACAGGTAAACAATAATATCGTGGTTAAACAAAATGCGACCAAGATAAGGAATGTCCGATAGATAAGGAATGGCGATAGGTTGGAAACCTTGAATGGTTTGGCCAACAACACCGGAACCAATGAAAGCACTCAAACCTGTACCAAAAATAGTAAGGGCTAGGCCGGTAGCAACTTGGTTTGCTCCCAATTGCAGTACTAAGACGGCAAAAATGAGGCTCATCACACTGCCCATGGCAATGGCGCCAAGTACACCAAAGCCAGCATTACCAGTGGAGTAGGCGGCAAGGAAGCCCACCACCGCGCCCATTAGCATCATGCCTTCTTGACCTAGGTTTAAAATGCCAGACTTTTCACAAATTACTTCCCCTAAGGCGATAAACAGCAATGGGGTGCCAGTTTTAATGGCAGCAAACAATATTTGAACAATTAAATCAGCGTCCACAACAAGCTCCTAGGCAGCATTCTGATGAGTAAAAGTTAAGCGGTTGCGGATGAAGAAATCACAAGCCAACAGGAAAAATAGCAACACACCTTGGAACATGCCAATCACGGCAATCGGTATGCCCATTTCAATTTGGGCCAAGTCGCCACCCATATAAAGCACCGCAAGGAAAACCGCTGCAACAATGGCACCTAATGGGTGTAAACGAGCCAAATAAGCCACAATAATGGCCGAGTAGCCATAACCGGGAGAAACGTTTGGAACCAACTGACCAATCGGGCCTGTGACTTCGCCCACCCCAGCAAGACCAGCCAATGCGCCGGCAAACAACATTACAAACCAACTGATGTTTTTGCCTTTAAAGCCTGCATAACGTGCGGCGGGCTCATCTGCGCCAAACACGCGGATCTGGAAGCCTAGGTGGGTTTTGCTCAAAATAAACCATGCAATCAATGCACAGATTATGGCGAATAGAACCCCTAAATGAATACGTCCGCTATCAAGCAAAGTTGGTAGCAAGGTATTGTCGGAAAAAATAGCCGATTCAGGAAATCCAAAACCATCTGGGTCTCTTAGGGGGCCATTTACCGCCCAAATAAGCAGGTAGAGGGCGATGTAATTGAACATGATGGTGGTGAGAATCAGGTTCGAGTTAAAGCGTAATTTCAAAAAGGTTGGTAGTGCGGCCCATGCCATGCCAGAAAGAATACCAGCAAGCAGAGTTAGCGGCAGAGCAATAAAGGATTCCGAGTCAATGAAATACAACGCAACCGCTGAGCCGCCTAAGGCGCCTGCTAACAACTGGCCTTCTGCGCCAATATTCCACATATTGGCTCGATAACACAAAGACAGGCCAACTGCACAAAGTAGCAAAGGCCCCATTTTGACGAACATTTCACCTATGTTATAGCTGTCAGAAAGTGGCGCGATGAGCAATAAATGCATCGCTTTAAGGGGGTCTTTACCAAGGGCAGTGAAAAGCACGAAGCCGAACACCAAGGTAAAAGTAATGGCCAGCAAAGGTGATGCAAAAGACATGAAGGTGCTCGGTTCTGTGCGAGCTTGGATGCGGATCATGCAACAGCCTCCGTGGTTGAATTAATGAAGGTGCCAGCCATCCACTGTCCTATTTGATCAATGCTGGTTTGCTCGGTTTGGACTAAGGGCGATAAATAGCCATCACACACCGCGGCCATACGATCGGCCAATAAAAAAAGCTCGTCAATGTCTTCCGATACCAACAAGATAGCGGCGCCTTGATCTCTGAGTTCTAATAATGCCTGATGTATGGTGAGGGCGGCCCCCACATCGACACCCCAAGTTGGGTGAGCACAAATCAGTACTTTAGGGTTTTGGCCAATCTCGCGGCCCATAATGAATTTCTGTAGGTTACCACCACTTAAGCTCTTGGCTTCGGAAAATTCACCGTGGCATTTAACCTTGTATTGATCAATTAAGCGGTTGGCGTAGTCTTTTAAAGACTGCCATTGCACGAGCCCATTTTTTACAAAGCCCTTGCTATGAGTGAGCAATGTATTCTCAGTTAAGCTCATATCCGGAACAGCGCCACGGCCTAAACGTTCTTCGGGAACATAAGCGATTCCCAATTGGCGGCGGTCTCCGGCACTTAAATGACCAATAGACAGGGATTCGAGGGTGAGTGAATCTTTAACGTTGCGAGAGTCTTCACCACTGATAATCGCCATCAATTCATCTTGGCCATTCCCCGCGACACCTGCAATGCCCAAAATTTCACCGGCCTTAAGGTCTAGGCAAATGTCTTTAAGAGCGGTGCCAAAAGGTTGTTTGGCAGCAAGGGATAAATTGTTGATCGCAAAAGCGGTTTTTGTTCCTTGTTTTTTGGAGTAACCAGCATCTTGCTCAGCTAAGTCGCCGACCATCATTTTAGCGATGGACGCAGGGGTTTCTTCAGAAGGGGCGCAAGTGTCTACCACTTTGCCGCCACGTAATATGGTGGCTTGATCACAAATCTCAGTGACTTCGTGAAGTTTATGGCTGATAAACAAAATACTACAGCCTTCTTTTGCAAGGGTGCGTAATACGCCAAATAGACCACTGACTTCTTGAGGCGTTAATACTGATGTAGGCTCATCCAAAATGAGAAGTTTTACCGATTGGACTAAGCAGCGCATTATCTCGACACGTTGTCTCTCCCCGATAGATAAAGAATGTACGTATCGGTCAGGGTCAACATCTAGCCCATATTCTTTTGAAAGCTCGGTGATTTTGTTGCCAAGGTGGCCAATTTGAGACAGTTGCTTTTTACTTAAACATAATTCGATATTTTGGCTGACGGTCAGGGTTTCAAATAATGAGAAATGTTGAAAAACCATGCCTATGCCTAGGTCTCTTGCCGTAGAAGGGGATTTAATTTCCACCTGCTTACCATTCCATAGAATGTCTCCAGTGTCTGGCGAGACAACTCCATAAATGGATTTCACTAGGGTGCTCTTTCCTGCACCGTTCTCACCTAATAAAGCATGGATCTCACCAGGCTTGAGGGATAGGCTAATGCGATCATTCGCAAGACAGCCAGGGTATTGTTTCGTCAACTCGACGAGCTCAAGTCTGGCTGTGGGGCTATGCTGTTCTAACGTTTGCGACACTGTGTTATCTCTACAGTTAAGGCTTTAGATAGAAATAGGAGAACCCATTTACTATCGAGTTAAATCACCAGTTCAAAACGGAATGGTGGGCTATATCTTAATAAACTTTCCCATGCACTAATGCGGTGCAAATAGGTTGTTTTATTATTGACCATGCATGAAAATGATCCATTCGGTCAGAAAATTAATCCCTTTATTTAAAGTATTTTAGAATTATCTGGTATCTATCAATATCTATGCCAATACTTTTAGTCGTGCACTTATTGGGTGCGAAGGATACGTAAATTTAGCTTGGTTGTCTGCCTCTAAACACTCATCTTCTGCTGGTGGTCTATTTAAATTTCTCATTTTGTTTTCTTTTGGTTGTGCTCATACATGATGGCTAGCATTGTCTTTGCGCTTCCAGTTCAAGCAAGAAAGACTCTGTTTCTTTATAGCGATAAATCAATAGTTGTCCTTTCAAATTCTTCTATCTACAAGTAAAGGGAAACTAGATTAAAGGCTGCCTATTCCTAGGAAAGGAGTGGGCTTTTCTGTAGAATCCGCCCAAACAATAAAATCGAGTTTATAGGGTTGCGCCTTGCACCTGCTCAACCAGATATCGATTTGCTGAAAAAATAAATGGCGACAAGCCTAATGTTTAACAGTACTGACGAGTGTTTTGCACAGGTTCAAAAACACAAATGAGAGTTTTTTTTCTTTTCCTAGTTGACATATGAGTTGTCCACTAAGTCTGTGGATAAACTTGTTGGCTACCGGATTTTTTCCTTATTTTGCGTTGCGAGGCCCATGTGATTTCAGTTGTTTTTCGTTGTGATGATTATTGGGTGATTACAAAGCCTGCAGGAATGAGTTTTCATAGTGAATCGTTGGAAGATGGGGTAATGCAGAGTCTCGCGACTTTGTATCCAAAGCAGACCTTCTTTCCGGTCCACCGCTTGGATAAAATGACGTCCGGTTTGTTGATTGTGGCTTGTAACAGCGCAGCGGCGGCTACCTTCGGTGGTATGTTTGAAGCCCATGAAATAGAAAAACGCTATGTGGCACTTTCTAAGCGTAAGCCAAAGAAGAAGCAAGGTTCAATTGTTGGGGGTATGGTGCCTAGTAGAAGAGGCCAGTGGCGGCTCACGAACGGAAAGGAAAATCTTGCCAGAACTCAGTTTTTTTCCACATATTTTCAAGGGGTTAGGGTGTTTTTATTGCGCCCATTAACAGGCAAGACACATCAGTTAAGAGTTGCCTTGAAGAGTTTAAGCGCCCCGATACATGGGGATAAACGCTATGCTGGTGACCCTGCGGATCGAGGTTATCTACATGCTTATCGCTTAAGTTTTGAGTGGCAAGGTAAGCGCAAAGAATATGTGAGTGCGCCCTTCGGTGGCGAGCTTTTCAATCAAGAGTTGTCGGATTTTATTGACGATCATTTTAAAGAGGCCGATTTAAGCTGGCCTCAACACAAGTAATAATACTGGCTCAGTTTAGCTTAAAACTGGGAAGGGAATTTAATGAAGAATATTTTGGTTTATTGTCGTCAAGGTTTTGAGAAAGATTGTGCGGCTGAACTTGCGGATATCTCTAGTGCGAAAGGCTTTTATGGCTATGCTAGCGTGGTTCAGGATGCTGGATATGTTGTGTACAACTTTTCAGAGTCTGATGCTGGTGAGCGCTTAATCGCCCTGCTAGATTTTAATAAGTTAATTTTTGCGCGTCAGATTTTAGCGGTTAATGATGTAATTGAGTTAGCGCCAGGGGCACGGGTCGAATCACTTCTTGAAGCGGCAAGAGAATTGCCTCTAGGGCAAGATGTGATTATCGAAACAGCCGATACCAATGATGCCAAATCCCTTTCTGGTTTAATCAAAAAACTAGACAAGCCCTTAAAACAAGGGTGGAAAAAATCGGGAGTAATGCGTAATAAAGCGGTTGGTGTGCATCACCATGTTTTCCTATTAAGCGGTGAGGAAGCCTATCTGGGCGTCTCCTATGCTCATTGCCGTAGCGAATTTCCTATGGGGATCCGACGCCTTCGTTTTCCTGCCGCTGGCCCAAGTCGCTCAACCCTTAAACTTGAAGAAGCTTTTTTACAGTTTGTGCCTGAGCGTATGCGTGAAGCCAATCTTATTGATGGCATGACGGCAGTCGATTTAGGGGCTGCTCCGGGTGGCTGGACTTATCAATTCGTGAAAAAAGGCATTCACGTTATTGCCATTGATAACGGCCCCATGCAGAAAGAGCTGATGAGCACTGGGTTAGTTGACCATGAAAAAGCCGATGGCTTTAAATATGAGCCCCCCTATACGGTGGATTGGTTAGTTTGCGATATGGTGGAAAGGCCGATAAAAGTGGCGGAGTTGATGGCCCATTGGCTGGCAAGTGGTTGGACTCGTCGCGCTATTTTTAATCTGAAGTTGCCAATGAAGAAGCGATACCAAGAAGTGATGCTGTGCTTAGATAAGATTGAAGCCCTGTTGACTCAAGCGGGTGTTGGCTATCAGTACCAAATCAAACACCTTTACCATGATAGGGAAGAGATTACAGTCTGCATTATTGTTCACTAAATGTTGGGTGTTATGACAACCCCAAGTTAACTTGGGGTTGTCATGAGTTATCACTAGATAGATTCTGTCGTTTTAAACACGTGGTAGCCCATGGCTTCTTCCATGAGCTCATCGCGCTCGTAAATATCCTCTCTAAATTCCGGCATGCCATTGGCGTTCGGAACCACGGTTAAATACACCAAGTACACAGGCAAGTAAGTTGGAAGTGAAATGACCGTAGTGGCTTGGCTGTTCAATGTGCTGGCCAAAGACTTACCCTGTTTACTGCCTTTTAGAAGGGCTTGGGCAAATTCATCCGGTTTTTCTAGGCGAATGCAGCCGGAGCTAAAGGCGCGAGAACTTTCTCTGAATAGGTGTTTGGCAGGAGAGTCGTGAAGGTAGATTTCATTTTTGTTCGGAAACATAAATTTATATTGGCCAAGAGCATTGCTTTCATCGGCTTCTTGTTCGAAGCGATAAGACAGATTTTCTGGGCGCATTTCTTGCCAATTAATGGTGGCAGGGTCTATGACTTTTGCCCCTATGCTCCAGCTTGAATAAACCTTATAGCCGTAACGTACCAGATAATCAGGATCTTTTTGGATCTTAGGTAATAAATTCTCACGGGCGATGCGCTGTGGAACTCGCCACGTTGGGTTGGTGACCATATAAGTCATCAAACCTTTAAATACAGGGGTTTTACGCTCAGCTTTACCAATAACCACCTTCATGGTGGTGCGTTCACCATTAAAGAAAAGATCGACGCTGTAGTTAGTTAGGTCAACCCAAGCACGATTAGCCTCTAACTCACTTGGAAGCCAGCGCCATCTTTCTAGGTTGTAGGCAATCTGGTTAGCCCTTTTGGTGAGAGGCACATTGAGCATTTGAATGGTTTTTGAACCTGCGGCACCATCGGCGACAAGGCCGTGCCGTTGCTGGAAGTTCATTAAAGCTTGTTGTAGTCGTTCATCAAATGCTTCTTCATCGACTTTTCGGGTTGAGAAACGAATGTCTCCAAGTTGTACAAGTCTTGCTCTTAATTGCGCGACTCTAGGCCCTTCATCACCGATGGATAGTGGCACGCCAGGGCTGACCAGTATGTCCGATTCCTTTTTCGCTAGATCTTGGTAATACACTAGCCACTTTTGTAACACTTGATATTGAGGGCTGCGTGGTGCCAGCAAAGGTAGGGCATTAACCATGTCTGTAGCAGACTCTAAAAATAATAAGTCTTTCCAGTGATTGCTGGGGGCATCAAGTTGCCAGTTGCTATCAATTAATTGAGGCTCATAGCGACCGTTGCTCAAATCGTGTGCGTAGCTGGCCAGTGCAATGGTGGTAATAACGTCCATTTCCGCCAGTTGTTGTTGGCTTGGCTGATTGATCGCTAAATATTCTTTAATGATGTCTGTGTGGTAGTGAATTGGGTTTAAGCCATGGCTTGAAGAGCTTTCCAAAACATCAACCAGCTTATAAATAGACATGTTGATGGCATTGTTTTCGATCCAAATAGGATTATGATCTCGTGCTTCATAGGCTTCTAGCACGGTATTGTTAGGAAGTGCTTGTCCAGCCACAGGAGTAAAAGCATTGAGCATTAAAGCTACTTGTTGATTCACGCTTGTCTCAATTTGAGATTCGCTAGGGGGGACAAGCAAGTTGGTCTTTGGGCTGGGTGAGGAGCAGGCACTTAAAAAAGCTGTAGCCGCTATGGCGACAAGTAAGCGTTTATTCTGTCTCATTCATACTTCCTTTTGATAAAAGAGAGGGGGAGTGGGTGGCAACTTCTAAAAAACTAATGGTATCAATTGCTTGTTGTTTTGTATTGCCACAAATGTCTATGTCGGGCATAAAATCTCGACACACATCAGGCCGTTCAGCCGAGCCAAAAATAGCGCAACGAGCATCGTCTAATAATTGCACGCAGCGCTCACCGGCAGGTTTGCCGTTTGGCATGCCAGGAATTGCAGAGCTAATGGATGGGGCGATACAACAGGCGCCGCACTCGGGTCTGCATTCCATTTGTAACAATCCTTCATTTTTGAGTGTGAGTTAAAGAGGCTTTTGAAAACAAGCAGTTAAATTTGTAGTATTTTTTACGTTTTCATTACTCTATTGGAAATTTTAGAGTATCGTATTCTTTGTGTATAAGGGATAATTAGAGACAATACGATACAAATATTTACATATCAAGGTTGTGGCGGTCAGCATATGGAACACAAAATTCTCGTTGTGGAAGACAGTCCTGTAGTTTTAAAGGTACTAAAGCATTTGCTTAGTCAGAAACCTGGATTTCTGCCCGTGTTGTGCACTTGCTACAAAGAAGCTGAAGAACAGCTAGCAAAACACGATGATTTTTATGCTGCAATTGTCGATCTAAATCTACCGGATGCTGAAAACGGTGAAATTGTAGATCTAGTGCTCGACAAGAAGTTGCCTTGTGTTGTGCTGACAGGTAATTTCGACGATAAGCTTCGCTTAAGTCTCTTAAACAAAGGTGTGTTGGACTACATCACCAAAGACAGTCGCTACTCTTTTAATCATGTCATTAAAGTAATCGAACGCTTAAAAAAGAATAAAGACATAAAAGTCCTCGTTGCGGAAGACTCCATTACCAGTCGTCATTTCATTAAACATCTGCTTGAGCAATATCGTTTCCAAGTTATTGAGGCAGAAAACGGTCAAGAAGCCTTGGCGCAATTAGAAGCAGATGATGAAATTCGTATGCTCATCACAGACTTTAATATGCCATTGGTTAATGGCTATGAATTGGTGCGCATGCTGAGGTACAACTCACGATTCCAAGACTTGGTTATTATCGGTCTTTCTGCCGAAGGGGACAGCTCATTATCGGCGAAATTTATTAAAAGTGGTGCCAATGACTTCTTGAAAAAGCCTTTTTACCATGAAGAATTTCATTGTCGTGTGGTGCATAACTTAGAAGCTCAAGAGATGCTGGAGACCATTCGTGATCTTGCTAACCTAGATGCTCTCACTAAGTTGTATAATCGCCGTTATTTGTTTGAAGAAGGTGAAAAGTTCTATCGTAAATCTGCTAATGCAAAAGCAGGCGCCTCTGTCGTGATGCTAGATATCGATCACTTTAAGTCAAAGAATGATGCTTATGGTCATGTGGTAGGAGACGTACTTATTGAGTCGGTTGCGCAAGCAATTAAAGTCGCTTTTCCCAATTATCTCGCCAGCCGTTTTGGTGGAGAAGAGTTTTGTGTCATAGCAAACTGCTCTGGAGAAGAGTTAATAAAAGAATTGAACGATTTTTTGCAGACTTTGCGAGAGCTGGAGCTTACGGAAGCAAAAATCAAGCTGACTTGCAGTATTGGTGTCTGCGGTTTGGCGGGTAAGACCTTCGAAGAGGCCATTGGGATCGCAGATGATCATTTATATGAAGCTAAGCGCTTAGGGCGAGACCAAGTAGTTGGTGTCTAGTCGAAAAACGAGTCAAAAAAAGCACTGCCCAGGCAGTGCTTTTTTGTGCGTTCTAAAGATTAACCTTTTAGCATTTTCGCTAGAATCGGGTTAACTATGGCAGGGTTGGCTTTGCCCTGAGAAGCTTTCATTACTTGGCCAACAAAGAATCCAATCATTTTCTTCTGCTTATCCGATTCAGCACTGCGATACTGCTCAACCTGAGCGGTATTCGCGTCCAAAATGGCTTGAATCATTTCTTCGATCGCGCCTGTGTCAGTGACTTGCTTCAAGCCTTTGGCTTCAATGATGTCATCCGCTGAACCTTCGCCGTCCCACATTGCTTGCAACACATCTTTGGCTGTTTTGCCGTTAATGGTGTTGTCTTTTATGCGTTCGAGTAGGGTGCCAAAGGCATCCGCAGAAACCGGTGATTCATTGATATCAAGCTGAGCCTGATTAAGCAGTTTACTCAGTTCGCCCATTACCCAGTTGGCCGTTAATTTGGCGTCTTTAGTAATATTGTTGGCTTGCTCAAAGTAATCCGCTAAAGGGCGAGAAGATGACAGAACACTGGCATCATATTCACTTAGGTTAAGCTCAGACTGGAAACGAGCGGCTTTCTGGTTTGGTAGCTCTGGCAGTGTGCTCTTAATTTGGTCTACATACTCTTGAGTTAGCACGATAGGAAGCAGGTCTGGGCAAGGGAAGTAGCGGTAGTCGTTCGCGTCTTCTTTCGAGCGCATACTGCGTGTTTCGTTAAGCTCAGGATCGTACAGACGCGTTTCTTGGACAATGCGCCCGCCGTCTTCAAGGATGTCAGCTTGACGTTCAATTTCAGTGTAAATGGCTTTCTCAATGAAACGGAACGAGTTGACGTTCTTTATCTCGGTGCGAGTGCCATACTCCTTTTGTCCCTTTGGACGCAAAGATAGGTTAATGTCACAGCGCATAGAGCCTTCAGCCATATTGCCATCACAGATTCCCAAATAAGTCACAATAGAGTGAATCATTTTAACATAAGCAACCGCTTCTTTTGCGGAGCGAATGTCAGGCTCGGATACGATTTCCAGTAGTGGCGTGCTTGAGCGGTTTAAATCTATGCCCGTCATACCTTGGAAGTCTTCATGCAGGGATTTGCCCGCATCTTCTTCTAGGTGGGCGCGAGTGATACCTACACGGGTTGTTGTGCCGTCTTCTAGGGTTACATCGAGGTGGCCAATACCAACGATAGGGTGGTCCATTTGGCTGGTTTGGTAGCCTTTTGGTAAATCTGGGTAGAAATAGTTTTTGCGTGCAAAAACAGATGTCATACCGATTTCAGCATTAATCGCGTGACCAAACATAACAGCCATGCGCAACGCTTCTTTGTTGAAAACAGGCAATGCACCGGGCATACCAAGATCAACAAGAGTGGTTTGTGTGTTTGGCTCGGCGCCAAAACCAACGGCTGCTCCAGAAAATAACTTCGATTTAGTGGCAAGTTGAGCATGAATCTCAAGGCCTATAACGACTTCCCAGTTCATAGTTATGCTCCTTTTGCCATGTTAGGTGTTTGTGTGTGCCAGTCAGTGACTTGTTGATACTGATGAGCAACGTTTAGCAGCTTTGCTTCGCTAAAGTAGTTGCCCATAATTTGTAGTCCAACAGGCATATTGTTGGAGAAACCAGCGGGTACAGACATGGCAGGAATGCCGGCTAGGTTGACGGATAGGGTGTAAATATCCTCAAGGTACATGGCAACCGGGTCACTGGTTTTGCTGCCTAGTCCAAAGGCCGTGGTTGGTGCAACAGGGCCCATGATGACGTCGACTTCTTCCAATGCGCTAACAAAATCTTGCTTGATTAAGCGGCGAATACGTTGTGCTTTTAAGTAGTAGGCATCGTAGTAGCCTTCCGACAAAGCGTAAGTGCCCACCATAATGCGCTTTTGCACCTCAGTTCCAAACCCTTCGGCGCGACTACGAGTGTACATGTCCATTAGGTCTTTAGGGTTCTCACAGCGATGACCAAAGCGGACGCCATCAAAACGCGAAAGGTTGGAAGATGCTTCAGAAGGCGCAATGACGTAATAGGCTGGAATGCTCAGCTGCAAGTTTGGCAGGGAGATTTCTTTTACAGTGGCTCCAAGTTTTTCAAACTCTTTTACGGCATCCATGATGATTTTAGCAACGTTGGCGTCTAGGCCATCACCAAAGTACTCTTTGGGTAAGCCGATTTTTAGGCCGCTTAAAGGGGCGTTCAAGCTGCTTACGTAGTCTTCTGTGGCGGTTTCTGAGCAGGTTGAGTCATTCTGATCAAAGCCCGCCATGGCTTGTAGCATGTGGGCGCAATCTTCCGCGCTTTTGGCCATCGGACCTGCTTGGTCAAGGCTTGAGGCGTACGCGATCATACCAAAACGAGACACGCGGCCATAAGTTGGTTTTAGACCTGTGATGCCACAAAAAGAAGCAGGCTGGCGAATAGATCCACCTGTATCCGTGCCGGTTGCTGCAGTGGCTAAACCTGCGGCAACTGCTGCGGCTGAACCACCAGATGAGCCACCTGGAACGGTTTCAAGGTTCCATGGGTTTTTCACTGCACCATAAAAGCTGTTCTCGTTAGAAGAGCCCATGGCGAACTCATCCATATTGGTTTTGCCCAACATGACAGTGCCAGCTTGAGCCAAACGCTGTGTGACGGTGGACTCATAAGGTGGGATGAAGTTGTTCAGCATTTTGGAGCCACAGGTGGTCAAAGTGCCTTGAGTACAAAATAGATCTTTGTGAGCAATTGGTATGCCGGTTAAGGCATTGCCTTGGCCTTGGCTTAAAATGGCGTCGGCGGCTTTGGCTTGTTCAAGGGCTTGTGACTCACTGACCGTGATGAAGCTGTTTAATTGTTCGTCAAGCTGGCTGATACGTTGTAAAAAATGTTGGGTTAGCTCAACGCTGGAAATCTCTTTGTTACGCAGTTGCTGCGCTAAGGTCGCGATGTTTTGTTGAAACATAATAAGCTCTTCTTAATCGATGACTTTAGGTACTAAAAATAGGCCGGCTTCGCTTAGCGGAGCATTAGCAAGAAAATCATCACGTCTATTTTCTTCAGTGACCACGTCGTCACGTAATCTTTGGGTGCTTTCAAGAGGGTTGGACAGAGGCTCGACGCCATCGGTGTCGACAGATTGCATCTGTTCAACCAGCGACAATACGCTAGAAAGTGAATGTTGGTATTGTTCGGCATCATCTTCGCTCAATGCGAGACGGGCGAGATGAGCAATTTTTTGCACGTCTTGTTTGTCTATGGACATGTTTCACCTGATTTTGGATGGTCGTAAATGCCGACTATTGTAACGTTTAGTTGATTGCCGAGAAAGATAACAGCTCGAAAAACTCTTAAGGATGCCGATAAATTAAAAAATTTTGCAGAAACAATAAAATAGAGCAAGTGTTTTCACATATTTACAGTATTCAGCTTGCCCAATGAGCGCGCGATTGTTACATTTTCAAGCTGTTCGTTTCGTATTTATCAGGGTGAAAGAATTCATGTTTAAGAAAATCAGGGGAATGTTTTCAAGCGATTTGTCAATCGATTTAGGGACAGCCAATACCCTTATTTATGTCCGTGACCGTGGCATTGTGCTTGATGAGCCTTCTGTGGTGGCAATTCGTCATAATGGCAACCAAAAAACGGTGGCGTCAGTCGGTACTGATGCGAAACGTATGTTAGGTAGAACGCCTGGAAATATAACGGCCATTCGCCCAATGAAAGACGGTGTTATTGCCGATTTTCACGTTACTGAAAAAATGCTGCAATACTTCATTTCTCGTGTTCATGAGAACAGCATGTTAAAGCCAAGCCCTCGCGTTTTGGTTTGTGTCCCTTGTAAATCTACCCAAGTTGAACGTCGTGCGATCAAGGAATCTGCATTAGGTGCTGGTGCTCGTGAGGTTTACATTATTGAAGAGCCAATGGCGGCGGCGATTGGTGCCGGTTTACCAGTTGCTGAAGCATCGGGTTCTATGGTCATCGATATTGGTGGTGGTACCACAGAAATCGCCATCATTTCTTTGAATGGTATTGTGACTTCCGAATCCATCCGTGTGGGCGGTGACCGCTTTGATGAAGCCATTACCACTTACGTGCGTCGTCAGTATGGCAGCTTAATTGGTGATGCCACTGCTGAGCGCATTAAAACTGAAATTGGTATGGCCTACAAAACAGGCGAAGAGCTACAGATTGATGTTCGTGGCCGTAACCTAGCAGAAGGTATTCCACGCTCTTTCACTTTGCACAGCACTGAAATTTTAGAAGCCTTGCAAGAGCCATTGGCACAAATCGTACAAGCGGTTAAAGGTGTGCTAGAGCAATCTCCACCAGAGTTGGCGGCAGATATTGGTGAGACAGGTCTTGTTCTTACCGGTGGTGGTGCTTTGTTGCGCGAGATTGACCGCCTAATTAGTGAAGAAACTGGATTACCAGTGATTGTTGCTGATGATCCACTAACCTGTGTGGCTCGCGGTGGTGGTATGGCGCTGGAAATGATGGACAAGCATGCCTCAGAATTGTTTACGGCTGATAACGAGTAAGGCTGAGGAGTAGGTCATTAAAAACTCGCTTTATTTCAAAGGCAAAATCTCCAGCACGAGAACCTTCGTGCTGGTGGTTTTGTCGATTGTTATGATTTTTGCTGACATTCGTTATTCTGCTTTTTCCTCGATTAGACCCTATCTCACGCTAATCGTGACGCCTATTCAAGTTGTCGTAAATACCCCACAAAAAATCTTCTATTGGTCTAGTGAGCACTTAGCGAGTCGTGAAGGCTTGGTTAAAGATAACAATAAGCTCAACGCCGAAGTGCTTATGCTACGTAGTCAATTGCAGAAGCTTAATGCTTTGCGAGCTGAAAATGTGCGTCTTCGAGAATTGTTGGATGCTTCTCAGCGAGTGGATGAGAAAATTGTCATGGCTGAGGTAATTGGCTTTGACCAAAATGCTTATAGTCACAAAATTCTTATTGATAAGGGCTTTTCTTCAGGGGCTTATGTAGGTCAGGCGGTGTTAGATGCAACCGGTGTGCTAGGGCAGGTGGTGGAAACCGCAGCATACAGTAGCCGAGTGTTGCTAATCGCCGATGCCAGTCATTTTGTGCCTGTACAACTGTCTCGTACCGGCTTTCGAAGCATTTTATCGGGCACAGGTGATTTAAAGAAAATGACCTTGTTGAGCGTCCCTCATTCGGTGGATATTAAGAAGGGAGATATTTTAACCACATCGGGTTTGGATGAACGTTTTCCAAGTGGATACCCAGTGGGCGTGGTGCGCAGTGTGGCCCATGTGCCGGGTAAAGCCTATGCGGATATCGATGTAGTGCCTTTAGCGCAACTAGGACGGAGTCGTCATGTCATGTTGATTGACCCTCCTCAAGAGCAAGAGGAACGTTAATGAAGCCTATTTTAGTTTTTTCAATTACCTTGCTGATTGCCTTAATGCTGGAAGCCATGACCTTTCCTGAACAACTCATTTGGTATCGTCCAGAGTGGGCCTTGTTGGTTATCTTGTATTGGGTGATCGCGCTACCGTTCCGCTTTGGGGCTGGTCTTGCTTGGTTTCTTGGGTTGATGGTTGATCTACTGCAAGGTGGGATAATCGGTCAGCACTCGTTGACTTATGTGGTCATCGCTTATGCCTGCGCGCTGTTTTATAAACGTTTGCGTATGTACCACCGTTGGCAACAAGGGGTTTTTGTTGCTGCTCTTGTGAGTATGAACCAGTTGGTGGATTTTTGGATTGATCACTATTTAGGGCATGCAGAACCTACATTGATGATCTTTATGCCTGCCATCATCACGGGTTTACTTTGGCCTTGGTCATTTGTTGTTTTACGCAGTGTGCGACGTATTTACGCTATTCGTTAGGATTAAACATGATTGTTTTAGCTTCAGCGTCACCTAGAAGAAAAGAACTGCTGTCTCTAATCGTCCCTTCCTTTGATGTCTTGCCAGCAGATATAGATGAAACGCCTATAAAGGGTGAAGCCGCCGAAGCTTATGTATTACGTATGGCTAAGGAAAAAGCCAGGGCTTCATTAGAGCGTTACAAGCAAACCAATGGCGTGGCTCAAAAAACAGTATTTATTGCCTCAGACACTTCTGTCGTCATTGAGGGTGAAATTTTAGGAAAGCCTCAAGATTTGGCTGAAGCCAAGATCATGTTACGCAAGCTATCTGGTCGTTCTCACCAAGTCATGACGTCTGTTTGCCTGTGTGATCAGAACCTAGATCAATTAGTGGCTGAAAATATCGTGACGCAAGTGTCTTTCCGCTCAATATCGGATGTTGAAATTGAGCAATACTGGCGTTCGGGTGAACCTGTTGATAAAGCTGGCTCCTATGCCATCCAAGGTTTAGGTGCTTTGTTTGTGACTCACATGTCTGGTTCCTATTCTGCCGTTGTTGGTTTGCCCTTGTATGAAACCTCACAATTATTAACCCAATTTGGAATTCAATCTCTAGAGGAAATGTGCCATGAGTGAAGATGTATTAATTAATGTCACCCCCATGGAAATTCGCGTTGCCCTTGTAGAGAATGGCGTGTTGCAAGAAGTCTACATTGAACGTTCTAGCCGTAAGGGCATTGTCGGTAATATTTATCAAGGCAAGGTGGTTAGGGTATTGCCAGGCATGCAGGCTGCCTTTGTGGACATTGGCTTGGAGAGGGCGGCGTTTATCCATGTGTCAGAAGTGGTTGACCGAGACGCGGTAAATCCAAGCGAGCAAATAGGGGATTACCTTCGTGAAGGGCAATCTCTAGTTGTGCAAGTCACCAAGGACCCTATTAGTACCAAGGGGGCTCGTTTAACAACCCACCTGTCGATACCTTCTCGTTATCTTGTCTATATGCCAGATCAAGCCCATGTTGGAGTGAGCCAACGTATAGAGGATGAGGCAGAAAGGGAGCGCTTGAAGTCTCTAGTATCCAATGCATTGACAGAAGCGGATGAGAATAATGGCTATATTTTACGAACGGCCGCTGAGCGTGCCGGAGAAGAAGAAATACTGGCCGATATTAAGTTTTTGACGCGCCTATGGCAGTCTGTCAAAAAACGCATTAAAACGGCCAAGGCTCCTTCTGTTATTTATGAAGATTTGCCATTACATCTTCGCACCATGCGAGATTTGGTCAGTTTAACGACTGAAAAAATACGCATCGACTCGAAAGAAAATTACACTAAGCTGCGTACTTTTGCGGAAGATTTTATTCCTGAGCTAACCAATAGTATTGAATATTACCCAGGCGAGCGTCCTATTTTCGATCTATACAGTGTGGAAGACGAAATCCATAAAGCTTTGGATCGCAAGGTGCAGCTTAAGTCCGGTGGTTATTTATTGGTGGAGCAAACCGAGTCGATGACCACCATTGATGTCAATACAGGCGCCTTTGTGGGGAGTCGTAACCTAGAGGAAACAATTTACAAAACGAATCTAGAGGCAGCGACGGCCATTGGTCGACAGCTTAGGTTGCGAAATCTTGGCGGAATTATCATCATCGACTTTATTGATATGGAAGACGAAGAACATAAACGTCAAGTTCTTCGCATGCTTGAAAAGGTTCTTGATCAAGACCACGCAAAAACAAAAATCACTGGGGTCTCAGAGTTAGGCTTGGTGGAAATGACCCGTAAGCGTACTCGTGAAAGTTTGGGGCAAACCTTGTGTGAGCCTTGTCGCTCTTGTCGCGGTAGTGGTTTAGTAAAAACCCCTGAAACAGTATGCTACGAAGTGTTTCGAGAGATTTTACGAGCCGATAGGGCCTATGATTCACAAACCTACACTGTGTTGGCGTCGGTGGCTGTGGTTGAGCGCTTTTTAGATGAAGAAAGCGTGTCCGTGGCAGAGCTTGAGGCCTTTATTGGCAAAACCATTCGTTTCCAAGTAGATTCGGTATATACGCAAGATCAATACGATGTAGTCTTAAGATAGTAGGAGAGCGGAGCTAGATGATGTTGCTGTTGCGCAAGTTGATCATCGTGATTTTTTGGTTAGCCGTGGTTTTTACGGCTACTCTAGCTATGCTCACTTACGGCATTAAGCATGCCTTACCTTATCTAGATTATTATCGACCTCAAATAGAAAACAACCTTTCACAAATTACCGGTTATCCGGTCACGTTAAAACGCATTGATGGCCAGCTTGAAGGTCTTGATCCTACCGTTTCAGTGGAAGGCTTACTAATTGAAAACAATGGCCAAACGTTAGTATCTATTGATGAGCTTAGAGTCAGGCTCGACAGTATCAAATCCCTGCTTACCTTAAAGCCTCAATTCACTTACGTACGTTTTGTCAAACCCGTAGTGGCTCTGCAGGAGCGGCAGGGACAATGGCAGCTGAAAGGCGCTTTGAGTAAACAAAGTGATAATGCGGGTGTCGGCGCTGAGCGGGTGTTGGGATATCTGGCGACACAGAAATACCTATCCATTCTTAATGCGACCATTCAAATTGACAGTGAAGAGTTGGGTACACATGCCATAAATATTCCCGAGGGGGATATATTCCAGCAGCAGAATCAATCATTGCTGACGGCTGAAATGTACCTTGATGATAACCCTGAAGCCTTTACGATTGATGCTAAGCTTTCTAGCTCGTTAAGTTTGTTTGATGACTATCGTATGCAGATGGCATTGCATCTTCCTAAAACGCCATTACCTTCTAGCCTTTCTCTATTTGAGCAAGTTCCTACACTGGCGGAGGTGCAATTGGGTGGGGATCTTTGGCTGGACTTCTTGGTCGGTAAAGATGTCTCCATTCAGCTAGAGTCCTCTCAGCTTGATCTAGCCTTTAAAAATGGTGATGAATACAGCCTTTCCCCGTCTATAAAAGCGAAATATAGCGCCAAAAAACCTCATATTAGAGTCGATGTTAATAATGTATTGCTGACGGACCAGGCCACCAATATATCCTTCGATTGGTCTTCTACTTCGGGGCGTAGCACTTTAAAGTTTGACCAAATTGATATGGCGGCTGCTAATAGAATAGGTTTGCAGTTTTTACAGCCTGAGTGGACAGCTACCGATATTCTATCTGGTTTATCCCCTCATGGTACGGCGAAAAATGCCAGTTTAACCATTTGGAAAGAAACGGAGGAATGGGCATTTCAGTATTTAAGTAACCTTCAAGATGCCTCGATAAGTGGCTATTTAGGAATCCCTCAAGCCAACAAGATAGATGCTATTTTTAGTCTTTCTGATAGAGACGGCTATATAGATTTACAGGGGAAAGAAAGTGTTATTGCCTTTGATACCTTGTACGACGAAGCTTGGCCTACCGAAAAGCTCAAAGGCCATGTGGCATGGCAGCAGCAAGGTGATTACTTTATTGTTAATGGTAGTGACCTTTATCTAAAGCGTAATCAAGCGGAAGTGAATGGCGGTTTCCGTTTAGAGATAAAGCCGGAAGCAAACGATTGGTTTGCGCTCGACCTTAATTCAAAGAACCTTGATTTAGAGGATCGACTTACTTATTTACCGAAAGGTGCTTTGGATGATGACATAGTTGACTGGATAGATACTGCATTCAAGTCTCCGGGAAAAGTGCCTAATCTTGATCTTATGGTGCACAGCGAGCTGGTGGAGGGAAGTTCACCTCATGTGCGTTTGCAAATTGAGGCTAAGGATCTACAAATTGCTTTTGATCCTAATTGGCCCAAGGCCGAACAGGTAACTGGTAAGTTTGATCTAGACCAACAAGGTATCCACATTAATGTTTCCTCCGCTAAGATGCGTGACCTCAAAGTGCAGAACATCGCTCTTAGTGTGCCTTTTGTGAAAGACGGGGTCACTTGGATGAATATTAAAGGGCATGTTAAGGATCAAGCGCCTGTTATCTTAGACCATTTGCAGCATACACCTCTTGCTGAAGATATTTTATCGCCTTTTGAAGAGTGGCAGATACAGGGGGAAATCGCTGGTGATCTAGATATCTCAGTGCCTTTTAGTGAAGACGTGTCACCTAGGGTTAAGTTGGCCCTAGACTTTGCAAAGAATGATGTTTATCTAGGGGAGCTTGACCTCGCGACGACTGTGCAGGCCGGACGTTTTAATTATGACTCCTCGCAAGGGATTTATGACAGTACGTTTGATGTCTCAACCCTTGGGGGGATCTCGCAGTTAACCTTAAGCTCTAATAGTGCTGATGACGAAACTCTTGTTATTGAAGGGGATTTATCTGGTCAAGTCGATGTGAGTTCAGTGGCTAATTGGTCAATAGTGCCTTTTCCAGAACTAATCGCCCAAAAGTTGACCGGAAAAGTTTCCTATCAGGGGCAATTGGCGATAAATAAATCCCAACAAGATCAATTTGATATGTCCATCACCAGTGATCTTGTTGGCGCGAATATCGATTTTCCAACACCGATCGGTAAGTCGGCAGATCAGCCTGTAAACTATAGCTTTAAGTTAATGCAGCATAACGATGACATGGTCATTGATGATGATTTTGGCGGCTTGGTTCGCAGCCGATTGTTGCTCCGTGATAGCGAGCTTGTCGGTGGTGAGGTGTTGCTAAATAAGGATCAGTCTTTTAACTCAAACATCCCTAATGGCTTAAAAGTTATTGGCCAAGTCAAGTATCTAGATATTTCTGCTTGGCAAGAAATCGTTGATGCCTTTATTGCTTACCATGAAGAGGGTGAGGCCGTGACGGATCAAGAGGCCTCTATCCTTGATATTCCTGAGTGGCTTTCTCAGATGGACATTATTATTGATGCCTTGGTCATCAACGAAGACAACACTCTCCATAATGCCAAGCTTGGTTACCCCATAAATCAAGGTTTACGTTTTAGTTCAGATGAAATGAACTTCGAACTCACACAAAAAGACTATGGTCCAGACTTACATTTTGACTTTCTCAGCTGGAATTTGTCTAAAGAAGATACGGAAGAGGGTGATAACGAGCCATTCGTACGGTCAGCACAAATTCCGAATATGACCTTGTCTATCGACCAGCTCTATATTGATAATAGCCCTTATGGTGACTGGAGTACCAAGATACAACGAGAAGGGAATAGGGTAAGGTTAACCTCAATTAGCTCCGAACTTAAGACCGGTGAGTTCGATGGTAGTTTGTTTTGGCAAGACCAAGAGGATCGATCCAATGTTGAGTTGACCCTTGGGGTTAAAGGTAAGGATTTGGCCGAGCTGACACAAAAGTTCTCGGATAAGCCTTTTGTGACCTCAAAAAATTATGACATCAATGTGGTGCTAAGTTGGCAAGGTCATCCTTTTCATTTTGATCGGCCGTCGCTGTCAGGACGTATCGGCTTTGCGGCCGACAATGGCAGTTTTACTCAGATTGAAGAGTTACCTGCCTTCTTAAAAGTGTTAGGGATTTTTAATGTAGGGGCTTTGAGTCGCCGATTATCCCTCGATTTTACCGACGTTTATGAGCCAGGGTTGAGTTACGATAGTTTTACGGGTGATATGGTCATATATAAAGGCTTATTAACGACTACTAAACCAGTCACCATTATCTCGCCTACCGCCGAATTATTTGTTGAGGGCAGTGCTAATATTGTAGAAGAAACCCTCAATGAGCGAATGACAGCGAGCTTCCCAATTTCTGGTACTTTGCCATTGGCGGGTTTGCTGTGGGGGACACCTCAAATTGCAGGCTTATTGTTTATCACAGATAGGTTGTTCGGCAGTCAAATATCTAAAGTAACCAGTGTACGTTATGACGTAACCGGAACCTTTGATAACCCGGTGATGACGCAAGTTAAATATCAGCCGACGCAATCTAAGAAAAGGAATGATTGATGAGCAGTTTAGTGGTGGCGGCGATTCAGTTAACCAGTGTGGCGGATTGGCGTGAAAACCTTGATAATGTGACGAGCCTGCTGCTTGCTGCGGTAAAAGATGGCGCTAGGCTTATTGTGTTACCTGAAAATGTATTTTTATTTAATGGTAAACGAATGCGCGAAATGGCGGCGTCTCAGGAGCAATATTTGCTTTTAGAGGCGGTTGCTGAATTGGCCAAAGAACATTCTGTCTATATCGTGATTGGCTCTCACCCAAGCCTAACAAGACCCGATGAAGAAATCGTGGCGTCGGGCCGTGTACGTCAGCGTTGCTGGGTGCTTGGTCCAAAGGGTGAACTCATAACATGCTATGACAAGATTCATTTATTTGACGTTCAGGTAGACGATAAAGCCGCCTCCTACCGTGAGTCTAGCTTTATTGAGCCTGGAGAAATTCAATTACAAGTTGTTGAAGTGGATGGCTTTAAACTGGGCTTAAGCATTTGTTATGATCTGCGTTTCCCTGAATTATACCGTGAGCTTGCAGTGCTAGGGGCTGAACTGGTGGTTGTTCCTGCTGCCTTCACTTATGTAACGGGTAAAGCCCATTGGAATACCTTGCTGGCGGCTCGAGCGATCGAAAATCAATACTATGTATTAGGAGTTAACCAATGTGGTTGGCATAATGAATTACGCCAGACTTATGGCCACAGTAGTCTGTATTCTCCAAATGGTGAGTGTTTAGCCATGCTAGAGGAGAAGCCCGGTTACTTTATTTATCGTATTGATCGTCAGGTGTTAACCGAGGTACGAGGGAAAATGCCTTGTCTGAGTCATAGAAGAATGTAAAAAATGCCCTAAAGGAATCTTTAGGGCATTTTTGTTGGAAGGGGGATTTAACCGCGTAAACCTAACTTGGTTTCTTCGATTTCACGAATCAGTTTAAAGAGTTTTTTACGGTTGGTGTTGCTCTTGTTGCCATTCTCGACTTCTTTTTGAGATTGGCGGATCAGCTGACGTAAAAGCTGAATTTCTTCCAAATTTGGATGTTCGTCCAGATATTTTGATAGCTCTTCTTTTGAATTTTCACCAATCAATGCATCACGTTTGTGTTCAAGTTGATGAAACAGCTTATTGTAAGCGGCAGAGGTTGTGTCAAATAAGGCCACTTGCTGAGAAATGGTCTCGTGGTCTTCGGTACGCATGATTTTGCCGATATATTGCAGGTGACGTCTCATGGCTTCACGCTGTTTGATGCGGTCGGCTTCAGCAAAGGCTTCACGCAATGTATCAGACATGGTCACTTTTTTAAGTTGGTTTTTGCTCAACCCAAGTAAGGTTTTGCCTAAATCTTGTAGCGCTTCCACTTCTCGCTTGATCTGGGTTTTGCTTTTAGGGATATCTTCTTCGTTTTCAAATTGATCAAAGTCTGTCATGGGAACCTATATTAAAAAAATGGTGGCGAGACCGAGGAAAGATAAAAATCCCACCACATCAGTCACTGTCGTCAGAATAACACTGCCTGCTAAGGCTGGGTCGATGCCCATTTTCTTAAGTAAAATGGGCAAAAGAGTGCCTGTTGTTGCAGCAAACAAGAGATTTATAATAATTGCGCCCGCAATGATATAGGCAATTTTGAGGTTGTCAAACCATAAGGCGGTTAGGGCGGCAATAACCGTGGCCCAAAGTAAGCCATTAATCAAACCAACAATGAGCTCACGGTTTAATAACCAGCGGGTGTTGGTGGAGCCAATTTGGTTGAGAGCGATACCCCGTATTACTAGGGTGAGTACTTGGGAGCCAGCAATGCCCCCCATGCTGGCGACAATCGGCATTAAGATCGCTAGGGCGACAACTTGGTCGAGAGTGTCCTGAAACAAGCCAATAACATAAGAGGCAGTGAAGGCTGTGATCAGGTTAATGCCTAACCAAACTGCACGACGCTTGGTAGTTTTAAGTATAGGCGAGAAGGTATCTTCATCATCATCAAGACCTGCCATGCTCAACATGGAGTGCTCTGCTTCGTCTCGAATAACATCCACCACGTCATCAATGGTGATACGACCTAATAACTTATGGGTGTTTTTATCAACAACGGGAGCAGAAACCAAGTCCATTTTTTCAAACAGTTGCGCAACTTCGCTGACAGGTGTGTCGGCGTAAATCACTTCGTCTTCTGTTTCCATAACATCGCGAACGGTTAAGTCCGTATCGGCCACCAGTAATTTGGTGATGGGGAGAGAGCCGAGTAAGCGATCGGAGCGGCTTACCACCAATAGGCTGTCAGTCATGTCTGGCAGTTCTTCATGACGTCGCAAATAGCGAAATACAATATCCAGAGTGATATTCGGACGAATTGTGATGGTGTCCGTGTTCATCAGGCCGCCGGCCGAGTCTTCAGAGTAGCTTAATAGTGTTTCGACTCGAGTTCTGTCTTGGGCCGTCATAGAGGCCAAAACTTCTTTTACAACTGTCTCTGGTAGATGTTGGAGTAAATCGGCGAGGTCATCACTTTCAAAGTGTTCAGAGACAGCCACTAAGCGCTCTGTATCCATCTCTTTTAGGAATTGGACACCTATGTCTTCGCTTAGGTATTGAAGGACGTCACCTTCGTTTTCGGAATCGATAAGCTCCCATAGGAGTTTACGTTCTTTTGGTGGGGAGGATTCTAAAAGGCGAGCAACGTCCTGTGCGGGTAGGGCCCCGTTCAGAAGGTAACGTATTTGCATGGTGGCACCGGACTCAAGAGAGTCCGAAACCGTTTGCAGATGAGTTAACATGGATTGCTCAGACATGAGTCTACTCGTCTTCGTCAAAACGATTATTGATTAATTCAATAACGCTTTTTAAGGCTTCAGCTTCGTCTTCACCGTTGGTCTTAATCTTGATCTGAGTGCCCTTACTGGCCGCTAGCATCATCATGGCCATAATGCTTTTGCCGTCTACATTGCGGCCATCTTTTTCAATCGTGATGTCGCATGAAAATCTAGACGTTGTTTCAATAAGCTTGCCGGCGGCACGAGCATGCAAGCCTAACTTATTTATAATGGTAACTGTCTCTTCAAGCATGGCTGTTCCTTATAATAAAGAGTGGAACGTGTTGAACAATTCTTCGTCAGTCTTCGCCGCTCTAAGTTTGTCTAGGGTTTCTGAAGATTGCGCCATTTCGGCAATTTTCGCCAGCGTTGATAAATGCTGGTCACATTCATGTGGCGGTACAATTAAGGCAAAAATCAAATCCACAGGCTTTCTATCGATGGAGTCAAAATCAATCGCTTCGTTGAGGGACAAGACGACAACTGCCGTATGGTTAGCTGACTCAAGACGACAATGAGGAATGGCGATACCGTTACCAACCCCTGTACTGCCTAGTTTTTCACGCCCTAAAAGAGCATCGTAAACAGCGCTGTTTTCACAGTGTAAGCGGTCCGAAACAATGCTGGCTAGGTTCTCTAAAACTCTTTTTTTACTCACTATGTCTTGTTTGGCAAAACACAACTCAGTTTTTAGTAGTGATTTCAATGGCATGATAAAGGTCACATCCGTCTTAAATCAGTCGTTTTCGTTCATTGGAAGGAGGGATGTTCATCGCCTCTCGGTATTTGGCGACAGTCCTTCGCGCTACTTGAATGCCTTGGTCCGCTAGCGTTGTCGCCAGCTTATTGTCACTCAGTGGTTTCTTAGGTGGCTCTTCCGCCACCAATTTCTTGATCATGGCTCGGATGGCGGTTGAAGAGCACTCACCACCTGAGGCTGTATTTACATGGCTGGAGAAAAAGTATTTAAGCTCAAAAATACCTTTTGGCGTGTGCATGTATTTCTGCGTTGTCACACGGGAAATGGTTGATTCATGCATGCCGACTTCTTCTGCAACATCATGCAATACCATAGGTTTCATGGCTTCTTCGCCAAGCTCAAAAAAGTCAATTTGGCGGTTTACAATACAGCTGGCTACTTTTAACAAAGTTTCATTACGGCTTTGTAAACTTTTTATGAACCATTTTGCTTCTTGCAAAGAGGTCTTAATGTAGGTGGCATCTTCCGTGTTGACGGCTGTGCTCGCCATGGCTGAATAAGTTTCATTGATTTTGACGGGTGGCAGGGCGTCGTTATTGAGCTCCACTTGCCAAACATCATTCACCTTTTTCACCGAAACATCAGGAATAACATAATCGGTATCGCCATGATCAATAACAGAGCCAGGTCTTGGATTAAGCTGTTGAATTAAATCAATGACCTCTTTTAAAGCGGCTTCCTTGAGCTTGGTTTTACGGATTAACTGCGTAAAGTCGCGGTTGCCTAATAGAGGTAAGTAATTATCAATTAGATTGTGAGTATTTTTATAAAGAGGGTGATTCTGGAAAGCTTCCAGTTGTACTAATAAACAGTCTCTTAAATCAATTGAACACACACCAACCGGATCAAAGCGCTGAAGTCTGTGCTGCACGGCAATGACTTCATCAAACTCTAGGTCCTCAAGCTCTTGGCTTAGAGATTGCCAAATGTCGTCCGGTGTAATGCTCAGATAACCATCAGATTTAACACATTCAATAATGGCGTAAGCGATTTCAATGTCCCGGTCAGACATGTGGGTTAGATTAAGCTGCCAAATGAGATGGTCTTGAATGCTTTCATCAGGAGCATTGCGGCTTTCAAAATCTGTGTCGCCACCTTCGTAGCCACTCTGTTCGCCTATTGATGCCGAGTTCTGATAGGTGTCATCCCAATTACTATCAATAGACAGCTCTTCAGGAATGCTATCCGTCCATTCAGATTCAATGCGAGCTTCTTCAGCTTCGATAACAGGGTTTTCTGATTCGGTTTTTTTATCCGTTTTTTCTTCGCTGCTTGTTGTAGTTTGGACGATAGGGCTTTCATCGTCGTCAATTTCAAGCAGGGGATTGGATTCAAGAAATTCATGGATCTCTTGCTTCAAATCTAAAGTAGAGAGTTGCAACAGGCGTATGGCTTGTTGTAACTGAGGTGTCATGGTCAGTTGTTGACCGATTTTAAGCTGTAAAGACTGCTTCATAAAGCAACTCTTTCTAAATAGGTGAATTGGAACGAGTTATGCATACTACTCTCTTTGAACAATAATGATAAGGGGGTTATAGGCGGAAATCGTCGCCTAGATATACCTTTTTCACCTGTTCATTATTGATAACGGTTTCCGCGTCGCCAGAAGCAATGATATGACCATTGCCGACTATGTAGGCTTTATCACAGATGTCTAGGGTTTCTCGTACGTTATGGTCGGTGATTAAAACACCTATGCCACTGTCTTGCAGATGCTTGATGATGAGCTTGATGTCGCCCACCGAAATCGGGTCTACACCCGCGAAAGGTTCATCTAATAAAATGAACTTTGGATTCATTGCCAGAGCGCGAGCAATTTCTACGCGGCGTCTTTCGCCACCGGAAAGGGCCATGCCGAGGTTCTTGCGAATGTGAGTAACATGAAACTCTTCAAGCAAACTTTCAAGCTTTTCTGCTTGCTGAGCTTTGTTTAGCTCCTTGCGAGTCTCCAAAATAGCGGAAATATTGTCTTCTACAGACATTTTACGAAAGATGGAGGCTTCTTGGGGTAAGTAGCCAATGCCTTTTTGTGCACGGGTATGCATGGCATTACTGGTGATGTCTTGACCATCAATAAAAATACCGCCAGCATCATTGCTCACCATGCCCACAATCATGTAGAAGCAAGTGGTTTTGCCTGCGCCATTAGGGCCTAATAAACCGACGGCTTGACCAGATTCAACAGATAAAGAAACATCTTTCACCACTTGGCGCTTTTTATAGCTCTTGGCGAGATGTTTTGCTTCTAGAAGTGCCATGTCATTCTCTTTATTCTTCTGTTTGAGGTTGTAATGTCATAGTGACGCGACCAGTGCCTTTTTTGCTGGCTTCAAAGGCGCCAGTGTTCACCATATACAAGATATAATCGGCAGAAACCTTGTTGTCGGTTTGATTCAGGTAGCCATCTCCAGTGATCTCCAGTCGGCCTAGAGTCGTTGAGTAATGAATTTGGTTGCCTTGGCTAATCACCATGTTGCCTTCGAGATCAATCTGCTGGCTGAATTTGGCAGGCTTACCCTTAGCTTCAAGCTTATTAAATTGCTGTGTTGCTAAATCAGTATTGATTTTTAGGTAGTCCGCTTCAATTTGGATTGAACCTTGAGTAATAAACACATTGCCTGTGTAAATGGCTTCCCCAGTTTGCTGATCAAAAGAGGCTTCATCCGCCTGTATGTCAAGAGGTTGGCGGGTATCATCAGGAAGGGCTAATGTTTGCTGGCTGATAGCAGCAGCCATGAACATGGAGCTAATTTTTAGGAGTAGGTTCATAGTGTCCTCTTACGGAACGCGTCATAACAACTTTTTCCGAGTTGATATAGGCAATGATTGTTTCTGCTGTGGTCGTGCCTTGTGTGGAATACAGCTTTGCATGACCGTAGCTGGTTAAAGACTCGTCTTCGTCCAAATAATGAATCGTATCTGATGACAAAGTAATGTCGGCAGAGTTTATATGTTTTTTTGTGGCATTGGCGTTTTCAGTTAATAATATATCACGACTTCCATCTTCAATTGAGCCTTTGTCTGCTTGGGCATTCCATGATCCCAATTCTGCTTGGCGCTCTACATAGGGATGCTGAAGCAGCGTTTTCTTATCTTTAACATAATGAAGGGTTTGTTCAGCGTTTAAGGTCTCAATCAATTTTCCATTGGCATCAAATTCTTTAATTCTAACTTTCGTTATAAAGTAGTCTGGGGATGTGCTGAGTGATTCGCTTGTTACAAGGTTGCCTACCCGGCCAGTATTTACGCCCCAAAATACCGCGGCTATAGCTATGACAACTATAGCCAGCATTAGGTATTTAATGGCGGTACGTTCGATGGTTTTCATCTGAGTTAGTTGCCCACTGTCATCATAAATAAATAGACACCATATGACGCCAGCAGAGGGATACCGATCCAGCGTGGAATGCTCTTGTTTTTACGTCCATTGAATATGAATACCGCAGCGGCAAGTGCACATGTCAGGCCAAGAACCCAAAGGTAATCCCGGTTCAATATATTGTCATCAATTATGCCAGGTGCAATAAGAGCTGGCAGTGGTAATACCGTCGCCAGGTTGAATATATTTGATCCAAGGATGTTACCAATGGCAATGTCATGATGGCCTTTTTTGACGCTGCTTACTGACGCTGCCAGCTCAGGCAGGCTGGTACCAATGGCGACTATGGTTAAACCAATAATCAGTTCGCTGATACCCAAAGCCGTTGCAATGCCTATAGCGCCCCAAACCAATAGCTTGGAGCTGCCAATTAATACCGCAAGACCAATAAATGCAATGACGACGGACTTGAATACAGGGCTGCCGTCATCTTCAGGCAGTTCACTGGCCAGTTCTTCTTCGAGGTCTTTGCTGCCTTTTAAAAGAATGGTCAAAATAACAACGAAAGCAATGATTAGAATGACACCATCAATAAAGCTTAGGATGCCATCAAGCAGTAACCCGCCAGTCAGCAATGTGATGGCAAGTACCAGAGGAACTTCCTTAGTAGATAGCCCCTTAGCAATTGGGATCGCGGAAAATAGTAGGGTGACACCAAAAACCAAGGCAATATTGGCGATGTTAGAACCCAATACGTTACCAATCGCGATTTCAGGAGCGTTATCGATAGCGGCGATAGCGGATACCACCATTTCAGGTGCGGAGGTGCCCAGGGCAACGAGCGTGATCCCTATGATCATAGGGCTAACGTTGAGTTTTTCTGCGACCAGTGCAGAGTGTTCGATAAATTTGTCTGAACTTAAAACTAGTAAGATTAAGCCGGCAATTAGAGCAGCAGAAAACAGCAGCATGGTGTTGAATTAACTCGTGAATAAATGAAGGTTACATTTAATGTGGTTTGGCATGTAAATTCAAGACTTGATCTTTGCAAGAAATTGGGTTCTTGCTGGGTTTTATAGGATTTATGGCAGGGCAGTGATAATATCTCGGCACTAATAGTCATGGATCTAAGGTGTATCTGAGATGGATGCGTATATAGAAGTGCAAGGGTTGCAGTTTTATCGTGCCGATAGGGTTATCTACGATGATGTAAGTTTGCAAATTCCGCGGGGCAAAATAACGGCGGTGATGGGACCGAGTGGAACCGGCAAAACCACTTTGCTACGTCTTATCGCGGCGCAGTTGGCGCCAGATAAAGGACGCATTTTAGTGGATGGTCAAAATGTACATACTTTGTCGCGATCAAACTTGTATGAGTTGCGGAAAAAAATGGGCATGCTATTTCAAAGTGGTGCTCTCTTTAGTGACATGTCTGTGTTTGAAAATGTTGCTTTCCCATTGGAGGAGCACACCAAGCTAAGTGCGAACGAAATAAAACAGCGTGTGTTAGAAAAACTGCACAGCGTTGGTTTAAAGGGTGCTGCAGGTTTAATGCCAGCGGAACTTTCTGGCGGTATGGCCCGCCGCGTGGCCTTGGCGCGTGCTATTGCTTTAGATCCTGCCTTAGTTATGTACGATGAACCTTTTACTGGCCAAGACCCTATCTCTAAAGGTGTCTTGGTAGAACTAATACGAAAGTTAAATGAGCAGGGAGATATTACCTCAGTGTTGGTGTCTCATGATGTGGAGGAGTCTTTATCGATTGCCGATCATGTTTGCATTCTTGCGGGAGGGCGAGTGGTCGCACAAGGCAGTCCTGTGCAGATTTTGGAATCAGATGACCCAAGAGTTCAGCAGTTCCTTAAAGGGGAACCGGATGGTCCAGTGCCTTTTCATTATCCGGAGGCAAGTACAGATGCTTCTAACTCGTTAGGAGATGCTCGATGAACAAGGTGATTGGGCTGGGTGCCAGTGCGCTAAATTGGTTGGAAACCGTTGGCAAAGCGGGCATTTTTATTTTTCAAAGTGTCTTTCGTCTGCCGGTTAGGTTGCCTGAAGCCATTAACCTATTGATAAAGCAGCTTTATGCTGTTGGCGTCTTATCTCTAGTGATTGTGGTTGTCTCTGGGGCTTTCATTGGTATGGTGTTGTCGCTACAGGGCTATAGCATACTGGCGAAGTTTGGCTCAGAGGATGCGGTGGGGCAGTTGTTGGCCTTGTCTTTGTTGCGAGAGCTTGGGCCTGTGGTGACAGCCTTACTGTTTGCTGGTCGAGCAGGGTCTTCCTTAACGGCTGAGATTGGTTTGATGAAAGCAACAGAGCAGCTTTCTAGCTATGAAATGATGGGAGTCGACCCACTTCGTCGAGTGATCGCCCCGCGGTTTATTGCTGGTGTGATTTGTATGCCAATTTTGAGTTTGATTTTCTCTGCAGTGGGCATCATTGGTGGTTTAGTGGTGTCTGTGGCTTGGTTGGGTGTTCATGACGGGGCTTTTTGGTCCTTAATGCAGCAGTCTGTGCATTTTGACACTGACATTGTGAATGGCCTAATTAAAGCGGTTTGCTTCGCCATTGCGGTTACTTGGATCGCAGTTTATCAAGGGTATGAATGCGTTCCTACATCTGAAGGGATTGGTAAAGCGACCACGCGAACAGTGGTGCTAGGATCATTGGCTATTTTGGCGTTAGATTTTGTTTTGACGGCGGCTATGTTTGGAGATTTTTAAATGAGAAGTAAGCGTACGGAATTGTTAGTCGGAAGTTTTATTGTATTGGGATTGGCGGCCTTTGTTTATCTGGCGGTTCAGGTCAGTGGCTTGGGGTTTTCAAATAATAAGGATACCTATCAAGTTGTTGCGCGCTTTGATGATATTGCCGGACTTTCTAATCGTGCAAAAGTCAGTATCGCTGGCGTGACGGTAGGGGATGTGGAATCCATCACCTTCGATAAAGAACTCTTTATGGCGCTGGTAACCATGAATATTCGTTCAGATGTAGACAATATTCCCACAGATAGCTCAGTGGCCATTTTAACCAGTGGTTTGTTGGGTGAAAAATATCTTGGCATCACCATAGGTGCGGATGAAGAGGTGTTGACTGAAGGCGGGGAAATATACGATACCCAGTCTGCTTTGGTGTTAGAAACCCTAATTAGCCAGTTCCTGTTCAATTCTGGCGATTCTGAGGAGTAAGCTATGTTAAAGAATTTGGGTAAGCTTGTGATGGCTTTTTCACTTATGGTAAGTGCTAGCGTTTGGGCTGATTCTGAAGGCGCCAGAGAAAAAGTGATTCAAATGGTTGATGCTTTTCGCAGTGACATTGTCGCAGACCGAGACGTGTTGGCCAAAGATCCTGAATTGTTAAATCAAAGGGTTGAAAAAATTCTTGCCGACATAGTGGATTTTGATCAGCTTTCCCGCAATGTGATGGGTAAGTATTATCGTCGTGCAACACCTGCTCAGCTGGAGCGCTTTTCACAAGAAACCAAAGCAACGTTGTTAAAAACCTATGGCACCGCTTTATTAGAGCTGGATCCAGATCGAATCACTGTTTTACCTTTAGGGCCTCAACGGGAAGGGCGGCCTGTGAAAGTAGATGTGACTTTTCAACAAGCGTCTGGGGTGCTGCTGAATATATCCTTCTTGATGGAAGAGAATAAAGCCGGTGCTTGGTTGCTGGATAACATCATTATCGAGAATATCAATTTTGGTTTAACTTTCCGTAAACAGTTTGCGGTCATGATGCAGCAAAACAAAAACAATATTGATGCGGCCATAGATGCATGGCGAGATTCTTTGTCGAAATAATCTCGCTTTATTTGTTCAAATATTGAATGAAAAATCCGAATTCCAGCAGTGGGGTTCGGATTTTTTATTGCTAGGACGATAAAAGCTCAATATTCCTTCAAATTTATGTAAAACAACGCTTTTTTTGTCTCCAGTTGACCCATCAGGTGTTAAGTAGTTGCGCTGACTGAGGTAGAATAAGAAGAATTGAGAAAAATATTTATGTTGGAGCGACTGTGAACGCAAACGAAGTAAAACAGCTACTGGAAACCGCCCTTAAAGATTGCCAAGTTATTGCAGAAGGGGAAGGTTGTAATTTCCAAGTAGTCGTAGTGTCAAGTGAGTTTGAAGGACTAATGACCGTAAAAAGGCAGCAGCTTGTTTATGCTCACCTACAAGAAGCAATTGCCAGTGGCGCCATTCATGCTGTCACAATGAAAACTTACACACCAGCCCAATACAGTCAGCTATAAAAGCAATTATAAGAGAATAAAATTATGGATAAGCTCCTTATTACCGGTGGTGTCAAACTTAATGGCGTTGTGCGTGCATCGGGCGCTAAAAATGCGGCGTTGCCTATTCTTGCAGCGACCTTGCTAACGAAAGATTTAATTACTATTCAGAACCTACCCCATTTGCACGACATTACCACCATGCTAGAACTGCTTGGCTCAATGGGATGTGGTGTTGTTGTTGACGAGAAAATGAGCGTTCAGTTGGACGTGTCAACATTGAATAACTGCGAAGCACCTTATGAATTGGTGAAAACCATGCGTGCTTCTATTCTGGTGCTTGGCCCATTGGTGAGCCATTTCGGTAAAGCCATCGTATCTCTACCTGGCGGCTGTGCGATCGGTAGTCGCCCAGTGGATTTGCATTTGCGTGGTTTGGAAGCCATGGGAGCAAATATCGTGGTAGAAGGCGGCGACATTATTGCCAGCGTAGATGGCCGCTTGAAAGGTGCTCGTATCTTCTTCGATAAAGTTACCGTAACAGGTACAGAAAACCTATTAATGGCTGCAACTTTGGCTGAAGGGCAAACCATTCTTGAAAATGCCGCTCGTGAACCTGAGGTGGTTGATCTAGCAGAATGTTTGATTGCTATGGGCGCAAAAATTACCGGCCATGGTACAGATACAATTTATATCGATGGTGTCGAAAAACTCCATGGCGCAACTTATCCAGTAATGCCGGACCGTATCGAAACCGGTACTTTCTTGGTGGCGGCAGCCATTACAGGTGGCAAGGTTAAAGTCATCGATACGGATGTAAAATCCCTTGAAGCAGTACTGGCTAAGCTTGAAGAAGCAGGTGCCAAGGTAACTTGTGGGGAAGACTGGATCGAAGTGGATATGGAAGGTCGTCGTCCGCAGGCTGTTAATATCAGCACCGCACCGTATCCTGCTTTCCCAACAGACATGCAGGCTCAGTTTGTTGCTTTGAATGCTGTGGCGACGGGTGTAGGTCGAGTCATTGAAAATATTTTTGAAAACCGTTTCATGCATGTAAATGAAATGTTACGCATGGGTGCTGATATTGAAGTGGCAGGTAACACGGCCATTGTTCGAGGCTGTGACGCCCTTAAAGGTGCCCCTGTGATGGCGACAGATTTACGTGCTTCTGCCAGTTTGGTGCTTTCTGCCTTAGTAGCGGAAGGGGATACCAAGATTGACAGAATCTACCATATTGACCGTGGTTACGAATGTATTGAAGAGAAATTCGGATCATTAGGGGCAAAAATTTCACGGGTGTTAAATTAAATGAGTAATACATTAACGATTGCCCTATCAAAAGGGCGTATTTTGGGCGAAACATTGCCCTTGTTAGAAAAAGCCAACATTGTTCCGGCTGAAGATATTCACAAAAGTCGTAAGCTGATTTTTGATACTAATCACGAGCACATCAAGTTGGTGATTCTACGTGCTACAGATGTACCGACTTACGTTGAGCATGGTATTGCTGACTTTGGTGTGTCTGGTAAAGACGTGTTAATGGAAGCCAACACAAAAAACTTGTATGAACTGTTGGATCTAAAAATTTCTAAGTGCCGCTTAATGACGGCTGGTGTGGTTGGGCAGGCGTTGCCTAATCGTCGCTTAAAGGTGGCCTCTAAATTCTCTAAAACCGCTAAAGCTTACTTTGCTGAGCATGGTATTCAAGCCGATGTAATCAAGCTGTATGGGGCAATGGAATTAGCACCTATCATGGGCTTGGCAGATTTAATTGTAGACATTGTCGATACGGGTAACACACTTAAAGCCAACGGTCTTGAGGCTCGTGAATTGATTGCGCCGATTAGTACTCGTTTGGTGGTAAACAAAGCGGCCTATAAAACCAAGTACGCACAGATTGAACCTATCATCGAGATGTTGCGCACGGCTGTAGAAAATAATGAGGAGGCGTAATTGAAACTTAATATTCGAGAGTTTTCCTCAACACAAGCAGGCTTTCGTGAAGAATTAGAAGCCTTGTTGGCTTGGGACTCTGTGTCCGATGCAGGCGTTCAGGAAGCGGTTTTTAATATCGTTAATCAGGTTCGTAAAGAAGGTGATAAAGCGGTCATTGAATTTACTAACCATTTTGACCGTCGTCAGGTTAATGATGCCAGTGAGCTTGAGATCTCTCGTGATGAGATGGCACAAGCTAAACAGCGCATTAGTGCAGAGTTAGTGGCCAGCTTAGAGGCCGCTGCTGCGCGTGTACATGATTACCATGAGCGTCAAAAACAACCTTCTTGGCAGTATCAAGAAGACAGTGGCACAGTGCTTGGTCAAAAAGTAACGCCATTAGACCGTGTTGGTGTGTATGTACCGGGCGGAAAGGCTGCTTATCCATCGTCTGTGTTGATGAACGTGATGCCAGCCAAGGTGGCAGGTGTTGGTGAGATCATCATGGTTGTTCCCACTCCAGATGGTTTTGTGAATGACATAGTTTTGGCGGCAGCGCATATTGCGGGTGTGGATCGCGTCTTCACCATTGGTGGTGCTCAAGCCGTTGCTGCATTGGCTTATGGGACTGAAACGGTTCCTAAGGTCGACAAGATTGTTGGTCCAGGCAATATCTATGTGGCTACCGCGAAGCGTCAGGTTTTCGGTGCGGTCGGTATTGATATGATAGCTGGACCATCCGAAATCCTTGTGGTGTGTGATGGCAAAACGAATCCAGATTGGATTGCCATGGATCTATTCTCTCAAGCAGAACACGATGAAGACGCACAATCTATCTTGATCTCCCCAGATGCGGATTATATCCAGCAGGTTAAGGCTTCGATGGAGCGTTTGATTGAAACCCAAAGCCGTCAGCAGATCATCAAGGTATCTTTAGAAGGCCGTGGTGCCTTTATTCATGTGAAAGACATGGATGAAGCTATGGATATTGCTAACTTAGTGGCAGCGGAGCACCTTGAGTTATCTATTGATGAGCCTGAAAAGTGGGTGGAGAAAATTCGCCACGCGGGTGCCATCTTTATGGGAAGGCATACGCCAGAAGCGCTAGGGGATTACTGTGCTGGTCCTAACCATGTATTACCAACCTCTGGTACGGCACGCTTTTCATCTCCATTGGGTGTGTATGATTTTCAAAAGCGTAGCTCATTGATTAATTGCTCACCTCAAGGTGCCAGCGACTTGGCTAAAATCGCTTCGCCTTTAGCGCGAGGTGAGTCTTTAGAGGCCCATGCTATGTCTGCGGAATACCGTATTCTAGACAGCAAGGTTAACGAGGGTGAGTAAGCCGCACCCTCAAGCCTTATACCAGCTTAGAAAAGTCACGCGCTTTTTAGCCGTGGCGATTCTATTGCTGGTGGTGGTTGGCTTTTTTCTGCCTTCCCAATATCGAGTCGAAAGAAGCATTGAAGTTTCTGCTTCAGCGGAAGAGGTTCTTGAGGTTATGTTGCAAGGCCAACAACTTTCGAACTGGATGTATATTGAGAATGGACAGATAGAACCACAAGATGGCACTTTGGCAGCAGAGCAAAGTGCGGTTATTTCCTATCTTAATACCGCTGAGCAAGGTCGACTGACTTTGCTTGAGGTGATGCCTGGGTTAGTAACCTTTGAGGTTTTGCCAAAGCCTGGGGTAGCGCTCGTCGAAAATCAGTTTTATATGCAAGAAAGCGGTGGTGTCACATCATTGCGTTGGGTCATCGAAGGTGAATTAAATGCGGGTCTGCTTGGGCCATATATCGCTTTATTGGCAAATAATATTGCCGGTAAAAACTTCGAAACCAGTCTTGCTCGCCTAAAGCAATTGGTGGAAGGTTAGCCCTAATATTGGGCTAGGTGTTTGATCATTGGTTGTTTCTCTAGCGTAATGTTCGCCTTGTAAGATTGGTTGCCCCTTGTGCCTAGTATCGAGATGGTCGTACCGGGTTTGTAAGAGGCAATTAAATTCTTTACCTTGTGCGGATCACTGCTTTCCATATCATTTATCTTCATAATAATATCGCCAACCTCAATGCCGGCTTTTTCAGCTGGGCTATTTGCGCTCACTTTACTCACCAGTAAACCATGTTGTGCCGGAGTGATCAGGCTCTCAGCAAGTTGTGTGGTAATCTTTTGGGCGTCCATACCAAGGTAGCCTCGGACCACTTGCCCTGTTTTTATGATCTCTGTCATTACCGCCATGGCATCATCTACCGGCGTAGCAAAACCAATTCCTTGTGAGCCGTTCGTGCTGGAGTAGATTGCTGAGCTAATGCCTATTAGTTGGCCTTTTAGATTGACTAAAGCACCTCCTGAATTGCCCGGGTTGATGGCAGCATCTGTTTGTAAGAAATTCTCGTAGGTGTTGAGACCAATGCTATTTCTGCCTTTTGCGCTAATAATGCCGGCAGTTACCGTTTGGCCGATGTCGAATGGGTTGCCTATGGCAAGAATGCGGTCTCCAACGTTAACTCGCTCGCTGCTGCCGATTTGTATATGAGGTAAGTTCTCGGCAGGAACCTTTAAAATTGCAAGATCGGTGAAGGGATCAGAGCCAATAATGTTGGCGCTCAATCGTCTGCCGTCATTCAGTCTTACTATGATGCTTTTCGCATTTTGCACCACATGATGGTTGGTAAGGATAAAGCCTTGCTTGGTGATGATGACACCAGAACCAAGGTTCAGGTTATGGGTGGTGTTACTGCTTTTGTTAAAGTCGTTGCGCTCAAGAATGCGAGTGTAAATGCTGACAACGGCTGGAGCGGCTTTTTTTACCGACACAGCATAGTTGTCGACTCTTGTTGATTGTAAGGTTTGGATAAGAAGAATCGATAGACCTATACAAGCGCCGCCTAGAATAGCGATAATAAGTGTTAGCCAGTGTGTTTTTTGAGTCATAGGGGGTATTTGTGTTACGCAGTGAATTTGAAAAAATACTTAATCAAACGTTAAGTCCTAGCCTTTTTAAAGATTATGCGCCCAATGGTTTGCAGGTGGAAGGGAAAAACGAAATTAAGCGTGTTGTTACAGGGGTTACGGCTTGTCAGGCACTTATTGATGCGGCTATTGAGTATCAAGCAGACGCCATATTTGTTCATCATGGGTATTTTTGGAAGGGTGAGGCTCCTCAAATAACCGGTATGAAATACCGTCGCGTATCGGCACTTATTAAAAATGACATTAATTTATATGGTTACCATCTGCCATTAGATGCACACCCAATGTTGGGGAACAATGCTGGTTTAGCGAATGCTTTAGGTGTTTATGAGCGCCAGCCACTTCAACCAAGCTTACCCATTGAGCAATCAATCGGAATAGTTGGGGAGTTGGCCTCGGCGTTATCAATGGATGACTTTCAAGCTTTGGTCGAGAAGGCTGTCTCACGAAGTGTCTTATTTGAGCGAGCAGGACCAAAGCTGATTAAGCGCGTTGCTCTATGTACAGGTGGTGCTCAGGGCTATATTGATCAAGCTATTGCTGCAGATGCAGACGTTTTTATCACTGGTGAAGTGTCGGAGCAGACGATACATCTAGCAAGAGAAATGGGTATTCATTTTATTGCCGCAGGTCATCATGCGACGGAGCGTTTTGGGGCTCAAGCTGTGGCTAAGTTTTTGCGTGATGAGCATGCATTAGAAGCAGAGTTTATTGATATAGATAGCCCTGCCTGATCGAGCATAAAAAAGGGAGCCAAGGCTCCCTTTTTTATGTAAATCTCGTTAGGTTAGACAGTACGTTTGGGTTCAAGCTCTTTATCAAGGTTGCCATCTAAACCGAATTTTTCACTTAACATGCCTTCGTCACTGTCACCCTTTAGGGCGTAGTCACGTGGTGGCGCAGTATCGGTAATTTCTTCCGACTCAATGCTTGGTGTTTGAGTGGCCGTTTCAGCAATGCTTACGCTACTTACTTGGCTGGCGCCACTTGCTAATGCTTTACGTAAAGCCTGTAAGTGCTTTTCAGTGGCTTGCAATTGCTTACTGCTGTCAGCAATGAAATCGTCAATGATAACTTGTTTCTTATCAAGGTCTTGTTGCAGGGATTGTATAGTGGCGGCAGAGCTGCTGGAGGCGCTGACTTTGTTGGCGTTTTTTGATGTGGCACTTTTTATCGCCAAAGTTGCGATGCAGCCTAGTATTGCGCCGGTAACAAAAATAATGATGTTAAGTTCTTCCAAGTTCATAATTTACTCCCAAAAACGATAGGCCATTATAGCCGATTTATTATCTTGGATCATAGCGTGGTGGGTGTTGTTTAAGTAGCAATTTGTTAGAATATTCCCAATTCATTTTATTATCTTAAAGAGTAATGATGACACCAATTAGCCGTTATAAACAAGACTTAGAAAGAGATGACTTTAATTACGATCCTGCCCAAGAAGAAGCGGTGCAAGCCCTGCAGGATTTGTTTGATCGATTAGTCGCCAATCAGCAAGAAGCGCCATCCACTGGACTTTTTTCCCGCTTTCGTAAAAAGAAGCAGCCAAGTGTCGAAATCGGCTTGTATTTCTGGGGTGGTGTGGGTCGTGGTAAAACCTATCTCATGGATACTTTTTTTGACTGCTTACCAACAGAGAAAAAATTACGCTTACACTTTCACCGCTTCATGCAGATGGTTCATCAAGAGCTGCGCAAGCTGAATGATGTGAAAAATCCTTTAGAAATCGTCGGCAAGCAAATTTCAGACAAGGCGCAGGTGTTATGTTTTGATGAATTCTTTGTCACCGATATTACGGATGCAATGATTCTGGCGGGTCTACTCGAAGAGCTGTTTAAAAACGGCACGACTCTCGTGGCAACATCGAACATTGAGCCAGATGGTTTGTATAAAAATGGTTTGCAGCGAGCGCGCTTTTTGCCAGCCATCGACTTGGTGAACAAGTATACCAAGGTGATGAATGTGGATGGTGGCGTGGATTACCGTTTGCGTACTCTTAAGCAGGCCAAGCTTTACCACTACCCATTAAATGAAGACGCCGATAAAGCCCTTAACGAACGCTTTATGAGTCTTATTTCGGATGCTTCTCATATAGTAGAGGGTGGTGCGGTTGAAATTGAAGGCCGCCAAATTCCTTTGCTACGCAGTTGCGAGAGTTTGGCTTGGTTTGATATCCAAGCTTTATGTGATGGCCCCAGAAGCCAGGTGGATTATATCGAGATTGCACGCTTATACACGACGGTGATCATTTCCAATCTACCACAGATGGATGCGCCAAGAGATGACTTAGCAAGACGCTTCATTAACTTGGTGGACGAATTTTATGACCGCCATGTGAAGGTGATTTTTTCGGCAGAAGTGGCCATTCCAGACATTTATACAGGCACACGTTTGGCCTTTGAATATGACCGAACTGTGAGCCGTTTGCTGGAAATGCAATCCGAAGAATATTTGTCTTTAGAACATCGTCCATAAATCTGGCTAGGGCTTTATTTTATTGCTGTCGTGCAGTATAATTCGCTCGCCTTTTTGAAGGTAAGTGCACGTTATTAATGTCTTATGCATTAATAACCAATAATAATAGGTATGGCATGTTGAATTACATGCGTATTGATAGGGTTTTTTGATGAAAACTTTTACAGCAAAACCTGCTGAAGTACGCCGCGACTGGTTCGTGGTTGATGCTGAAGGCAAAACTTTAGGTCGTTTGGCTACCGAAATTGCACGCCGTCTACGCGGTAAGCATAAAGCTGAATACACTCCACACGTTGACACTGGTGATTACATCGTTGTTGTTAACGCTGAGAAAATTCACGTTTCTGGTAACAAAGCAGCCGCAAAACAATACTACCGCCACACTGGTTACCCAGGCGGCTTGCGTTCTATGAATTTCGAGAAGCTGATTGATCACGCTCCTGAGCGTGTTCTTGAACTTGCCGTTAAAGGTATGTTGCCAAAAGGTCCTTTGGGCCGTGCAATGCACAAGAAAATGAAAGTGTACGCTGGAACTGAGCATCCACATGCTGCTCAACAGCCACAAGAACTTAACATTTAATACGGAAGAACATTATGTCAGCTACTCAATACTACGGTACAGGTCGTCGTAAAACGTCTACCGCTCGTGTTTTCCTTAAAGCCGGTTCTGGTAACCTAGTTATCAATAACCGTACACTTTCTCAGTACTTCGGTCGTGAAACGGCTCAAATGGTTGTTCGTCAGCCTCTTGAACTTGTTGACGCTACTGAAAAATTTGACGTTTACATCACTGTTAAAGGTGGTGGTATCTCTGGTCAAGCTGGTGCGATCCGTCACGGTATCACACGCGCATTGATGCAATACGATGAGACTCTACGTCGTACTCTACGTTCTGCAGGTTTCGTTACTCGTGACTCGCGTGAAGTTGAACGTAAGAAAGTTGGTCTACGCAAAGCACGTCGTCGTCCTCAGTTCTCAAAACGTTAATATTCGTTTTTGGGTTACTATTAAAACGCTTGGTGTGTTTCACCAGGCGTTTTTTTTGTTGTTAACAGCATAGGCTCAATGAGCTGCTTTTAAGCATATAATCAAGCCAATAATTAACGCGAAAATATGTTAGAATGACGGCAAATTTGTTCCAGCGTAATGGTTGCGCCTAAAACCATGATTCGGTGATGTTGTAGGATGCAGCAGTAACCGTATGGATTTTGGTGTTAAGTCTTAAAAGTGGTGATGACCATTGCTATGGCGTCATTTTATAGTTTGCCTCATTTATGAGGTATTTGATGTTTTTAAAATAGGGGTTAGACATGGGTGTTATTGCAAAGCGCTCCTCAATGACTTTTTTCTCAGACGGGGAAGATCACTACAGCCACAGAGTTCGTATTGTATTGGCTGAAAAAGCAGTGACCGTTGATATCATTGATGTGGATCCGTTTAATAAGCCAGCGGAATTGGCTGATGTTAATCCGTACAACGAGTTGCCAGCATTGGTTGACCGTGATTTGGTACTTTACGAGCCAAACGTAATGATGGAATACCTTGATGAGCGTTTCCCTCATCCACCATTGCTACCTGTTTACCCTGTAGCGCGTGCTGAAAGCCGTCTTTACATGTACCGTATTCAGCGTGATTGGGCTGATCTAGTCGACCTAATCTTGAGCAGCAAAGACAAAGAAGCCGTTGCTCAAGCTCAGAAAGAATTGCGTGAAAGCTTAATCAATGTTTCACCTATTTTTGAAGAAAAGCCTTACTTCATGAGCGACGAGTTCACGATTGTTGACTGTTGCCTAGCGCCAATCTTATGGCGTCTGCCTGTTCTAGGTGTGGATATTCCTAAAGAACAAGCCGCTTCTCTATACAAATACATGGATCTAGTATTTGCTCGTGAGTCTTTCCAAGAAAGTCTTTCTGAAGCAGAAGAAGAAATGCGCTTAGATTAATATCAATGATGCCTTGTGAAAGGTGTGTAAAAGGAGCCCAGGCTCCTTTTTTGCTATAAGAAAAGGTGAATCGACATGCTAGCCAAAAGATCCTATTTACTAAACGCTGCCTATTCATGGGTATCGGACAACGACATGACGCCATATTTATTAGTGGATGCAACCCATGAACAAGCTGTGTTGCCTATGGAGTTTGTCAAGGATGGACAAATCGTATTGAACCTTAGTATGTCTGCAGTTCGACATCTGATCATGGACAAAGAGGCGGTGTCTTTTGAAGCGCGTTTTGGTGGTAAGCCTATGCAGGTTTATGTGCCTATTGCCGCGGCACTTGCTTTGTACGCGAAAGAAAATGGTGACGGTTTCGTGTTTCCAGAAGAGGAATTTGAGCCAGCGCCCGATCCAGTTGACCCACAACCCCCAAAGAAAGGCTTCACTCTAAAAGTTGTGAAGTAGTGGTTTCAGCTTGATAAATGATGATTCAACAAAGGCCCTCTAGCATACTAGAGGGCCTTTTTTAGTCTTCGTAACCGAATAATTGACGTTCTAGTAAATCCACTAGGGTGTGTATCACGGTTAACTGGCATTCGTGTACGCGTGCTGTGCCCAGTAGGTTGATCTTGATCTCTGTGTCATCTCGGGAGGTAAGTGAGGAGACATTTTTGGCTTCTGGGCTTGTCAGTGCCACTATGCTCATTTTACGTTCGTGGGCGGCTTGTATCGCTTGAATGATAGGGGAGGTGTTGCCTCGGTTAGCGATAACAAACAACACATCCCCCGCATTGCCAATGGCGGTTATTTGCTTGGAAAACACGTCATGGTAGCTGTCATTATGGCCGATAGAGAGCAGCGCTGCGCCATCGCCATTTAGATTGATAGCAGGCAAACCTGGACGTTCGCGGTCTAATCTATCTAACATCAAGGTGCTGAAGTACTGGGACAGATGTGAGCCAGTGCTATTGCCGATACAAACCACCTTGCCACCACCTGCTATGCTGGTGAAGATAACTCTAGCAGCGTGCTCAATATAGGGAGGAAGACTTTCTAAAGCTTGTTGTTGGGCTTCAAAACTGTGGGCGAACTGGGTATATATTGCTTCTTGAAAATCCATAATGGTTAAAGTACTGCTTTTAGCCAGGTTAAATGTTGTCGGTCAATTTTATGATCAAATAATACCGCATCAAAGCGACAGGGGTTAGCTAACTTGTTATTTTTTTGTAGCCAAAAGGTGGCACTTTTGGTGATTTTAGCCAATTTATTTGGGTTTAAGCTTTCGGCGGCACTGCCATGGGCCGTTTTGGTTCGATAGCGCACTTCCACAAACACATAAGTTTGCTGATCCAGAAAAATAAGATCTATCTCGCCCAGTTTGCAGAAAAAGTTGTTCTCAACAAACGTTAGCCCTTGCTCGGTTAAATACTGTTGCGCAAATTGCTCGGCTTTTTCGCCATTATTCTTGGCTTGTTTGCGCTTGTTCGTACTGGGAAAAATACTCGTAATCTTGCACATTTACCAAACGTCCTTTTCGGTAAGTCATGATTTCTGGGCGCTTATGGAAAATACCCATGTCGTCCATGCTGATAATGCCAGTATTGGCTGACATCTTGGTATTTGCCAGCTGGGTGAATAAAGAATAGCGATTAGCTAACAAATACGCGTCCGCACCTAAGGCTTGTAAGCGACGTAAAATGTTTGAGCCAGGGTGACTTGGTAGGTTTGATGTCTGGCTTTGTTTGCTGGTGAGAGCTGGAATCTCGGTAAATAAAATGCGCTCGATATCACTGGTGTTGTCGGAAGCCCTAGGAGGGTTGTCGTTTAAGCTGTTAGTCGACAACATAGGGATGGCATCGGCAAAATAGAAGTCGACTAGAGGTCGGATTTGCTTCGCATCGCTTAGTTTGCCCACATAGAAGATATAATCTAAATCTTTGCGTGAACGGGTGGTGGTTTCTACCTGTTCTCCTGTCCAACGCTCAATTAGCTGCTTTCGTTGGTAGCTTTCATCTACCAAAAGCAGCTTTTGTACGGCTTGTTGACGCTCTTTGGATGTACTGCCATAACTTTGATTAGATAAGAGTGTTAAGTGTTCTTTTTCGGCGGCTTGGGCAAATTCGTCCGCTTGCTTCAACGCCCAGGTGTCCTGGGTGCTTAAAATCGCTGCGTTCTCCGCCCCTTGCTGCTTAGCAAAGACAATCAGCTGCTTAATGTCGTCTTCCGAACTTAGAGAGAAGTGGAAGAGATTTTGATTTTTCTGATTAATGTCCAGTTGGTTAAGAGCGATCACAGGGTAGGGTAAATCTAGGTAGCTCAATCTGGCTACATGGTTTTTCTGTAAGGGGCCTATGATCACATCTGGCGTATGGGTGTAGGCTTGCTCTAGCGCCTCTTCGATACTTTCATAAGCATTGGTGTTCACGATAAAGACTTCCGGGCGCTGATCTTTTTTGTGATAGAAAGCCGAGAAGAAACCATCACTAATGGCTTTAGAGGCTTGTTTCAGCGGGCCGGTCGTGGGCAGCAACAAGACAATTTTTTTAGGTTCTAGCTCATTCATGGAAGCTAGGACCTGAAAATCTTGGGGCGGTGTAAGCGCTGCTGGATGTTCGGGGTTTTGCTCCGACCACTCTTGGTAGGCTGCTACCTGCTGATCTAGGGTCAAATTGGTATTGCGTAAGATACTACTAACGTTCAACCACTCGTGTAGCTCAAAATTTTGTCGAGCATAAAGCTGCTCCACTTCATTTTCCGTTAAGTTTTGAATGGCCAGCCATAATTGCTGTTGATTGTAGTCACCTTGATCTAAAGGTAAGTGACGGCTTAATGCCATGCGTATATCGATAACATCTATCCAGTTCTCAAAATGCTCAAGCACCGTGGCGATGGTTTCTTGCAATTGGTTGTGCTTATCAGGATGGCTAACTTCTGGTAGTTGTTCTGCTTGGGTGATAAAGCTAAAACTGAGCGCCTTGTCATCAAGTTTGGCTGTACTTAGGGCTGCCAATAAATTTGCATCAAACTCTAGGTTGGATTTAGTTTTAAGTGGTCCGTTTTCAAGTAAGGCCAAGGCTTGTTGGTAATTACCATTGTGATAGGCCACCTGAGCAGATTGAAAGGCTTCGCTGATGGCTGGCGGAGTTTTGCTCGCCGCATTTGGATGATAAATACTTTCAAGTTGTGTCGCTGTTTGTTGTGCCGGTGTGGCTTGGATACGAGTCACTTGACTGCTGGGCGTGGTATTTAAATTCACGGATCCGCATGCACTTAGCAGAAAAGTACATAAGGTTAATGGTATGATGCGCGGCGTAAAGATGATCATAATCGACAAATACTAAAAGAGACAAAGAGGCAATATGGTAGCACATAGTTCAGATGATGTGAGAGGCACCTTATACATAGTTGCAACCCCTATAGGAAATCTTGACGACTTCAGTAAGCGTGCAGAACAGACCTTACGCGAAGTGGACTATATTGGTGCTGAGGATACACGTCATAGCCGTCGCTTACTTAACCATTTCGCCATCGATGCCAAGCTATTTTCTCTTCATGATCATAATGAAAAAGACAAAGCAGAATACGTGGCCAGCCTATTAATGGATGGCAAGAACGTCGCCCTAGTATCCGATGCTGGCACACCACTGATTTCTGATCCTGGTTATCATTTGGTGGCCCATTTACGAGCTCAAGGCTTAACCGTCACACCAGTGCCAGGTGCTTGTGCGCTAGTGGCCGCTTTGTGTGCCTCTGGCTTGCCGACCGATCAATTCTTTTTCGCAGGCTTTGTGCCAGCAAAATCGAAAGCACGTTGTGATCTTTATGAGTCATGGAAGAGCCAAGCGGGGACCGTGGTTTTTTATGAGTCTACCCATAGGGTTTATGACTCCATCGCTGATGTGGCCAAAGTTTATGGTGACAGCGCGAGATTGGTATTGGCCCGAGAAGTAACCAAAACCTTCGAGACTTTTTTGTCGGGTACGGCAGAAGAAATCTTGGCGAAATTCGATGCGGATGCAAATCAGCTAAAAGGTGAGTTTGTAGTAATGCTAAGTTATGTCCCAGAAGCAGATGATGAATCTGAGCTTGAGGCCAAGCGTGTGTTGTCTATTTTGCTCGAAGATCTACCCGTTAAACAAGCGGCGGCGATGGCGGCTAAACTCACTGGCGAAAAGAAAAATCATCTCTATAAATTGGCCTTAGGCATGCAAGACGCTTAACTAGGCTTCATCGCATTTCGGCAAGTTGGGAGTTTACATCCGTTTTTTAGTGAGTATACTCAGGGCCACTTGTCGGAGTGCCATTTGGCTGAGATCGTACAATTAAGTACGGGATCCGCAGAACCTGATCGGGCTTATACCCCGCGTAGGAAACAAGAAAGCGTTACTTTTCTTATCTGCATCGAATGAGCTACCGCACAGTATGATGCTGATTCTATGCTATACCTCTTTGAAATCACCCATACTTTGCGTTGCTCATGTTTTGAAGCATTAGCACAGTATTGTGTTTAATTCTTTAAACAGCACCTCAGACAAGCAATTCTCCATTTTTAAGGGAAATGCTCATGTCGAACATTACAGAAATAAAAAAACCGAACAAATTAAGCCGTGAAGCCTCACGCTTACAAGCTAAAGCCGTCATTGAATCCCTACAGGGTTCACCTTTTCCTGCTTCAGAACGCATTTACATTGAAGGTTCGGATGCATCGATTCGCGTGCCTATGCGTAAAATCAATGTTACTGACACACCCGTTGGTACGGACCCTAATAATCTAACGTTCGAATCCAATGAGGCCATCTATGTTTACGATTGCTCTGGCCCATACGCGGACCTAGAAGAACACATTGATGTCTACAAAGGCTTGAACCCTATACGAAAAAACTGGATAGAAAAGCGCAAGGATACCCAAGTATTACCACAAGTATCATCCGAGTTTGCTAAGTCTCGTTTAGATGACCCAGAGTTAGAAGCGTTACGTTTCAAACAGAAAACGGCTATTCGTAAAGCCTCTGCGGGGAAGTGTGTTACCCAAATGCATTACGCGCGACAGGGTATCATTACCCCAGAAATGGAATACATCGCCATTCGTGAAAACCAAAACATCGATGCTATTAACAGCGAATTACTGCTAAAACAGCATCCGGGTCAGAGTTTTGGCGCTAATTTACAACAGCGTATTACGCCAGAATTTGTCCGTGATGAGGTCGCTCGTGGCCGCGCCATCATTCCAAACAATATTAATCACCCAGAATCTGAGCCCATGATCATTGGGCGTAATTTCTTGGTGAAGGTAAACGCTAACATAGGTAATTCGGCAGTGACTTCCTCTATCGAGGAAGAGGTGGAAAAACTGGTCTGGTCGACTCGCTGGGGGGCTGACACCGTGATGGATTTGTCCACGGGCAAAAACATTCACGAAACCCGCGAGTGGATTTTACGTAATTCCCCAGTTCCTATTGGTACTGTGCCTATCTATCAGGCCTTAGAAAAAGTTGATGGCGTGGCGGAAGACCTGAACTGGGAAGTTTTTCGTGACACCTTAATCGAGCAAGCAGAGCAGGGGGTAGACTACTTCACCATTCATGCTGGGGTGTTGCTGCGTTTTGTGCCGATGACAGCAAAAAGGCTTACTGGTATTGTTTCTCGTGGCGGCTCTATCATGGCCAAATGGTGTTTGGCACACCATCAAGAAAGCTTTTTATACACGCGTTTTCGTGAAATCTGTGAGATTTGTGCTCAATATGATGTGGCTCTGTCACTGGGAGACGGCTTACGCCCGGGCTCTATTATGGATGCCAACGACGAAGCGCAAATGTCCGAGTTACGCACTTTGGGCGAGTTAACCAAAGTAGCATGGGAATACGATGTGCAGGTGATGATTGAAGGCCCTGGGCATGTGCCTATGCAGTTAATTGAAGAGAATATGCATCAGCAATTGGAACATTGTCACGAAGCGCCTTTTTATACCTTAGGGCCTCTTACCCAAGACATTGCTCCAGGCTACGACCACATTACTTCTGGCATAGGGGCGGCGCAGATAGGTTGGTATGGCTGTGCCATGTTGTGCTATGTCACCCCCAAAGAGCATTTGGGCTTGCCTAATAAAGAAGACGTCAAGCAAGGGCTTATTACCTATAAGATTGCTGCCCACGCAGCGGATTTGGCAAAAGGCCACCCAGGTGCTCAAGTGCGTGATAACGCCTTATCTAAAGCGCGTTTTGAGTTCCGTTGGGAAGACCAATTCAACTTATCTTTAGACCCTCATACCGCCCGAGCTTACCACGATGAAACCTTGCCTCAAGCTTCTGGCAAAGTGGCGCATTTTTGCTCCATGTGTGGCCCTAAGTTCTGTTCCATGAAAATTACCCAAGAAGTCCGTGACTATGCCAAAGGCTTAGAGATGGAAGAGCAGACGCTCGAATTGAAAGCCCTAAGTGAGGCAGAGCAAGGTATGCAGGATATGTCACACCAGTTTCGTAAACTCGGCAGCGAAGTGTATTTAACTCAAGCAGGAGGCATGCTGGATGATTGATGAATCCACCGCTCAAGAGGCGTCCATGGGTTTTGCACCCATGGACATGCAGAAAATGGGCTTGTATCCCGTAGTAGATACGGTCGACTGGCTAGAAAGGGTGCTAAAGCAAGGGGTTAAACTGACACAATTACGTATCAAGGAACCCGACCCTTTGCAGCTTAAGGCACAAATTACGCAAGCTATTGCTTTGGGCAAAAAGTACCAAGCTCAAGTTTTCATTAATGACTTTTGGCAGCATGCTATCGAGCTTGGAGCCTATGGTGTCCATCTGGGTCAAGAAGACCTGTATGACGCGGATCTTCAGGGTATTCGCCAAGCAGGATTGCGCCTAGGCATAAGTACCCATGATGAGCACGAAATGCAAAGAGCCTTGGCGATTCAGCCTAGCTACATAGCCCTTGGGCATGTTTTTCCTACCCAAACCAAAATGATGCCATCTAAGCCTCAGGGCTTAGAGAAGCTCAAAAATCAGGTGATAAAGCTGGCTGGCAAGGTGCCAACCGTAGCCATTGGTGGAATCAGTCAACAGCGTTTTGCGGATGTCGTCAAAACTGGGGTCGACAGTGTGGCCGTGGTGACGGCTATAACTTTGGCGGATGACCCAGATCAGACCCTCTTGGATTTACAAGCCAGTTTTGCCGCTAACACAAGGAAGCAAGTATGACAGAGAGGTTAACGATTCGCTTAAATGATCAAGAGCATGAGTTTGTCGGACGCACTTTACAGGACCTTTTAGAGGGTTTAGGCCGTGATCAGCAGGGCATTGCCATCGCGGTAGATCAACAAGTCGTGCCAAAAAGTCGCTGGGCGCACACCGAATTGGCGAGTGGCAGCCAAGTTTACATTTTTGAATCCATAGCAGGAGGCTAACCATGAGCAATTTAGTCATTGCCGATCACGAGTTTGGTTCACGCTTATTCACTGGCACGGGAAAATACGCCAGTGCTGAGACCATGATGACGTCGCTGGTGGCCAGTGAAAGTGAGCTGGTGACCTTGTCGTTGCGGCGCATGGATCTACAGAACAACAGTGATAATATTTTGCAGCCTTTACAGCATCAGGGTTTAAAGCTGTTACCCAACACTTCTGGGGCACGTACTGCCAAAGAGGCGATTTTTGCGGCTCAGTTAGCTCGGGAAGCTTTGCAAACCAATTGGGTGAAATTAGAGATTCACCCAGATCCTAGGTATTTAATGCCAGATGGCATGGAAACATTATTGGCCGCTGAAGAGTTGGTGAAGCAAGGCTTTGTGGTCATGCCCTATGTGCATGCCGACCCCGTGTTGTGTAAGCGCTTAGAAGAAGTGGGTTGCCAGTGTGTGATGCCGCTGGGCTCACCGATTGGCTCCAACATGGGCTTAGCTAGTCGACCTTTTTTAGAAATTATCATTGAGCAGAGTAATGTTCCTGTCATTGTTGATGCGGGTATTGGCGCCCCTTCCGATGCGGCTTTAGCGTTAGAGATTGGAGCGGATGCAGTGTTAGTGAATACCGCCATGGCCGTGGCGCAAGACCCTAAAGCCATGGCACAAGCATTTCGCATGGCGGTGATCGCTGGTCGTATGGCCTATGAAGCGGGGTTAGGGGAAAAACAAGTAAAAGCCCAAGCCTCTAGTCCGCTAACAGAGTTTTTAGGAGCTCTATCGTGACAGGTCAGCTCATTGGAAGTGATCGTAAAGATAAGTTTGCACCGGTACAAAGCCCTGCGATGGCGGGGCAGTTTAGTGCTTGGTTAGAGAATGTCGACTGGTCGCAAATTGTCGAGCAACAATCTCAAATTACTGAGCAGGATGTGTTAAAAGCTTTAGCTAAGCCAAAACGCAGTGTGGCGGATTTTGCCGCGCTTATTTCTCCTGCAGCGGAACCCTTTTTGTTGCAAATGGTGCTGAAGAGCGAACAGCTTACCAAGCAAAGGTTTGGAAACACCATGAGTTTGTTTGCGCCTTTGTACCTGTCGAATACCTGTGCCAATGAATGTACTTATTGTGGCTTTTCCATGAGCAATGCCATTAAGCGCTTAACTTTGAATGAAGGGCAAATAGCCGCGGAAATCGCGGCCATTAAAGGCAAGGGGTTTGATCATATCCTTTTGGTCACTGGTGAGACAAAACGTGTCTCTATGCCATACTTTGAAAAAATGCTGCCCCACATCAAACCGCACTTCAGTCAGCTTTCAATGGAAGTGCAGCCGTTGGAAACAGAGGAGTACGCCAGATTACAAAGCTTGGGCTTGGATGCGGTGCTGGTGTATCAAGAGACTTACTCGAAAAAAACCTATTTAGAACATCATTTGCGGGGTAATAAAGGGAACTTTAATTACCGACTGGACGCTCCGGATCGCCTAGGAAAAGCGGGCATTCATAAGATAGGGCTAGGTGTTTTGTTGGGCTTAGATGATTGGCGTTTAGATTCGGTGATGATGGCTTATCATTTAAGGCATCTGCAAAAAAACTATTGGCGCAGTCGTTACAGTGTGGCCTTTCCACGTATTCGCCCTTGTGAAGGAGGGATTACGCCGAAAACTGTGATTTCTGATCGTCAATTGGTGCAATTGATCGCCGCTTGGCGTTTGTTTGATGCAGATGTGGAAATGAGCTTGTCCACCCGTGAGTCGGCGGAGTTTCGTAACCATGCGGTGAACATGGGCTTTACCACCATGAGTGCAGAATCTAAAACACAACCTGGTGGTTATGCTGAGGATGCACAGCAAGCCCTTGAGCAGTTTGAAATCAGTGATGAGCGCAGTGTTCAAGAGATTGCCGCTATGATACGAGGACAAGGGAAAGAGGTGGTTTGGAAAGATTGGGACCCAGCATTGTGTTGATTGTGTTCGCATGATATTGCTGGTTGTTGTTTGACATTTACTTGCGCCTGTCTCGTTCCTCGACGCGTCAGCGTAAATGCCAAAACAACAACCAAATTAACTTGAAGGGATTACGCAGAACCTTTGCTAGCCACTTGTGGTGACGATCGGTTGTGCTTCACATTTACTTGCGCCTGTTTCGTTCCTCAACGCGTCAGCGTAAATGTAAACCCACAACCTTCTTTTGGTCTACGCAACATTTCCTGATGACCAACCGTAGGTCACACTTCAGTGTGACGCGGAAAATCTCTTGAAGAAAAAGTAGCTTCTTGACCGAGCTTTCGTTCCGAGTGGTGGCATAATTAAGGTTGTGCTTCACATTTACTTGCGCCTGTTTCGTTCCTCAACGCGTCAACGTAAATGCAAACCCACAACCTTCTCTTGGTCGACGCAACATTTCCAATATTTTCTGATGATCAGTCGTAGGTCACACTTCAGTGTGACGCGGAAAATCTCTTGAAGATAAAGTGTGCTTTCCAGTGAGTTTTTGATCCTCAACGCGTTAGCGAGAATGCAAAACAACATCCAAATTCATTTAATTGAAGCGGGGCGGTAGAAAAGGTAAGCGCAACCCGAAGGCTGCGCGTTTAAATAGTTGGTGAGAACTATTGGGAGTGGATAATCTCTGTAATGCCTTGAGCTGAAAAGATTTCAATCCAATAACCGTCTGGGTCTTGTATGAAAGCCAAGCCTTTCATTGAACCGTCGTCAGGTTTTTTAACAAAATTCACGCCATATTTTTCAAAGCGTTCACAAGCTTGATAGACATTTGGAACGCTGATGCCGATATGGCCAAAGCCTTTTGGCGCGTCGTTGCCATTATGGTAACCAGCAAAACTGTCGTCGTTTTCACTGCCCCAGTTATGGGTGAGCTCAACTAAGGCTGGGCGTTTAAACACCCACTTAGTTTTTTCTGGACCATCTTCTTCGGGTACGTTTTCTTCATAACCCAAAAAATACAGGGTGAATTTCATGGTAGGGAAGTCGTATTTGCCTAGTAGTTTCATCCCCAAGACATTTTGATAAAACGCTAAAGAGGGTTTTGGGTCTTTAATGCGCAGCATGGTTTGCTGCATCACATACCCTTCGGTTGCCTGGGATATTGCTTCGGGTGATTCGTTAAATGATGACATATAGAAAGCCTTTTCTGTAATGAGTTAGGGTATTTTATGAGGTAGCATGGGCGGGGTACAACAAAGAATTTTGCAATCAATAAGGTCATTGTCATTAGTGAATAGAGGAAGCTATGTCTGAGTATTATGCAAAAGTGGTTTGGCAGCGTGGTAGTGATGAGGCTTATACAGATAATAAATACAGTCGTGCCCATCAATGGTCGTTTGATGGTGGGTTGAGCGTGCCAGCGTCCTCTTCACCTCATGTGGTGCCAATGCCTTACTCTAATGAGGAAAATTTAGACCCAGAAGAGGCGTTTGTGGCGTCTTTATCCAGTTGTCATATGCTGTTTTTCTTATCCATTGCCGCCCAAAAAGGCTTTGTAGTGGATCATTACTTGGATAATGCTATCGGTGTGATGACTAAAAATAGTGCGGGCAAAATAGCGATGACAGAAGTGCGTTTACGTCCACAAGTGAACTTTTCTAGTGGCCTGCAACCTTCATTACAAGAGTTGCAAGAAATGCATGAGCTGGCTCATGATAAATGTTTTATCGCCAATTCCGTGACGACTAATGTGGTGACGGAAATCTTACTTGCTGACGAGGAAGCTAACGAATATGGCCAAAATTGAATTGGAGCCTAGGGTAAAAGCCAAAATGATCGAGCAGCTAAAGGAATACCTTGATCAAGAATTGAATACTCAGATCGGCACATTCGAAGGGGAATTTTTCCTAGATTTTATTAGCGAAAATTTTTCTGCTGCTTTTTATAATCAAGGGCTTGCCGATGCTCAGCAGGTGATGATGCAGAAGATAGATACTATTAACGAAGATATATATGGCTTGGAAAAGCTGGATAACAGTTGATGGCAAAGAACGAAAAAGGCGCCCTATAAAATAGGACGCCTTTTTGATGTTTACTGACTTACTGAGCGGAATAACTCAAAGTAAGTGGGGAAGGTTTTGGAAGTACAACCCGGATCATTAATGGTTACAGGTGTATCCGAGAAAGCCACCAGTGAAAAACACATGGCAATTCGGTGATCGTTATAAGTATCGATCGCAGCATGTTGTAGGTTTTTAACCGGAGTGACACTGATGTAGTCTTCGCCTTCTATAACCTCAGCGCCTAGTTTCTTCAGTTCAGTGGCCATAGCATATAAACGATCTGTTTCTTTTACACGCCAGTTGTAAATATTACGAATCGTTGTTGGGCCATCGGCAAATAGGGCTGTGGTGGCTATGGTCATGGCGGCATCAGGAATGTGATTCATATCTAAATCCACCCCCTTTAGCTCGTTACGCTCAGCTTCAACCCAAGTTGGGCCGTAAGTGATTTTGGCACCCATTTTTTCCAGTACTTCTGCGAATTTTACATCGCCTTGCACGCTGTCTGTGCCAATACCATGAACCTTGATTTTACCACCAGCAATGGCCGCAGCCGCTAGGAAGTAAGAGGCTGAAGAAGCATCACCTTCCACCATGATTTCGCCTGGGCTTTGGTAGGTCTGGCCGCCTTTGACCACAAAAGCTTGGTAATTTTGATTTTCAACGTCCACGCCAAACTGCTTCATGGCATGCAAAGTAATGTCTATGTAGGGTTTGGAAACCAATTCACCTTCTACTTTAATGGTTAGGTCACCTTGAGCTAGCGGCGCACTCATCAAGATAGCCGTTAAGAACTGGCTGGAAATATTACCTTTAATAGAAACTTCGCCGCCTTTTAAACCATTGGCGTGAATGCGTAGCGGCGGGTAGCCGGTTTCACCTTCATAACGAACATCAACGCCTAGGTGTTGTAGAGCATCGACTAGGTCACCAATTGGGCGTTCGTGCATGCGCGGCTCACCGTGTAGGTGAAATTCACCTTGGCCCAAGCATAGGGCTGCGGTTAATGGACGCATGGCGGTACCAGCGTTGCCCAAGAATAAATCGCCTTTATCCGCTTGGATTGGGCCTGCTAATCCATCTAGGTAACAAGTAGTACCTTCATCTTCAAGACGGTAGTTCACACCCAGTTGCTTCAAGCTGTCTAACATATGGCGAATATCATCACTGTCGAGCAAGTTGGTAATTTTAGTAGTGCCTTTTGCCAAGGTGGCTAAAAGTAAAATGCGGTTCGAAAGGCTTTTTGAACCAGGGATTTGGATTTCACCATTGGCGCTGCTTAGGGGGCCAAGTGTTATTGAATTCATGTGTTTGTCCATCACTAAGAAGTTGTTTTTTATATGCTTTAGAAGTTTGTTAGAGAAAGTTAAGTAGCTTTTTATTAGGTGTAGAAGTATTCCGTGTAGTGGTGGTCGCTTCGCTCTTAATGAAGAGGTCCGTCTTGAATGCGGATTAGTATACCTAGGAAGAAGTGGGATGTCATTTTCAAAAAAATTCATACAAAAGAAAATCTATATAAAGATATTGTTGATAATGGTTATGATAATCATTATTATTTGCAAATAGATTACATGGACGGGTCGAACTTTTCATTCCAACTAACTTAGGTTTTAGATATGCAGTTTAAGAAAAAAGAATTGGTTGTCCTTATTTGCTCTTGTTTAGGTGCGACTAGTGCCGCGTTTGCCGCAGAGAATACGCCTTTAGAGCTAGATTCCATTATTGTTTCCGCTAAGGCGCCAGTGGATGAGAGCAGCTATTCGGGCTCGGTAAGTGTGATAACAGCGGAAGACATACAAGCCAGTGGGGCGAGTGACATTACCGATATCATCAATATGTCCCCGAGTGTGCAGTTAGTGAAAACGGGTAATAACCCAGCCTTGGCGCCTCAAGTTCGAGGTTTTAGTTCTGAACAAGTGCTGATTTTGGTAAATGGTAAGCGTATTCCAAATACGGACCGAAGTGTTCCTTCTGAGCCTGCTTATCGTTACGGGCTAGTACCGGTCGCGAATATTGAGCGTGTCGAAATTATTCGTGGTCCAGCGTCTAGTCTATACGGTGCTGATGCTCTAGCGGGTGTGATCAATATCATTACCAAAAAAGCGACAGCGGAATGGACCGGCTCGGTTTCCCTTTACAGTGAGATAATGGATGATGCAAATGGTGGTGATGGCCAAGGCTTAAGTCTTTCTGCCTCGGGTGCTGTGACTGACAATATTGATCTTTTGATTTCTGGCGAGGCCACTTCAACGGATGAAATTCTTGATGAAGATAATTTGGCCAGTCTGCAGTCTTCCAAAGATGTTGATAATTACCAAGTTGAATTGGGGGTTGATCTGGACAATGGTGATCGTTTTGAACTGGGCGCCATTTCGTCTGACGAGCGTTCAAAAGAATTTAGGAGTACTGGTGAAGAAGGCGATACCACAGATATTGAAAATAAGATTTTCACGGCAGAATACTTCACTAACATAAAAGGCTTTGATACGTCTGCCTCGTTAACAACGGGTGAAGCAGATGTGATTGAAGGCACGAAAGTGTGGACAGTCAATGAAGATGATTTGGCGTTAGATACGCAAGGTTATCTGAATGATAAAAACTACTTGAGCTTAGGGATCAACTACCGCGAAGAGGAGGCTATCCGTGATGATACCACTACTTTCCAAGATAAAGTTGATGCCACTACTGTGACGGCTCAGGATGTTTTCCAAGTTACAGAAGATACCAGCTTAACCTTTGGTGTTGCTTATGACTCTCATAGTAAATATGGCAGCGAAACCAGCCCTAAGATCAGTGTCTTGACCAAACTGACTCCAAGCATTGGCTTTAAAGCTGGCTATGGTAAAAGTTACCTAGCCCCTTCTATCAGTCAAGGGTCGTCCAGTTATGTGGTCAGTGCAGGGCCAACTCGTCAATACCAGGGTAATGATGATCTAACGCCTGAAACTGCGAAAACGGCGGAGGTTGGTTTAACTTTCCAACAAACTAATTCATCGGGTGCTATTACCCTGTTCCGTTCGGACGTAGAAGATTTGATCTCCACCACGTCGACTACGACATCAGGCTTTACTTCTGTTCAGTACAACAATGTCGACTCGGCTATTTTGCAAGGGCTAGAGGTGAATTGGTCGGTATACAGTGATGATGCAGCCCGTAAATTAACCCTAAGTTATACCTACCTAGATACTGAAGATGAATCAACAGGTAAAGAACTGACGGATCGAGCTGATCACCTTGCTAAGCTAAATTACCAACACAAAGGTGCCTTTGCAGGTTTTGACCTAGATGCTGCCGCTCGTTATGTTGGAGATCAGTTTACCGATGATGATAATACTGAGGTTATTGACGCGTATTTCGTTGCCGATCTTGGTGTCAGCAAGCAAGTATTTGACAATACTCGCGTACGTTTTGGTATCAATAACTTGACCAACAAGGTTGTGCTTAACGACTCAGATCAATACCTAGAAAGCGGTCGCTCTTACAAATTGTCTCTGACATCAACTTTCTAATTAACACCAAGTGGAGTAACCATGTCGTTAGACGCATTATTTGATAGACCAAGTGCGAAGTCTTCTTTGGTAGAGAAGTACATAGCCTTTAAAAAAGAGCATCCAAAGGCTCGACAACGGGATGTCGCTCAGGGGCTAAACGTCCCTGAGGCAGAGTTGATTAGCAACCAACTGGGTGTGCAGAGTTTGTATTTAAACGGGGACTTCTCGTCCCTGCTTAAAGATCTACCGAGCCTAGGTTATGTGATGATCCTTATGCGCAACGATTATGCTGTGCATGAGCGTAAAGGCATTTATGAAAACGTCAAAGTCGGTGGCCCAATGGGAATGGGTTTAATAATTTCCTCGGACAACCGTATTGATTTACGGTTGTTTTTAAGACGCTGGAAACATGGCTTTGCTGTGCGCGAACGTTTGCAAACAGGTGAGCGTTTGAGCTTGCAGTTCTTTGATGAATCCGGTGTTGCGATCCAAAAGCTCTATCTTCAAGACAACAGTAATGTCGAGGCTTATGAGCAATTATTAAGCCGCTACAGAAATACAGATCAATCTACAGCGATTGATTTTGTTGAAGTCGCTGAGCCCGCGCCTTTGGTGGATGTTGCCGCCATTGATCAGCAAGCGTTGCAAGAGGATTGGTCGAACATGACAGATGTTCATCAGTTTGTTGGGCTACTGAAGAAATACGCGGTAACCCGCGAGCAGGCATTTGACATTGTCGGTGAAAAATATGCCCAACCCTTTGATGTGACTAAATTGAAAGCCGTCCTTAACAGGTTGGCGGAAGAGCAAGTGCCCATCATGTGCTTTGTTGGCAACAATGGGGGGATTCAAATTCACTCAGGAGAAATTCACTCGGTAGTGGAAATGGGGGATTGGCTGAATGTTCTCGATCCAGAGTTTAATTTGCATCTACTAATGAGCGGTGTAAAGAAAGGTTGGCTGGTAAGAAAGCCAACCTCTGATGGCATTATTACATCACTGGAACTATACGATGATCAAAGTCGTCAAGTTGCTCAGTTCTTTGGTAAGCGGATTGAGAAGAGCCCGGAGAATTTAGCTTGGCGTCATGTTGCTGAAGCGACATTGGTTGCTTAACTTAATGACAACCTAGCTAAACGGATAAATTCAGCGTCATAAAAAGGAGTGCCTCGGCACTCCTTTTTTGTTCATGGTGTCCTATCCAAAAATAGGCTGACGAAAATTACTGCTGAGTATCCAGCACAATGGTCGGTTTTGTTTGAGCTGAGAACTGATGGTAGTCTGCTTTCACCCCATACACTTGATTTAAATAATCCCTTTGCAGCACAGTTTTGGCTTCACCCTGTACAACAACTTCCCCTTTGCTAAGCAGAATTAATTGATCCGCAAAGCTTGCGGCCAGAGATAGGTCATGTACCACAGCCAGTACGCCAATATTACGTTTGGTAAGCTCTTTCGCCAAAGTGAGCACATGGTATTGATGGAAAATGTCTAGGCTTGAGGTAGGCTCATCCAATAACAGGAAGCGTGCTTCTTCCTGCTCATAAGGGAACCAGAGTTGTACCAGCACTCTGGCAAGCTGAGTACGTTGTTTTTCTCCACCAGAAAGGGTCATAAAGTTGTTCTCACTTAAATGTGAGATGCCCAAATACCCCATAGCCTCATGAACAATTTGCCTTTTTTCCTGTTTGGATATTTGCCCTTCGTAGGCATAGCAGCCCATGGCGACAATTTCGTGAACGGAAAAACTAAAGCCCATTTCATAAGACTGAGTCATCACGGCACGGGTTTTGGCCAGTTCCATCGCGGAATATTCCCCGATGCCCTTATCATTAATGGTTACCTGACCCTGTGAGCTGACAATGTCGCCGCTGCAGGCTTTTAATAGGGTCGATTTCCCCGCGCCATTAGGGCCGATTAAGATGGTTAGCTCGTCAGTAGCACTGGATAGATTGATATTCTTAAGGCAAGGTTTGCCATTAAACATAATAGATAGATTGTGAGTTTTTATAGACATAATCATTACCTAATGGACTAGTTGCTCAAGCGACTTGTCTGCTTATAAAGCACATAAAGGAAAAAAGGGCCGCCCAGTGCGCTGGTTACCAAGCCTATGGGTAACTCGGCTGGGCTAATGGCCACACGAGCTATGATGTCAGTGAGGGTTAGAAAACTGGCACCGAGCAACATGCTGGTCGGGAAAAGATACTTGTGGTCTGGCCCAATAAGGATGCGAACTAAGTGGGGAATCACAAAGCCGACAAAACCTATCATGCCACTGATAGAAACCGCAGCACCTATGGCGATAGCGGTAAATAGAAATACTTGTTTTTTGAGCTTAGCAACAGGGACGCCTAAGTGCTGGGCTTGAGCTTCTCCAAGCAAGTAAAGGTTAAGGGGCTTAGCAAGTCTATTAAGTCCAACCAAACTGATGAGGATCAAGGCAAACACCGGCAGGCTTAACGACCAACTATTGCCCCCAAGGCTACCCATGGTCCAGAAGGTGAGTTCTCTTAACTCTGCATCCGTACTGATTAACGTCAGGATGCCGATTAATGAACCGACAATAGCATTTACCGCGATCCCAGCCAGCAATAGGGTAATAATAGTGAACTGGCCTTGGCGGTTGCTGAGTTTGTATATAATTCCACATACCCCAAGACAGCCAAGCATGGCGCCTATGGGTAGGGCGTAGGAGCCAAAATAAGCCATGAAATTAGGTGCGATTGCATTGCCTAGCACTATGATCACTACAGCTCCAAAAGCGCCCCCGCCAGCCACACCAATTAGCCCTGGGTCCGCTAACGGATTACGGAATAGCGCCTGCATGGCGGCACCGCATATTCCTAACGCTGCGCCAACCGCCATGGCAAGAAGAGTACGTGGCAATCGAATTTCCAATAGAACATTGGTGCCCAATGAATAATTGGCAGGGGAGGTGAAACTCAGCAGGTCATCCGCAATTTGCCCTAATGACAGAGGCATAGCGCCAATACTGATTGACAAGACAAAGCCAATCACCAGCAAGCTAATAGAAATAGGGTGGGCGAGATTTTGCCTTAAGCTGCGCTCCGTACTAAGGGTAAGAGTATCCATTACGAACCATGCTCACTGCTATTTTTTGCGTTGTTGTCATACCGGAATTGATAGTCATTCGGTAATGGGTAATCAGCGTAAATCATGGTGCCAAGTTCAATAATGGCTTGGGGGGTTCTAGGGCCAAAGCCTAATAGATAGCCCCCATCTATGCTGTAAACTGCCTTGTTCTTCACAGCGTTTGTGTATTTAAAGTGCGCCAGTTTCTTGACGGCTTCATAAGGTGCGTCATGATGATTCATAACTACGATCACATCAGGGTTAAAGGCTAATGCCGCTTCAGGAGAGAGTTTTACCCAGCCTTTTTCATTCGCTATGGCGTTTTCCCCTCCCGCTTCTAAGATGGTCGTATTAGCGGATGTTTGGCTGCCTGCCGCAATGGGCGTGCCATTTCTCAGTGTTAATAAAAACAGTACTTTAGGTTTTTCAATAGAAGATGCCTTCAGTTGAGTGCTGGCAAAAGATAGGGCGTCTATGTCCACCTGAATTTCATTGACTAAGTTTTCACCTTTGTCCTGAACCCCTAACAACCTTGCAACGTGACGGATTTTCTCTGGAATAGAAGCAAGGGTACCGTCCTCTTCAATGATGGCTGTTGTTAAGCCAACGGCAGCAACTTGTTCCAATGCTTTGCTTGGGCCTGTATCGTTTTCACCAATCAGTAAATCAGGGCTGAGAGATAACACCCCCTCAACTGAAATGCTCCTTACATAACCTAGTAATGGGTGCGTTTCGTCAGCATTTTTGTACGTGCTGGTGGAATCGACGCCAACAATTCGTTGCTCTTCGCCTAGTCGATAGATGATCTCGGTGATAGATCCCCCCGCAACAGCAATGCGGTCTGCCGCGTGAAGAGGCATTTGAAGCATTGCCAAAAAAAGAGAAGATGCTGTGATTTGTCGTAGAAGGGTCATATTAGAAGCCTAGTTAAATAGAATTAACAAAATGATAATCATTATCAAATGAAAGTCAATTTTATATTGCCTATGGCGACTTGTTTACTTGCATAGGTGTTAAACGTTAAGGGAATTTTCGAGGCAAGTGAGGGAAGGCGCTTAATCTAGGACAAGATCGTTTCCGTTTGTGCTTTTGTTGATTAAAATGGCGGCAAATAAATAAAAGGATAGTTATGATGAGACACCAATATCACCCATTAGGTTTTGAAGGTTCACGTATCGCCCAAGGCTTTTGGCGAGCCAATGAATGGCAAATGTCATCTGCTGAATTGCTCAGTTTCGTGGAGTCTTGCGTGGAGTTAGGGGTGACCACTATGGACCATGCGGATATCTATGGTGACTATCAGTGTGAGGCGCTTTTTGGGCAGGCGCTGGCGTTGAAGCCTTCTCTACGCGAAAAAGTAGAAATCGTAACCAAATGTGGCATTTTGCTACCTAGTTCCCACAAACCCGATATTAAGGTACACCGCTACGATTATCGTGCTGAGCATATTATCGCCAGTGTCGATCAATCCCTTGCCAGCTTAAAATGCGAATACATTGATACCTTGTTGATGCATCGTCCAAGCCCATTAATGGATGCGGATGAAGTGGCTCAGGCTTTTGATTTGCTGTTTACCCTAGGTAAGGTTAAGCACTTTGGTGTATCGAATTATTCCCCAGCACAATTTGATTTGCTGCAATCCCGTGTCGAGGCGCCTTTGGTGGTGAATCAAGTAGAGCTATCTGCTTTAGAGCTAAAACACTTTAATGATGGCTGTCTGGATCATATGCAGCAGCATGCAGTAACACCTATGGCTTGGTCTCCTTTAGGTGGTGGCCGCTTGTTCTCATCCAACGATGAGTCCTCCCTAAGAGTGCGCAATGTGCTAACAGAACTTGCAGATAAGTATGAAACGGGTATTGATCAGTTAGCGTTAGCCTGGTTACTACGCCACCCTGCGGGAATTTGCCCAGTGGTGGGCTCAGGGAATCTTGAGCGCTTAAAGCTTGCCGCAGCTAGCCTTGCCATCACATTGAGTGATGATGACTGGTTCAAAGTTTGGATTGCCTCACAAGGTCATTCCGTCGCCTGATGTCGTTCCCAAGAGTAAGGATAGGTAGGATTAAACATAAAAAATAATTATGTCAATTTTATTTTTGTTACTCTTGGTCTTTAAGTTGTAATATTTCGTAATAAGGTAAGGGAAAAATTCTTACAATTTCATATACTCCCAAAAAACTATAATTATAAATTGGGAGTCACCTATGAAAAAAAATCTTCTAATCAACTTCTTAGCTTTGATTATGTTGGTCCTAACTAGCGCTAATGTTATGGCTGCTAACTTAGCTAAGCCATCAGGCAAAGTTATCCTTACAGTATCTGGGAAAATTAGTCATACCAATGTTGGAGATACAGCTCAGTTTGATAGAGCTATGTTACGGGCGCTTGGTGTAAGTGATTTACAAACTGAGACTCCCTGGTCAGAGGGCAGCGATTTGTATCAGGGGCCATTACTATCGACTTTACTAAATGCAATAGGCATACAAGGTAGCTCATTAAAAGTGACAGCCTTGAATGATTATAGTGCCATAGTCCCTTCGGAAGATGCTGATAAATACAATGTTCTATTAGCAATGGATATTAATGGTAAGCCTATGTCAGTTCGTAACAAGGGGCCTTTATTTATCCTTTATCCATTCAGTGACCAACCAGAGCTAAATAACGAAGTAATACATAATCGATCTGTTTGGCAGATCAAGTCCATAGTTGTCCAATAGTCACTTTATGAAGTGGTTTTTCTCAGGCGATTCATTCAGCCATCTCGTTTTTAAGCGTACACCTATCCCTATTATGGTGAGTGCAGCTGTCATATTTATGGCAGCTGCCGTGGGTACGTTCTACGAACTTGTAGAGAAGCAAAAAGTAATAATGTCTGCTGTTGAAGAGGATGCCCTTTGGGCTTCTTATCAGCTAGATAGAGAAGCACTGAAGTTACGCAATGCTTTAAAGTTGCTGGAAGATCAGCCTGACGAGGTTCGCTTAGAAGAGGCGAAAAATCGCTTCGATATTCTCTATAGTCGATTGAATGTAATTAAGCATGGTCAACTGAGGCAAGTCTTTTTACGCCTGCCGAATTCTGAGGAAGTGACACAAAATATCACTGACAAATTGAACCACATGGATGCTTTATTATTCAATGATGGAGCTATTGTCAATGTGACCTCTATTCTTGAGGGTAGCAATCAGGTTCTACAGTTTACGGAAGATATTGTTTTAAGCTCTCTTGCAATGCGCTCAGTAGAAAAGGTTGAGCGAAGGGAAGGTTCTTATGACTTATTTATCAAGCTTGCAAGCCTTATTGCTATTCTTACTATCACAGTAATGTTCATCATATATATGCTATTCAAGCAGTTACGCTTAAGGACTAAGTCATATCATAAGTCACTTGAGCTTACTCGTAAGCTCGAAACTGCGGTGGAAGAGGCGCAAGTAGCTGTAAAGGTTAAATCAGAATTTATGGCGACAATGAGTCATGAAATTCGAACACCTATGAATGCAATTATCGGCTTTAGTTATTTATTAATGGAAGAGGAGCTTACTCCTAAGGCCCGTGACCGTGTTAAAAAAATTCAAACATCGGCAGATAGTTTGTTGCACATCATAAATGGCATTTTAGAGTTTTCGAAGCTGGAATCTGATGGCGTTGAGCTTGAAGAATCGGAATTTAGTTTGGATCAAGTTCTGGATTATGTCTTTCATGTTAATGCTGAGATGGCTGCCAGCAAAAAGCTTCACTTCTGTGTGTCCCGAGGTTTCGAAATAAGCGATCTACTAATCGGCGATCATAATCGGTTACAACAAATACTTATTAATCTACTCGGAAACGCGATTAAGTTCACGCCTACAGGTCGAGTGGATTTACGAGTAACTAAGCAACATAACCAGTGTCTCATTATTGAAATAGCTGATACTGGTGTAGGTATCGCCAAGGGAGTCGATGTATTTGAAGCGTTTAAACAAGCTGATAGTAGTACAACTCGTTTATATGGTGGTACTGGGTTGGGTTTAAGCATTACTCGTCAACTCGTTGAATTACTGGGTGGAGAGCTAAGCTATGAAAGCATTGAAGAGAAAGGGACAGTTTTTAAAGTTAGCTTACCCTATCGCCCTGCCTTTAATGAATGTATATCGTATCAATCTGTTAGCTTTATGAATGATGATGCCGACCTCATATTATTTTTAAATGATGCAGGATTTAATCAAGGGCAAAGGTTGAGCGAAGAAGATCTGCTCGCATCAATTTCTAACTGCAATGTAAATAATCAACCCCCTCTAATAGTGAGTGATAAACGTTTTTTCGAATTGTCTAAAGCCTATTCAGATAACATTTCTCAATTGGTTAAGATATGCGCAGTCTATTGTAAGGATAAAAAGGCAGCGCTTTCCGAATCTTGTTCAATGTTGATTACGCCAAGTGAAGTCAAAGCGCTTATTGAGGAGAATATTGCGTATTCATCTAATAATGAACAGATGGATTTAATTCCAAGTTACCTAAGAAAAAGTGATTTTTTAATAAGCAATAAAAAGATCCTATTGGCCGAAGATAATAGTGCGAACGCAAATATAGTCTGTGATTTATACCGCAAGATAGGTATTGAGGTTGATTGGGTGGAAAACGGTCAGCTAGCCTTTGAGAAAGCAACAACAAAAAAATATGATCTGATTCTCATGGACATTCGTATGCCTGAAATGGACGGTTTTGAAACGACTGAACGCATTAGAGGAAAGCTACAAGATACTACCCCACCTATCATCTGTCTGACAGCTGATGTGGTGAATACAGATTCAGGTGAGCGCATAGAAAAATGCTTTGATGAAGTCATGTACAAACCTTTAGATAACAAACTTTTAATAGAGACGTCGATCGACTTTTTGAAAAGAAAGGAGTTAGAACAAATCGGTCAATGTGACGATGAAAAAAGTCGAAAATTTTTGGGTGAAATTGAATATATAGAGTCTTTACTTGTTTCTGGTGATATTCAAGCAGAGGAGAGGGTAAAGGCGTTATCTATCGGGATAACAAACAATAAACAAGAAGAATTGCTGAAACAAGTTTTAGTGTATATTGCAGATTACGACTTTTTAGATGCTATCGAGTCTCTGCATGATTTAAAAAAGGTGGTTTAGTCATGAGTTTAAATAGTTATGATTTAGTTAACAATGTCATGCAGGGTTCAAGTTACTCATCTAGTAAGAAGAAAGTATTAATAGTAGATGATGTACCTAAAAATATAGATTTACTAAAGGATATTTTAGCTGAGCATTATCATGTGCAAGTGGCAAAGAATGGCTTGTCCGCATTAAAAATTGTTGCTTTAAGTGCGCCAGATATCATTTTACTCGATATCATGATGCCAGGGATGAGTGGTTTTGAAGTGTGTGAGCATCTAAAAAGTGAGGCATCAACCAAAGATATTCCTGTGATCTTTTTAACGGCCGCAACCGACATGGAGCATGAAATTAAAGGCTTCGATGTCGGCGCAGTTGATTTTATTACTAAACCTATCTCACCAATGACAACTTTATCTCGAGTAGCGACTCATCTTCAGCTGGCAGAGAATGACCAGAATAATAAGAAGATAATAAAGAAGCGAACCAAACAACTTGATCAAGCGCTTGAGTCTGCAGTTTATATGCTGGGTGATATTGGCCACTTCAATGATACGGATACCGGTGTTCATATGTGGCGAATGGCTGACTATAGTGCAGCTCTTGCTAAAGCCCTTGGGTGGAGTGAGGAGGAGGTTGAGTTGTTGAGATTAGCTGCGCCTATGCATGACACAGGTAAGGTGGCAATTCCACATTCAATTCTTAAATCGCCCAACAAATTAAGTGAAGAAGAGTGGGAGGTAATGAGAACCCATACAATAACTGGTCATCGTATTCTTTGTAAAAGTTCCTCACCTCTATTTAAATTGGCAGCAGAGGTGGCGCTGGGTCATCATGAGAAATGGGATGGTACGGGTTACCCTCATGGCCTAAAAGGCGATGAAAACCCTTTGTCTGCACGCATCGTTGGTATGGCAGATGTCTATGATGCCTTAACTATGGAGCGTTGTTATAAGCGAAGCTGGAGTGTTGAAGAAGCATTAAACTATATAGAGGAAGCTTCCGGTAGTCACTTTGACCCTGCATTAGTTAAGGTGTTTTTCTCTATCCAAGAAGAGCTTAAAGAAATACAAGAAAAATGGCGGCTGAAAGAGAGTGTGTCTGGGGAATAGGTCAACATTCCCCAGCCGAATCTAGTCTATCCGCAGCACTTTTTGTATTTTTTGCCGGAACCGCATAAACAGGGATCGTTTCGGCCTATATTCATGGCGGCATTTTTAACGAGAGGCGTATTCTTCTGTACTTCGTGTTCGCCAGAAATGTAAAACCATTGTCCTTTCACTTTTTTGAACAATGAACGCTCACTTAAACGACCAATGTGCTTGCCTTCCTTGAAATGGGCGGAAAAGGAAACCATGCCGGTTTTGTCTTTTTCGAGGCCATTTTCTGTGGCGTTTATCTCAAGTTTGATCCATTGAGTACTTTGGTTGCTGTCTTTAACATCCTCGCCAGTCTGATTCGGCTCATCTTCAAGTTTTTGCGTGGCAGCAATGTAATCAAAATTCCCGAGTGCAAACGCAGAGTAACGCGAACGCATAAGCGCTTCTGCTGTAGGGGCTGTGCCGGGGTTATTGTGGTACATGCCACAGCAAATTTCATAAGGGCTGCCGTTACCGCATAGGCAGTTCTCAGGGGTTGGCATAGAAAGACTCCTTACATCGCCAAATAGTCGCCAAGATGCGTATAATACCTTTTTCTTTAACGGCTAACAGGACTTATTTGTGACCTCAGTGGCTCCAACATCATTTTTTTGGTTTGATTTTGAAACAACCGGGGTAGACCCAGCCCGTGATCGCCCCATGCAATTTGCCGGTATTCGTACAGATTTGGACTTTAACCCTATCGGCGAGCCTATTATGTTCTACTGCCGTCTCGCCGAAGATGTCTTGCCGCAACCTCAGGCTTGTTTGTTAACTGGTATTGCGCCACAGGATGCAAACCGAGAAGGCCTATGTGAAGCCGAATTCATGCAAGCCATAGAGGCGGAATTATCACAACCTGGCACCTGTGCTCTTGGCTATAACACCATTCGTTTTGATGATGAAGTCGTCAGATATGGCTTCTACCGTAATTTCATTGATCCTTATGCGAGAGAGTGGCAGAACAACTGCTCACGATGGGACATTATCGATCTTGTTCGTATGACCTATGCGATTCGCCCCGAAGGCATTGTTTGGCCGAAAAATGAAGACGGGCAAGTGTCTATGAAGCTTGAGGCATTAACGCAAGCCAATGGTATCGCCCACGAGCAAGCCCACGATGCCTTGTCGGATGTGTACGGCACGATCGAAATTGCCAAGCTCATAAAAGCCAAGCAGCCAAAATTGTTTGCGTATTATATGAAAATGCGCCAAAAGCATGAGCTACAGCAGTTTATTGATGTGGCCAGAATGAAGCCTTTTCTACACATTAGCGGCATGTTTGGACAAACAAAGAAATATGCAGGTTTTGTGGTACCCATTGCTCCACACCCTACCAATAAAAATGGGGTGATCGTTTATGATCTCATGGCGGATGCTCAGCCCTTGGTTGACCTAAGTGCTGAAGAAATTCGTCAGCGAGTATTTGCCAGCCGAGACAGCCTTGGTGACATGGCTCGCTTGCCTTTAAAAGTCATTCACTACAATAAGTGTCCTGCGGTTGCGCCGGCGACTTTTCTAAAGGATGAAGAGGTAGTAAAGCGCTTAGAACTTGATGGTGATGTCTGTCGTCAAAATTTAAGCACCATCAAAAAACACTCGGGGCTTGCGGCTAAAGTCAGTGATGTCTATACCCAAGAAGAGCGTCCTATCCTAAAAGACCCTGACCTTATGCTTTATGCGGGGGGCTTTTTTAGTCGTGAAGACAAAGCGCGTATGGAAACCATTCGTAGTACTCCTGCAAACTTATTGGGTGAATTGGAAATGTCGTTCGATGATCGACGTTTACCTGAAATGTTAATGCGCTATATTGCTAGAAACTACCCAGAGAATTTAAGCGAAAGTCAAAGGGAAGAGTGGGAAGAGTACCGACAGCTAAGGTTGCTTGAAAAAGATGGTGGAGGCTCCATTCATATGGATGCTTACTTTGCTGAGCTGAATGCCATAGCCCAAACGCCGGACTTACCACAAAGTAAGCAAATTATGTTACAAGACTTGGCGGATTACGCCCAAAGTATTTACCCGATAGGATAAGGTGTCAGCATGAGTGAGCAGCATAAAGGAACCCACTGGTTAGTTGGGGTAGCCGCATTTGTGATTATCATTGCCGGTTTGAAAGCCGCGTCGCAAATCGTTGTGCCACTCATGTTATCTATCTTTATTGCCATTGTTTGTGCCCCCGTTATGGCCAGTTTGCGCCGTCGACACGTGCCCACTTGGTTGTCTATTCTGCTGGTGGTGGCCTTTATCATGATAGGCATCGGTTCATTAGGGGTATTGGTAGGGGCTTCCTTAGACAGCTTTTCTAGCCAGATTCCAACCTATCGAGCTCGCTTGGCCACTGAAATGTCCAATGCGATAGCCATGCTTAACCAACTGGGTCTGCAAATCTCCTATGATCAGGTGAAAAGTTATGTAGACCCTTCGGTGTTAATGCAGATGGTCGCCAATGCCTTACGTGGTTTAGGCAGTGCCCTTACCAATATGATATTGGTAGTGATGATCGTCGTGTTCATTTTGTTTGAAGCAGTGGAGTTACCAAGAAAGCTGTCTTTGGCCCTCAATGATGCATCTCAATCCTTGCAAGGCTTTCAGTCTTTTATCCAGTCCGTGAATCGTTACCTTGTTATCAAGACCTCGGTCAGTGCTTTAACCGGTGTGTGTATTACGGTTTGGTTATGGTTGTTGGGGGTGGATTTCCCTGTGCTATGGGGTGTCTGTGCGTTTTTATTAAACTTTGTGCCAAACATAGGTTCCTTCATCGCAGCCGTTCCCGCCATTATGTTGGCATTTGTTCAGCTGGGGGCCTTGTCTGCTGGCTTAACCGGCATAGGGTTTTTCGTCGTCAATCTTATTATTGGTAATGTCATCGAGCCACGTTATATGGGCAGGGGATTAGGGCTTTCTACCTTGGTGGTGTTCTTATCTTTGATTTTATGGGGCTGGGTGTTTGGTCCGGTGGGCATGCTGCTTTCTATCCCATTGACCATCATAGTAAAAATCGCACTGGAAGCGAATCCGCGAACTCAATGGTTGGCCATAATGATCGATTCTCACCCGGAAGCTGAGAAAGAAAAATAAGCCAAACATCATCTGTGTGGTGGCGTTTTACTTTTGGTTATTAAATAAACAGTTTTACCTGCATTCTTGGTAGCTTATTTGCATGGGCTGTTATATACTTCGTCTTCAGGTTTTATCCTCGGTATTTCTTGTAAGGTACATCAATGGTGATGCGCCTTATCCATCCCATTAAAAGGTACACATTTACATGTCAGACGCTGATATTCAGCCTACATTCGATTCGTTGGGCTTAATTGCCCCTGTTCTTAAAGCTGTTTCCGACCTAGGTTACGAACAGCCTTCAGCTATCCAAGCGCAAAGTATTCCACATTTATTAGAAGGTCACGATCTTCTGGGGCAAGCGCAAACGGGTACTGGTAAAACGGCGGCGTTCGCGCTTCCGCTATTGTCTCGTCTCGATGCAACAGATAGAACAACCCAACTTCTTGTTTTGGCTCCAACTCGTGAACTTGCTATTCAGGTTTCTGAAGCATTCCAAAGTTATGCTCGTAACATTCCAGATTTCCACGTTCTGCCAATTTATGGCGGCATGTCTTATGACACCCAATTGCGCCAATTGCGCCGCGGTGTTCAAGTTGTTGTGGGTACGCCTGGTCGTGTTATGGACCACATTCGTCGTAAAACCCTAAAACTAGATGGCCTTAAAGCACTGGTTCTTGATGAAGCAGACGAAATGCTACGCATGGGCTTCATTGATGATGTTGAATGGATTCTTGAGCATACTCCTGCTGAACGTCAAATCGCTTTGTTCTCAGCAACTATGCCTTCTATTATTCGCCAAGTGGCTAATCGCCACCTGAATAATCCTAAAGAAGTTAAAATCGTTACGAAAACTTCTACGGCAACCACTATTTCTCAAAAATACTGGCAAGTAAGCGGTCTGCACAAGCTAGACGCGCTAACTCGTATTCTTGAAATGAGCGAACACGATGGCATGATCATCTTTGTTCGTACCAAAGCGGCAACGGTTGAATTGGCTGAGAAGCTAACGGCCCGTGGTCATGCTTGTGAAGCCCTAAACGGCGACATTAGCCAAAATTTACGTGAGCGTACGGTTGATCGCATCAAGAAAGGTCAAATTGACATCTTGGTAGCGACCGATGTTGTTGCACGTGGTTTGGATGTTGAGCGTGTAAGTCACGTTGTAAACTACGACATTCCGTATGACACAGAGTCTTACGTTCACCGTATCGGTCGTACTGGTCGTGCGGGTCGTTCTGGTACTGCAATCTTGTTTGTTGCACACCGTGAGCGTCGCATGTTGCAAGCCATTGAGCGTGCTACACGTCAGCCGATTGAGCGCATGGAGCTACCAACAGCTTCTGATATCAATGAGCAACGTGTTTCTCGTTTCAAACAGCGCATTACTGATACGCTTGATAACGAAAACTTGGATTTCTTCCTTGAGTTGGCGCAGAGCTACCATAAAGACAACGATGTTGATCCATTAAAAATGGCTGCCGCTCTAGCGCACATGGCACAGGGTAAAACCCCATTGCTATTGTCTGAGATGGAAGTTCGTCAAGAACGTCGCGAGCGTCGTGACCGTGATGATCGTCCTTCTCGTGGCGACCGTCCTGATCGTGGTGAACGCCAGCAGCGTAAACAGCGTCCTGTGACAGCTGATGCCATGCCATTAAAAGATGATCCAAACATGAGCATGACTCGTTACGTTGTGCAAGTGGGTTACAGCAACGGTGTTAAGCCTGGCAATATCGTAGGTGCGATTGCCAATGAAGCGGACATCGAAAGCCGTTACATTGGTCACATCGAGATCTATGAAGATTTCGCTACGGTAGATTTGCCTTCAAACCTAACCGCTGATGCGATTGGTAAACTAGGCAAAACACGTATTTGTGGTCAGCGTTCTGAAATCGCTGTGTTGGAAAATGCAGACGAAATGAATAAACGTGCTGCTGCGCCTTCTCGTAAACGTCCTTCTGGTGATCGTCGTCCTGGTGGACGTGACCGTCGCCCGTCTAACGGCGGACGTGACCGTGATAGCCGTGAGCGTCGCCCAAGAGCGCCACGTAAAGACAGCTAATTGTTAGTTTATAAAAAACCGCTTTATTGCGGTTTTTTTTGATTTAAAATTTATTCTGAATTTTGTAATGACTTTTTATAGTGAAAGGTGGGGCAGTAATGAATGAAATAACAATCACTAAGCCGGATGACTGGCATTTACATTTTCGTGATCAAGATATGTTGCTAGAGACAGTGCCAGCTACCGCGCGTTGTTTTGGTCGCGCTGTCGTCATGCCGAACTTGGTGCCTCCTGTGACCACGGCGGAATTGGCGTTGGAATACAAGTCCCGTATTTTAGCGGCGCGTCCTGAAGGCAGTGATTTTGAGCCGGTAATGACAATCTACCTAACCGACAAAACCAGTGTGGAAGATATTAAAGCGGCGAAGCAGGCAGGTGTGTTGGCGGCCAAAATGTATCCAGCTGGCGCAACCACTAACTCTGATTCAGGGGTGAGTTCCTTAGAAAGTCTTTATCCAGTGTTTGAGGCGTTAGCGGATCATGGCATGTTGTTGCTGATTCACGGTGAAGTAACGCAAAAGCATGTGGATATTTTTGATCGTGAAAAAGAGTTTATCGATCAGCACATGGTCAACATAGTGAACAAAGTGCCCCATTTAAAAGTCGTGTTTGAGCACATTACCACCAAAGATGCCGCAGACTTTGTGCTCGGGGCGCGTGAAGGGGTGGCGGCGACCATTACACCTCAACACCTAATGCTGAACCGTAACGATATGTTGGATGGTGGTATGCGCCCACACAACTATTGTTTGCCAGTGCTAAAACGCAGCACCCACCAAGAGGCTTTGCGTGCTGTGGTGAAATCAGGCTCGCCAAGATTCTTCTTGGGAACAGACTCTGCGCCGCATACTAAAGACCGTAAAGAATCGGATTGTGGTTGTGCGGGTTGCTACAGTGCGTGGTCTGCCCTAGAGCTATACACACAAGTGTTTGATGAGCTAGATGCGCTGGACAAGCTGGAAGGTTTTGCTAGCCATTATGGCGCAGACTTCTATGGCTTGCCGCGTAATACCGAAAAGGTCACCCTAGAGCGCAAAGAATGGGTAGTGCCGAGCAATATTGAACTCAAAGGTGGCCATAATATTGTGCCTTTCTACGCAGGCAAAACCGTATCTTGGTCGCTTAAAAAGTAATTTTTAAGTGTGCTAAACAGAAACCGAATTCAGCCATGGGTTCGGTTTTTTTTGTGCCGAAAAAACGGAAAGCGTTTTAGAGTAAAAAATAAGCAGTTAAATTTGTGGGGGGGTAATACAGAAACTAGAACAGAAAAATAGGGGGGAGATTTAAATGGTGCGGATGGAGAGACTCGAACTCTCACGCCGTGAAGCACTGGAACCTAAATCCAGCGTGTCTACCAATTCCACCACATCCGCATGTCGTGTTGACGGCGAGTGATATTACGGATTTATTGCGCTGATGCAAGCTTTTATTTTAAAAAATACGCTTATTTTTTGATGATGCCATGGTGATTTTTTTAGCCTTAAAGCAAGGACAAAAAACCAGAAAAATGCTCTAATTAGTTTTCCTTAATGATCGCTTAAAAATTGAGTAAATCATGGCTAATCACTCGTTCTTTTTGTTAATAAACCCCGTGGATTTGGCAACCTTATTTGTCTTTTTTGCTTGTTGGTGGGGCTATGCCATTTATGCCCAATATAACGCAAAAAGAAAGTCATGCTTGGTGAGTGTATTGCACCAATTTCGTTTGGCTTGGATGTCTCGGTTACTAAGACGCGATAACCGAATTGCTGATGCATCGGTGATGGCTAACTTAGAGCGTAGTAGCCTTTTCTTCGCTTCCAGTAGCTTGCTGATTATTGCGGGATTGTTTACGGCGTTTAATTATTCCGAAAAAGCTCTTGGCATCATTTCAGATTTTTATTTAATGGCGCCCATTAGTCCCCAAGAATGGGAGCTGAAAATCATCGTCTTAGTAGTGATCTTCTCCTACGCGTTTTTCACCTTCACTTGGTCGGTCAGACAATACAACTTTTGTTCAGTTCTCGTTGGCAGTGCCCCCTTGGCCACCGAACGTGGTGTGGAAGAGAGTGAGCGAGAGCTGTATGCCAACCATATGGCGCAGATTTGTAGCCTAGCGGCGAATCAGTTCAACTATGGTTTACGTGCCTATTATTTTGCCATGGCCTTTTGTGGTTGGTTTTTGGGACCGTATTTCTGTATGGCGGCAAGCGTAACTGTTGTCGCAGTGCTTTATCGCCGTGAATTTAGATCAAAAACATTTAAAACCCTTAGCCGAGGTCTGGTTATAAAATCTCATGCTTCCTAATTTTCCTAAAGCTGTATCTGATGAAAACAAACCGGTCAATCGCACCATTAAAGTCGATGACCGTATGTACGATTACCTGATTAATAACTCGGTACGTGAGGCAGACATTTTAACGGCATTGCGCCGAGAGACCGCTCAATATCATATGGCTAGAATGCAACTGTCGCCAGAAGTGGGCCAGTTGTTAGCCTTCCTTATACAACTTCAAGGGGCTAAAAAGTTGCTTGAGGTTGGAGTTTTTACCGGCTACAGCACCTTGTCTATGGCGTTGGCCATGCCTAAAGATGCCAAGCTGGTGGCTATAGAGAAAAAGCAAATGTGGCTCGATATCGCCAAGCGCTATCTGCAAGAAGCTGGGGTTGCTGATCAGGTAGAAACCCATTGTGATAAGGCTTTGCCTGTTTTAGAAGCCATGCTCGATGCTGAATCAAATAGCTTTGATTTTATTTTTATTGATGCGGATAAACAAAACCTACTGGCCTATTATCAGCTGGGTAAGCAATTGCTGCGAGAGGGCGGCTGTATGGTCATCGACAACACCTTATGGTGGGGGAATGTGGCCGATGAATCTTTCGATGATAAAGACACCCGCATTGTTCGAGAGCTGAATGAAACGATTCACCAAGACCAAGAGGTGACGCTTTCGTTAATCCCCATTGGCGATGGCCTGACTCTAGTACGTAAATCCTACTCTTCCTAAGCTATCTCCTGCCTTGTTTTAAATAACCCTAAATTTATTAGGTATTAGCCTCTTGAAATTACAACAAGAGGCTTTATCTATGTTGCATGTGTTTAGTACCCCTTTGTTTTATACAAAGGTTCATTCAAATTAGGAGAAAGCAAAAACATGGCAACTGATACTCAAAAAGAAACGTTAGGGTTTCAAACGGAAGTAAAGCAACTGCTTCATTTGATGATCCATTCTTTGTATTCCAACAAAGAAATCTTTCTAAGAGAGCTTATCTCTAATGCCTCCGATGCAGTAGACAAGCTTCGCTTTGAGTCCGTCGCTAACTCTGATTTGTTGTCTGACGATCCGAATCTACGAGTGCGTGTTGAATTTGATAAAGAAGCCAACACCGTCATCATCGATGACAACGGTATTGGTATGAGCCGTGAAGAGGCCATCACTAACCTAGGTACCATTGCTAAGTCTGGTACTTCAGCCTTCCTTGAACAGCTAAGTGGCGACCAGAAAAAAGACAGCCAACTAATCGGTCAATTCGGTGTTGGTTTTTACTCTGCTTTTATTGTGGCTGACACAGTTTCTGTGGAAACTCGTCGTGCTGGCGCAGCAGGGGATGAAGCGGTTCGTTGGGTATCTGACGGTTCTGGTGAATTTACCATCGAGACGATTGAAAAAGCCACTCGCGGTACTCGCATTACCTTACACTTGAAGTCTGATGAAGCAGACTTCGCCGACAACTACCGTCTACGCTCTTTGGTAACCAAATACTCAGATCACCTTTCCATTCCGGTTGAAATGGAAAAAGTTGTTTACCCTGAGATGGATGAAGAAGGTAACCCTAAGCCAGTTGATGAAACAAAAGCACCAGAGTTCGAAGCGGTTAACTCTGCAAAAGCTTTATGGACTCGTCCACGTAACGAAGTAACGGACGAAGAATACCAAGAGTTTTACAAGCACGTTTCTCACGACTACCAAGCGCCATTAAAATGGTCTCATAACAAGGTAGAAGGCAAACTTGAGTACACTAGCTTGTTGTACATTCCTTCGAAAGCGCCACACGATTTGTGGAATCGTGAAATGCAACGTGGCCTTAAGCTTTACGTACAACGTGTCTTCATCATGGATGAAGCGGAAGCTTTCTTGCCTCCTTACATGCGTTTTGTGAAAGGTGTGGTGGATTCTAATGACCTGTCTTTGAACGTATCTCGTGAGATTCTTCAGAACGACAGTGCTGTTGACTCTATGCGCGCCGCTTTGACTAAACGTGTATTGGACATGTTGTCTAAAATGGCGAAAAACGATGCTGAAGCTTACCAGTCTTTCTGGGATGAATTCGGTAGCGTTCTGAAAGAAGGCCCTGCTGATGACATGGGTAACAAAGATAAGATCTCTGCTTTGTTGCGCTTTAGTACTACTCATACAGATAAAGTTGAGCAAACGGTATCTTTGGCAGACTACGTGTCTCGTATGGCTGAAGGTCAGGATAAGATCTACTACATCTACGCTGAAAACCACAACACGGCGAAAAACAGCCCGCACCTAGAAATCTTGCGTAAGAAAGGTTTCGAAGTCTTGTTGCTAAGCGATCGTATTGATGAGTGGATGATGTCTTCTCTACAAGAGTTTGATGGTAAGTCTTTCCAAGACGTTACTAAAGGCAAACTAGACCTTGCAGAAGAAGAAAACGAAGAAGCGAAGAAAGAGAAAGAAGAGAAAGCTGAACAGCTTAAACCTCTACTAGATCGCATGAAAACTGTGTTGGAAGAGAAAGTAACGGGTGTTAACACCACAGACCGTCTAACGAACTCTCCAGCTTGCCTAGTTGTAGGTGAGTATGACATGGGTCTGCAAATGCGTCGTTTGCTAGAGCAGGCTGGACAAAGCTTGCCAGAGTCTAAGCCAACATTGGAAGTGAACCCTGATCACCCAATCGTGGCGAAAATGGACGCTGAAACCGACGAAGAGCGTTTCTCTGACATGGCATGGTTGTTGTTCGAACAAGCGACCTTGTCTGAAGGCGGACAGCTTGAAGACCCAGCAACCTTCGTTAGCCGCATGAACAAGTTAATCGTTCAACTTAGCAAGTAACACAAACGTTACGCGCTAGCGAACAAACACGAAAGCCCCATACTCACATGAGTATGGGGCTTTCTTCTTTTCGGGTCAGGGTTAAATTTCACTCCCTGCCTAGCACTCCTTGGTGTCCCTTCTGCATAGCAGTATAGAAATGGTTCCTCACGAACCTTTACTATGTATAATAATGATTCTTATTAATTGTGTTGTTTGTTGGAGGGTACATGGAGCTTAATGTTTACATAATTTGCGGGCGTGGTGAAAAGGGTGACAAATTTCAGCTTGGCCAAGTGTTTAATGAAGCCGGCTACTACTTTCAAGGTGAGTACGACCCAACGACCCAGTACAGCAATATGGACGAATTGCAGGAAGTGCTAGCCAACATGGTAAAGGTAGAGAAAGAAGCGCTGAAGATTAATAGAATTAATCTTTAGTTCTTTTGGAAAGGTAAGCAGGGAAATGTAAGTATACTAATTCTGACCTCAATTATTCCATCAAGGAGAATCCATGCCTAACCTACAGATTGATTCATTCCCACCAGAAGTGGCAGAGCAACTTCAGTATTATGTTTATAGGTTAATTGACCCAAGAAATGGGGAAACTTTTTATATAGGGAAAGGTAAAGGGAATCGTGTGTTTGCTCATGCTTGCGGAGATTTTGAGAGAGATTCATTGTCTGAAAAAATTACTAGAATCCGGTCAATAAACCTAGCAGGATTTGATGTCGCCCATGTTATTCATAGGCATGGTTTGAGCGAAAAATCGGCTTTTGAAGTGGAGGCGGCTTTGATAGATGCATACCCAGGTATAACCAATATTGTGGACGGACATGGAAATAGTGATTTTGGGGCCATGCATTCCTCCGAGATTATAAAGAGGTATTCGGCAGAAACTGCTAGATTCCAACACAAGGCTTTGCTTATCAGTGTTAACCGTAGTGCTTTAGAAAGTTCACTTTATGAAGCGACTCGCTATGCTTGGCGTTTGAGCAAACAAAAGGCAAGTCAAGCAGAAGTTGTTTTGGCTACAGTGCAGGGTTTGATTGTGGGGGTTTTTGTGGCAAAAGAGTGGCTAGAAGCTATACCTGAGAATTTCCCAGGAAAAGAGGGTGTTGAAGGTCGCTATGGGTTTGTCGGACACGAAGCCCAACTGGAACTACAAAAGCTATATAAAGGTAAGCGCACACCAGATGAATTTCGCAAGAGAGGCGCATCTAATCCCATAAAGTACACTTGGTAATGGATAATTGGGGACAGAGTTAAACTAAGCTCTTTCTTAGCAATATTAGCTAGAAGTGATAATCTTTCTTTTAATTATACTTCGCCCCGAATATTCATGAGAAGCATCCAAAACGAAGGTAACAAATCGTTTCAGCAGAGCAAAAAATAGCTGGTTTTTGCTCGCTCCTCGCTAACTTTAACCAGCTATTTTATTGCCTCTGAATAAGGCGTTATGGTGATATGTGAAGATTTCTGCTGCTGAAAATTGGTCTAAATGCTATCAAGTTGAGCTTGATGGCGTAGATTTTAAATCAAATGCAAGGAATAGAATTGCGATGGGATTATTGCATTTGAGTCTAGAGCATCATCAATCAATTATTAATTTAGCAAAATGTAATTTGCTAGGCTCTTTATTCGCACTTCTTCGTTGCCAGTTTGAAGCTCTATTAAGAGGGATTTGGTTTCTTCGGTGTGCAAGTGATTCAAATATTGAGAAGTTTGTTGCAAATAAAAATTTGGATTTAGTTGTAAGCTCTCTTATTGAAGATGTTGAAAAAACAGAAGGCTATCAGCATGGTGCGTTGAAGCGATATAAGGCTGGTAAATGGAAAGCTATGAATGACTACACTCATGGAGGATTTTTTCAAGTAGCATCTCGTACTGCAGGTGATGAAATATCAGGGCGCAACCTTTCAGAGCACTTGTCTTGGGCACTAACTGAATCCAATAAGTTATCGTTGTTAGCAATTCTAGATTTATGTCAAATTATAGAGCGGCCAGAGTTGTCGAAAAATCTTTCTGCGACGTATTTTGAATACATTGAAGAATCACCATAACAAGAAATTTAATATGGAAAATTCTGTTTGGCTTTAGTCACTGCGTTCCAACATTGATAATTGAGGTCAGACTTAAATTAGGCCCTTTCCTAGTCGTTCTTCTGGGAGCGATAGCATTTTTTTGTTGAAAGCTTTATTGATAGGCCATAGACAAGCTCAGATGAATCGAGGAAGGAAAAAGCCAGATACTGAGTTTTAATGTTACTCTGTCCCCAAAATTCCCTGTTGTTTTTTGATTTGGTTCATGCGTTTTTGCAGTTCCTTTTCTATTTTGTTTTTGTCGTAAGGTTTCATTTTTTGCCATTGGTTGCACTCGGGACGAGTACGAGCGCAACCTAAGCACCAGCCTTTGGGCCCAGAGAAATCACAAAGGTCGATGCAGGGACTTTTCTGGCGCTTTACCATTCTGGTTCACCTTTCACATCGTTAAGTGTTTGTTCAATGCTGTCTGACAGTTGGCGTAGTCGGTTCAGTTCTTCAAAGATACGTTGTTCTAGGTTTTTGAAGTTAAGTGGCATGGTGCGTTCGCAGATGTGATAGCCCTTGCCGATGGTTTGATAGCCTTTCCAGCTTTTTATACGGCCGCTTTCTAATTCAAGAAATTTTTCAATAAACTCTGGTTGTGAAGGGCAGTCTTCTTCGGCGTGCATGCAGATAGGAAACGACTTTTGTTTGATTTGTGGTGCTTCAATGAAGGTTTCGAAATGAACGCCACCTTGGTTGTGGTTGTGCCAATTTGATTTGTAGAGTTGTAAGTATGGGCCACGGTTGTATATTTCCCAGTCATCGTCAAACCAGCTGGCGTCTCTTAATAGTTTTTCGAGATTACGGAAAACATTTTTTATATCTTTCATAGAATTGAAGTTGTCTTGGTCATTTGAGGTGGAGAGAGCATTGAGTGATTTTACTTCCACCCAATGCTCTATTTTATATTACTAAGGGTGTAAATGTTATTTATACAAACATCTTTCCAATGAGCCGCGTATGTAGTCTTCATCAAGGTTTTTGCCAATAAAGATCATGCGGTTGGTGGGTGTTTCATCTCCCCAGGGTTTTCCAAGTTGTCCGCCAAATAGCATGTGAACGCCTTGATAGACAATTCGATGTTCTTCGTCATGAATAGCAAGTACGCCTTTCATACGATACACATCGACGCCTTTTTCTTGCAGAAACATCCCCATCCAAGCATTGAGGATGTCACCGTCAAATCTGCCTGCTAACTCGATAGAAATCGAGGAAACCGCGTCGTTATGTTCATGCTCGGCATTAAAATAGTGTTCTGCAACAGGGAGGTGCTCGGCGTTGTCTCTGTCTAAAAGCGCTAACTCAAACTCTTCTGGCGTGTGTTGAGAGAACACGGCGATGTCTTGAGCCGTGGCCAGTTCTAATTGAAATTCATAGTGATCTTGGCCTTCAAGCTGTAGGCGGTAGCAGTGATTCCTTTCGCTTAGTGTTTGCCCATGCGAAATAGGCTCGCCAGATTTGGAGAATTCCACAAAGACGGTTTCTGCTAAATCCAATACAGTCGTTTCAGCTGTATGTTTAACGTCAGAGATCAAAAATGCCATGTCTGGATCTGGGCCGTTGGCCATCTTAAAGCGGTATTTACCAGCAGGCAGTTGCCATATTCCACCCCATTCAAATGGGTATTCCGGCTCTAGGAAATTGGGTTTCATGTCCATGGCGCGTTGAATGTTGAATCCACCAATGTCCAGTAATTCGGCAATCGGTGCATCGGCCATGGTTGCAGAATAGAAGCCTGCCATTTGGTTCATGCCTTTTAGGCGCTTTTTCAGGCTAAGCATGTCATCTTCTGTGACCAAATCCGCTTTGTTTAATATGATGCGATCAGCGAAGGCCACTTGTGCCATGACCTCGTCGGTACTTTCGTCAAGGTGAGTGCTGACGTGCTTGGCGTCTACTAGAGTGATGATGCCATCCAGTTCATATTGTTCGCTGATGGAAGGGTCAACAAAAAAGGTTTGTGCCACAGGGCCAGGATCTGCCATGCCAGTAGTTTCTAGAATGACGCGATCGAATTTGTCTTTGCGTTCTGCTAATTCATTTAAAATACGAATAAGATCGCCACGTACCGTGCAGCAAATGCAGCCGTTATTCATCTCGAATATTTCTTCGTCAGCATTGATGACCAGATCTTGATCTATGCCGATTTCACCAAACTCATTTTCAATGACCGCAATGCGCAGGCCGTGATCTTCAGACAGTATGCGGTTTAGCAAAGTGGTCTTGCCACTACCAAGAAAACCCGTGAGTACGGTAACGGGGATGGGGTTAGACATATTGCTCTCCGGAGGTATAAAAAAAGATAATGTTATATTATAACGTATCTTTTTGTAATTGGGACCAAAGTAAAATTAGCCCCTTTCTCAGCAATCTTTCGTAGAATTGATGATCTTTATTTTAATTGTACTCCGACCCTAATTGTTCAATTCACTGTACATGTATATGTGTGAAGACTATACTTGTTCCATTAAACGTACATGTAGAGGTTGTTATGAGAATCGTATCTTTTACCGAAGCTAGAAATAGTCTTAAAGCTGTTTTAGACGGTGTCGTTAATGATGCAGATACAACGGTCATTACACGTCGTGACTCTGAAGATGCTGTGGTTATGTCTTTAGACTATTACAACAGTCTTATGGAGACAGTACATTTACTACGCTCTCCTCAAAATGCTGAACACTTAAACCGCTCAATAGAACAGTACCGTGCCGGGAAAACAACCGCACGAGAGTTAATTGATGAGTAGTAGTCAACGTTTACAATCGTGGACTGATGAAGCTTGGGGTGACTATTTGTATTGGCAAACCCAAGATAAGAAAACGCTTAAGCGTATCAACAAACTTATTAATGATGTGAAGCGTTCTCCTTTTGAGGGTATTGGTAAACCTGAGCCCTTAAAAGAGAACTTATCTGGCTTTTGGTCTCGCCGCATTGACGACACTAACAGACTTGTTTACGCAGTCGATGATCAAGCGATAACAATCATTTCATGTCGTTACCACTACTAAATCCGCTTCAGTGGTTGGGCAACTCATTCAACTCTTAACAGAACCCCTAAAGGGCAGAGCTCTGTTACCTTCGAAATGGCATTAAGGCTAAGGCTGTCAGAGAGTATGAATCTGTTTATAAAATTAAATTAGCAGTTGGTAAACCTGATAAAAATGCAATTTATAAAAAATTAGTGTCTAGGTTAGGGGGGTACGCTATAACAAGCGCCTAAACATAGACAATGGCGGTTAAAACATTCAAAGGAGTGAATGATGATGTTACGCATGTGTGCCTGTATTTTAAGTATGGCTTTCTCGGCTGTGTTGTATGGTCAATACCCAGTGGAGTTAGCAAAGGTGTACGATGACAAGGTGGTCGTCAGCGATTATCTTGTGAGTGAAAAGTACGATGGTATTCGAGCAATATGGACAGGTTCGGAGCTGCTGACAAGAACGGGTAAAACCATTCATGCGCCAGCTTGGTTTACCAGAGGGTTACCCAATATCTGGTTAGACGGTGAATTATGGTCAAAACGCCAAGACTTTGCTTTTATTCAATCCGCCGTTTCTAAACAGACACCTGTTGATCAAGAATGGCGAAAGATCCACTACATGGTGTTTGATGCCCCAGACAAGAATCGAACCTTTACGTTTGAACAAAGAGTCAGCCGTTATACCCGTATCCTCCAGCAAGCCAATCTTTCTCATGTGATTCCGGTAGAGCAATTTACTGTCACAGACAAAACCACGTTATTTAAATTGCTTGATGAATACGTTGCACAGGGTGCGGAAGGCTTAATGCTGCATTTAAAATCAGCGCAATTCAGTCAGGGTCGTAGTGATCACCTGCTTAAACTAAAACCCTATATGGATGCGGAAGCGACAGTCCTTGATGTGTTGCCGGGTAAAGGCAAGTATGAAGGGCAAATGGGGTCTTTATTGGTGGAGTTGCCTTCCGGCATAAGGTTCAAAATTGGCACAGGCTTTAGTGATAAAGAGCGTTCGTCTCCACCAGCCATAGGGAGTAGGGTGACCTTTCGTTATCACGGTTTTACCAATAATGGCGTACCAAGGTTTGCTAGTTTTTTGCGTGTGCGACCCTAGTGGTCATTACTGGGCTGTCGGTTCACTTAACTGTTCGATCTGATAGCCCCGCTGTGCAAGTTGTTTTAGCAATCCGTCTTCACCCGCCATATGGGAAACGCCCACTAAGATAAATTCTGTTTGTTCATCCTTAAGCATTTGTAGGATTTGAGGTAGCCAATTCTGGTTGCGGCTGACATATAAGCCCTGATGAATCTGTGGGAAATCCTTTTTTAGATCGACGAGTGTATAGTCGGCAAGACGTTCCATGTTCCCATCTCGCCAAGCGCCATGAATAGCCTCCAAGTTTTCTGGCATGGCTTCAATATCTAAAAGACTGTATAGAATGAGTTTGTCTGGGTCTTCATTACCTAAGCTGGCGAGCGTCAGTAATTGGGTCTGAGGGGACTCTAACCAATGGATTTTTTTATTATCTCGCAAGGCTTGTTGATGGTAGTAATTGTCCACGCCTATGGTGTTAAAGCCCATGGATTCCAGTTCAAACATACTGATGGAAACACTCACTAGGGCAGCCTTGTAGTGCTGGAGTGTCATGGGGTTGATGTTTTTCTGAGTAAGATATTCAAGCAGTTCTTGGTAAGTGTTCGAACTTAGCTGATGCTGTAACGGAATGTCCGATCTAAAAGTCTCGCCAATTTTTTGTTGAAACTGGGGGCTATTAATTACGCTCATATCTGTTTCAAAAAGAATGGTATCAGCGGCTTGGTAGGCTTGTTCATATTCACTTGGTAGTGGGTAGTCTTCTTGGGTCAGCAAGTGAAGTGTGCCACCTAAATACAAACTATGCTCCCCAGATGAGACTTTCCATACCGAAGCACTGTTGGCTATTGAGGTGTAACTGGCCAAGCATGAGATAACCAGTAGCAGAAAAAGTTTGTTCATTCTAGGTGCTCTAATTGAGTGATAAGGTGTAAATATGACTGGCTTTTTTAAAAGACTTGCCAGAATGTTCGAGGATGACACTAATGGGAATGGAAGTCATCCACATAGTCTGTGGATAAATCTGGGGGTATGCGTAAATAATAGTGGTTCACATCAGTAACAGCGGCCTTTGTAAAAATAGTGCAAAAAATGATCAAAAAGGCCGCTGCTAAATAGTGCTTAATCGAGCTTGAAACTTGTCCAAATTGGGGCATGGTCAGATGGCTTTTCTAAGCCTCTAAGCTCGTAGTCCACATCGCTATCTTCCAAATATGGCGTTAAGCCATTTGAAGACATGATGACATCGATGCGTAGCCCGCGCTTAGGGGTGTCATCAAAACCTTTTGAGCGGTAATCAAACCAGCTAAAACGATCATTTTTCTCTGGGTTTAGCTGACGGTAGGTGTCTGTTAGTCCCCAGTCGCAAAGGATTTTGAACCACTCACGCTCCTCTGGTAAGAAGCTACATTTACCGGTTTTTAACCAACGTTTAGCATTTGCCTCACCAATACCGATATCAAGATCTGTTGGTGAGATATTAATGTCTCCCATGACGATGATCTTTTCATCAGCAGTATGGTTCGCAAGGTATTCCATAAGGTCTGCATAAAACTTTCGTTTCGCTGGAAACTTGGTTTCGTGGTCACGGCTTTCCCCTTGAGGGAAGTAGCCATTCAGTACTTTTACTGGGCCTTGTGGCGTATCAAAGGTAGCAATGATCATACGACGTTGGGCGTCTTCTTCATCCCCCGGGAATCCATACTCAACACTTGTGGCTTCTTGTTTACTAAAAATAGCGACACCGTAATGAGATTTCTGGCCGTAATAGTAAGCGTGGTAACCCACGGACTCAGGGATTTCATGAGGGAAGGCATCATCGTGCACTTTAATTTCTTGTAGGCCGATTACATCTGGAGAGTGCTTTTCAACCAACGCTTCTATCTGATGAGGGCGAGCACGTAAGCCATTGATATTGAATGAGACAAATTTCATAGTAAGGATTCCTAAAGTGTTTCTGTAATCATACCTTGGTGTTATGGGGGCATAAAGTTTTTGCCAAAAATGTCCACAAGCGTTCCCATGTGCTCACTATTTTAGAGGCTAATGAATCGGAGAGGGTTTAACTTTTTGACTAAAATGCACATTTTCATGGTTTTTCAGCATTTCAGGGCAGAATAGTCACGGCTTCTTTTTAACTTATAGGTTCGGTACTGCTACACTTGGCGCATCGAATTTAACAACACTGACGTAGGAAGGGGCTGTAAATGGCTTATCAGTATGATCTTTTTGTAATTGGTGCCGGTTCTGGTGGTGTTCGCGCAAGTCGAGTGGCGGCGTCTAAAGCTTATAAAGTTGCTGTAGCAGAAGGCAGTGCTTTGGGTGGCACTTGTGTCAACATAGGTTGTGTGCCGAAAAAGTTATTTGTCTATGGCTCTGAATACGGTCATGGTTTTTCAGAAGCGGCTGGTTTTGGTTGGAAGCACGAAGGCGTTAGTTTTGACTGGTCTGTATTACGTGACAACAAAACCAAAGAAATTGAACGTCTAAACGTTATTTATGGCAACTTGTTGGGTAATGCTGGAGTAGAAGTTATTTCCGGTTACGCTAAATTTGTCGATGCTCACACGGTAGAAGTGGCTGGGCAGACCTACACAGCGGAAAGAATTTTGATCGCTGTAGGTGCTAAACCATTCATTCCTGAGTTTACTGGTTCTGATTTAGTCGTAAGCTCCAATGAAATGTTCTATCTAGATTCGCTACCTGAAAAAGCATTGGTCGTCGGCGGTGGTTATATTGCTGTTGAGTTTGCCGGTATCTTGAACGGACTAGGGGTTGATACTTCATTGGCCTATCGTGGTGACCAGTTACTACGTGGCTTTGATGAAGACGTACGCGCTTTCGCCAGCGAAGAATATGTGAAGTCTGGAATTGATGTTCGTTTGAACACTGACGTAGCATCCATCGAATTGGCGGATAAAGCGGACCCTGCTGGTAAGCGTATTGTGCATTTTAAAGATGGTAGTTCTGAAGAGTTCGGACTGATTTTATACGCTACAGGTCGTGTGCCAAATGTTGCTTCTTTGGCGCTTGATAAAGCAGGCGTTGAAACGGGTAAAAACGGCGCTGTCATCGTTGATAGCAACTTTGTCAGCAGTGCACCAAGCGTGTTTGCTCTGGGGGATGTGACGGATCGTATTCAGCTTACCCCAGTGGCGATTAAAGAAGCCATGGCATTAATCGATTTCTGGTTTGAAGGTAAAGCTGTCGATTTTGACTACGACAATATTCCTACCGCCGTGTTTAGCCAGCCATCCATTGGTACAGTGGGCTTAACGGAACAAGAAGCCGATGCCCGTGGTTTAGATTTCCGTGTTTATCAGACGGATTTCCGTGCCATGAAACATACTTTGTCCGGTGCGCAAACTCGCTCACTGATGAAGCTTTTGGTCAATAACGCCGACGATAAAGTCATTGGTGCTCACATGGTGGGTGACTATGCGGGTGAGATTATCCAAGGTTTAGGCATTGCCATTAAAGCAGGTGCCACGAAAGCTGACTTCGATGCTACCGTTGGGGTTCACCCAACCAGTGCAGAAGAGTTTGTTACCTTCTCGGCTGGTGCTTTGAAGAAACGTTAAGCCTTTACAGATCAGCTAGTTAAACAAAGGCGCCTAGTGCGCCTTTGTTTTTATTAGGGCAGGGTGTTATAACTATGTTTAGTGTCTTACACGCTTTTAAACATCAGTTGTTAGATGAATAAAGCAGGCTGCTTTATCAGGCTTAATAACGAATAGAGGTACATAATAATGATTTCCCCCTCTAGTAGTGAACAAGTTATACGCAAGCTTTATCAAATTACCAATAACCACCATTTAGGTTTTGAAGAACAGATCAGGCAATTACTTCGAATGGGCTTAGAGCGATTCGATTTAGACATTGCCATCCTTTCCAAAATAGATGGAGAGGATTATGTCATTCAATATTGTGTGACGCCTGTCGAGATCCCTTTACAATCTGGGGACAAATTCAATTTTGATGCCACCTATTGCTCCATTACCTGTACGGCAAATCAAGCCGTTGCGATTGAGCATGTTGGTCAAGATGATAGGTTAGCCGTACATCCGGCTTATCAAGCCTTTGGTCTAGAAGCTTATATCGGTATTCCCATCTATGTTCAGGGTGAGCTATACGGGACGTTAAACTTTTCTAGCCCTTTACCTTTTCCTCGTAAATTTCATGACTTCGATCTAGACGCCTTGCAACTAATGGCTTCTTGGATAGAAGTTGAGCTGGTTAGAAGAAGCCAAGAGAAGCAGTTAAGTGAGCTTAATAAAGAGCTGCAATTTATGGCGGACCACGACAGTTTAACGAATGTGCTTAACCGACGAGGGATTTATAGCGCTCTAACTCAGTCTATGAACAAGCTGTGCCAGAAGGCGGATAAAGGCTTATTGGCGATTGTCGATATTGATAATTTCAAAGAGTTAAACGATACCTATGGCCATAAAAATGGCGATGAGGTATTGGTTTCTCTGGCTAGTTTGCTTGATGGCTCTATTGGAAGGCATGATGTTTTAGGGCGTTTGGCTGGCGATGAGTTTTTAATCTTCTTGCCTGGTAAAGATCTGCAACAAGGTACTGAACTCTTTAAATCCATTCAGGAAAGGGTCAGTAGTCTGAGTGAAAATGATGTATATCTCACACTATCTATTGGTTTTTGTAGTATTGATTTTGTCACCCCAAGTGGTGAAGTCTCTAACGAGCAAATTGAAAGCTATATTAGCCTAGCCGATAAAGCGTTATACATCGCCAAATCCCAAGGCGGTAACCGTTTGATAAGCCTAATGGCGGAAGGCTAAGGGCTACAGTTGGTTGGCTTTTCGGTAGGGGCCTTGGTAATCAAAGAGACGCTCTGTCACTTGCCAATACTGTTTGTTCTTCTTGGCGATAACAAAGTCTGGGGAAGGCAAGTATGGTAAGAAAGGCAGCAGCTCCTCAACGTTCTCAAAGCTGATGTTTTGCGTCGCCGCTGCTAAGCGTTTTGCAAATATGTCATTGAAGGCTTGCCGAGACTTTTTTTGTTTAAAACGGAATGTCTCGGTCAGGGTAATACCTTCTTCGTCGTGGTAAATAATTTTAAGGGTCTCTCCACTAATGGAATGCTCGGTTGTGAAGCCAGAGCATCGTAATACTTTATTGTCCTTTAGGTTGAGCGCATTGCGCAGTTGATCGTCTGCATCGAGCAGCTTTTCGAAACACTGGTGGCATTGTCGGGCGGCGATATCATTTTCACTGTCACAATGAGGGCAGCGTTTAAATTTAAAGCGATATTGGCATTGCTCTTTACTATCGCCCATTTCCACTAGCCCATGACAGCGGCGTCCAAAGTGTTCAAGAATGTTTCCTTCAGCGTCCACTCGTCCCCAAAAGGTGTTGGCGAAATCGCATTCAGGGCAATGAATTTGTACTGCTACTGAATCGCTGGTGGGCTTTTTTTCACCAATTTCAGGCTGAAAAATATTATAGCCATTGTTGGTGTAGTCCAAAATTAAGCAGTCTTGCTTGCCTTCGCTTAGTCGTAAACCTCGGCCCACAATTTGCTGGAACAAACTGATGGATTGGGTAGGGCGCAAGATGGCAATAACATCCACATGGGGCGCATCAAAACCTGTGGTGAGTACCGAGACATTCACGAGATATTTAAGCTGCTTCTGTTTGAAGGCTTGTATGAGTTGGTCTCGCTCACGAATGGGCGTTTTGCCGGTAATAATGGCGGTTCTGTCTTCAGGTAAATAGCTGCCAATTTCATAGGCATGATCTATGGTCGCGGCAAAGATCATCACCCCTTGGCGGTTTTCACTCAGTTGCAATATCTGCTCGGTAACCGCTTGAGTGACTCTAGGGTATTTGTGAATGAGTTCGTTCAGGGCAATGTCGTTTGCGTCTTGTTCGCCGTCTAAGCTCTCTGTTAGCAAACTAAAATCATAATGGGCTATGGCAGCATCGTAGTGAACTGGTGGTGTTAAGTAGCCCTGTTTGACCATGTGTTGTAAGGGAAGCTCAAAAATGCATTTTTTAAAAAAGGCTGCCTGCTTGGCATCCTCCATTTGCCCACGACAATAGCCATGATAATGCTGCTGATAAATCCAACCGGTAGTTAAGCGATAGGGGGTAGCGGTTAAGCCCAGTATTTTGACCTTAGGGTTAAGCTTTCTAAAATGCTCAATGGTCTGCTGATATTGGCTACTGTCTTGCATGCTAATGCGATGACACTCATCAATGACTAATAAGCTCACAGGTTCTTGAAAAGCCGACAGATTAGCTGAAATGGATTGCACACTGGCAAAGGTGGTTTTGTGATGGCTGGCTTTTTCATTTAGCCCAGCAGAAAAAATACCAGCCGTATTCCCCGTAGCTTCAAACTTTGCATGGTTTTGCTCCACCAATTCTTTCACGTGGGCTAGGCAAACAACTCGACCATTGGCAAGCCTGCTAAGCTCTGCAATTACTAAGCTTTTGCCAGCGCCAGTTGGCAAGACGATCACAGCGGGGTCTAGATGTCGACGAAAATGCTCAATGACCGATTCCACCGCTTGTTGCTGATAATCACGTAATTTAAAAGTTTGTGTCATAGTGAGCGAATCTTGGTGTGTTAAAGCAAAGGCTGAAGTATGATGGCGGCGCCATTCATTTTGCCTTTTTATAAGTGATTAATCCATTGACGACCCCTGAAAAGTTGACCCTTGGTTCTTTGTATTTCGAAGAACCCCTTACCCTTTTTGATCGTGAAGAGCCTTTTTACAATTTATTGAACGATTTGCAGACAAAGGGGTGGAGTATTCAGGACGACTTCTTCTCAACTCGCTTCACAAAAGTCTTGCGGGACGAAGCCCATGGTTTACCTGTGGAAGAGATGCAAAGGGCTGGCGTGGGACGTCAGCAAGACCATCAGGTGTTGCTAGAAGCGCGCCGAGACTACATACGTTGGATCGACCCAGAGTCGGCAATTCGCCATGACTTTCTAAATGCCATGGAGTTATTGCGGGTGGCGCTAAATCGCCATTTGTTCATTGGTCTATTTGATTATGAAGCGCATTTTGCTCGCTACGAAAAAGGTGCCTTTTATGAAAAACACATAGACGCCTTTAAAGGGGAGAGTAACCGCATTCTTTCTACCGTTTTGTATCTGAACGATGACTGGCAAGAAGGCGATGGTGGGGAGTTGGTCATTTATGATGAACATAACCCAGAAATCGAGTTGGGACGTTTTTTTCCAAAAAATGGCCGCATGGCGTTCTTTTTGAGCGAATGTTTTTATCACGAAGTGAAGGTGGCTAAGCGAACGCGCCACAGTATCGCGGGCTGGTTTCGAGTTAATAACACTACTGGGCAAAACCTTGATCCGGATCAATAAAATTATTGCCCTAAAATAAGGGGTAGAGTCTCGAAACACAGGCAAAAAATCTCTATAATGCGCGGCTTGTTTAATTGCTCTGGTTTTACGTTCCAGATCGCAGAGGAGAAAGAAATGTCGAAAGTTGTTGTATGTGCCCTGTATAAATTCGTTGAACTGAATAACTACGTAGAGTTGCGTGAGCCTCTACAAGCAGTGCTCGAAGAAAACGCCATTCGTGGCACCTTATTGTTAGCCAGTGAAGGCATTAACGGTACTGTCGCAGGTAGCCGTGAAGGCATAGACGCTATGTTGGCTTGGTTAGATGCTCAGCCAGGGCTGGACAATATTGTTTACAAAGAATCTTTCGACGAAAACATGCCTTTCTACCGCACTAAGGTGAAGCTTAAAAAAGAAATCGTCACCATGGGCGTTGAGGGCATCGACCCAAAACGTGTGGTAGGCACTTATGTTAAGCCACAAGATTGGAATGATCTGATCTCTGACCCAGATGTGGTTCTAGTAGATACTCGTAACGATTACGAAGTGCAAATCGGTACCTTCAAAAATGCCGTTAACCCAAAAACAGATACCTTCCGTGAATTCCCATCCTATGTAAAAGAAAATATGGATCCGGCGAAACACAAGAAAGTTGCCATGTTCTGTACGGGTGGCATTCGCTGTGAAAAATCCACGGCCTACATGCTAGAGCAAGGCTTTGAAGAGGTGTATCACCTAGAAGGCGGCATCTTAAAATACCTTGAGGAAGTACCGAAAGAAGAGACGCTTTGGGAAGGTGACTGCTTCGTGTTTGATAACCGTGTGTCGGTTAATCACGATCTAGAAAAAGGCGATTACGACCAGTGTCACGCTTGCCGTATGCCGATCACAGAAGAAGAAAAGCAGCTTGAGTCCTATGTTCAAGGTGTTAGCTGTGTGCACTGTATTGACAAGTATTCTCCAGAGCAACGCCAGCGTTTTATTGAGCGTGAACGTCAAGTTCAGTTAGCTAAAGCTCGTGGTGAAGAGCACATAGGTGCTGAAGTAACAGAAGCCGTTGCAAAACACCGCAGTGAAAAAGAAGCCGAAAAAGAGCGCCAACGTAAAATTCGTCAAGCGGCCGCTAAATAACTTGTTCAAAAAACACTCGGACTGAGTCCGAGTGTTTTTAAACCTTTGATCTTTCGCTCAAATTCTCCAGAAATCTGTTAAAATCCCTCCCCAATGTCGTTCAACAATGGTTTCGAAATTGCTTCGACTACCGTACAATAAAAAATCGCTTTTCATTAGCCAGTATCTATCATGAGTTATCAAGTTTTAGCACGCAAATGGCGCCCTCAGACATTTCTTGAAATGGCTGGACAAGACCATGTTTTACAAGCCCTTGTTAACGCTTTGCGCCAACAACGTTTGCACCATGCTTATTTATTTACCGGTACCCGAGGGGTCGGTAAAACCACCATTGCGCGAATTTTTGCTAAATGCTTAAACTGTGAAACCAATGGTATCTCGCCAGAGCCTTGCGGCACTTGTGATAGTTGTCGTGAAATCGCCGAAGGTCGCTTTGTTGACCTTATCGAAGTGGATGCGGCATCACGAACCAAGGTGGAAGATACTCGCGAATTATTAGAAAACGTCCAATATGCACCGACCCGTGGTCGCTTTAAAGTCTATCTGATAGACGAAGTGCACATGCTGTCGACTCACTCTTTTAACGCCTTATTAAAAACTTTAGAAGAGCCGCCAGCCCATGTTAAGTTCCTATTAGCGACTACAGACCCACAGAAATTACCCGTAACGATCTTGTCTCGCTGTTTGCAATTCAATCTTAAAAATATGACACCGCAACGAGTGGTGGATTATCTGCAAACCGTGCTACAAAGCGAAACCATAGAATACGACCAGCCTGCCTTGTGGCAAATCGGCCAAGCAGCCAATGGAAGTATGCGTGATGCGCTGAGTTTGACAGATCAAGCCATTGCTTTTGGTAACGGTCATATCTCTGAGTCTGGTGTGACGGCCATGCTTGGGCTTGTGAATCAGTCTCAAGTGTTGGATTTACTTGAAACGGTTGTCGCTAAGCAAGCCGCACAAGTCATGCATAAAATTGAACTGCTTGCGGATTACCAGCCTGACTTTAGTGCCATTTGTGGCAGCCTAATGGATTGTTTGCATCGAGTGGCCATTGAGCAACAGGTGCCCGGCGCTTTACAGGATCAGTTAGGGGATTTGTCGCGTATTCAAGCCATGGCGAGCCAGGTGGCAGCAGAAGAAATTCAGATTATGTACCAAAGCTTATTGGTTGGTAAGCGAGATTTACACTTGGCCCATTCGGTACGCGCCGGTTTTGAAATGCTAATGCTGCGCCTTATCGCTTTCCGTCCTGCTCCCCCAATGACAGTGAGCTACGAAGCACCTCCAGTAACGCAAGCCTCGGCGTCTCCTGAAGCCCCTGTGGTGTCTGCACCAACACACACAAGTGCTGAGCCTGTTGTGGCTGAAACGCCTGTATCTCATGAAGCGTCATCTGTATCTCATGAAGTGCCACCAGCACCCGCTGAAAAGTCACTGGAAGCGCCAATAGAAGGCAGTACAGCCTCTGCAAGCCCCGAGACTTCAATGCCTCAGGCAGCGGTTGAGTCAATAAGCCCAGTAGAAGCGCCAGCGGAGCCAGTTTCTCAAGCATCATCATTACCACAAGATCAACGACCCCCTTGGGAAGAAAGTGATGCTGAACCTGCAGTGCCAGAAAGCCCAGCAGAAGACATTTCTGAAGAACCTGTTGTTGCAGATTCTATGGTTGATGCGCCTATTGTACAGCAACAGCCAGACGTTGAGAGCGATGAGCCTATTGAGGAAACAGAAGAAGTTCCAGTAGCTGATTCTGTTGTTGAATCTCCTCTTGAGTCTTCTCTTGAACCCGAGGAAAAGGCTGAATCATTCGTACCAACCGATGAAAAAAAGCCAATCGCCCCCATAGAAGATGAGGACGAGGAAGATGAAGAAGAAGCCGAAGAGCGGGCAATCAGTGATGTCTTAGACCCATATAACGCATCGGCGGCCTTGGTTGAGGCATTAAACAGTGATGTAGAAGAAGACACTGCTGAAGAAGAGCCTCAAACGGAGGTATCAACGGATAATAGATTGGCTAAAATCCCCGATCGGATTGCCCAGCCAGCGCTTGGTATTCCAGTGCCAGAGATGTCCCACTATAACCAGTTAACCATGAAAATTTGGTGGCTGGTGGCGCCAAGGTTAGCGTTATCGGGTTTGGTTCATAACATCTTAATGAACTCAAGCTTGATAGAGTCCACAGACCAAGGGGTACGTTTACAGGTGCCCTTGGAGTACGGGCACATGCTGAATCAAACTCGCTATGAGCAAATACAAAATGCCCTAAGCGACTTTTTTGGTATTCCTGTTCCGCTCATCATTGATACGGTGGAAGATGTCAGCGGAGTGACCGCAGAAGAATTTGCCGCCAGTAAGCGTGCCGAAGCCTTACAGGTGGCCATAGATCATTTAAATGCACACCCAGTTGTGCAAGCCCTTTCAACGACGATGGGCGCACAATTGATATACGATACAGTCAAAGTTAAAGCGTAAATTGGAGAAAAGATATGTTTAAAGGTGGAATGGGTAACATGATGCGCCAAGCGCAGAAAATGCAGGAAAACGTGCAGAAAGCCCAAGAAGAAGTCGCCAACATGGAAGTAGAAGGCCAAGCTGGTGCGGGTCTTGTAAAAATTATCATGACAGGCCGTCACGATGTTAAGCGTGTGTCTATCGACGATTCTTTATTCGAAGACGATAAAGAAATGTTAGAAGACCTGATTGCTGCAGCGGTAAATGATGCGGTACGCAACATCGAATCAAGCCAAAAGGAAAAGATGGACGCCGCGACTGCGGGTATGTCTTTACCACCTGGCTTCAAGATGCCTTTCTAGGAGGCTGTCTTGTTTAGTCCTCTGATCAAAGAGCTGATTGAGTCTTTGCGCTGTTTACCCGGTGTTGGGCCAAAATCTGCGCAGAAAATGGCTTTGTACCTGCTTGAAAGAGAGCATCAAGGGGCCGATCGTTTAGCGAATTCATTGCGTGAAGCTCTTGATAAAGTTGGGCGTTGTTCTAGTTGTCGAACACTCACGGAAGAGTCTGAGTGTAGTCTTTGTCAGTCATCCGATAGGGACCCGAAAAAACTCTGTATCGTTGAAACCCCAGCCGATGTGATTGCTATTGAATCGGCAGGAACCTTCGACGGCCGTTACTTTGTATTACTAGGGCACCTGTCTCCCATCGATGGCATTGGTCCGGAAGAATTGGGCTTAGACAGACTTGAGCAGCTAGTGCTGCACAACTCGGTAGAAGAGGCGATCATAGCGACAAACTCCACCATTGAAGGTGAAGCAACCTGTCACTATATTGCGGAACTGTTAAAAAAACTGAACATCAATGTGAGTCGCATTGCTCATGGGGTTCCCATGGGGGGTGAGCTTGAATACGTTGATGGTAACACTCTGGCACTTGCGCTAGAGGGACGGAAGACACTCTAGTATGAATGATCAAGAGCAAGCGTTGAATATCATTTGGGTTGCTGACAATGCTTCATTAAGAAGTTGGTGTGAGTATTGGGCAGAATTACCTGTGATTGCGGTGGATACGGAATTCATTCGCCGCAGTACTTATTACCCAATCACGGGATTGATTCAAATCAGTGAAGGGGAGAAGGCGGTATTAATCGACCCCCTAAGCATTGATGATTGGGCACCGTTACGGGACCTAATGATAGATCCAAATGTGATGAAAGTATTTCACGCTTGTTCGGAAGATCTGGATGTTTTTGATCGTTTGCTTGGTGTGTTGCCAACGCCTTTTTATGACACGCAAATAGGCGAAGCTTACGCTAATGCCCAATGGTCTTTAAGCTATGTGAAGCTGATCCATGCCTATTTAAACATCGAAGTGGCGAAGGATGAGACGCGTTCCGACTGGCTACAGCGTCCTTTAACCGATGCCCAAAAGCGCTATGCCGCTTTGGATGTGGTGTATTTGGCACAGGTTTACCCTCAGCAAATTGAAAAGCTGAAAGCCAAAAATATGCTGGATTGGGTGTTAGAAGACTGTGAGTCCCTTAAGTGGCAATATCAGCAAAATTCTGACCCTGAGCAAAATTGGGCGAATATTAAAACCGCTTGGCGTTTGACTCCAGAAGGCTTAACGCTATTGCGTTTGTTGTTTATTTGGCGAGATGAACAGGCTCGAAAAGAAGATGTACCGAAAGGCCAAATTCTGAAAGATCGAACTTTGTGGGCTTTGGCGAAAGATCTACCAAGCCACCATAGAGCGATTTCCACTACGGAAGAATTAACCGGTCGTCAGCACCGTTTATATGGCGATGTGATTTTAGAAAAAGTTCATTGGGTGAAAGGCTTATCCCCTGATGAATATCAGTTAGCGTTAGAAATTCCTCTGCCTTCTAAGGCGGGAGAGTTAACAAAGGCCATTAAAGCTTTTGTACGCGAACAGGCACAATCATTAGAAATTGCCCCAGAAGCCATGATGAAGCGCAAATTACTGGACCCTTTGGTTCGTCATTTGTTCGATGGCTCGGATATGAATTGGCAAAATCCAGCTTTGTTGGGTTGGCGTCGAGAGGCCATTGTTAATCCTGTGTTAGAGAAATTTAAGTCAAACCCTTAGTCGCTAACTTGCTTAGCTCGTTGTTGCAAAACGACAAAATTGAGAAAACTATGAAACAGCATTTAATTGTAGAAGTCTTTCGCTCTTCCAAACACGACGAAATGTACTTGTATGTGGAAAAAAGCATAGGTCTTAAAAAAGTGCCAGAAGAGTTAATGGCACGTTTTGGTAAAGGCATTAGCGCCATGACCATGCTACTCACTACAGAAAGTAAATTGGCCCGTTCCAAGCCAGAAAATGTCATTGAAGGGATTCGTGAAAAAGGCTTTTACCTACAGCTTCCGCCTGCGAAAGATGACTATTTGTTGGATCTGTATAAAACGCCAACTCAGGCTGCTTATTAATTATGATTGCAAAGCGTTATGAACCGTTTTGGAAAACGACGCCCCTAGAAAAGATGTCAGCATCTGAATGGGAGTCTATCTGTGACGGTTGTGGTAAGTGTTGTTTACAGAAGCTGCAAGATGACGAAACCGAAGAGGTGTTTTACACCACTTTGGCGTGTCATCAGCTTGATATCAATGCCTGCCAATGTAAGGTATATGAAACACGCCAGAAAAAAGTGGCCAGTTGTATTACGCTGACCCTAGATCAGTTAGAAGAATTTCATTGGTTGCCAGACACCTGTGGTTATCGTGTGCTTCATGAAACAGGGGATTTGCCAGAGTGGCACCCTTTGAAAGTCGGTAGCCAGAAAGAAATGAAGCGTCAGGGTTTAACCGTTGAGCATTACGCTGTGAATGAAAACAGTGTAGAGGAAGACGATTGGGAAACCCATATTATCAAATGGGTGCATGGTATGCCTGAACCGTATTCAATAGATTGACGTATCAGTTTAACGGTCAATCGCCTGTATTAGGAGTTCGTTAACGTGAAGTGGTTTAAACAAAATCTTATTGTAGTGTTAATGAGCGTGCTGATATTCGGCGCTACCAGCAGTCGTGCGGACACCCAGTTTCGCATTATTGTGGACGCTTCTGGCAGTATGTTAATGAGTGATCCAGACAAGCTGACCTCCGAAGCGCTCCGCCTAATTTCTAATCTCGCCCCAGAAGAGCATGCCACCTTAGGCATTTGGTTATTTGGTGAAACCCCTCGGGTGTTGTTGCCTGAAGATCGCATCAATAAGGCAACCAAAGCCAAGTTAAGCCAGTATGTCGACAGCTATGCCACAGAAGATCTTAAAACAGATCTAGAAGCTATTATTGCTTTGCTTCTTAACACTCCAGACCAAGGTGAGTTAGAACCGGGCTTTGATCGTCACTGGATCTTAGTGACCGACGGCATGGTGGATATTAGTCTTGATGAAGAGGTTAACAATGCCTCCAGAGAGCGTATCCTCTACGAACTGACAACCCGTTTAGAAGAGCAGTGTATTCATCTACATACCATTTCTATGACGGGCTATACAGACAAAGCTTTGTTAAAAAGCTTGTCTTTAAAAACCAATGCCAGTCATGTCGAAGTGGCCGCCCCAGAAGATTTATTAGATACCTTCGAGCGCATTTTTACTCAGGCCTCTCCTAGTGAAGAGCTGCCTTTCGATGGCAATCGTTTTTTCGTAGACGAGGCCATTGAAGAGCTTACTCTAGTGGTCTTCCATCGTGCGGGAGAACAACCGGAAATCATTACGCCTACTGGCCGTGAATTGCCTTTAACGAATGCCCAAGGAGTGAGCGTTGCGGCCTCTTCTCATTACACCCTAGTCACCATTACCAAGCCTCAGGTAGGGGACTGGCAAGTTAATAACGTGGATCTTGAGCGCAGTAGTATTCGTATTATCACCGACCTTAATGCACAAGTGACGAAGATCGCGCCAGTTTTGTTTATTAATGAACCAATTTTCTCGACGTTGGGTTTGTTTGAGAATGAACAACAAATTCAAGATGACAGTGTGTTGGGGTTATTAAAGGTTGAGCAAAGCTTATATAAAATAAATGGCGAAAGTCGAAATCTTGTTTCTCAACAAGAGATGGTACCAGTAGGTTTCAGCTATAAATCCAAACTGAGTGATTCACTCACACCGGGTAACTATGAGTTGCTAAGCCATGTGGATGGGCAAAGCTTCTCCCGCCAAATGAGCCAGGTGTTTACCGTGCATCCAGCCATTGATTTTAGTGCTGAAAAAGTGGGCCCAGATCTCATGGCTTTTTCTGCTAAGCCTGTGAACCTTAAGCTGCACTTACTGCGTTCCAGTGTGCGTATTGAATACGTCTACCAAGATGGCACTAAACGTATTGAAGACATGCCCTTGATTGGGCAAGGTTACTGGCAGCAGGTTGTGCCTCTAGAAGCTGAAAAAGGGCTTAGAGTTAGGGTAAATCTACAAGGTGTGACACAGAATGGTGTTAACTTTGAATACTGGTCCCAGCCTTGGCAACAAGGCCAAGATGTCATTGCGGAACCCATTACTGCGACAGCCCAGAGCAGTGACACAGGTGTAGTGATTGCTGCCCCTAAAGTTGATGTGATGCCGATTTACGTGCCTTCTAGTGTTGTCGAAGTGGCTGACCCGAATGCCCCTGTGCAAGACGAAAATAATGATCTGACGCCAGAACCTGCTCAAATAGACACAAGTATTGAAGGTGATCAGCAAGATATTTTCTCTGCTAATGAATGGATGTTGTATGGGGCATTAAATCTCGCTGGGCTGATCGTTATCGTCGGTGGTGTAATCTTGTACCGCCGAGCCAAGAAAAAATCTGTATAGAGTGAAAGATAAACATGTGTGAGTTATTGGGCATGAGTGCCAATGTGCCAACGGATATTTGTTTTAGTTTTGCTGGCTTGCGCGCGCGAGGTGGCCGTACAGGCCCCCATAAAGATGGTTGGGGTATGGCCATGTATCGCGATAAAGATGTGTGGGCAATTCATGATCCAAGACCCAGTGCTGACTCAGACATGGCGGAGGTAATGAGTAACACCTCCTTGAAATGTGACATAGTGATTAGCCATATTCGCCAAGCCAATGTGGGGGCGGTTTCATTACTCAATACACATCCTTTTAGCAGAATGTTGTGGGAAGAAACTTGGACATACGCTCATAACGGTCAACTTGAGGATTCGTCTGCTTTGCCTGTTGATGACTATGCACCCCTTGGTAATACGGACTCAGAACGTGCTTTTTGCTGGATTTTATCCCAATTAAAACAGCGTTTTTCTGATCAGAAACCCGATTTAGATCTGCTGTCGGCAACCTTGTTTGAGCTTGCTACCCAGCTTAAAGAGCGTGGCGTCTTTAATATGATGTTATCCGATGGTCAAAGACTGTATTGTTTCTGTACCACCAAACTGCATTGGATTACTCGCCGAGCGCCTTTCAGAAAGGCCAGCTTGTCCGATGAAGATGTCACCATAGATTTCAAAGAAGTTACCACAGACAAAGATGTGGTGACGGTGATTGTCACCCAACCCTTAACGGCGGATGAGGTGTGGCAGCAAATGCAAGAAGGGGAGCTTTGTGTTTTTGAAGGCGGTGAAGTGGTGGCGCAAATAAAGCCATAATGCCTTCATTGTAAAGGACACTTTTATAAAAAAATCCCGCTTAGGTCACGGCACCTAAGCGGGATTTTTTGTGATGGAATGGGCTATTACTGCACAAGCTCGTTGTCGGTGAATTCACCTTCAAACAAAGCGGTAGATAAGTAACGCTCGCCAGAGTCTGGTAAAACTACGACAATTTTCTTGCCTTCAAACTCTGCTTCTTGGCTTAGGCGTTCTGCTGCCACAACCGCTGCGCCACAAGAGATACCACATAGGATGCCTTCTTCGCGCATTAAGCGTTTCGCCATAGCAATGGCATCTTCATTGGAAACTTGCTCAACACGGTCAACAATTGATAGATCTAAGTTCTTAGGGACAAAGCCTGCACCAATACCTTGGATCTTGTGAGGTGCTGGTGTTGGCGTTTCGCCATTCAGTGTTTGGCTGATAACAGGTGAGCTGGTAGGTTCAACCGCCACACTGGTAATGGCTTTGCCTTGGGTGTTTTTGATGTAACGGCTAACACCTGTAATGGTGCCACCTGTACCAACACCTGCGACAAACACATCGATTTCACCCGCTGTGTCTTCCCAAATTTCTGGGCCTGTGGTTTTTTCATGAATTTCCGGGTTGGCTGGGTTTTCAAATTGTTGCAACAAGACAAAGTTTTCATCTTGAGCGATTTCTTGGGCTTTCTCTATAGCACCTTTCATGCCTTTAGCTGGCTCAGTCAATACGATGTTTGCGCCTAGAGCTTTCATTACCTGACGGCGTTCCACACTCATGCTTGATGGCATAGTGATGGTAATAGGGTAGCCGCGTGACGCCGCTACAAAACATAAAGCAATACCTGTGTTGCCGCTGGAAGGTTCAACAATGGATTTGCCTTCGCTCAAAATGCCTTTTTTCTCAGCGTCCCAAACCATATTGGCGCCGATACGACATTTCACAGAAAAAGCGGGATTACGAGCTTCGATTTTCGCCCAGATATTGCCGTTACCAATGCGGTTAAGGCGTACCAGTGGCGTGTCGCCAATGGATAAAGAATTATCTTCGAAAATTTGCTGAGACATACGATTTCCTTATTATTGAGAGGTTTTATAAGACGTCGAAGGTTTAGTAATCGAACCCGTAAACAGACAACACTATAACCCCTTCATAGGGATTAATGTTAGAATTTACAACCATATAGATAGAAACGATGCGCTCGGCTTACAACATCAAACGACTTCGCATCAACTAAATAGGATAACCCTTTGGATACCATGGATCATCATGTCTTAATGACGCGCGATCGTCATCTTATTGCCCAAAAAACGGCGCAATTAGCAAAACGTAAAAAAGACGGCTTACCCCATGACCGTATGGCGAACGAATTGCAGCAAATGATTGAGAAATCAGCGGCTTTGTTTCAATCTCGTCAAGCCTGCATGCCCACCATCAAATACGATGAAAGCCTACCTGTCGCGGCTCGTGCCGAAGAAATAATAAGCGCCATAGAGAATAACCAAGTGGTTATTATTGCCGGTGAAACGGGCTCAGGTAAAACCACCCAGCTTCCCAAAATGTGTTTGCAAGCGGGTCGTGGTGTTGCTGGGCTAATTGGTCATACTCAACCTCGTCGTATTGCAGCACGAAGTGTGGCGGAGCGTATCAGTGATGAAATGCAGGTCAACTTGGGGGAACAAGTGGGCTTTCAGGTGCGATTCAGCGATGAAAGCAATGAACAGACCCTAGTTAAGTTAATGACAGACGGTATTTTGTTGGCCGAAATCCAACAAGATAAACTGCTGTATAAATACGATACCATCATCATAGATGAAGCCCACGAGCGTAGCTTAAACATCGACTTTTTGTTGGGCTATCTAAAACGTGTGTTAGAAAAACGTCCTGATCTTAAAGTCATCGTCACCTCTGCCACTATAGACGTGGAACGCTTCTCGCAGCATTTCAGTGATGCTCCCATCATTGAAGTGTCTGGTCGAACTTACCCTGTGGAAGTGCGTTACCAGCCATTATTGAGCAAATCGGACTCGGAAGAGTTGGACGAAGACCAAAGCATGGAGCAGGGTATTCTCGATGCGGTGGAATTGTTAATTGCGGAAGAGCGGAAAACCGGTTATCGAGGCGCGGGTGATATTCTGGTATTTTTGCCCGGTGAACGTGAAATTCGTGAAACGGCCGAGATTCTGCGTCGAGCGGAATTACGCAGCACCGAAGTGTTACCCCTTTACGCTCGTCTAAGTGCCAGTGAGCAAAAACGAATTTTCAAAGCCCATTCTGGTCGCCGAATCGTCTTGTCTACCAACGTTGCCGAAACCTCATTAACCGTGCCCGGCATTCGTTATGTGATAGACCCGGGTCTTGCCCGTATTAGTCGCTACAGTGTGCGCTCTAAGGTTCAGCAATTACCTATTGAGAAGATCAGCCAAGCCAGTGCGAACCAAAGGGCGGGGCGCTGTGGACGTGTTGCCGATGGTATTTGTATTCGTTTATACGATGAGGCCGATTTCCAAGCGCGCGCTGAATTTACCGACCCAGAAATTTTCCGAACCAACTTAGCGTCGGTCATCCTGCAAATGGCCAACTTGCGCTTAGGTGCAGTAGAGAAGTTCCCCTTCGTTGAAATGCCTGAAAAACGCATGATCAACGATGGTTATCGAGCATTAACTGAGTTGGGAGCGTTACAAGGGGAGCGACTTACCCCAGTGGGTCGTCAACTGGCCAAGCTGCCAATTGACCCAAAACTTGGGCGTATTCTGATTGCCGCTCAGCAGCATAATGTGTTGAAAGATGTGGCAGTGATCGTCAGTGCCTTGTCTATTCCAGACCCCCGTGAGCGCCCGCAGGATAAGAAAACTCAGTCTGACCAAGCACATGCTCAAGACAAAGACGAAGACTCGGATTTTGCGGTACTGCTTAACCTTTGGGAGCGGTTTGAAGGCCAGCGTCAGGAGTTGTCCCAAAACCAGCTACGCCAATATTGTCGTAAGCAGTTTTTAAACTTCATGCGTATGCGTGAATGGCGTGACATACACAGACAAATTTTAATTGCCTGCAAACAATTAGGCTTTAAAGAAGTGGCCAGCACAGAGCGTAATTACGAAGCCATTCACCGAGCTTTGTTAGCAGGCTTGTTTACACAAGTGGCCAATAAAATGGACGACAGTAAGGAGATGCTGGGCTGTCGCTCACGCAAGCTTTCTGTGTTCCCAGGCTCTATGTTGTTCAAAAAGCCTCCCCAATGGATCATGGCGGCGGAGCTCATGGAAACCAGCAAGCTGTACGCTCGGGTAGTGGCAAGAATTGATCCAAGTTGGATTGAGGAATACGCTGCTCCCTTTGTGAAACGTCAGTATTTCGACCCACATTTTGAGCGTAAGCAAGGCCGAGTCATGGCCAATGAACAGGTCTCATTGTATGGCTTAGTGCTCGTGGCGAAACGTCGAATTGATTATGGCCATGTGAATCCAGAAGAGGCACGGGAGATCTTTATTCGATCTGGGCTAGTAGAAGGTGAATTGCGCACCAAGCAGAAGTTCTTTATTCGTAACAAAGAACTGGTTGAACAGCTGGAAACTCAAGAAGCGAAACTTCGCACCCGTGACATCTTGGTGGACGATGAAAGTCTGTTTAATTTTTATGATCAACGTCTGCCCGACAAGGTACGTAACGCCAAGAGCCTAGACTATTTCGTTAAAACTTCCCCGGATGTCTTGTTTATGACTCGGGAAGATCTGGTGAACCAACAAGTAGAAGTGGATGAATTTGCCTTCCCAGACAGCTTTGGCTTGCATGGGGTCGCTTTACCCATTGATTATCAGTTTGATCCCGGTAAAGCCAAAGACGGTGCCACCTTGAAAGTCCCTGTAGGCTTGTTGCGACAGCTTAGTTTGGATGATCTTGGTTGGGCAGTACCAGGCTTTATCAAAGAACGCTGTGAAGCTTTGTTACGTGGTTTGCCTAAAGCCTTAAGGCGTCGGTTTGTACCAATTCCACAGTTCGTTGACCGTGTTTACCCTAATCTTTCTAAGGACAAAGGGGAGTTGCTGGCTCAGTTGAGTCTTCAAATTAAGCGTGAAACCCTGATCGATATTCCATTGAATGAATGGAATGCCGAAAAACTTGATTCTCACTTAACTTTGAATCTCGAAGTCGTAGACGAGCGGGGCAAGGTGCTGGGTGTAGGCAAGGATTTAGCTAAGCTACAAAGCCAATTCAGCGAGCTTGTTGAAGAGAGTTTTGCCAAGTTTGGTACTAAGCAACACGAGCAAGACAATCTAAGCCAATGGCCGGATCAAGATATTCCTGAGCGCCAAGAAATCACTCAAGCTGGCATTAAGGTAACAGCGTTTCCTGCCTTGGTGTCTCAAGGGGACAGTGTGGCCTTGAAGATGTTTGATGATCAATCTACAGCCCAGGAAAATCACCGCCAAGGGGTAATTGCCCTGTTAAAACTTACCCTGCAAAAAGACATGCGTTATTTGCAGAAGAACTTGCCTCACTTGCGTGAATCTTTATTGATATTTGCGCCGTTAGGAAAAAAAGAACTTCTTCTAGAAGACTTGCTCAATGCCATTTTGGATAAGGTCTTTTTAGATGGCCGACCTTTGCCGCGTCGTCAAAAGGAATTTGAGCAATGTATCAGCGATCATAAAGGTCAATTGGTTACCGTAGCTAATGAGATGGCAACCCAACTGTACCGCGTCTTGTCCTCCTATCAAGGGGTAGCGAAAAAGATGAAGGGTCAAATTCCTTTGCCTTGGACGCGAGTTTACGGAGACATTAAAGTGCAGTTAGGAAATTTGATTTACCCAGGCTTCATTGGCAAAACGCCACTTTTTTGGCTGGGTCAACTGCCAAGGTATTTCAAAGGCATAGAGGTGCGACTTGAACGTTTTCAAAATCATTTGAACAAAGAAAACGCTTTTGTGTCTGAGTTAGAATCTTTGTGGCAAACTTATCAAAGACAACAAACAGCGCATAATGAAAAATCTCTGTACGATCCAGAGTTGGTAAAATATCGCTGGATGTTGGAAGAATATAGAATTTCATTGTTTGCTCAGTCTGTTGGTACATTAGAGCCAATTTCAGATAAGCGCTTATCAAAGCAATGGCAGCTGGTGAAAAAGCTGGTGTAAGGTTTACATGAATCACCTCATTTAGGGTGTAAGAAAGGAAGTTAACGCATGAAAAGTCTAGTGGCTGCTTTTGGCCTAAGTTTTGTAATGCTCTGCGCTCAGCCGGCTATTTCCGCCACGGAAGAAGACCCTTGGGAAGGGTTTAACCGTGCCATGTTTAGCTTTAATGATGGCTTGGATTCAGTGTTGTTGAAGCCTGTGGCAGAAGGCTATAAAGCAATCACCCCAACACCAGTTCAAAAAGGGGTGAGTAATGTTTTTTCTAACCTTGGGGAGATAGGTAATTTTTCCAATAACCTCTTGCAAGGTAAATGGGATGCCACGGCGTCCTCGTTTTTTCGCTTCGTGATTAACAGCACGGCTGGTTGGTTTGGTATTTTTGATGTGGCCAGCGAGATGGGCTTAAAGCGCTATGAAGAAGACTTTGGCCAGACCTTGGGCTACTGGGGCGTGGACTCTGGTCCTTATTTGGTTTTGCCTTTCTTTGGGCCTTCAACGGTACGTGATGCGGGTGGTTTAGCAGTGGACTACTACAACTACGATGCCACCGAAGAGCTGGATTTAAACCACGATGAGCGTTGGGCTGTGCGTGGTTTGGATATCGTTGAAACACGGGCAGGATTATTATCTTTCGAAGGCTTTATCTTTGGCGATCGCTACTCATTTATTCGTGACGTGTATCTGCAAAATCGTGTTAACGCCGTTTACGATGGTGAACCTCCGCAATCCGAAACAGCTTCAGGCGATAGTTGGGGGGATGACAGCTGGGGTGATGATGATTGGGAAGACGACGATTGGGAGAATGAAGAGTTTTAAACTCAACCAAAGTAACGCTCATCTTCGGCAACATCACGGGTAACAACAGCATTAGCGGCGATGATAGCTCGGTCGCCAATGGTGACTCCTGGTAAGACTTTCGCGCCACCACCAATCCATACCTGATGACCAATGCGGATTTCTTTCGCATAGCAAATGCCTTCAGCCCGTTGCTGGGCATCTCTTGGGTGATCGACCGTATAAAGATGAACCCCCGGGCCTAGTAAAACATTATCTCCGATATAAATGGCTGCACTGTCCAGCAGTACGCAAGCAAAATTTATATAGACGTTTTTGCCGCAATGGATTTGGCTGCCATAGTCGCATTGAAAACCTGGCTCTATTTGTAATTGCTCAAAACTTCCCAAGAGACGGGTAATGTGGCGTAGGTTGCCTTTACTCGGATGTGCGTTGTATTTGGCACAAGCGAGACGGGCTACTTCACGGCGCAAGCGTAGGTCTAGGTCTAATGGGTTGAAGACTTCACCAGCAAGCATTTTCTCAAATTCTGAACGCATAATTACCCTAATTTTAAAGATAAAAAACGCGACATAAGGTCGCGTTTTTATTGAGCTACTTTTGCCTGTTAAGGCTAAGTCATTACAGCATAGAAGCTAGCGTTTCTTCTAGTTTGCGTTGGTCTACTGCAAAGTTACGGATACCTTCAGAAAGCTTCTCAGTGGCCATGGCATCTTCGTTCATTGCCCAACGGAACGCAGACTCTGTGATGGCTTCAGGGGCAGGCTTAACGCTAGTGGCTGGTAGCAATTTACGCTCTAGAGTGCCTTCGTCTTTCTTCAACTCTTCCAAAAGGGCAGGGCTGATTGTTAAACGGTCACAGCCTGCTAGTTGCTCGATTTCACCAATGTTACGGAAGCTTGCGCCCATAACAACCGTGTTGTAACCGTGCTCTTTGTAGTAGTTGTAGATTTCAGTAACGGATACTACACCTGGATCTGTTTCTGCTGTGTAAGTTTCGCCAGTAGATTTTTTGTACCAGTCAAGAATACGGCCTACGAAAGGAGAGATCAGGTAAACACCAGCTTCAGCACATGCTTGAGCTTGAGCAAAAGAGAACAGTAAAGTTAGGTTACAGTTGATGCCTTCTTTTTCTAGCTCTTCTGCAGCTTTAATACCTTCCCAAGTAGAAGCGGCTTTGATCAGAACGCGGTCACGAGAAACACCTGCTTCTTCGTACAGGGCGATCAATTTGCGTGCTTTAGCAAGGGTCGCGTCTTTGTCGAAAGACAAGCGTGCGTCCACTTCTGTAGAAATACGGCCAGGTACGTATTTTAGGATCTCAGTACCTACGATGACAGCTAGTTTGTCACCTGCATCTAGAATTTGCTGGGCTTTGTCATCACTTTGGGTTTTCGCCCAAGCAACGGCTTGCTCAAGGAAAGGAGCATACTCTGGAATTTGCGCGGCTTTTAGCATCAAAGATGGGTTAGTGGTTGCATCTTCTGGTAAAAAGTCTTTGATAGCTGTGATATCACCTGTGTCGGCCACAATGGTCGTGAACTCTTTTAGTTGAGATAACTTGTTGCTCATTGCTCTATCCTTTGTGTTGATGATGTTTGACCAAATCAATGGCCTCTAATAATACATTAACTTTTGCGTCGGCTTTATGACCATTTTCAGAAAGGTAGCGACGGAACTGTTTGCCGCCGGCTTGACCTTGGAAAATACCTAAAATGTGCCGTGTAAGGTGCAATAGTCGTTCACCTTCTGCGAGTTTCTGTTCCACATAAGGAACAAAAGCTTCCAGCGCTTGGTAGCGATCACTCACACAAGGCTGACCATGGTAAATTTCTTGGTCAACTTGGCTGAGTAACCAAGGGTTATGGTATGCCTCACGGCCTAGCATCACCCCGTCTAATTGGGTTAAATGGTTTTTACATTCCGCTATGGTTTTAATGCCGCCATTAAGAATGATTTCAAGGTCTGGGAAATCTTTCTTTAACTGATAAACATAATCATATTTTAGCGGCGGCACTTCGCGATTCTCTTTCGGGCTTAAACCCTGCAAGATCGCATTACGAGCATGCACAATAAAGGTTTTTACTCCAGTGCTGGCTATATCGCCAACAAAATCCCGAACCACACTGTAGTCTTCTTGATCGTCTAACCCAATACGGTGCTTAATAGTGACAGGTAGGCTAGTGGCATCCTGCATGGCACGCATGGCGTCTTTCACTTTTTCAGGGTGAGCCATTAAACAGGCGCCAATTAGGCTGTTCTGCACTCTATCGCTTGGGCAACCCGCATTGAGATTTACCTCATCAAACCCGGCACGCTCCGCCATCTTGGCGCACTCAGCTAATGCTTTGGCATCAGCACCCCCTAATTGCAGAGCTATAGGGTGTTCACACTCATCGTACTTTAAAAAACGTTCAGGGTGATTGCCCTGCAATAAAGCACCCGTGGTGACCATTTCAGTGTAAAGCAGGGTTTGTTTCGTGAGAGTACGGGCAAACACTCGATAATCACTGGTGGTCCAATCCATCATGGGTGCGATGGAAAAGCGTCTATCCAGCTTATCCTTTGTGTTTACAGGGCTTGCGCCTATTTCTTGTGGCATTTTATAAAATCAACAATCTTGTAAGTGGTTCGCTATGCACTAACATCGTGCTGCGAATGATTCCTGACATTATGTCATAAAATTACAGGATTTCTAAGCGCATTGGCTTATGGTTTTTCACATAAATTAAATACTTGGTTAAGAATTTTCTAAAAGCGCGGGCGGTATTGCGACATGCGGAATAGAGGGGGCTGGGAAGAGGTGAGGGAGTGTTTTAAGTGTAAGCGACTAAGTCTAGATGGTTGCAGTTGGATGATGGAGCCTCATTTATTGATAAAGGGGGATGATTTTATTAACTAACAGAGTTAGAAATTTCCTAATGCCAAATCAACCCTGTATCGGCTATTCAAATCTCTAACTGCTTTAATAAGTGTGACAGGTAGACACTTTGGAGAAGATGAAGCGAGGAGATTCCGGTCTATTTAAAAGTTGGCTGATTTTTCAGTTCTACTCTCAATTGCTCACGTAAATTGTATAGTTTTCTGTATTCTCGAATTGCTTCTTTCAGTCCAGTTCTTACTTCTTCTATATCTGGAGTAGGTGTTGTGCGGGAAATTTGTTCATCAATTACAGATGGTTCAAGTCTTTCTATCAAAAGGTCATCTGGATGTATTTCATTTTCTCTATTTGTATGTAGGCTACAACTATCCATGATTTTGTAACGCTGGGCTCGTATAACACTTTCTAAGGTAGATAATATATCCTCTGTTAAATTATTGTATGCGTTTGCTTGTTTTATCGCTTGGAATATATCCCAAAATTTATTAACTCTCTCTTCTTTTGGGTTTGAAATGTCAGAAAGAGCACCTCCTGTTTGCAAAGATAATTTTAACAGCGCTCTGAAGTTTGAGTCACGTGCATATTGAAGTTCTATTATGGCTAGTTGTACATCGTGTTTAACCTCTTTTAGTTTTACTAAGTTGCCTGCAATAGAAAATTCTTGTACTTGATCTGAAAGTGAAATTAAAAGAGATATAACTGCGAAGATGCTTACAAGGCTGACAAATTCAGCGCCAGTTAATTTATAACTTTGTAATAATTCTATGCCTATGAATACCGTCACGGAAAAAATAAGAAAACCAATAATTGTATGGATAATTTTTTGGTATTTTGGTTGTTGAGTCGTCATGAGGCTTCCATTATAAAGTATTTGATCTTGCTACTTTATCTCAGACTTCTGCATTAATAAAATGTTGGCTTACTTTGCAGAAAATTGGGAGCTCCTAGCTCTTACAAAAATGATGAGTGTGTGTATTTGCTGACAGACTGTGATGAGCTTGATTTAACTGATGTGGCGTTCAAAAGTTATCAGGCTGGATTTTCTCCCGTAAAACGGGGCATATGTGGGCGTTGCAACAAGCCGAGTTTCTGTCGTATTAAGATTGGTTTTTTGCCAGAGTTTCTTACTGTCCCTTCAGCATTAGTGCCAGCCCATAAAGTCCCCGATGCGACAGGCCATGTTTACTATCATGGTCGTGTAGCTGATGCGGACGACGAGTGGAAGAAGGTGAGTGGGCATTATTTGAGTCAGTTGTTTATAGCTTATTCAGGCATAAAGGCTTTGCTGAAATAAAGAATGGCCCATGTGAGGGCCATTTTTTATGGGGCGGGATTACATGTTGTAAACGCCGCCATTGATGTCCAGAGTAGCTCCTGTAATGAAACCATCGTATTCCGAGGCTAGGTAAGTCACAGCGCGGGCTACGTCGTCTGCGTTACCAGCACGTTTGATCGGAATGCTTGCAGTGGTTTCATCGGCAGATTCTTTGGTGGTGTGTGTGTTGTGGAAAGATGTGCCAAGGATCAAGCCAGGCGCCACAGCGTTAACACGAACACCTTGTGGGCCAAGTTCAGCAGACAGGGCACGAGTGAAGGTTAAGATAGCGCCTTTACTGGTTGAGTAAACCAAAGAGCCTGGGTGACCACCTTTACGACCCGCAAGAGAAGCAAGGTTTACTATGCTGCTGTTTTCGTTCTTGGTTAGGTGAGGAGTCGCAGCGCGAGTAACAAACATCATGGACGTTAGGTTAATGTCCATCACCTTATGCCAGAAGTCGGTTTCCATTTCGTTAAGTAATTTTCGCGCGACCAAAGAGCCTGCGTTGTTAATTAAGATGTCCAAGCTGCCAAGCTCGCTCACAGTTTTTTCAACCAGTGCGTTGGCTTGTGCTTCGTCTGTTAGGTCGCCACTGATAGCAACGGCTTTTTGGCCTTTGCTCGCAGCGTATTCGATAAGTTTGTTGGCTGTGTCGGCGCTAGAGAAGTAGTGAATGGCGAGGTTTGCACCACTATCAATGAGGTGTTTTGTGATGGCTTCGCCAATACCTTGAGCACCAGCAGTGATAAGAATGTTCTTTCCTGTCAATTTATTATTCATGTTATTCCTATATTAAATACAGTAGACAATGTAAAGAAGGCTATTTTGCCTCGTTCATTTCAGTGAAAGCTATCAAGGGGTGTGACCACATCCTTGGCCTGAAATTGTCATACAATAATATACGAAAATTTACTTTGACGTGTAGTCTAAAATGCAAATTCCTCATTGTGATTGGACATTGTGGAAAGAATAAAACAAAAGATAAATTGAGTATATTATTTATCTTAATGGGTTTTTGGTTGAAATTACTGATTATCGAAAAAGTGGTTGGGAAGTTTAGCTGGCGCACATAGGTAGACTAGGTCGGGTAGGTTTTCATACCAACCCGACCTAATGCTCACCTTGGGTTTACGGGCTCTGCCGGTGGGCTTTGGTTAAGGTCACACCCTAGGTTTGTGTTTTTAGGGCTAAGGGGGCGAATTTTTCCATGGTCACGATAAAACCCTAAATCATTTAGGTAATGATCGTTTAGATGGTTCAAGCTTCTTTGGGTGCGTGCTTGATGAAAGTAGTTTTTTGCGTAGTTTAGTAGGGCGATTAGACTCATAATTTCTCTCCAGTTAAGGGCGAAATTTACGAGGTTTTGAAAGGGAATTTGAAGCAAGACCGCGTAAATTTCGCGGTCAATGTGATGGGTATTACCTAGCCATTGAACGCGTGACAAAACGAATGGTATTTCGTTTTGAGCAGACGGATCGAGAGATAGTGGCGTAGGTCACAGTGTTAATGATCATGCGTATCTCCTTCAAATGTGTTCAACGGAATTTACTTATTGCTAAAATGAATAAGTGCTTATATTCAGCCTGATAAGCGCTTTTATGTCAACCAGTTGAGGTGAAAAAACAGACAGCTTTTTGCGATCGACAAGTGACTGGTGAGTTTAGCCTTGTTAATCACTCCTTTCGGTGTTTTTTGCTGTACAATGCACGCGCCTAATATTGGGCATTCATCTTTTTCAGAGTAGTGATTCACCAGCATGGCTATTAAAGCAACTGTTTACAAAGCATCCGTACAGGTTTCCGATATGGATCGTCATCATTATCAGGGTTACGACCTAACATTAGCGCTGCATCCATCCGAAACTCAGGAGCGGATGATGGTGCGTTTGGCGGCGTTTGCCTTGTTGGCCGACGAAAAAGAAGGTGAGGAGCAGCTCGCTTTTACGAAAGGAATCAGTACCGAAGATGAGCCGGATTTATGGCAAAAAAATTATTCTGATGAAGTCCTGCTATGGGTAGAGCTAGGCCAGCCAGACGAAAAACGTCTTCGTAAAGCCTGTGGTCGTGCTCAACAAGTCATTGTTGTGAATTATAACGACAAGTCCGATATCTGGTGGCAACAAAATCAGGGCAAGAATAGCCGCTTTGATAACCTACGTGTGTTGCAGTTTGCTGAGTCCCAAGTGGTGCTATTGGCTGAGTTGTGTGCTCGTTCTATGCAGTTGAATGTCACCATTCAAGACGGTGAAATGTGGATCTCAAGTGAGCGTGGTGAATGTTTGATGACGCCAATATGGCGAGGCGAATCCTAATCCACCTCGCCATAGGTCGCTTTAGCTTTTATGTAGGGTGTTTTTAAACAAAGCGACGGCTTTTGCGTAAAACTCTAAGGCTAATGCGGGATCGTAACGGTCCCCTTCATCACGCATAAAAGCGTGTTGGCCATTTACTTCATACCAAGTGAAATTACGCTCAGTATCCATTAGTTGCTGGTAAATCTTTTGGCGGCCAGTGGTTGGTACGTGAGGGTCTTGTTTGCCCCAAACCATGACCAATTCACCTTGAATTTCCTCTGTGCGAGTAAAGGAATCGTTACCTTCTTCACAAGGTAAAGTATTAGAGTGAATGTCTGTTGCATAAAGGCAGAAAGCTGCTTGGATACAAGGATTCAATGCTGCTCGATAGGCCAAATGCCCACCAAGGCAAACCCCCATTGCACCAAATTGCCCGCTGCAATAATCTTCTTGTTCGAAATAGCTGATCATCGCCACAGTATCGCTGTCATGAGCTTCTAAAGGCTTGGTGAATTTGTCGTTATTGCCCTTGTCTTTGCCTTCATCATCGTAACCCAACACTGTGCCAATAGGGTTTAATTCGTGATGAACTTCTGGCACTAACACCACAAAGCCGTGGCCTGCCATAATGGCGGCTGAGCGAGCGATAGGGGCGGTTTGTTGGAAGATTTCAGAGTAAAAGATAATGCATGGGTAGCGACCTTCAGCTTGTGGGCGATAGACGGTGCAGCGCATTAAGCCTGTAGGTGTGGTTATGTCTTGATCGTGTTGTTGGATGATCATGGTGTTCCTTAAATTGTGTTACTTTCCTACATGATATGCGACCTAGCTTAGAAAACGAAGAATAGAGAAGGGAAATCGTGAGAATATTATTGATCAGTGCCTACGAGGCAAGCAGCCATAAAGCTTGGGCGCATACATTGATGTCTGGGTTGAGTGAGCATCAATGGCAATATCTGGCGTTACCCGCAAGGCACTTTGCTTGGCGCATTCGAGGCAACGCGCTAAGTTTTGCCATGGATGCAGACTACCGGCCATTGTTAGATGCCCAATACGATCTTGTTGTGGCTACCTCTATGACAGATTGTGCCGGTCTAAAAGCCCTGTGTCCGAACTTACAAAGGATTCCATGGTTGCTGTATTTTCACGAGAATCAATTTGCCTATCCTGCCAATGACAAACAGCAAGGTTTGGTGGAAATGCAGATGGTCACTTTGTACAGTGCCATGGCGGCAGATAAATGCGTGTTTAACAGTCATTTTAACCAGCAAAGCTTTTTCGATGGCGCCAGAGCTTTATTAAAAAAGCTACCTGATTACTCATCTCCTAACTGGTTGCAAGCGGTTGAGGAGCGCTCTTGCGTATTGCCTGTCCCTATTGAAGTCAGCACGGATTTGGTTAAGCCAGTTAAGCGGTATGACTCTTCGGAGTCTATCAAACTGGTTTGGAATGCCCGCTGGGAGTTTGATAAAGGCCCAGATCGGTTGCTGGCAATTTTAAAAGAGTTGGAATCACGGCATCAGGACTTTCAAATTGCGGTATTAGGGGAGCAGTTTCGTGAAGTGCCAAAAGCGTTTGCGGAAATAAAACGGCGGTATTCCCATCGTATCGAGCACTTTGGTTATGTACCAAGTCGTGAGCAATACCTGAATTATCTTGCCAGCGCGCATGTGGTGCTCTCAACTGCCTTGCATGAATTTTTAGGCTTGGCGGTATTGGAAGCGGTGAGTCTAGGTTGTGTTCCTTTGCTGCCTAATCGTCAGGTGTATCCAGAGTTATTTGCAAAAGATTATTTGTACGGCAGCGTGCTAGAAGATGTCGAGCAAGAAGCCATTAGTGCCGTAGATACGCTTTTAGCTCTGTTGGAAAATCCCCAGCCATTGCCAAGTTGTCAGGGCTTTAGTCGCGAAACACTCTTGCCAAGTTATCAGGCATTATTCGAGCAGCTAGCAAAGCCTAATTAAGCCTTGCTGGCTGGATGGAAGGGTTTTAAATCCAAACAATTGCCCTGCATAGCTTTGGCATCTTCTGCATCGTGGGTCACCAAAAGGGCAGGAATGTTGGCGTGGCGAATTTCGGCTAAAACAAACTCCCTCACATCTCTTCTTAAGGCTGGGTCTAACTTACTGAAGGGTTCGTCCAATAACAGAAAGTCTGGCTGGGCGAGCAAGGTTCTAAGTAAGGCAACACGGGCTTGCTGACCACCAGATAGTTGATCTGCCATGGCACAAGCTTTATCCGCTAAGCCAAGCTTAAGCAGGGCTTGATGAGCTTGTTCGGCACGTTGTTGCTTCGGCATCTGTTCTGGAATGGCAAACAGCAAGTTTTCTAAAATACTCATGTGGGGGAATAGCAAAGGAGATTGCTGCAATAAACCGACTTTACGACTTTGGATAGACTTGGTGTGAATCGCTTGTTGGTTGAGCAGTACTTCACCTTGGGCGCTAAGCTGAGGCGCCAAGGTGCCGCTAAGATAGCTCAATAAGCTGGATTTACCGATACCACTTGGCCCCATAATAGAAAGCACTTGGCCGTTCTCTATGTCGAAGCTCAAATTATCAATGAGTTTTTTACTGCCGTTATGCAGTGTGAAGTTTTTTAGGCTTAGCACTGGCGATCCTTTTGTGTTTGAGAAGTGGATGGGCTCAGCCTTAAAAACAGGCTCTTGCAGGCCAACCGCCACTTGGTCCAACGGGGTGGTAAGCTTTGGGCTAACCAAAATATCAAAATAGGGAAGAGAGCTTGAAGCAATGCCATGGCCCCCACTTGTTTTCTATCACCTGATGCCGCTTGGGCGACAGCCTCTGTTGTCAGTGTGCTGTAGCGGCCTTCACCCGCGATCAAAGTGGGCAAATATTGGGCAATGCTGACCGAAAAACCGATTGCAAAAGCGGTAAATAAAGGTGGCTTAAGCATGGCAAGTTTAATTCTGAAATAGTTACGCAATGGCTGATGGTTTAAACGATTAGCCTGTTGTAAATAGCTTTGATTAAACGCCAAGTAGGGGCCTTGCAGGGTTAGATAAACATATGGCAATACATACATGAGGTGTAAGGCAATAATGGCGCAGAGATCACCGTTTAAATCCAAATAGATTAACAATACATGCAGGCCAAACAAAAAACCTATTTGTGGTAGTAAAATCGGCACATAAATGAGCCAGTCGAATAAGTGTCTGGCATGACGTGTACCAGCACTTTGACGCTTACTTTCCAGCATGAGTAGGCTGAGCCCACAAGCTAGTAATGTGGTGATGATGGCAATGATCAGGGTGTTAGACGAGAGCTCCATCAGTAATGGATAGGCCCGAGAAAGATTGTCCATGGTCCATTGTGATGGCAGTGCATCAGGAAAGCGCCAGCGCTTCGCAAATGACCAGATCGGCAATAGCAGCAAAGCCACCACGCTCAAAAGTAATGTCAGCTGGCCAGAGAAAGCTCCGAATCGAAGTAAATAGTCGGAAGGACCGCAGCGTCTTCCATTACTGCGTTCCGCTCGGGTTAAGAGGCTCAGTAATTTATGGCTCATTTCCCAGCCCGCTAGGGTGAAGACGATGACCAGCATTAATATGACGGCGCCAGCACTGGCCACAAAGCGCATGGCAAGGTCTGGGTCATTAAACCAGCGTAATAGAGTGACCGCCAAAGTAGAGGGGGTGTTAGGCCCAATAACAAGAGCTAGGTCCACTACGGTTAGGCTAAAGGCGATAACAATGAATAAAGGTAAGCGAATAATTGGGTAAAGCTGAGGGATCAACACTTTACGCCAAAGAGTAAGACGACCATAACCAAGGGCTTGACCCACTTCTAGGCTTTGTCTGGCTTTAATGCTCTTCATAGATGACAGCATGACAAATAGCAAGTAAGGCATTTCTTTTACGATTAAGGCAAAAATCAGCGATAGTCCATAGGGGTCTTGTACGCTAATCCAATTGGGTGGTCGCTGAAAATCTGTCAGCCAAGGGCTAAAAATCCGTACCAGCCAGCCTGATGGACTGAGCAAGAAGAGTAGCCCAATGGCAATTGCCGCATGGGGAATGGCCAAAATGGGCGCTAACAAGCTTTCTAATTTTGCAAAAATTGGCTTTTGATACCCCCAAGCCAGTAATGACAAGGCAAGCCACAAGGCCAATATGGGGGCGCCAATACCGGTAATCAGAGTAAGCTTGAGGCTGCTATAGAATTCCCCTTGTGCGAAAAGTTGAGACCACGCGCTTAAGGAAAATTGATATTCTCCTAGGGGGGGAAAGTAATGGAAAGCAGGTAAAATAGTGCCCACTAATCCTATAACAATAGGAAAAGCGAGCAAAAGGCCAATCGATAAGGCTAGCCAACGGGAATGGGGTAATGACATCTATGTTGTTACTTCACTAAACAAGAAAACTTATTGGGCATATCGCTTGCGCCATTCATTTTCTAGGGCGGTGCTCCAGCTGCTGTGAGGCTCAGGCAAGGTGTTACCTAGCTCTTCAATGGTTAGTGTAGCGATACCGCGAGGTAAATCATCAAACTGACCTTGTTCTTTTTCGCTCAATTTATCATAAGCTAAAACACTCAAATCTCCCCAAACTGTCGGTGTTTGCTTGTAGATCTGTGCTTCTGGGGAAAGTAGGAAATTGGCAACCACTTGAGCGCCCGCTTTGGCACCACTGTTATATGGAATGGCAACAAAGTGAGTGTTACCGATAGTGCCGCGGTCAAATACGTAAGAACGAACCGTATCGGCAAGGTTTCCTTGATCAATTTGTACGGAAGCGGCGGATAAATCGAAGCTTAAGGCCACATCAATCTCTTGATCATCCAATAAGCGCATCATTTCTTCTGAGCTTGAAGGAAAGGTTTGACCGTTACGCCAAGCCACCTGATGAAGTTCGTCTAGGTAGTGCCAAAGTGGTTCTGTAATGCTGGCAAAGTCAACTGAGTCCACTGGCATAAGCAGTGTAGATGGGTCGATAGCAACTTCATGTAGAACCTGTTTTAGAAAGGCGGTACCGACAAATTGCGGTGGCTCTGGGTAGGTAATGCGGCCAGGATTTTGTTTGGCGTATGCCAGTAACTCCAAGCTAGATTTTGGTGGCGTGGTAAGTGTGTGGGTATCGTGCATGAATACCACTTGCGCCATGCCCCAAGGAGACTCCATGCCTTCCACCGAGGTGCCAAAGTCTTGGGTTAAACTCTGTCTAGCATTTTCATCAATATAGGCCTGATAATTGGGTAGGCCTTGTGAAAAAGGACCGAAAAGAAGCTGATTATCTTTCATGGCACGGAAGTTCTCACCGTTGAGCCAGATAAGATCCGTCGAGCCATGCTGATCTTTGCCCGCAGCTTTTTCTGCGATCACTCGGTTAACCGCGTCAGCCGTGTCCGTAAGTTTTACATGTTTTAGATTAACATCATACAGGTCTTCAATTCGGTCGGCAGCCCATTGGATATAGCCATTAATATTATCGGCACCGCCCCAAGCATTAAAGTACACAGTCTGGCCTTTGGCTTCTTCTAGGGTGTCTTGCCAAGCACTGTGTGCCGGTAGGCTGGTGAAGAGTAAAGAAGTACACAGGGAAGCGGCCGCGAACGATAATTTCATCAATATCTCCGAATTAAACTTAGGTTATGAGTGTTAGACGTAAGCTAAGTTCAATTTATTACAGTAGTTTTTTAAAGGATTAGGTTTTTATTAACAAATTGATTTAGCGTAACATGTTGCAGGCTCAAATGGACTGAGTGTTTTCCAATTTAATTCGAGGTGTTATGGCTTATCAAATTTTTTCACACACGCTACCCAGTGCCACACCGGGCACTCAGCGGGTTTTAAAAGCCCATCATTTTGGAGAGGCGGGCGCCCGACCTAAAGTCTATTTGCAAGCTGGCCTACATGCGGATGAGTGGCCGGGTTTTCTCGTGCTCAACCGCCTGCTGAAGCGTTTAAAAACTGCAGAAGAGGCAGGTTTGATCCAAGGTGAAATCATCATAGTGCCGGTGGCTAACCCGATTGGTCTGGCGCAAAACTTTCACGGCTATATTCCAGGGCGTTTTGCATTTTCAGATGGTGGCGGGAACTTTAACCGCAACTGGCCGCAACTTGGTACCAAAGTCGAAAAACGTATCAAGGGTGATATTACAGGCCATGAAGATCATGACTTAGTCCTAATTCGCCAAGCCATTAATGACGAGCTGGCCCTGCTTCCTGAGGCAACGGAGTTGCAAGGCATGAAGAAAACCTTGTTGGCTTTGTCTATGGATGCAGATGAAATCATTGACCTTCACTGTTCTGGTGAGGCTTCCATGCATGCTTATGTGGCGCAAGAATTTGAAAATCATTTTGCTCCCTTGCTGGCGTTACTGGGGGCAAAGGTTGGTTTGTCTGAGCTGGAAACCGGCGCATCGTCTTTTGATGAAACCAATGTCAGTGTGTGGCGTCATTTGAAATCCCATTATGCACACTTAATCCCTTGGGGCGCACGTTCGCTTACCCTTGAGTTGCGCGGTGAAAACGATATTTCTGATGAGTTTGCAGAGCAAGACGCCAAAGCCTTGTACGACTATTTCGTATTGCGTGGTGTCCTAGCGGGTGAAACTCCTGTGGTGGATGTGAGCAATGTGGAATATTACCCATTAGATGCTATGGATCTGGTCAAAGCCCCTTGTGCTGGTATTGTCTGCTATCACAAAGAAATAGGTGATGAAGTAGAAGCTGGCGAGGTGATAGGAGAGGTGGTGAACCTCATGGAAGACGATGTAAGCACTTCTAGCTATCCACTGGTGGCGCGAACTAATGGTGTGTTTTTCGCTCGAGTGCAGCGTAGGCTGGTGGTGTATGGTGAGTCCATTGCAAAAATAGCAGGCCGAGAGCATTTGGCTTTTCGTGAGATTGGTCACTTATTTGAAGATTAGGCAAAGCTATTTTGAGTCAGGTTCAAACAGATTCCGTTAAGGCATTTCCCTTAACGTCAGAACAACAACAGGTTGTTCAGCACGATGTAACAAAACCGGCCAAAGTGATCGCTGTGGCCGGCGCCGGTAAAACCACAACTCTCATTTCGCGCATCGAGTACTTGTTAGCTCAGGGTGTAGAAGCGCGGAGCATCGGCGTTTTTATGTTTAATAAAAGTGCCCAAGAAGAGTTTACCCAGCGACTTACCACTCATCTTCACAAAGCGGGTTACAGTGCCATTCCAAGTGTGATGACGTTCCACGCTTTTGGCATGAAGTTGTGCCGACGCTTGGAGCAACAGTCTTGGTTGCCAAGTGCAAAACTCATCACAGATGATTTCAGCTTGGTTAAGCGTATTCGTGAAGCCCAGCAAAGATTATTTCGCCAAGGGATAAAAATTACCCTGCAAGATGAGAAAGACTGGCTAGAAGATGTGTTGTTGTTTATTGATCAAGTAAAGGCCTCTGGTTTATCGGCCGCAAAGGTTTTCAGTGACATGTCCTGGTCAAAAGAGCGGGATTTCTTTGTCCCCTTATATGATCAGCTAGAACACATTCGTAAGCGGGATAATATACGCTTTTTCTCGGATCTACTTAGCGACCCTCATGCATTGTTATCTGAGCTTGATGAAAGCGAGTGTCACCGAGTGCGTGGGCAGGTACCGGCCTTTAGTCATTTATTAATCGACGAATTTCAAGACATCAACCCTTGTCAGTATGAATTACTAAAGCAGCTTTATGGGCAATCTTGCCAATGGATGATAGTCGGTGACGTGCAGCAGTGTATCTATGAATGGCGTGGTGCGAGCCCGAGTATTATGGCACAACAGTTTGACGAAGAATTTCCCTCGGCGATCACTTACCCATTAAGCCAAAGCTTTCGATTCGGCCACGGCATAGGCTTAATGGCCTCCAGTGTTATTAGCGAAAATGACAAACAATCGCTGGTGCTTGGCGTCGGGGATCAAACTCGTGTGTCTTTTGCACGAGCGCCAAAAGTGGGTAAAGCCTTACTGGGGGAATTAAAAGCTTGGCTCGAAGAAGGGCAAAACTTGAACGACTGTGCAGTTTTGGTTCGTTTGTACAGTGACATGGTGCCAATTCAGCTGGCTTTAATGCATAAAAAACTACCTTATCAACTACACGGCGATTCACCTTTATTGGAGAATCGTCAGATCCGCATGTTAATGGCCTACATGGCAGTTATGGCGGGGGGATTAGAAGACCCGAATGTATTTTTTAATCCAGATGATGTGGAATACTTGCTAACCGTTCCTAGTTTAGGTTTGGCGGCTGCTCAGCGTAATTTGTTGGTTCAGCAGGCTAAGCAGTCCGTTCACTTATTGCCACAAATGATTGAGTCTTTGGCAGACAGTACCGAGGGCTGGCGAGCGAAGAAGCTTTATGAGCGGGCCGATTGGTTACGTAGTTTAAGTATTTATAAGAATGATCCCGCCCAAGGTTTGCAACATACCATAGATAAACTAGGCATTTATCGCTACTTCGAAAGTACCAGTAATAAAGACATTCAAACCCAAGAGAAAATCGCTACCTGTGATGCTTTCATGGCCTACGTAAAAGGCGTTGGTAGTGATGCGCAAGCAAGCTTACTTGAACTGGCAAACTTGAACGCTGGGCTGAGTAATAGTGATCATGGTATTCACCTAATGACCATTCATAAGTCGAAAGGACTAGAGTTTAATCTGGTGTTGGTATCAGGTTTGCAAGAAGGGCGCTTTCCCTATTATGAGGAAGATTTAAGTGCCATTGATAAACAGGCCGCCCTAGAGCTTGCCTCCGAGCGGCGTCTATTTTACGTGGCGATCACCCGAGCTAAACAAAAGCTGGTGATCTTAGAGGCACCAAGTGCACAAGAACATAAACGCTTAAAGCTTGGGGAGATCCCTAGAGCGGCGTTAAAGAGTTTATCGTTATCACGATTTGTGTTTGAAGCGCAGCCTTATGCCGTCAGTCAGATTTGTAAGGCATTATCGGGTGAGCTTATTAAAGGCCCCATCGATACAGAGAAGGGGCAGGTGTTTCAGCGCTACTTGAACACTTTACCAGAGGTGCCGGAGCTTACTTTTCGACAACGCATGGGGGATTCTCAATCTTCCCTTAAAGCGGGCGATAAAGTTCGCCATGAGCAATATGGGCAGGGTGTGGTAGTGCGGCAAGAACAAGAGGGTAAGCAAATGATTACCGTCGACTTTGGTGAAGCGGGTTTAAAACGCTTCAATCCGAAATATACTCAATTGGTTAAGTTGTCTTCACGGACATAATTGTAAAAGCAGGAGAATCCTTAAATGTCTATTCCACTCATTGATCTAGCAAAGTTGACCCATGCTAGTAAAGACATTCGACAAACAGAAATTAGCGCTCTTGATAAAGCTTGTCGCGAGATTGGCTTTTTTTATCTGGTCAATACAGGTATTTCGACAGAGCTAATGACTGCGCTCATGACTCAGGCAAAGCGCTTTTTTGCCCTTCCTCAAGAAGATAAAAAAGCCATCGATATCAAGAGCTGTGTGAACCACCGTGGCTACGGCAGCATAGGGGAAGAGCAGCTGGATGAAGTGGGTCATTCCGATTGGAAAGAAACGTTTGATATGGCGTTGGATTTACCTAGCGATCACCCTTTGGCGGCGAAATATCCCACCATGTATGGTCCTAATCAGAATCCATCTGACCCACAAACCGTTGAAGTATTGCAAGAATATTATGTGCAGGCTTTCGAAGTGGCGCAGAAGCTTCTTACTGCCATGGCAACCGCGTTAAAGCTAGAGGAAGATTTTTTCACTCGATGTTTCAAAGATCACGTCACCGTACTACGTATGATTCACTATCCGCCACGCCCAAGCCAGGATCATGATAATGGTGCCGGCGCTCACACAGACTACGGTTGTGTCACCTTGCTACTGCAAGATCATATTGGTGGCTTGCAAGTGAAAAACCGTAATGAAGAGTGGGTAGATGCTACGCCAATTAAAGACGCCCTAGTGGTCAATATTGGTGATCTCATGCAACGTTGGACGAATGATGAGTATGTTTCGACAGCGCATCGTGTGAGAGCTTCTCAAGAGGATGTGCATCGCTACTCTTTCCCATTCTTCGTGGAGCCAGATTACGAAACTGAAGTGGCTTGCGTGCCAAGTTGTATGGCTGCTGATAAGCCCGCTAAGTATGAGCCTATCTTAAGCGGTGATTGGATTCAGTCTCGTTTTGATGCCACTTATGCGTACAGAGAAGGTAAGTAATACCTTCTCTGTACGATGCAGTGCTGGTTGACTAAAGGATGTTAGGCAGAGGCTCGATTGTGTAGCCTTTGTCTGAGATTCTTGCCACATGATCTGCTGGCACAAGCTCCCACCCCTTATTTGAGAGATCGAGAGGCTCGGAGCCTATTACTGTGTGTTGCTCATAGGCTTTGCAATAAAGGCTTGGGGCTTTGTCATCACTAGAGTAACGAACCGCAATAATCTCTTCACCGTTTGACAACACCGCAGTAAAGCGCAAAGGCTCAGAGATATTCTTTGCAGCCATCATGTCTAAAATCTGTGCAAGTGTCGTCGTAACGGCCTTGATCGGATCACTTTCTAAGCCATTGGCTATCATCAAAAGAAAAATCACTTCCGAGTCCGTTGCACCGTGTTTTTCATTGTACAGGTGTTCTGGAATCATGCGGTCCAATTGCCAGCGGATAGATTCGTATTCGCCAATTTGCCCATTGTGCATAAACAACCAGTTCTTATAGCTAAAAGGGTGGCAATTGGCTCGGCTGGTGGCGGTGCCAGTGGAGGCTCGAACATGGGCGAAGAACAGAGGGCTCTTAATATGCTTGGCGAGACTTTTTAAATTACAGTCACTCCAAGCAGGTAAGATCTCGTGATAAAGGCCTGGTTCTTCTCTTTCATCGTACCAACCAAGGCCAAAGCCATCGGCATTGACCGTTACGGTAGATTTTCTAGCACTGATGCTTTGATGTACCAATGAATGTTCTTGTTCAAACAATAAAGACTCAAGGTAAACTGGGGCACCTTTATAAGCCATCCAACGACACATCTTTGCTCCTAATAATGAGGCTGAGCCTCGTTTACTTTATTACACTTTAAAATAGCTGATCTTGCGAGATAACTGAGTCGCCAGGTGAGCGAGTTTTTCGGAAGATTCACTTATGGCATAAATTGATTCAGTGGTTTTTACCGCAATGTCAGAGATATTGCTGACGTTTTTGCTCACATCCGCTGTCACAATGGCTTGCTGTTCGGCAGTAGCGGATATTCTGTCATTCATATCACGAATCTTGGTAACACTTAAATTAATATTCTGTAATGAGGCTTCTTCATGCTTAACCTGTGAAACCGCATTTTCTGAACGCTGTTGGCTGCTGGACATGGCATTAACCGCACTTGTGGCGCCCGTTTGCAATACAGTAATCATTTTCTCAATTTGCTGAGTGGCATCTTGAGTGTTTTGAGCAAGATGGCGAACCTCATCGGCAACCACCGCAAAACCGCGGCCTTGCTCGCCAGCTCGGGCAGCCTCGATAGCAGCATTCAATGCCAGTAGGTTGGTTTGTTCCGCTATACCTAAGATGACATTAAGAATGTTGCTGATCTCGTTTGTGTTGCTCTGCAAGTCGTTAATGGTAGAGGCTGAACCTGAAATCTCAGATGTGAGCTCTTCAATACTGGAAATTGTGTTCACGACAATTTCCATGCCAGCATTAGCGGCGCTTTCTGCGTCGTGAGCCGCTTGGCTGGCTTCTGCGGTGGATTCAGATACGTGTTGGGCTGTGGCTTGAATTTCATCGACAGCTTGGGAAATGCGGCTGGTTTCCTGCTGTTGTTGATCAACCATTTTAGACGATTGGTCGGTGATGACATTAAGGTGCTGGGCCGATTCGCTTAACGAGCGGCTGGATTCTGCGACGTCATGCAAAATACTGCTTAATTGGGCAACCAGTTTATCCATCGCCACTTCGAGTAAGCCAATTTCATCTTTACGCTTACTGGTGCCTAGGCTTTCTTTAAGTTCACCTGAGGCAATTTCTTCTGCGCGTTTTACTGCTTGGCGTAATGGGCCACAAATGCCATTAACAATCACTAGGCTAATAATGATGCCAGCCACAATTAGTACGCCAGCAAACACGCTACTAGCGAGCAAGGCTTGGTCTAATTTAGTGTTTTGTTGGGAAGCAACCTCATTGGTGTATTGATCAATATGGGTAATAATGCTTTCCATTTGCACCTGAACATTGGCTAAACTGGCATCGGCAATTCGACGGGCCTTATTGGCTTGCAGGGTTTTTAGCTTAATCCACCATTCATAAGTCGTGTTACTCGCCTCCAAGAAAGAAGCTTGCTCTAGTTCTAGTGTTTCGATTTCTTGGTAAAGAACGTCTTTGAATTCGTTGTCAGGCATCTGTGTTAATACAGCTTTCACATTGATAATGCTGTCGATCATCTCTGATGTAAATGCCTTAAACTTTTCCGCGGATTCCGCTACTTGTTCGATGCCGTAACCGCCCATAGATTTGGCAATAGAGACCTGGAAAAAGCCCCGTTCGAATTCAACCGACTGTTGTAGGAGTAATTGACGGCTTTTTTCTAAATCCGTAGTAAGTTGCAAACTTTGTGAGGACAACTGTTTTAGCTGGTTAGAAACAGATTTACTGATGAAAGTGGAGCTGATACTGACACCAATGATGACACATGAAAATAATGCGATTAGGGCGAGAATTTTTGTACGAACTGAAAGGTTGATCATATTCATTACCTTTTGGGTAGATTAATCAAACTAAGCAATAAATGTGCCTTATCAGATACTTAGAAGCAAACTGAATGTATTTCGTTAATATAAACAGACATTAATGCTTCAATGAATAATTTTGCTGATAGAGAGATTTATTGCCCACGGTTAGTCACTTGTAAGTGACTGAAAAGGGATGTGAAGAGATCCGTCCGTAATCATCCCCTAACATAACTAATTTAATCAGCACTGTTCTGGTGCGGAATTGATGACAATTTCTTCATTGTCTACGGTAAAGAAGAAGCAGTTTCTTCTATTGGTGTGACAGGCGGCGCCTTTTTGCTCTACCTTTAATAAGATGCAGTCTCCATCACAGTCAAAAGACATAGACACTAAGGTCTGGCGATGACCAGAACTTTCCCCTTTGCGCCAGTAGGTTTGACGTGAACGGGACCAATAGCACACTTGGCCTGTTTCGAGTGTTTCACGAATGGATTTTTCATTCATATAGGCCAGCATTAATACCTCTCCGGTATCGTGCTGTTGAGCGATGGCAGCAATTAAACCTTGATCATCCGTTTTAAGGTTGGCGAGAACTGTATCGAGGGGAAGTTTTTCTCCTTTTGGGAGGTCTTCAAAGGCTTTCAAGCTCATAAAGGATAAGGTGTCCTGTAAATGTAATAGAATGTAAGTGTTATCTTACCGTATTATTTCAATTTCTAGCTAATCTAAAATGCTAATAATTAATTCAATTTCGGCATTTTCATCTGCTATTTCATGTTCAGTCTAAACTATAGACTCTGTTGGTTGTTAATTCCCTGCATAATAAATAGCACTTATATTTATATCGGCAAAGGAGAGGTTAGGCTATGCATCAGAGTGAATTAGAAAAAATCGCCTTGGAGCATGAGGCAGCTAAGCTTTTTATGCGCTGCTATGAGCGAAATACGGGTAAAGCCATTCGTCATATTTGGCACAATGACCCAGTGCGTCCAGATGTATCCTGTATGTTTGAAGGAGAGCGCTTAGATATTGAAATTGCCCATCTCTATGGCTCCGAAGAAGAAGCAATGGAGATTTTAGGGCGAGACCTCACGGATAAAACCCGACAAGTATTGCACAGACTAAAGAATGAACCAGCGGATGACAGGTTATTGTCTTCGTTAAATCGTATTCTGGAAAATAAAGCGACTAAAACCTATAAAACCAAACGTGTATGGTTAGTGATCCGTAATGCGCATCCCGCATGGCAACAAGAAGACATTAAAGCCTTGGAGCATAAGATCCTTATGCCAACGGGGCACGTGTTTGAAAAAGTTTGGATACTTGGCGATATGGAAGGAAAAACGGGTATTGTGCGAATTTATCCAGCTTAAATAAACTTATTGAGATTAAAGTGGTGGTTTAGATATAGGGATTAGAAAATTAAGGTGGCATCTCTACCAGCCGCACCTCGGCACACGAGTCGACCGCTGTGGCTGCTTCCTTCCGGACCTGACCAGATTCACGATTTATCGTTGCGAGGGGACCAGCAGAGACACCATAAAGGAGGCCTGTGACCTTGGGGCGAGATTATACGCATGCCATTCTAAATATCAACCTGCTTTATTCTATTTTTCAATGGATTAGCCAAAAAGCTAAGTTATTATTTTGTTAATCTAAATGTTAAGGTGCAAGGCTAGTTTGCAGGATAAAAATAATAGGAGAGGGTGATGGGTAAGTTAGCGAATAAAGTGGCTGTTGTGACTGGCGCCGCTTCAGGAATTGGTTTGGCCAGTGCTAAAGCCATGCTGGAAGAAGGGGCAAAAGTGGTTTGTGTGGACAGGGATGAAAAGGCTTTGGCTGAGCTTAAACAGCAATTGGGAGATGACTTTATCCCTATGGTAACCGATTTACTCGACCCTGCTGCCTGTAAACAATTAATTCCTAAGATTTTAGCGCAAGTGGGTGCGATTGACATTTTTCATGCTAATGCAGGCTTGTATGTGGGTGGGGATCTGGTGGACGCAGATGTGGACGACATAGACCGCATGCTGAATTTAAATATCAATGTTGTGATGAAGAACGTGCGACAAGTGATCCCCCATATGGCGGACAGAAAGACAGGTGACATAATAGTGACCAGCTCATTGGCGGCCCATTACCCAACTCCATGGGAGCCTGTTTACGCCTCTTCTAAATGGGCGATTGATTGCTTTGTGCAAACCACCCGTCGACAAGTGTTTAAAGATGGACTGCGAGTTGGCTCGATATCCCCAGGGCCTGTGGTGACCTCTTTGTTGGCGGATTGGCCGGCTGAAAAATTAGCACAGGCGCAAGCTGAGGGTAGCCTGATTGATAGTCAGGAAATTGCTGAGATCATTATTTTTATGCTGACAAGGCCACGGGGTGTGACGATTCGTGATGTGGTGGTTTTGCCTACTAACTTTGATTTGTAAGTAGGCAATATCGACCCATTAAGATTCTTTGCGAGGTTGGTTCTTTTCAGCATTACCATGATTATTGGCATCTGTAAGCCCAGCCTCTCTTTGTACCGCTGCTAACACGCCACGCAGAATACCCAACTCTTGTTTCTCGGGTCTAGATCGATTAAAAAATCTTTGCAGCTTATCTAGCACCTTACCTGGGTGATTGCGCACGATAAAGTTAATACCGTAGAGGGTTTCCTCTAAATGCTGGTGGAACAAGTCCATGTCTTTTTTGTGAGGATATTCAGGGATCGTTTGTTCGGTGATTTTGGTATTTTGGTTAGCCATCCAAATTTCATAAGCCACAATTTGTACTGCTTGGGAAATGTTCAGCACAGGGTACTCTTGATTGGCATCGATATAGACTTGGCGATGGCACTGAGCAATTTCTTCGTTTAAAAGCCCCGTTGTTTCACGGCCAAAAACAATCGCCACATTGTGATCTTTTGCTTCTGGAATAACGCTTTCGGCACATTCTCTTGCATTCATAATGGGCAACTGAAAAGTACGGTGACGAGCACTGGTACCGATTACGAGGCTACAGTCGGCAATGGCCTCGTTCAGGGTGTCGACTATGGTGGCATTTTCAAGCAGATCCACAGCGCCTGCAGCACGACTGGTGGCTTCTTCTGATGGGTAGTCGTTTGGGTCTACCAAATACAGGTTAGATAAGCCCATATTTTTCATGGCACGAGCAATCGCACCAACGTTTCCAGGGTGAAAAGTGTTGATCAATACAATGCGGATATTACTTAACATTTGGTCTGAGTACTCATTACGTTGAAAGAGGGGTTATTGAGCTTGCAAGGTTAAAGATTGTTCTGTGCTGGCAAAATCAACGGTATTTAAGATAACGCGGATTTTATCATCAAAAAGGAATTTATTGCAGGCATGATGATAAAGAGACCCTGTCTCGAGTGATAATCGATATTGTCCCCTAGGAATAAAGTTTGCCGCATAGGCTTGTTTGGCATAGAGGTAAATCGAGAAGGGCGGGCGACCATCGAAAGATTCGAAGGTTAATAAAGAAGCCGTTGGCAATTGATTGAGTATTCGTAAACGGCTGTTACCACTCGCATCGCCAATTAACGCCCCATGCTTGGGGGCCGCACCGGGTTGCCCTAAACATTGGGATTGCAATGCCTGCTGGGCACCGCCAAAGCCTATGTCTCGGGCATCTACCCAACCATTGGTTTGCTGGTATCGAACAGTTAGCCAATCCCCTTGGGCTTTGATACTTTGAATGTCTTGCAGTGCTGGTATTTGGGTAAGGCTAGGAGCATCCCCATGGGGTTCGGCTTTCAAGCTTGTCGCTTTTATGGTGTGGTTCAGACCGGTACGATATTGTGGGTACAAGCCTGTTTGGTATCGATTTTCAGCTGTTGCTTCAACGGGTGCATTGTTGGATTGCCAATACAGGGTGGCATAGACGCCAGCGGCAAAACAGACAATATAGGTCACGACTCGAAACGCGGCTTTAGCGGCATAGAGTCTAATAGGGGCGACTTGAGGCTTTGAGGAAGCCTCATAGGTGCTGGTCATCTTTTCATGAAATGAGGGCTGTTCTGGCGGGAAAGTGTCATCAGCTTGGAATGGCTCTTCAGACATTCCTTCATTATCGGTATGAGCATAATTAAACGCTTTATTATTCTTAAAGGCTTCTTCATAGAGTGCTTTGACGCGTTTTTCATTTAGGGCGTTTCTGGCTGCTTGAATCGCATCGTTTCGAGCTTTGTCCTGATGGGCATTGTTACGACGCATTTCTTCGTAAATTCGTTGCTGCTCTTTTATATAGGCTCTTTGTTCGGCGTCAGTCGTATGGCTGGTGTGTGTCGACTCTGCGTAGCTGGGGTTTTCAGCACTGAATTGGAAAGGCTGCCAATCACTGACCTGCTCACCACGTTTAATTGCAGCCAATATATTTTGGTAGGCCAATTGCAACTTTTGAAAGTGAGCCGTTGTGTCTTGTGTGGGGTTTTTATCAGGGTGATAAAGCCTTGCTAAGCGTCGGAAGGCGGCTTTGGCCTCTTGCTCAGTTGCATGGGTCGGGATTTCTAGGAGTCGATAATCGTCTAATAGGCTCATGCAATACCAAGTTTTTACTGGCTAAACTGAAGGTTAGTTATTATGCATGAATTGCTCTTAGGGTTAAATCCTCATTAAGACTTTGTTATTTCATCAAGATAGGCTTGGCTCGACATAGGGCGATAGAAGTAATACCCCTGGGCTGCTTGGCAATTCCAGCTTCTAAGTAAATCCGCAATCTCTTTCGTTTCTATGCCTTCAGCAACACTGATGATACCCAGCTCACGGCTAAGGTTAATCATGCTTTGACAAAGTGTTGCGCTTTGAGGGTCGTCGACAATCTTATCAATGAAAAACTTATCGATTTTTAGTTCGCTAGCATTAAGGGTAACCAGATTCTGCATGGAGCTATAGCCCACTCCAAAGTCATCGATCGCCAATTTAAAGCCTACATCACGTAAACGTTTAACATTTTCTACCACCACATGGCTTTTCTGGAAAATACTGGTTTCCGTGACTTCAATAAAAAATTGCTTGGCCAAAATGTTGTATTTTCTTTGTTGCTCGATAACCCGGTTGGCAAAGTCTGGCTGTAATAGATCTTGAGCGGATATGTTAATGGACAAGGTCTGACCCATTAACTTACCTTCATGTTCGGATGCCCACTTGAAAGCGTTATCAATAATAAAGTCGGTTAACTTGTGAATCAGTCCAGATTTCTCGGCAAGAGGGATAAACTCGCCGGGAGAGATAATCCCTAGGTCGTCATTTTTCCAGCGCAGTAATATTTCTCCGCCAATAATTTCCCCATGGGAGAAGTTCACTTGTGGCTGAACTTCAAAATAAAGTTTGTTTTGTTCAATGTCTTGAGTCAGCAAGGTGATCAAACGTAATTGATGGGCTTGGTTAGTCTCAAGGCTTGTATCATAAGCAACCCAGTTAGTGGGCAATTGAGCAGAATTACAGGCAACCAAGGTGTTCTGGTAAAGCTTATCTATCGTTTTACCATGAATGGGATAGATGGTACTGCCAATTTTATATTGATGAATGAATGGCACCTTATCAATAGAGATGGGGGCGCTGAGAGCTTTTTGTACCTTTGCTATTTGCTCATTTAAGTCGTTAAGAGATAGGCTAACAAAAGCAACTCTGTTTGATGTCACTCTAATTAGATGTTTGATTTGATGGTCTGGCATTTCCAGATCTAAAATAAAGTTCATGTCACTAAGGGTGTCGTTCAGCTTGTTCACCAGTTTGGAAAACGTGGCATCCCCACGAGCTGGGCCGAACGCTTGGCTTAGTTGAGCATGACTGGTCACTTCAATCATCACAAGCACAGCACTAGGATGATTTTTTAACAAGTTTGTTAAGTTTCCTAGACAAAAGGATCGATTTGGTAAGCCAGTAAGAGAGTCCGTAACATTGTTTAGTTGTCGGTTCTTTTCAATGATCTTGGCTTTGTCGGCAAAGGCGAAAGAGAAGCCTAATAGCTGTAGAATACAGGATATTGGCAGTATCATTTCAGTGAGCATGTTGACAGGCAGTATGCGCCAGTAAATCAAGGTGCTGAGCATGCTACCGATCATCAATACTAACCAAGAAAAAAGGTAAAAGCGGACCGCGACGAAACCGTTTTTATAAGCTCGAATTCCCCAATAGTTACAGCATATAAACAACATCAACTCAAGTGAGCCCATCAGAGCTGCTGTAACAGCAGCAGGTAGGAAGAATGATCCTACTAGGTAACAAATAAATACCCAGTCGCCATATTTACGGACAATAGAGTCTTTAGTAGGAAGGCTTAAGTCTTGGAAGAATAAAAGGCTAAATCGGTACAACATCCAGGCGCAAACGCCGAATAGCGTAAAGGCCTGATGGGTAAGCCATTGGTTGATCACTTGGCTAAATAGCCATTGATTAAAGCCAAGCAATACAGAAAGAGAAATCAAAAGGGCGGCATTTAGAGCTAAATAGTAAAAGAACCCAGAATAGCGCAACAGGAAGAAGACAAATAAGTTGTGAGTGAGTAATGCCAATAAGGTGCTGAGCACGATAGCCCAAAAAATGATTTTGATACTCTTTTCGTTGGCGGCTTTTTCTGGTGAAAATAAGGTGATTGGGGTAATGAGAGGATGAGTGCCTTGTTTTCGAATGAGTAAGGTAGTGGAGTGTTCTTTTGAAAGTTCAATTGGAATCCAAATACCGTCACTGAGCTTATCGGTGGCTGACGGTTTTTGGGCATACCCATAAGCCCAATGTTGTCGTAGATTACTACCATCGAATAAATAGAAATCTAGTTTTTCTGTGAGGTAGTAGTTAAAGTTGAGTTGTATTTCATCGGCATTTGATGAGGACGCAAAAGTTAATTTGTGCCAAAAGGCCTTATCGGAAAAGCTTTGAGAGACTGAATACAAAGAGGCAGTATAGTTTGCCCCAAAGGCTTGTTCTGGCGTTATTGGGCTGTCTTCTTGAAAGGTTGGCAAGTCATGCAGCAGTTGACCAAAGGGTAGGGTTTCATGGGAAGCCCAACTCAGGTTTGCTATTAAAAATGAAATGAAAAATACGATGAGTTTCATTTAAAGCCATCCTAGCTTGGTAACATGTATAGATAAGTTAATTCATCATACAAATATATGTAAGCATATTCTACATGGTACAAGCCTAATTGATATAAAATAGAAAATAAATTATTACTAATGTAACTCGTTGTTATCATTGTAAATAGATTAATTCAAAATAAGAGCCTAGTTATGACAAATGAATCACTGACCCATCTAGATGAGCATGGTCATGCACATATGGTAGATGTGTCGGATAAAGCACAAACCAAGCGCGTTGCGATTGCTCAAGCACAATTATCAATGAAAAGTGAGACCCTTAAGTTAATTATTGAGGGCGGTTTACCTAAGGGTGATGTGTTGGCAACTGCTCGAATTGCGGGCATTCAAGCGGCCAAAAAAACCTCCGACCTTATCCCGCTTTGTCACCCTCTGATGCTTTCTAAAGTTAGTATAGACATAAATTTACTTTCTGATACAAAATTAGAAATTTTATGTGAGTGTACATTAACAGGAAAAACTGGCGTGGAGATGGAGGCATTAACTGGGGCAAGTGTGGCGGCTCTCACTCTGTATGATATGTGCAAGGCTGTCGATAAAGGCATTGTGATTCAAAATATTGCTTTAGTTGAGAAAAAAGGTGGCAAAAGTGGCGACTGGAGTATGTTGAATGAGCAAGCTTAAAGTAGTTTTTTTTGCCTCATTACGAGAAAGTCTGGGCATCGCTGAAACTGAGTTAGAAATACTTCAAGACATGACAGTAGCGCAGCTACAGTCACTTTTGGCAAAAAAAATGCCAGATGGCGAGCTTTTGTTGCAGTCCGGTATTCAGGCATCTATTGATTTGGAGTTTGCCCGAGAAGCTGATGTGGTGACAGTAGAGACGAAAGAAGTGGCTTTTTTCCCGCCTGTGACAGGAGGATAAATGATTCAAGTCCAGCAAGATGATTTTGATGTAGCGGCGTTATACAGGGACCTTTTAATAAAGAATAAAACCGGCGCGGTGGCTATGTTTGTTGGGTTGGTTCGTGAATTTGCCCCAGACAGTGGTGACCAGGGCTCTTTCGAGCTAGAGCATTACCCAGGTATGACAGAGAAAAACTTGGCGTCTATTGTTGATGAAGCAAAACAGCGTTGGCCATTATTAGCCACCCATGTGGTGCATCGTGTAGGCAAGCTTTCTGTGAATGATCAGATTGTTTTTGTCGGGGTGAGTGCAGGGCACCGTAGCGAAGCCTTGCAAGCCTGTGACTTTATTATGGATTATTTAAAAAGCCGTGCGGCCTTTTGGAAGAAAGAAACTCAGGGTAATGAAAGTAAATGGGTTGAGGCTAAGCAAGAAGACATACAAAGCCTCGACAGGTGGTAAGTTGTTGTAATTATTAATGTGGGCGGATGAGTTTTTTTCGCCCACTGGCATGTCTTTCTCGGTACTCAGTATCAATGTATTTATCTGTCGTGGCCATACTGGCATGGCCGGCGTCTTCACGCACATGTTCTTTGGGGCGGGTTTTAACATCCTCAGAAATACCTGTGTGCCTTAACCAGTGAACAGTGGCGACTCTCAGGTCGTCTGCATCAGTGGCTAACCCTTCCGAACACATTTTCTCATAGCTCTTATCGAAACAAAATTGCACAATATTGCGCACCTGTCTTGAACTGGTCATAGCACCTTGCCCTCTATTTTTAGGAATGAGAGGGGTACTTTCCGCAACTGTCGGTAAGGCGGGGAGGTTACGAAACTTACGGTAGCGAATAAGCGCTGACAACATATCGTCTGACACGGCGACTAATCTTTCTTTATTGCCTTTAGATAAAACTTTAAACCACCAATGTCCATCGGCATCTTTAATAAAGTCCCCCATGACAGGGGCAGACCTTTCATCAGCCACCAATTCAGAAATTCGTAAATACATGCCTAATAGGGCGTTCATGATGAACAGGGTACGTTCGTGAGTTACTGGGTCCTCCTCAGCTAACTCTTCTGCAGTATCAATTACATAATCCCATTGTAGGTTTGAAATACGGCGAACCTGTTTTCTTGTAACTTCTTTTTTTACAAACTTACTTTTTTGGCGTATTAGCGCCACAGGGTTTTGCTGTACGGCGTCTTCTTGCATTAAAAAGCCGTAATATGAAGACAAGATGGAAAAGGTCGCCCGAATAGCCGCTTGAGAAAGAGTGTGATGCTTGGCTAGAGGTGTTTCACCTTCTTTAAAATCTAGCTTGCTAACATGAGCCACAAAAGGCCGCCATGTTGGGTTCTGTATGCGGGCCCCCATGTGATTTTTGAAGCGTGAAACATTTTTAGTGCCGATCCATTCTTGTGGTGGTGACATACAGAAGTGAATGAATTCTTCTATTTGTTCTCTTCTAAGGCTAGTCGTTGGACACTGCTGAGTCTGCCAAGACCATAAAATAAGTCGCTCTACTTCTCGGCGATAAGAATTAAAAGTAGCGACAGAGCCGTTGTAGCTGTAAATGAAACAAAGAGCTAGCTGTAGGTCCCTTCGGTAGTCCGTTTGCTCAAGTTTGTTTTCATAGTTAGTGAGTTGGTGTGTTACCTGATCAAACTGGGTAAATGGGTTGGGCAAATGCTCTAAATTGTCAATTAGTGCCAAGGGTGTCATCGAGAAAGAGTCCAAACAATACAAAATAAAGCCCTATGTTAGCGCTAAGAGAGGGAAAACCCTAGTACCAAGCTTAGGAAGTCTAGCCATATTAAGACTGCACATTGATAGTCGGTTTGAAGAGTGATCAACTTTTGATCTACTTTCCATGAATTTTGACTAGAGCGCATTTTTCCATAGTCGTTTTAAGCGTATTAACTTGTCACTGATCGTTAATAACAAGAGCCAATCAGAAGTGTCTCTAAATATTCATTTAAACGAATAAAAAAGCTACCTATGTTAATAATCAGGCGCTAGGATATAGCAACACAACGAGCAATATCGATAAGGAAACCACTTCTATGACGGCTAAAGGTAAGTTACTTGGATATATAGGTGCTTTGTTTGCACTGGCAATTTTAATTGTATCTATGACAGGCTATTTAAACTTCAAATCAGCATCTGATCAAAATGCGACCGACAAATTAAAAATTGAATCCTTTCTAATTTCCAATGCAATAGACCAGAGAGTGCAAAGGTACTTTGACAGCCTAGAAGCTATTCGAAATGATTTAGCTATCGATAAAACTGGTATCACAGATATAGAAACTACTGTTAAAAAATTCCAAGAAATGAAACAGTCTCTTGATGTTTCCTCTGTGTATGTTGGTCTTGCTAGCGGCATAACCTATACAGAGAACGGAGAGCTTGCGAACTTTAATGCTAAAGATCTTAATCGTGAGTGGTTTAGACGTATCTTTGGCGGAGAAAAGCGCATTATGACAACGCCCTTTAATGCGGCGGATGGCACATTCTCGATGGCATTGGCCGTGCCTATTCTGCGTAATAATGAAGTGGTTTCAACGTTAAATATTAACCTTCCTGTTGATGCCATTACGCGTTTCGCTGCGAGCTTATCTGAGCAGAACCAACTTATGGTTAGTCGACCTGATGGTTTTATTCTAGCTTCACCAGATACCGAGAGCATTGGTAAAAACATTTTTGAAGCTTTTCCGTCTTTTGAGGAGTTTTATGACCAAGATACCAGCCAACACACATATAACTATCAGGGGGAAGACTATCTTGTCAGCAGTTCCAAAGTAGCCTCTTTAGGCTGGACTGTTTGGGTGTGGAATAAAACTAGTGATATCAATGCACCGTCCAACTCCAATCTTGTCCAAGGTTTAACCTTGTCAATTATCTTAATTTTGGTTTCTCTCGTCATCATCTACTTAACGGTTGTTAAGCTGATGTACAAACCCATTGGTGGAGAGCCGAAAGAAATCGAAGAACTTGTTAAGCGTGTTGCCAATGGGGATTTAACACTAAATACACAGGTTACCGGACAGGAAACAGGGGTTTATGCTGCCACCATTCTGATGATCAATAACTTAAAATCCATTATCCGTGATATCGATAATGCGACAGGTCAGCTTAAATCCTCTTCAGACAAAGTTTCATTATCTGCAGATAAAACTAATCAAAGCTCTGAAGAGCAAATGGTTCAGTTAGAGAATACATCAACTGCAATGAATGAAATGACAATGACTGCTGAAGAAGTGGCTCGTAATGCTGTACTAGCATCCACTGCTGCTAAAGAAGCGAATCAGTTTTCTGATAAAGGTATAAAGGTCGTTAAAGAAATGAATGACGACATAGCGACTTTATTATCTGGCATCGAAAAAGTCATGCTTGTTACTACGAAACTGGAACAAGAAACCCAAGGTATTGGAGCAATTCTGGAAGTTATCGATGCAATTTCTGAACAAACCAACCTATTGGCATTGAATGCAGCCATTGAAGCCGCACGAGCTGGCGAACATGGTCGTGGTTTCGCTGTCGTTGCCGACGAAGTGCGTAACCTTGCTAATCGAACCAAAGAAAGCACAAATGAAATCCAAGGCGTGATTAGTAGCTTGCAGGGAGAGGCAAAACGTTCTGTTCAACTAATGAGTAGCAATATGGAAGATGCGAAAACAACCGCTAGTAAGTCAGATGATGCCAACCAAGCACTGCAATCTATTAGACAATCTGTGTCTGTAATTCAAGACATGAACGTCCAAATTGCGACTGCTGCTGAAGAGCAAACCCACGTAGCATCGGAAATTAACGTCAGCATTGTATCTATTAACGATCTTGCCAAAGCCACTTATGAGAATTCCAACAGCAACAGGAATATGGCATCCGACCTAACCAACTTGTCACTAACCCTAGATAAGTCGGTAGATGTGTTCAAGTTGTAAAGTGCGGATCAAAATACACATAAAGCTCTTTCCACCTAAATGTAGAAATTAATACAGCTATAGCTCAAATTTGACCAAGTGCTTTCGCTTAAGTTACTCGGTTAAATTTGGGTTACCTTTCCCCTAACATTACTCTCTCAAAACACATATCTGGTCTAGCCTAAGAGCCTTTAAGGTCAGTCAAGATGGGGGCAGTGATATTTTTTTAAAAAATTGATTTTTAATTAAGAGATTTAGCAGTGCATTGTGCAAGCTGTGTGCTTATTTATTTCAAAATGCTTGAACATACTTGGTTGTCAGTGTGTTTTTTGATGGGCCGCTTGCAAACTTTTTTCTTATTTACTGTGCTTGAATGATGTTTGTTTGACACTTTATTTTATTGTGCATCGAATGCTATTTATAAACGTATTTTTAGTCTATTTTACGGCTATACGAAACAAAAATGGAAGCAGGTGTTCAGGTCTTTTTATTCTGTTTGTAAAGATTATTATAGCGTCATCCCAAGCAAACAAGGCTTTACTTAGACAGGCTAACCAAACTTTTAAATATTATAGAAAGGGTATTAAAATGAACACATTTACTAAATCTGCACTATCTGTTTTAGCGGCTGTATCAATCTCTTCAACTGCTTTCGCCTACAGCTCTGATGATTCCCCACGTGAACGCGTATACAGCGCCAAAGCAGGCGTTCATGCTTTGGCTAAGACCCTTGAAAACCTTGGTGAGAATGTTAACACTGATGTTGATTTATCAGACGCGCGTACTTGGTATCAAAAAGAAGCTGCTTATGCAGCGAAGCATAAAGAGTTACAAGCACAATTTGACGAACTTAAATCTAACAGAACTTAATATTCTGTTAATAATATTAAAGGCCAGCTAGTTTAGCTGGCCTTTTTGTTTTATGAAATAAAAGTCTAAGTAATATTAATCGTCTTTTAAATCTTGAGAAGCTTCAGCTTCTTTTATGAGTTTAAAACGATTAGAGGCTTTTCGAATGATTTCTTTATCTGTATTAAATGCTTCATGTTCCGATCTTCTGATTAAAAGCTGGGCTTCTTTCGATTTTCCTTGGCTGAAATCAAGCAGGGAGCGATAATACAGGGCCATAGGGATATTGTTACTGTGTTGGTAAAACTGAATGTTGGCGCGCCATATAAGACGTTTTTCGTATAGGTATTCTGTGCCAAAATCCAATGCTTTGGTATGTGTTATTTGTGCTTTCAAGGCGGCAAAGAGCAAGTTTTTTGGCGCCAAATCTAGCTGATACTGAATGACTTCAATCGCTTGGTCACTCTCACCGGTTTTTATTAAACTCAAGGCTTTTAGGTATTCTGTATAAAGATTGCTATCTGTAATTTTTGATAGCAAAGTTAAAGATCTTTCCGGCTGGTTGATTAAATAGGAAAATAGCGCCTTAGCAAAGTTACTGGCATTTATATCTGTGATTTGTTGGCCTAGGTAGTCATAAGGTTGATCATTAAGGCCAGCTCGATAGGCAAGCACACTGGCTCTAAAATAATTAAACTCAGGGTTGGTTGCGGTACTAAAAATGTCGTTTGATTTTTCGAAAGTTAATGAGTCTGCCAAACGATTATTAGGGGAAGGGTGAGTGGACAAGAACTCAAGTGTTGGTCTGCCTAAGGCTTTTTTGAAAAAAGCTTGGAAAAGCTGAGTCATACCTTCTTCTGGAAGACCTGCGGCTTTTAGGTATTCTCTACCTCGTCGATCTGCTTCTTGTTCTTGCTCTCGACTGTATTTTAGAGTGTTTTCTGCTTGGTTGGCGATGCCACCTAACCATAACGCTGTGGTGGCATCACCTCCAGCCCCAGATAAAGCTGCGGCAATACCAGCCCCAATCAGAACTAAGGCTTTGCTCAACTCTTCTGAGGATTGCTGCTTCTGCCGTTCGTAATGTTTTAGCTCCAAGTGGGCAAGTTCGTGGGAAAGTAGCCCATAGAACATGTTTTCATTATTGATCATCTCCATTATGTCGGAATAAATGAACATATGATTGCCGGGAATGACAAAGGCGTTGCTTTGCGTACTATTTAACAGGGTCATTTCGACGGTTTTATTGTAAAGTCGAGTCTGCGGAGTGAGGGTTGCGATGGCGTCTCTAAAGTACTCGTATGCAGGTGGGAAGTCGATAAGAGCACGGCTGCCATTTAATTTACGAAACCAATATTGTCCGAGTATGTAGGACGGGTTTGACAAGCTGCGTTCATCTTTTATCGCTGCGATATCAGGTGTTTCTGCCAAAGATGTGTTTGCAAAACTTCCTGTAAAAACAAATACTAAGATGGTTAAGCGGCTGGTAACATGTTGAAATAGTCTCATAATAACGGGAATGATCTCAGCAAGGTAAAACGATGAATAATAGTGACTCTCAACAGTATGACGTAATCTTAGAGGCAAGAGAAGATCGTTGTCCAATGCCCTTACTTAAAACCAAGTTAGCATTAAGTAAAATGACGGCAGGTCAGGTATTACGAGTTGAGGCAGGTGACGCAGGTTCATTGAAGGATATCCCCCAGTATGTGACGATGAGTAATTTAACGTTAGTTTCACAAACTGAAGATAATAATGTGTATATTTTCACCATTCTTAAAAACTAAAACGGACCTTGTATGTTCAAAATTGTAGATTCCCTTATAAAGCGCTACTTCTCACATGAGGAGGTGGTGGTTTTTATTCTGTTACTGATTTCTACCTTATTTGTACTGGCTTTTTGGGGCGGTGTACTGGCTCCAGTATTGATCGCAGTGGTATTGGCTTTCTTGCTACAAGGGGTGGTCGATAAGTTACGTCGTATAGGCATTAATCATACGGCTTCAGTGTTTATCGTTTTTTTTAGTTTTATGGCCAGTTGTGGGGTCTTTATCGGGGTAATGGTACCGATTATCTGGCGACAGGCGGTGCGTTTAGTGAATGATGCCCCGCGCATGTTTACGGTGATCCGTGACACAGCCCAAAGTTTTGCCGAGGGCAATAGTGAAATTGTTAGTCAAAAAGCCATTGACGAAGTAATTAACTCCATTGCTACAGAATCCGCCAACCTTGGACAATGGTTGGTGTCTTTCTCTTTGTCGAGTATTCCATCTTTATTTTCTTTGATGATTTATTTGGTACTTGTGCCCTTAGTCATGTTCTTTTTGCTTAAAGATCAGACGAAAATTCTTGCGTATTTAACCTCTTGGTTGCCAAAAGAGCGTCGTATGATGCGTAATATTGCCTCGGAAATGAACGAGCAAATTGCTAATTATATTCGTGGTAAGTTCATTGAAATGCTGGTCGTGGGCATTGTCACCTATATTACCTTTTTGGTATTCGGCTTACGCTATGCTGAGTTATTGGCTTTATTGGTAGGCTTATCGGTGTTAATCCCTTTTATCGGTGCGGCAGCAGTGACCATACCCGTGGTGTTGGTGGCTTTTTATCAATACGGCACACAGAATGAATTCTTTTATGTGGTGGGTGCCTATCTTGTGGTTCAAGCGCTGGATGGTAATGTGTTAGTGCCCTTGTTGTTCTCGGAAGCGGTCAACCTTCATCCTGTTGCTATCATCATTGCAGTGTTGTTTTTTGGCGGCGTTTGGGGGTTCTGGGGGATTTTCTTCGCGATACCTTTGGCGACCCTGGTAAAAGCCATCATCAATGCATGGCCAAACCAAGCATTATTAGAATCCTAGAGTAGATATTTGAGTTTTGAGTAAACAGGCCCAATTTTTATTGGGCCTGTTTCGTTTAGGGCATCTTTATGAATGGACAATGGCAAACAGGGCAGAGCAGGGTAATAACACAATAGAGCTTTCCTCAAGATAGCCGGACTGGATTGCTTCAGGCATAACTTGTGGTGTGAGTTTCAACTCGGTTGGCAAAATTTTATTTTGCTCGGCACAGTTTAAAGCGATTAATAGTTTCCTACCTTCAAATTGACGGGTAAACACCAGAGTGGTTTCGTCATCATAGAGAAACTCAATATCTCCATAAATCAGCTCCGGATGCAGCTTACGAAAATGCATGAAGTCTCGGTAAGCATGCAACACAGAGTGTCGATTATCTTCTTGAATACTAACGGCTAATGAGCGTTGACTGTCAGCAATTGGCAACCAAGCTTGATCTGCGTTTGTGAAACCTCCCATTTGCTCTTCATTCCAAGGAATGGGGGTGCGACAACCATCACGTCCTTTAAACTCAGGCCAAAAATTGATTCCAAAAGGGTCTACCAATTGTTCAAATGTGAGCTCGGCTTCAGGTAACCCTAGCTCTTCCCCTTGATACAAGCTGATACTGCCTCGTAAAGACAGTAGCATGAGCATATGAATTTTACTGCGGGCACTGTTGTAACCAGCAGCGTTCCAACGTGTTGCCACTCGTACCACATCATGATTGCTCATTGACCAGCAAGGCCAACCGTCCCCTAAACCCTCTTCAATGGTCTGTATGGTTTGGCGAATGTGACTCATAGAGGCATCGTGGGTAAGCAAGTCAAAGGAGTAGCACATGTGTAGCTTGTCTTTGCCTTGAGTGTACTCAGACATGGTTTTAAGGGAAAAATCGCAGCCTACTTCACCCACGGTTGTGGTATTAGGGTATTTGTCTAGAAGTGATCTGAGCCGTTGTAAAAAACCAATGTTTTCTGGACGTGATTTATCGTACAGGTGCAATTGATATGCATAGGGGTTGTCTAAACGTACCCCGATACTGCCTTCCACGACTTCTTCTTTCGGTGGGTTGTTGCGAAGCTCTAGGTCGTGATAATAGTAATTTGCGGTGTCCAATCTAAAACCATCCACCCCGCGTTTTAACCAGAACTCCACCGTATCAAGTACCGCATCAACAACGTCAGGGTTATGGAAGTTTAAATCTGGCTGACTGTCTAAAAAATTATGCAGGTAATACTGTCTTCTGCGGCTGTCCCAGTGCCAAGCTGGGCCACCAAACACAGAGAGCCAGTTATTCGGCACTGTACCATCAGGATTAGCATCTACCCAGACGTACCAGTCGGACTTGTCGTTGTCTAGGCTGCTTCGAGATTCCTTAAACCAAGGGTGTTGGTCTGACGTATGGTTGAGCACTTGATCTATGATGATTTTAAGTTTGTGTTGATGAGCCACTTCGATAAGCTGGTCAAAATCCTCTAATGTGCCGAAAATTGGGTCAACATCGCAGTAATCGGAGACATCGTAGCCAAAGTCCTTCATGGGGGACGTAAAGAAAGGCGATAACCAAATGGCATCGACTCCCAGTGAAGCTATGTATGGGATTTTTTCTGTGACGCCAGCCAGATCACCGATGCCATCGTTATTCGCATCGTAAAAACTACGCGGGTAAACTTGATAGATAATACAGCCGCGCCACCATTCCTGTTCAGTGCTCATGGTTATTCTCCTAAGAGGTTATGATGCGTTAACGCCAAGATTGTTAGCCGTTAGATAAACGACACTAATAAAGGATACCTTGGTTATATCATAAGACATAAAATATGCGCAGTTGAATGATTGCGTGATGCTTTTTCTCCATATTTCTAGCATACTTCTAGTACAGCATACGCTTAACCTTAAATTATCTGCCGCTCGGTTGATGATAATTGATTTTTCTTGGATACATCATGTTTTCTAAAACTGCTCGCCCGGTAGCTTGGCCGCTTTTTATCTACTACTTTTTCTTTTGTGCCCTCATCGGTGTGATGATGCCTTATATCTCTGTTTACTATAAAAGCATAGGTTTGAGCGCTTCTGAAATCGGCTGGTTAATGTCTACTTTCACCTTATCAGGCATCCTGATTCCATATTTTTGGGGCTGGCTTACCACGAAAATAGGCTTGCCCAAGCGTGTTTTGCAATTGGCAACCCTAGGCTGCTTTGTTGCCCTTGTACCATTTAATTGGAACAAAGACTTTCAAACCCTGTTTATTCTCACCTGCGGTATGGCGCTGTTTTATTCTGCCATGTTGCCCATGACAGATGCCCTGGCTGTGCGCAGTATTCGTACCTTAGATGTTCCGTACACAAGGATACGAGTAGGTGGCTCAATGGGCTATGTCTTTGCCGTCGCCATTGCAGGTTTTCTAATTGGACAGTTTGGTGCCGCAGTCGTGATACCCGCTATGTGTACCTGTTTATTGTTGGCTGTGATTACAACATTTTTTGTTCATGAACAGGCTTATGAAAAAACCACAGCAAAAGAAAGTGTGTCATTTTTCAGTGTTCTTCTGACTCCTGAATCTCTGCTTTTCTTCGGCTTGGCATTTTTAGCCTTTATGTCCCATGCGCCATTTAATGTGTTCTTTGCTGTGCATCTGGAAAATCATGGTTACTCTGGATCAAACATTGGTTTGATTATGGCCTTAGGGGTGATCATTGAAATCATCCTATTCATGTTCTTTGGAAATATGATTTATCGCTTTCATATTTTCCATTTAGTCTCATTAAGTTTTCTATGTGGGATTTTACGTTGGGCATTAGTAGGCTGGTTCGCTGATGTGTTGTGGGTTTTGCTCTTTACTCAGTTATTACACTGCATCACTTTTGCTTTATTTCATATGGTGTCTATAGAGCAAATTCGTCGATTATTTCCAGAGCGAATTGCGGGCCAAGGTCAGGCTATGTACAGTGCTTTTGCCATAGGTCTCGGTGGTGGTCTTGGTATGGTAATTACTGGCTATATTTGGGAATGGTTAGGTGGCTCTTGGGCCTTTACTGCCGCATCACTTGTTAGTGCAAGTGCGTTGTTAGTGCTTTTCTTGAGTCAGCGTCGTTAACCTTAGCGTTTTGAAGAGCGAATCCAGCGTTAAATGATTTCGCTCTTCAGTAACTCCATGAAAGCTATGGCCGCCCGGCTGAGTGTGCGTTGTTTGTGGTGAATAATCCCTAATTTCCTTTCCACGTTAACGTCTGGAATATTTAATACCACTAGCTTGTCATCCACTAGGGTAGAGGGCAGTAATGACCAGCCCCAGCCTATGCTGACCAACATGGCTAGCGTTTCCAAATTATTCGTATTCATCCTTACTTGGGGTTTTAAGCCGTGTTTGCCTAGGGCTTGTTCGGCAATTTGTCGAGTAAAGGTGTTTTTGTTTGGCAAAACACAAGCATAGTCAGCAAGGTCCGTGAGGCTTAAATTGGCTTGGTTGGCTAATGGGTGGTCTGCACTGACGACACAGGTTAAGGGGTCCGACCAAATTGCGGTGGATTCCAACATGGGGTGCTCGGCTTGAGAAAGGGTGATAATCGCAAGTTCGGCTTGGCCCTTAAGGATTTGTTGGTAAGCTTCTTCAGATTGGGTGAATTCAATTTCCAGCTGGGCATTCGGAAAGTCCTGTTGGAAGCGCTTTAAAGATTTTGGCAGTCTTCTTAAGCCCACATGGTGGCTGGTGGAAATGCGTAACTCGCCACTCACACCTTCCATTTGTAGGGTCATGCTGCGTTTAATGTCTTGCAAATCCACGGCAATTTTTTTTGCCTTAGGAAGCAAGCGTAATCCCGCCTCGGTAAGTTGAACCTGTCGACCAATCCGATCAAAAAGCTTAACCCCTAAAGCGCTTTCTAGTGCCGCGATACGCTTACTGGCCGCAGGTTGTGTAATAAATAACTTATTTGCAGCATCCGAAAAAGAAGCCGACTCGGCCACTTTGATGAAGGTGAGGAGTTCAGTAATGTCCATCATTCCAAGAAATTATCCAAAACATGAAAAATATGAATTTGAGTTATTTAATACAAAGTTTTAGGATAGCGCAACAGGATATTTAGGAGAGAATTTATGTCAGCAAGAACCCTTTATGACAAGTTGTGGGACAGTCACTTAGTCCAGCAACGAGACGATGGTAGTGCCTTGATTTATATCGATTTACAGCTACTTCACGAGGTGACTTCACCACAAGCGTTTGAAGGGCTAAGAATGGCTGGGCGTAAGCCTTGGCGTATTTCATCAAGCTTGGCAACTCCAGATCATAACGTACCGACTACAAAAAATGAGCGCGCTCATGGAGTGGATGGTATTGAAGATCCCGTTTCTAAAATACAAGTAACCACTTTAGATGATAACTGTAATGAGTTCGGCATTACCGAATTCAACATGAAAGATATACGTCAGGGGATTGTGCACGTTGTTGGGCCAGAGCAAGGTGCCACACTTCCTGGAATGACAGTGGTTTGCGGTGACTCCCATACATCGACTCACGGTGCTTTTGGTGCGCTTGCCCACGGTATCGGTACTTCTGAAGTTGAGCATGTTTTAGCGACTCAATGTTTGGTTCAAAAGAAAAATCGTAACATGCTGGTTCGAGTAGACGGTGAATTGTCCCCTTGGGTGTCAGCAAAAGACGTGGTGTTGGCGATTATCGGTGCGATCGGTACGGCGGGCGGTACAGGCTACGCCATTGAATTTGGTGGTACGGGCATTCAGTCTTTGTCTATGGAAGGTCGTATGACAGTCTGTAACATGGCCATTGAAGCGGGTGCTCGTGTGGGTTTGATCGCGGTTGATGACACCACCCTAGAGTACGTAAAAGGTCGCCCATATGCACCAAAAGGCGAGCAGTGGGATATGGCGGTCGCTGCATGGAAAGATTTAGTGTCGGATGCCGATGCCAAGTTTGATGAAGTGGTAGTAATCAAAGCTGAAGATATTAAGCCTCAGGTGACTTGGGGGACTTCTCCGGAAATGGTGATTGCCATTGATCAACCTATTCCAAAAGCAGAAGATCAAACGGATCCTGTTAAAAAAGAAGGTTATGCTCGAGCTTGGAAATACATGGGGCTTGAAGGTAAAACCAGTTTGGCTGATGTCACCCTTGATCGTGTCTTCATTGGTTCTTGTACCAACTCACGAATAGAAGATCTTCGTATTGCGGCTGAGGTCGTAAAAGGCCGCAAAGTTGCGTCTACGTTGAAGCAAGCGATTGTTGTGCCAGGCTCTGGTTTAGTGAAGGCGCAAGCCGAAAAAGAAGGTTTGGATAAAATATTTGAAGAAGCGGGCCTTGAATGGCGTGAACCTGGTTGTTCAATGTGTTTGGCAATGAATGCGGACAAATTGGGCAGCGGCGAGCACTGTGCTTCCACGTCTAACCGTAACTTTGAAGGTCGACAAGGTTTTGGCGGTCGTACTCATTTGGTGAGTCCTGCTATGGCAGCGGCGGCCGCGATTGCTGGTCACTTTGTTGATGTAAACGAGTTGGTTAAACACTAGACCTTAATTAGGAGAAACTATGCGTCCTTTTACGAAACATACAGGGTTAGCCGCACCTCTTGATTTGGCTAATGTTGATACAGATATGATTATCCCTAAGCAGTTCTTGAAATCCATCAAGCGCACAGGATTTGGCAAAAACTTGTTTGACGAGTTGCGCTATGAAGATGAAGGTCAGCCTGACCAAGAATGCACGGGACGTCCTTTGCGTGAAGATTTTGTATTGAACCAAGAGCGTTACGCTGGTGCGAGTGTGTTGTTAGCGCGTCAAAACTTTGGTTGTGGTTCGAGTCGTGAACATGCCCCATGGGCGTTGGATGACTACGGCTTTCGCTCAATTATTGCACCAAGCTTTGCGGACATTTTTTACAACAACTGTTTTAAAAATGGTTTGTTGCCGATTGTTCTGCAAGCTGAAGAAGTTGATCAACTGTTTGCAGAAGTAACGGCTAGCGCCGGTGCTAACATTGTGGTTGATCTTGAAGAGCAAACGGTTACGTCACCTTCTGGTGCTAAGTTTGAGTTTAGCGTTGATAGTTTCCGTAAACATTGTCTATTGAATGGACTAGACGATATTGGCTTAACCTTGCAGCAAGAAGCCCATATTCGCCGCTACGAAGAGAAGCGCATGAATGAAGCGCCATGGTTATTTTTATCCCGTGGTGAGTAATCAGATAATTATTATTTAAGGATTTAGGTAGCAAGATGACACAGAACGTATTGATATTGCCTGGCGATGGTATTGGTCCAGAAATCGTAGAACAAGCCGTACGTGTTTTAGATGCAGTGACTGAGCAATTCTCATTGGACATTAAGCATGAGTCAGCGCTAGTGGGTGGCTCTGCCTATGATGAAACCGGCTCGCCATTACCAGAGGTTACCCTTGATAAGGCCAAAAACGCTGATGCTATTTTGCTCGGTGCAGTGGGTGGCCCTAAGTGGGATGGTCTAGACATGGCAGTACGTCCAGAAAAAGGCTTGTTAGGCTTGCGTTCTAATCTTGAGCTTTTCTCTAATCTTCGTCCAGCTATCTTGTATCCTCAGCTTGCTGAGGCTTCTAGCCTAAAGCCTGAAATCGTTGCTGGCTTAGATATTTTGATTGTTCGTGAGTTAACTGGCGGTATTTACTTTGGTCAGCCTCGAGGTATTCGTACCCTAGAAAACGGTGAACGCCAGGGTTACAACACTTATGTTTACAGCGAGCCTGAAATTCGTCGCATTGGCCGTTCGGCTTTCGAAGCTGCTCGTCAGCGTGGCAAACGTGTGTGCTCTATCGATAAATCCAACGTACTCGAAGTAACCGTACTTTGGAAAGAAGTCATGGAAGAAGTAGCGAAAGAGTATCCTGATGTCGAATTAACTCACATGCTAGTGGATAATGCTGCTATGCAGCTTGTTAGGGCGCCAAAACAGTTTGATGTAATGGTTACTGGCAATATGTTTGGTGATATTCTATCTGACGCTGCGGCCATGTTGACGGGCTCTATCGGTATGTTGCCGTCTGCGTCCTTGAATGCACAAGGCCGTGGTATGTATGAGCCATGTCATGGTTCTGCGCCAGATATTGCAGGGCAGGGCATTGCCAACCCATTGGCAACAATTTTATCTGTTGCTATGATGTTGCGCTATTCTCTGGATGCCAAGCAAGCAGCTGATGCTATTGAAGCGGCCGTGAGCAAGGTTCTAGATCAAGGTCTAAGAACAGCGGATATAGCCTCAAATGGTTGTAACACAGTTAGTACTCAAGCCATGGGCGATGCGGTACTAGCAGCACTAAAAGCTTAATAACAAACGGTTATTGAGTGTATTCATTCGGGATAATGCTCTTGGTATGAGCGACCCCACAAAAAAGGTAGTAAAACCATGTCAAAACAAACTGTAGGTTTAGTCGGTTGGCGCGGAATGGTCGGTTCTGTGCTAATGCAACGTATGCGAGAAGAAAAAGACTTTGATCATATTGAGCCAGTCTTCTTCACCACCTCGCAAGCAGGTCAAAAAGGCCCTGAAATTGGTCAAGATATTCCACTTTTACAAGACGCAATGGACATTGAGTCTCTACAAAAAATGGACATTATTATCACCTGTCAGGGTGGTGATTACACCAAGGCTATTTATCCTCAGTTACGTAAGGCTGGTTGGAAAGGTTACTGGATTGATGCGGCATCTTCTTTGCGTATGGAAAAAGATGCCATCATTGTATTGGACCCAGTTAACCAAAACGTTATCAAGCAAGGTTTGCAAGATGGCGTGAAAACCTTTGTAGGTGGTAACTGTACCGTTAGCTTAATGCTATTGGCATTGGGTGGTCTGTTTGAGAAAGGTCACATTGAATGGATGACATCCATGACCTATCAAGCCGCATCAGGTGGCGGTGCTCGTCACATGCGCGAACTGATTAATCAAATGGGTATGTTGCAGTCTTCTGTAGCCACTGAGTTGGCGGACCCTGCGAGCGCTATCCTAGAGATCGATCGTAAAGTCGCTCAGCAAATGCGTTCTAATACCATGCCTGTTGATCAGTTTGGTGTGCCATTAGCGGGCAGCCTGATCCCTTACATCGACTCACAGCTTGAGAATGGTCAGAGTCGTGAAGAGTGGAAAGCTCAAGCAGAAACCAACAAGATTCTGGGTAACACTGGCGCTATCATCCCTGTTGATGGTTTGTGTGTACGTATCGGTGCGATGCGCTGCCATAGCCAAGCTTTTACTATCAAGCTAAATAAAGATATTCCTGTGGCGGATATCGAAGCTATGTTGGCCGAGCATAACCAATGGGTTGATGTGGTGCCGAATGATAAGCAAGCGACAATGGAGCGTTTAACGCCAACGGTAGCAACAGGTACGTTAGGTATCCCAGTTGGCCGTATTCGTAAGTTAAACATGGGGCCTGAGTACATCAGTGCGTTCTCGGTAGGGGATCAGCTATTGTGGGGTGCTGCAGAGCCTCTACGTCGTATGTTGCGAATCTTATTGGCTGACTAGTCGCTAGAATTGTTTACGCGATACAGAAGGTGCTGACGTGATTGTCAGCACCTTTTTTTGTGGCTTTGAAAAAGCATTGCTCGTGGCATGAAGCTGTGCTATTCATAAGTCATGGGATGGTTATTGAGTGGCTGGAGTTTGGTATTAGTATTTAATCCATTATTCAACACAAGTATTTACATTCTAAACGTTGAAATTTACCCGCATCATCCTTAGATTATAAGTATGAGCATAACAAAGGAGAGCAAAAACTTAGTAAAAACAAACTTTTAACACAGAAGGATAATTTCTATGTATACATTGAATATTAGTGGTCACCACGTTCAATCAGGTGAAGAAGTTCAAGAATTGGTTAAAGAAAAAATGGATCATTTGGCCCGTATAAACAACCAAATTACCAGCATCAAAGTGATTCTTAATACCGAAAAACATGAAATTCATGAGTTAATAGTAGAAGCCAGTGTGCATATTCCTGGCCATGATCTTTTTGCCACCGTTAAGACGGATAAACAACTTAAGCCTGCCCTAGACCTTTTGGTAGGAAAGCTCGAAAAACAGTTAATTAAATATAAAGCTAAGCATACAGGGCGCCAGCATCATCTTAATGCTCACGATGTGGAAAGTGCGGATGAGCGACAGCAGCAAGCAGAATTTAATGCCTTGGTTGAGCGTGAAGTGATTTAACTGCTTAAAATATTAACTGATAAAGCCTCGCCTAGCGGGGCTTTTTTGTGCCTGTCTATTCACCAAAATTTAGACAATAAAAAACCGCTGATCCAAAATGCATAGCATTTTTTCACAGCGGTTTTGTCATTCGTTAGTGTTATTTAAGTTTTTACTTAAACGTTGCTAACTGGAATGAATTCAACAGGTGCTGTTGTCATTTCTTCCGCTGGTGGCGCGAAGTCAGTCAGGTTGATGCCTGCTACAGACGCTTTGTACTCTTCTAGAGTAGGGAAGCGACCAAGTACAGTAGACAGTACAACAAGAGGTGTTGAGCCTAGTAGAGACTCACCTTTCTTCTCAGCAGTATCTGCAACAACACGGCCTTGGAACAAGCGAGTTGAGGTTGCGATAACGGTATCACCAGGTTCCGCTTTCTCTTGGTTACCCATACATAGGTTACAGCCTGGGCGTTCTAGGTATAGGATGTTTTCGTATTTAGTACGAGCTTCACCTTTTGGTTTTGCATCATCAAATTCGAAACCAGCGTATTTCTTAAGGATTTCCCAATCGCCTTCAGCTTTCAGCTCATCAACAATGTTGTAAGTTGGTGGTGCAACAACAAGAGGGGCTTTAAAGCTAACTTCGCCATTCTGAGCTTCAAGGTTGCGAAGCATAGAGGCGATGATCTGCATGTCACCTTTGTGAACCATACAAGAACCAACGAAACCAAGGTCAACAGGCTTGTTTTCGTAGAAAGAAACCTGACGGATAACATCGTGGGTGTAACGCTTAGAAACGTCATCGTTGTTAACGTCTGGGTCAGCAATCATTGGCTCAACGATTTCGTCAAGGTCCACCACAACTTCTGCGTAGTATTTTGCGTTGTTGTCTGGTGCAAGAGCTGGTTGCTCGCCAGATTGGATGCCAGCAATACGCTTATCAGCAAGTTTGATTAGGCCGTGAAGTGTTTGTGTTTCGTTTTCCATGCCTTTATCAATCATGATTTGAATGCGTTTTTTCGCAAGTTCAAGAGATTGAATTAGGGTATCGTCCTGAGAAATACAGATAGAAGCTTTCGCTTTCATTTCTGCAGTCCAGTCAGTGAAAGTGAAAGCTTGGTCAGCAAGCAAAGTACCAATGTGTACTTCGATTACGCGGCCTTGGAAAACGTTTTCGCCGCCGAATTTTTTAAGCATCTGGGCTTGGGTTGCGTGTACCACATCACGGAAGTCCATGTGGCTCTGCATTTCACCTTTAAAGGTTACTTTTACAGACTCAGGGATAGGCATAGTTGCTTCACCTGTTGCCAGTGCCAAGGCTACAGTACCGGAGTCAGCACCGAATGCGACACCTTTAGACATACGAGTGTGAGAGTCACCACCAATGATGATGGCCGTATCGTCAACCGTGATGTCGTTCAATACTTTATGGATTACGTCTGTCATTGGCGGGTAAACGCCTTTTGGATCACGAGCAGTAATCAAACCAAACTTGTTCATGAAAGACATAAGTTTTGGAATGTTAGCTTGTGCTTTAGAGTCCCATACAGAAGCTGTGTGACAGCCTGATTGGTAAGCGCCGTCAACACTTGGGGAAATGACAGTGGCTGCCATAGACTCAAGTTCTTGAGAGGTCATCAAGCCCGTTGTATCTTGTGAACCAACGATGTTTACCTTAACGCGAACGTCAGAGCCAGAGTGTAGGGCTTTCTTAGAGTTAACGCCTACAGCATTTTTGTTGAAGATTTTTTCAACAGCCGTTAGACCTTGGTCATCATTAGAGATCTCTTTCGCTGGTGCGAATACCGCAGGCATTTCAGTGCCAAGTGTTTCGGCAGCGAACGTTTGTAGTTTCTTACCGAATACTACAGCGTAAGAACCACCCGCTTTCATGAACTCAACTTGCTGTGGTGTGAAGGCAGAAGAAACATCTACTAGTGCTTCATCACCTTTATAAAGTTTTTTCTCTTTAGTGTTGATGGTAAGCACAGTGCCTGTTTCAACTGAGTAAGCTTGCTCTAGAATAGCGTCGCCATTCTCATCAACCATTGGTTTGCCAGCTGAGTCTAATTTTTTCACCCAGTTTTTAAGGTCAAGACCAATACCACCTGTTACACCTACTGTTGTTAAGAAGATAGGTGAGATGCCGTTAGTACCCGCAACAATCGGTGCAAAGTTAACAAATGGAATGTAAGGGCTAGCTTGTTTACCTGCCCAAAGCGCTACGTTGTTCACGCCAGACATACGAGAAGAACCCACACCCATGGTGCCTTTTTCGGCAATCAACATAACTTTAGCGTTAGGGTGTTTAGCTTGTAGCGCTTTAATTTCGTCCTGAGCTTCAGGAGAAATCATGCACTTACCATGTAGTTCACGGTCAGAACGAGAGTGAGCTTGGTTACCTGGAGACAGTAGGTCTGTAGAAATATCGCCTTCAGCAGCGATGTAGGTAACAACTTCAATTTCTTCTTCAATATCAGGAAGCTTGGTGAAAAATTCAGCTTTTGCGTAGCTTTCTAAAATACTTGTTGCAATAGCGTTACCAGCTTTATAAGCAGCTTCTAGGCGCTCCATGTCGGCTTCGTATAAGAACACCTGAGTTTTAAGAACTTCTGCAGCGGCTGCAGCAATTTCTGCGTCATCAGATAAAGCAAGGTCTAGCAATACTTTAACAGAAGGGCCACCTTTCATGTGTGAAAGAAGCTCTAGGGCGAACGTTGGTGTAATTTCAGCAATCACTTCATCGCCTTGGGCAATTTCTTTTAGAAACTGTGCTTTGGCATCAGCTGCGCTGGTAGTACCAGGTAGGGTGTTGTAAATGAAGAAGTTTAAAGACGCTTCGCGGTGTTCATTTTGAGTGTCTTTAATTTGAGCAATGATTTCAGCTAGTAGGTCGCTGCTGTCGATCGGCTTAGGATGTAATCCTTCGAGTTTGCGATCTTCTATTTCTTGTAAGTATGCAGTATACAGGCTCATTTTCACCTCTGAATATTGGTTGCTATATCAGCAAAAATTACTGATAAGTTAATGCAGTAGGCGGATTTTAAGGTCCGTCTAATCGAGAATTATTCATTTAGATAGTGCTATTTTATAGAAAAATAGCACTAAAAGCTTATGCTGCATCATAACAATTTCGAATAGGTGACATTTAGTGGAATTATTCCGTTTTAGAATTTTCCACGTTTGTGTGAATGATGCGAACCACTCTAAAGCCCCAATTACTGGCTCTCAACTCAGGGTTGGCTCTGTATCGGGTTGAACTGCGACCGACTCTGGGGATGTCAAACCATGAGCCGCCACGGATAACACGGCTGTCACATTGGTCAGAAAGCCATACTTGGTTATCGCTGGGAGCACCATCGTAAGAGTCGTGGTAGCAGTCTTCTATCCATTCTGCCACATTGCCATGCATGTCATATAAGCCTAATGGATTGCTGGCTTGACTACCTACGGGAGCACTTGAAAGGCCGTCCCACTGGCTGCCACAGCTGTCACAAACACTGTACCCAGGCTTAACATTCTCCCCGTACCAGTAAGAAGTGTCGGATTCTGCTCGGGCGGAGTATTCCCACTCAACTTCGGTCGGTAGGCGGTATTCTTGTCCAGTTTGCTCAGAAATCCATAAGGCATAGGCTTTCGCATCGTGCCAGTTCACATTCACCACAGGGCGTTTTCCGCGACCCCAGCCATTATCTGGGGGTAAAACACGACCAGTAGTCTTAGCAAATTGATCGTACTGATCAAAGGTGACTTCATATTTACCAAAGTAAAACCCTTTCGGAATGTCTACTGTATGAACGGGGCGCTCGTTATCGTCACCTATCCTTTGTTGATCTCCCATTTCAAATACAGCCGGGGCAATTTTCTCAACCTTAGGAGCTTTGCCGCCCACTTTAAGAGGTTCTTCTAAGGTTTGTGGTAAGGACTCAAAAACCTCTTCTGGTGTTTTTTCTTCGGTTTTTGGTTTGACCACTAAAGGAGTCTCTGGCGCTGGGGCTTCATCCTCTGGCCAAAAGCTGGCGGCCACGACCATTAAGGTAACTAATATACCGGCTGGTATGAGTACCTTGGGGGTTAAGCGACGAGCCATCTGTCTGGCAATGGGTCGCTTTCGAGGGGTATTGATTGGTGCAGGCTTGAAAAGATTAGCCCGCAATATCTGCATGACTTCTGTCAGAGATTTAGGCCGATGCCTTTCTTGTGGGCGGCTCCATTTGACCAGCTTATTCCACGTTTGATCACTTAAAATTGGGTGATGGTCGGGTAAGGCTGCAGGGAGTTCTTTATCAAGGATGGATTCACCACATAATGAGGCAATCAGCAGTCTCATAAAAGTGTATCGGTCAGCGGCTGGGCCACGCTTTTGATCTTTCTTTTTAAACTCGGGTGGAAATAGCCTAGGGTCCATCTCATCTTTAGAAATGCGATCCATCCAATGATGAGCGCCAAATCCCGTCATGACGCCTGTGCCGTTAACAACATGGATGGCGTTTAGATCCAAGTGCCCATGGGAAAGGTTTTTCTCGTGAACTTTATCTAATGCCTTGGCAATATTGTCGAATAGGCTGATGACGACATTGAGCGGAGCGCCATCTGGGTATTTGCCAAGAAAGCTATTAAGATTCTCTCCACCACACACAGCCGCACAAGAAAACACCCAAAAATTTGAATAAAAAGGTGGGTAGCTTGGAGTGATCGCAGGGTGTTTGATCCCTGCATACTTTCTGGCATTTTGGAGGAAGTCTTCTACTTTACCCTTATTGGCTTGAAAGAAACGTAATACAAAAGGACGACCGCCCTGATCCGCTACCCAGGTAGTTTTGCTGTCATTAGCAGGATAGTTGAGGACATAGGGGTCTAGTTCAACACCGACATGTTGACTGATTTTTAACTTTTGCGGGTCGTAGTATTCATTCATCAGAAATTTGATATCCAAAACAAGACGTTGGTGCCTAAAAGGTATAATAACGAGTATAATCAGCTTTTTTTAGAATAAAAGGTAGAATAATGTTATCTGCGTATCCTGAGCTCGTTAATTTCTTACCATGCGAGTCTCCAAAAGCATGGCTTAATTGGGCCCTTGAGAATCAATCATTGCTACTGAATGACCACGCTCATTGTGAGAAAAAAGCCGCAAGCACGGCCATGAGTCTTATGTACCGCTATGTTGATAGAGATAATTTATTGCATAAGATGTCTCGTTTGGCTCGAGAAGAGCTATTGCATTTTGAGCAAGTGCATAAACTCATGCGCAAGCGTGGCGTGGCATACGAGCATTTAACTGCATCCCGTTATGCAGATGGGTTACGCAAGCATATTCGTACTCACGAGCCAGCGCGCTTAGTGGATACCTTGATTATAGGTGCCTTTGTAGAGGCTCGTTCCTGTGAACGCTTTGCGGTTTTGGCCCCTCATTTGGATGAAGAGCTTTCAAAGTTCTACATTTCTTTGCTGAAATCTGAAGCTCGTCACTTTGAAGATTACCTGGCGTTAGCAGAAGAGTACGCTGGTGAGCCAATTGATGAGCGTGTCGCTTTCTTTAGAGAGTTAGAAGGTAAGTTAATTACCGAGCCTGATGTGGAATTTCGTGTACATAGTGGGCCACCAGCCTAAGCTATTTAGAGTTACTGATTTCACGAGCGTTTATAGACATTTAAGATACGTAACTCAAAAAGCCTGCTAGACTCATATTATCTACTCTAAAATTGGAGGCGGTGATATGGGTATAGTAAACAGAGATAAGTTGTCTGATGTTACCTATTGGATGGCATTAGAAATATCTAAAAGCCAATATGTGGTTGATTTGGATAGTATATATCGTGGATCACTGGAACTAGATTATCTTTATCAATTGTTAACCACCAAGGCGACACTTTATTGGCGACAACAGCACGCGATCGAGCTAACCCCCGTAATGGTTAACAATGCTTTTTTTCGGGCGATTGGCATATTGCAGGAAAGACAAACAGAGTACGAACGTTCCCGCAATAAACAAGAAACCAACTGGGTTAAAGCCTTATTACATTTAGAGTAGGTAGTGTGGCTGAGTGTGAGCAGGGCTTACACTCAGCATTACAGGTGTAGTTTTTGTCTATGCTGTTCTACCAAAGCCGTTAATTGAGACCCTATAAAAGCTCCAACATCACACTTACTTTGAATAAATTCATTTTCTTCTACACGCGCCAGCCAAACATCTTTATCCCAGTCTCCTAAAACACAACGTATATGATCTGTTTCTTTATGGATTGCAGGGCGATGAGTGTGGCCATGTATCATGTTGTAGCATTGATGCTGGTGCAGAGATTCCACCACAGCACTTTTTGTTACATCCATAATTTCCATGGTTTTTTCGGCTGAATTGGTTTTGCTGTCATTACGTAATTTGGCAGCAAGGGCCAGTCTTTGCTCGATGGGAAGAGAAAGGATCTGTTGTTGCCAAGCAGAAGAGCGCACCATGGTTCGGAATGTCTGGTACTCTTTGTCTTCAGTGCAAAACTCATCCCCATGGGCGAGTAGCAAGTTTAGCTCAGAAATGGGGCTTTGCTCGTTGAGAGGTGAAGTGGCAGTGCGTTGGAACCAGTCTTTACCGATTAAGAAGTCTCGGTTGCCATGTAGAAAAAACACCTGCCAATTGGCCTGTTGCAATTCTTTGATAGCTTGCTCAATGGTATCGTTCCATTGAGCATGAAAATCATCGCCAATCCAGGCGTCGTAAAAATCACCCAATATATAGAGCTGCGCCGGTGGCTTGGTGTCTTTTAGTGACTGTGTTAGCAGAACAAATGCCCGGATAAGATCCGGGCGTTTGTCACTTAGATGCAAGTCGGATATGAAGTAACGAATCATTCCGCTTCGTTTTCTACCAATTCAGCACTTTCAATAATTACGTCTTCAGCAGGCACATCTTGATGGCCGCTTTTAACGGTAGTTTTTACTTCTTTAATCTTGTTGACTACGTCCATGCCTGCCGACACTTTACCGAATACTGCGTAACCCCAGCCGTCAGTAGTTTTGCTGCGGTGGTTCAAAAAGCTGTTATCCGCTACGTTAATGAAAAACTGTGCTGATGCAGAATGAGGATCCATGGTACGAGCCATGGCTAGAGTGCCAACTTCGTTTTTTAGACCATTGTCTGCTTCGTTTTCGATAGCGGTACGCGTTTCTTTTTGCTTCATGCCAGCCTCAAAGCCGCCACCTTGAACCATAAAACCATTGATCACACGGTGGAAGATTACACCGTCGTAAAAGCCTGATGTTACATACTCTTCGAAGTTTTTCGCAGATTTCGGAGCTTTGTCATAATCCAGCTCTACGTGGATATCGCCGTGGTTTGTATGCAAAATGATCATTTTAAATTCCTATATTTATTAAAAATAAACAATAAAGCCGTAAGCTCTTTGGCTGGCTACGCTGTTGTCGGGCATTTTATGTGTTTGCGCCTAATGATGCCAGCGTGAAGGCAAAATTTAGTCTTGTTACTTTTTATTGGGCTTCATAGCACAAAGGGTCCGTTACACCTTTTTCAGCGAAGGCTTCGAGGCGTTCGTGACAAGCCCCGCATTTACCGCAAGCCTGTTCGCGGCCGTTATAACAGGTCCAAGTGTGGTTATAGTCGAGATTCATGGCTATCCCTGAGGCTAGAATTTCCCCTTTGGAAGAATGTAGGAAAGGAGTAACTATTTCGACAGATTGATAGTTGGCAATTTTCGATACGGCATTCATCGCATTGACAAATTCAGGTCGGCAATCGGGGTAAATATGGTGATCACCCGCATGGGCACCATAATAGACTTCACCCGCCTCTAGAGAAACGGCATAAGCGATCGCCATAGAAAGTAGCACCATGTTGCGATTTGGCACGACCGTAGACTTCATATTATCACTTTCATAGTGACCTTCAGGAATAGCTTGATCTCCGGTTAAAGATGAGCCTGCCATCAGGCTGTTAATACTCGTGATATCCACTACCTTGTGGGGGATGTTTAAGCTTCGGCAAACTTCGGCAGCGACAATCAATTCTTTGCTGTGCTTCTGCCCATAGTTAAAGGAAATGGCGAATACCTGTCGGTTTTGTTTTAGGGCGTGATGTAAAACGGTGTAAGAGTCCATTCCGCCAGAATAGACAACAACAGCTTTGGGATTCATGACAAGGGGTCCTACTGTGTAGCAAAAGCTTCATTGTAGCAGAATTAACGCCATGACAGTCTTGCTTAAAGGGTGTGCCTTGGTTAATATTCTAATTTATGTAACCGGTTACCTATATTGAGGGGTTAAATGGAAGAATTTGGAGTTTTGTCCCTAGGAAGTCGCTTAAAGCGTTTAAGTGATTATTTATTTCAAGAGGTGCAGGCCATTTACCATGATCAGCATCTACCAGTGTCTTCGACCTACTTCCCAATTTTAAGGAGCCTGCAAAGCTCAGGGGCCATGTCTGTCATGGAGCTTGCTCATAGTTTGCAGTTGAGCCATCCGGCGATCAGTAAACAAACCAGTAAAATGCTTAAGGAAGGCTTGTTACTTAAAGACATGGATAAGCAAGATCAGCGTCGCTTTGTGTTGAAGTTGTCACCGCAAGCTGTGCAGACCATGGCGCAGATTGAACCCATTTTGCAAGAAATGCAGTGGTTGTTGGAACAAGCTTGCCAGCAACAGAGTGAACATTTTATGCAGGCGATCGAACATTTAGAGCGCCAGGTTCATCTAGAGCGCCAGGTTCATCGTGGTAGTTTTGCCACCAAGGTGCTGGAGCGTTTGGAGGGTTATCAGCTTGTTCCCTATGACGGCGCTTACCAAGATGCCTTCTATCAGCTCAATATGGATTGGTTGCAGCGTTATTTTAGTGGGCAAATCGAAGAAGCCGATCATCGGTTACTTACCCGCCCTGAGCAAGTGATGTCCGCGGGTGGGGAAATATGGCTGGCCGTTAGTGGGCGGGGCAACCTGCTGGGCAGCTTGGTGTTGGAACCACCAGCTAACAAAATGATTAAGCTTTCTAAGCTGGCGGTAGCGACCCATTATCAGCAAAAGGGTTTGGGTCAGGCTTTGATTGATCATAGCCAGCAGCGTGCTAATGGGCTAGGGGTCAAGAAACTTTGTTTAGAAACGGCTAGCTGCTTGCAGGCGGCGCGTCAGCTTTATGAAAAAAATGGTTTTGTATTGATGCCAAAGAATTTACCGAGCGAGTATCGTCGCGCAGATATGTATATGGAGAAACAGTGGTGATAACAGTATGAAAGGTTTTACACAAATGCGCCTTGGCGCGGTCGCCTCAATTCCTATGTTGGTAGGGGGCTTACCCTTTGGTATCTTGTTTGGATCATTAGCTTCCGCTAACGATTTAAGCATTTGGTTTGCTGTTGCCATGTCGTCCATTGTTTTTGCAGGCTCTGCTCAGTTTGTCGCCATCGGTTTGATTTCTATTGGGGCGCCAATCTGGGTGATAGTTTCCACTACTTTCATTGTTAATCTTCGACACCTGCTATATGCCGCTGATCTTGTGAAGTTTGTGAAGCATTTACCCTTTGGTTTAAGACTCTTTATGGGTTTTGGATTAATTGATGAGACTTACGCTGCGGTGCGTCCCTTGTATCAATCAGGCCAAATAAATGAACAAACTGGACATTTTGCTTATATAGGTTCTTTTGTCTCATTTTACCTAATGTGGAATGGGGCCACCTTACTTGGCTTTATGAGTGGTGAATTGATTCCTGGCATGAGCGAATGGGGTTTGGAGTTTGCTATGGTGGCGACCTTCATCGGTATTATTACCCCCTATTTGAAAAAGCGTCCCTTCGTTTTGGCTATGCTTGCCTCTGCTGTGGCTTCCTTGGTTTTAAATGGACTACCAAACAACCTTGGGCTTTTGTTATCTGCCTTGATTGGTGTGCTGGTTGGTTTTTTCGCTGACACACTCGTTGCGCAAAAGCTGAATGTTAGTAAGAAGGGAGAGGTCTAATGTCAGTCTTGGATAGTGTATCGATAATCTTTGGGATGTTTGTTGTTACTTTTGGTGTTCGCTTCGTTTTGTTTGCCAGGGCTCATAAAGTCGTAATGCCGGATTGGTTGGAGCGAGCGCTTAAGTTTGTGCCAGTAGCCGTGTTAACGGCCATCATTACGCCAATGGTCTTTGTTCTTAATGGTCAGTTAACTTTGAGCTTAGGTAACCCATGGTTATGGGGGGCCGTTGCGGCTTTTGCTATCGGAATTTGGCGACAACAGCAGTTGCTAACCATATCCGTAGGGGTGTTGGTGTTTTTTCTGGGCAAATATCTTTTGCTTTAGAGGAAAGTTAGTGGAAAAAAGTGTCTGTCATTGTCCCTATGAAAGGGAAATCAGATATACTTGCTGGCTAAAGTAACAATACGGTTAGTCGAAAATTTATCAGGACTCACATCTATCATGTCAGAAACGTCAAAACCCGGTAACTTTATTACCCAAATTATTGATAAAGATAACGAATCAGGAAAGTACGGCGGTGTTGTAATGACCCGTTTCCCACCTGAGCCAAATGGCTACTTACATATTGGCCACGCAAAATCTATCTGTTTGAACTTTGGTTTGGCGCAACGTTTTAATGGTCAATGTAATCTACGTTTTGACGACACCAACCCAGAAAAAGAAAGTGTTGAATACATCGAGTCCATTAAACGTGATGTGGAATGGTTAGGTTTTGAGTGGAAAGAAGAGCCTAAGTTTGCCTCTGACTACTTCGATCAATTATTTGATTTTGCGGTGCAGCTTATCCAAGCGGGTAAAGCTTATGTTTGTGAATTAAACGCTGAACAAATGCGTGAGTATCGTGGCACATTAAAAGAACCGGGTAAAAATAGCCCATACCGAGATCGCAGCCCAGAAGAAAACCTGGCTATTTTTATGGATATGAAAGCGGGTAAATATTCGGACGGTCAAGTGGTGCTTCGCGCTAAAATCGATATGGCAAGCCCGAACATTAACTTGCGTGATCCTATTATCTACCGCGTACGTCATGTGCATCACCATCAAACAGGGGATAAATGGTGTGTTTATCCTATGTATGACTTTACCCATTGTTTATCGGATGCCTTGGAAAATATCACTCACTCTGTATGTACTCTTGAGTTTCAAGACCATCGTCCACTTTACGACTGGGTATTGGAAACCTTGCAAACAGCGCATCCACAGCAGATTGAGTTTGCTCGTTTGAACTTGAATTACACAGTTACCAGTAAACGTAAGCTTAAGCAGCTGGTGGATGAAAACCATGTAAGTGGTTGGGATGACCCACGAATGCCAACCATTTCAGGCCTTCGTCGTCGTGGTTACACGCCAAACTCTATTCGCAATTTCTGTGAGCGTATCGGTGTCACCAAATCCGACAGTGTGGTGGATATGGGTATGCTAGAGCATGCTATCCGAGAAGATTTGGATGCCAATGCTAATCGTGCGATGGCGGTTTTAAACCCTATTAAAGTGGTTTTGACTAACTACCCAGAAGACAAAGAAGAAATTTTTACGGTTAATAATCACCCTAAAAATGAAGAGGCAGGTACTCGTGAAGTGCCATTCAGCAAGACCTTATACATAGATGAAGCCGATTTTGCTGAAGTGCCGCCTCGCAAGTGGAAACGTTTAACACTTGAAGGCGCGGTGCGTTTACGTGGCGGCTATGTGATTATTTGTGATGAAGCCATTAAAGATGACAGCGGCAAAGTGGTTGAATTGCGTTGTCGTTATGATGAAAACACCTTGGGTGTAAATCCTGAAGGCTACAAGCCAAAAGGTGTTATTCATTGGGTTAGTGCTAAGCACGCCGTTGATGCGACAGTGAATCTTTACGATCGTTTATTCAATGAAGAAGCTCCGGACGCTAACCATGAAGGTAAATCTTTCTTAGACTTTATTAATAGTGAGTCTTGGACTCAGATCAGCAATGCCAAGTTAGAGCCTTCTTTGTTGGCATCAGAGAATGGCCAAAGCTTCCAGTTTGAACGAGAAGGCTACTTTTGTCGTGACCTAGAAGAACAGGGTATGGTGTTTAATCGTACCGTTACACTACGTGATTCATGGGCAAAAATTGAGGCAAAAGGTAAGTAGGCATGTTGAAAGTTTATAATACGCTATCGGGTAAGAAAGAAGACTTTAAGCCTATTGTTGAAGGCAAGGTCAGCATGTATGTGTGTGGTAACACAGTGTATGACTTTTGCCATATTGGCCATGCGCGAGCCATGATCTCCTTCGATATTATCTCGCGCTTTATTCGACACCTGGGTTATGACCTTAATTATGTGCGCAACATCACAGATGTTGACGATAAAATCATTAAACGTGCCCAAGAAAATAACGAGTCAACCCAGTCTTTGACTGAGCGAATGATTGCTGCCCAGCGTGAAGATGAGCTTAAGTTAGGTAATAAAATGCCTGACAGAGAGCCCAAAGCCACGGAGTTTATGCAGGAAATTATCGACATGGTGCAAATTCTGATTGATAAAGGGTTTGCTTATCAAGGAACGTCTGGTGATGTGTACTATCGTGCCAGCAAGTTCAAAGAATATGGAAAGCTGAATAACCGTAAGCTCGACGAAATGCTGGCGGGCGCCCGTATTGATGTGGAGAGCGCGAAAGAGCACCCAGCGGATTTTGTACTGTGGAAGCAAGCGAAACAAGACGAAGTGTCTTGGACTTCTCCGTGGGGGCAAGGTCGTCCAGGTTGGCATATTGAATGTTCCGCTATGTCAACTAGCTGCCTAGGCAGCCATTTCGATATTCACGGTGGTGGGCCAGATCTTAAATTTCCGCATCATGAAAATGAAATTGCTCAATCTGAAGCGGCTACGGGTAAGCAGTATGTAAACTACTGGATGCACTGTGGCGCGGTGCGCGTCAATAACGAAAAAATGTCTAAATCTTTGGGTAACTTCTTTACCGTACGTGACGTACTGGAAAAGTTTAACCCAGAGGTGATTCGCTATTTAATGGTGTCCAGTCAATACCGTAGTGCTATTGATTACTCAGATCAAAGCTTACATGAAGCTAAAGTGGCTCTAGAGCGTTTGTATACGGCTTTGCGCAACCAAGTTGTGGCAGATCAGTATGAGGCGACTGACTACACAGAACGCTTTGAAGTTGCCATGAAGGATGATTTTAATACTCCTGTGGCTGTTTCTGTCTTGTTTGAATTGGTTCGAGAGTTGAATAAAGCCAAAACAGAAGATTCAGGTTTAGCGGAGAAATTGGCGGCTGAACTCTTGTCTCTGTCTTCCTTGCTGGGCTTGTTGTACCAAGATCCAGAGTATTTCTTGCAAAATTCTGTCATCAGTGATGGCTTGGATGAAGCGGCAATACAGGCTTTAATCGATGAAAGGACTCAGGCTCGTAAAGATAAAAACTTTGCCCGCAGTGATGAGATACGCGATGAACTGGCCGCTCAAGGTATAGAGTTGTTAGACAGTAGAGAAGGGACGAGCTGGACTCGTAATTGATAAAAAAGGCGATGTGTAAACATCGCCTTTTTCAATTGAAGCTAGTCTTTTTTGACGCGAACAGCTAACACATCACAAGGTGCGTCATGCAGCACGCCGCTGGCAGTAGAGCCCAGTAACAAGGCTAGGCCATGCTTGCAGTGGCTACCCACAACAATTAGGTCTGCTTGTTTGTCCTTGGCGATTCGATGAATCTCGCTTTCAATGCCGCCTTGAGTAATGCAGGTATCTTGGTTAGGTAAGTCAAGCTGTGCGGCAAGAATGGCCATGCGCTCACTTGCTGTTTCTTTTAGTTGTTGCTGTATGTCTGTCACGTCAATGGGTACGTCGCCACCATAGGCATAGTTTAGAGACTCAATAACGTGAATGATGGTGAGGTCTGCGCCGGTGGATTGGCAAAGGGATAGGGCTTTGTTTGCGACTAAAATACTTTCATCGGTAAGATCAACTGCGAGTACTATTCGTTTATACATCATGGATTACCTCCAACTAAAAAAATGGCTCTACTGGTTAGTATAGTCTCAAACCTTAAGAGATTTATAAAATGACGGCTTTAATTATTATCTTTATTTCACTCTCTTTAATGGGGTCCGCATTATGGGTTTTGCCGCCCAAAAGGGAGCGGCTTAAAATGGCGCTAAGAATGAAGGCGCGCCAATTAGGTCTTACTGTTCAGCTTACCTCAATAGATCTTCCTGACAAGTGGGATAAAACAACAACTGCCCATAATGTTTGTGCTTACCGCTTATATCGCGGCAAAGCAGTGGACAGTTTACCAGCCAATACTTGGCTGTTGCCCTATGAAGTCTGGAAATATGTAGAAATTTGTGAAGGCTGGTGGTGCAATAATTCGATGCCAATTCCCAAAGTTGTTACCGATAGCTTAATGGAATATGGAGATTATTTAAGGGGGATAGAAATCACCCCTGAAGTGGTCAGCTTTTATTGGCATGAACGAGGTGACGAGGCCATGTTAGAGGTCATGAGTGATCTTCTCTATAAGCTAGAAAAAATACACTCAATAGGAGGGTGATTACGGGCTTGGTGGTGTCGGTTGGTCAAGATTTTGGATCAATTGGGTCAGTGCTTCTTCTGGGTCTTCCGCATTTTGGGCGGCTTCGATACTTGGGGATAGCATTTTTTTCATGCGCTCTTTAACGAAGTCTTCCAGTATTTTTTTCTCTGGCCTTTCAATGCTGTCTGACTTGATGTGAGACAAAATGACACCATAGAGGGTTTGGGCAACACGAGCATCACCGTTAATAAAGTTGGTGTTGGCTTGTACCAGTTGTCGATTAAGTTGAATCCATAGATTTAACCAGCGTAAATAGTCATAACAAGCTTGGTAGTGGTTGTTACTGATACGGCCTTTGCGACGTAAAAACAACAGCATTTTAGCGACTTTGGTAAGGCGCTCTTTATAATTTGTTTTTGCTTGAAAGGATAATGCTTCGGCTTCAGGATTGAATATCACAGAGCCGCTGTCTCTTGCTTCTTCGGCTTTGGCAATCATGACCTCGACGCGCTCTGGGTCATCGGCGTGTTGCAGAAGTTCGCGAAGTGTGTCTAGATAGAAATCATAAAGGACATCGGTGGCAATGGTATCTGTGTTGATGTCTACTAGGCCTTTAATGTGTTGTTCTACTCGTTCAGCGCGATTGGCCAATTGCATTTGCTTAAAGCGTCTTGCAGTGGCTTCTTTCTCTTTTTGATGAGCGCGAGTGCCAACAATAACGGACAGCACAACGATGATCATGAGAAAGATAATGGTTAAAATTTGAAGAGTAGCCATGATTGTCCTTAAGCAATGAATTCAGTATGGTAAATAAGAAATACTGGCTTCGGCAAGATTTAATGTGCGAAACATTACAGGGATTGCTTGTTATATAAAAGGTGTTTGCTTAATATCAGCGCCCAAAGACTAAACTACGTGCAAGCAGGGTTTGCAAACGTACTTAATAAAAGGCTTACATAGTTCAATGGGAAAATCACTGGTTATCGTGGAATCGCCCGCTAAGGCGAAAACCATCAATAAATACCTTGGCAATGACTTTGTTGTGAAATCGAGTGTAGGACACATTCGAGATTTGCCATCTGGGGCGACAGCGACATCGACGCCACAAGAGCGAGCAAAACAAGCGGCATTGACGCGAAAAATGAGCCCAGAAGACAAACTAGAGTACAAGCGTAAAAAAGCGCGTACTCAGTTGATTAATCGCATGGGAGTGGACCCAGAAAATGACTGGGCGGCTCACTATGAAGTGTTACCCGGCAAAGAAAAAGTGGTTGATGAGCTCAAGCGCCTAGCCAAAAATGCTGACACCATCTATCTCGCGACCGATTTGGATAGAGAGGGTGAGGCCATTGCGTGGCATCTAAGAGAAGCCATTGGTGGTGACGATAGCCGCTACAAGCGTGTTGTCTTTAACGAGATCACTAAAAAAGCCATTAAATCTGCTTTTGAGACGCCATCTGAACTTGATATGAACCGTGTTAATGCCCAACAGGCGCGTCGATTCCTAGATCGCGTGGTTGGCTTCATGGTGTCGCCTTTGCTGTGGGCTAAAGTTGCCCGTGGCTTATCTGCGGGGCGAGTACAGTCAGTGGCTGTGAGATTGATCGTTGAACGCGAAAAAGAAATTCGAGCGTTCGTTCCTGAAGAGTTTTGGGAACTGGATGCCTTGTTGGCAACCCCAGCAAAAGAAGTGATTAAATTTGAGGCGGTTAAATACCAAGAAAAAGAGTATCGACCTGCCACCAGTGAACAATCCGCTGAACATGTCGCCCGTCTGGAAAAAGCCAGTTTTGTTGTTACCAGTCGCGAAGATAAGCCGACAAAAAGTAAGCCTTCAGCCCCATTTATTACTTCTACCTTGCAGCAAGCGGCTAGCACACGTCTAGGTTTTGGCGTTAAGAAAACCATGATGCTGGCTCAAAGACTGTATGAAGCGGGTTACATTACCTACATGCGTACCGACTCTACTAATTTGAGTGCGGAAGCGGTTGAGTCTTTAAGAGAATACATAGGCACCAACTTCGGGGAAGCTTATTTACCACCTGAACCTATTCGCTATAGCAGTAAAGAAGGTGCACAAGAAGCCCACGAGGCGATTCGTCCTTCCGATATCAATGTTCGTGTTGATGATTTGCTGGGTATGGAAAAAGACTCCCACCGTCTATACGATCTGATTCGCAGTCAATTCATGGCCTGTCAAATGACACCGGCTGAATACACTTCTACTACCGTTACTGTTAGTGGTGATGAGTACGAGTTTAAAGCCAAAGGCCGTATTCTACGCTTCGATGGTTATACTCGTGCCATGCAAACAGTTGTGAAAAAAGGTGAAGATAATATCTTACCGGATGTGGCGAAAGGAGAGTCCTTAAGCCTTAACCAACTATTGCCAGAGCAGCACTTTACTAAGCCTATTGCCCGCTTTAGTGAAGCAAGTTTGGTAAAAGAACTTGAAAAACGTGGTATTGGCCGACCATCCACTTATGCGTCAATTATTTCAACAATCCAAGATCGTGGTTACGTGCGGGTAGAAAACCGTCGTTTCTATGCCGAAAAGATGGGTGACATAGTTACCGAACGTTTGGTGGATAGTTTTCATTCTTTGATGAATTTCAGCTTTACCGCACAGATGGAAGAGCAACTGGATGAAATAGCAGAAGGCCGTGAGAACTGGATTAAAGCTCTAAATGCTTTCTATCATGATTTCAGTGGCGTTTTAGCTAAAGCGGAAGACCCTGAGCAGGGTATGATGTTAAACGAGCCGACACCGACCGATGTGGCTTGTCCTACTTGCTCTCGTCCAATGCAAATTCGTACTGCCAGTACCGGTGTGTTCATGTCTTGTTCTGGTTATGCTTTGCCACCAAAAGAACGTTGTAAAGCCACCATCAACCTAGTTCGTGGTGACGAAGCTGTTGCTGTGGATGATGAAGAAGGTGAGTCTAAAGCGCTTATCAATAAGCGTCGTTGCAGCATTTGTGGCTCCGCCATGGACAGCTACTTGATGGACGAGAAGCGCAAGCTTCATGTATGTGGCAATAACCCATCGTGTTCTGGTTATGAAGTTGAGTCCGGCACTTTTAAAATAAAAGGCTATGACGGTCCTTTATTGGAATGTGATAAATGTGGCTCGGACATGCAGTTAAAAACAGGGCGTTTTGGTAAATACTTTGGTTGTACCAACGAAACCTGTAAAAACACTCGTAAGTTGCTTCGTAATGGTGAAGCAGCGCCGCCAAAAATGGACCCTGTACCCATGCCGGATCTGGCTTGTCTTAAGGTTGAAGACCATTATGTATTGCGTGATGGGGCGACCGGTTTGTTCTTGGCTGCCAGTCAATTCCCTCGTAAGCGAGAGACACGTGCGCCGCTAGTGAGTGAGCTGTTACCTTATATGGAGCAGATTGATCCTAAGTATCATTTCTTCCGTACCGCGCCTGTTGCTGACTCCGAAGGTCGACCAACGATTATTCGTTACAGTCGTAAAACCAAAGAGCAGTATGTGATGACAGAAGAAGAAGGCAAGCCTACTGGTTGGAAAGCCTTCTATGTTGGTACTAAGTGGGTCATCGAAGAGGGTAAGAAAAAGAAATGACAGGGGCGAGTATCGCAAGCGCGACCAACCAAAAATTAGACGCAGCCCGTCGGTTGATACAACAAAGCCAAGCCTGCAATGAGCATTGGTTATGTGCTGGGCTGGAAAGCTCGGCCATCTTTCAATTGCGCAGTGCGTTGAATGGTTTGTTGCAAGAAGTCCGTACCGCCTATGGCTTGTCATTTTCTTGGGATGTGACAAATTTATTGGAGCAAGCCGCGCAAAAGGGCTTGGTCATTCCAGTATTGTCTGAGCTTGGGGATTTGCTTGCTCAGCCGCAGTCTTGGTGCTCACAACTACAACAAGCTTATTTGGTTGAGTTCGAATGCCGAACGTCTACCGTGGCGGTGGTTGGTGAGGATTTGATTGGTAAAGGTGGTGATGAAGGTGCGTCTGTTGGCTTCTATTTATCAAAACTGGTTGAATTAGTGTTACGTTTTAGAGAAGAGTCATCAGAGTATTAAAATGAAAGAGTCCTATTTAGAAATTGTTGAGTTAGATAATGGTGACATTGTGTTACGTCCTGCCAGTGAAGATGGCGAAGAAACTGAGCCATTAGCGACGTTACAAATTTCTGACGATACCAAGTCCTACCTGAAAGAGCGTTATTTTGAATTAGCGAAGTGTATGTTTCATGCCGGCATAGACTTTGTGTATTCTGATGAGCAAACTTTTGGTGAAGAAACCGAGTCTTTAGAAGGGGGTGATATGCGCCCGAAGATTCTTCACTAGAGAAAATACAACAATAAAAAAGGTGAAGTCTTAGCTTCACCTTTTTTATTGTCTATTGCTTAGGTTCTTATAAACCCTGACGAATGACACCAACGGAGAGGCCTTCAATGGCAAACTCTTCGCTTTCAAGATCAACTATGATGTCATTAAACTCTTCGTTTTCAGGGATTAGCCTTACTTTACTGCCTTTTTGCTCAAAGCGTTTTACAGTAACTTCATCGCCAATCCGAGCGACGACGATTTGACCATTACGTACAGCAGTGGTTTTATGAACGGCTAATAAATCGCCCTCCATAATGCCAATGTTTTTCATGCTGGTACCGGTTACAGACAGAAAATAGTCTGCTTTAGGAGAGAACATGGCAGCAGGAATATTGACGTGTGAATCAATGTTTTCCTGGGCTAGCACAGGGTAACCAGCGGCGACTTTGCCGATAACGGGTAAGCCGAGCTCGTCGGTTTCTTCGTTGGCGGCTTGTTCGATTAAACGAATGCCACGGGACGCACCAGACAGCATTTCGATCGCGCCTTTTTTCGCCAAGGCCTTAAGATGTTCCTCGGCGGCATTAGGGGATTTAAAGCCCAATCGCCTAGCGATCTCTGCTCGTGTTGGTGGGAAACCTGTTTCATTAATAAATTCGCGAATGGTTTCTAGTACGTCAGATTGTCTTTTGGTTAATTTAATCATAGGTCATCTGGTTGTTTATACAGTAACTGTTATTATATACAGCATTATCCACGATACTCAATAAATTAAATGCTTTCAGACGAACTTAAAAAACAAATTCAGCAAGCTTACCGTGATTCCCTTGACGCTAAGTCCCATAAGCCAAGGGTAGGTCAGCGCCAAATGATCGGTGCTATCGCTCGTACATTGGGGAATATTCGCCAAGACAGCGAAGGGAATCGCTTGGAAGAAAAGCATGTGGCCGTGATTGAGGCGGGGACGGGTACAGGTAAAACCTTATCCTATTGTCTGGCGGCGATTCCGATTGCTAAGGCTAAAGGGTTAAAGTTGGTGATCTCGACTGCCACGGTGGCCTTGCAAGAGCAGATACTTCATAAAGAGCTGCCAAATTTATTGGAGCATACGGATTTTGCCTTTAAATATACCTTGGCCAAAGGTCGGGGGCGCTATCTTTGTTTGAATAACCTAGAAGGTTATTTGAGTACCGAAGAGCAAGCCATGGATGATATGTTTGCGGGTTTGTTTGAGCAGCACTTGCAGTCTGACGATGTCAATACTGTGCTTTATCAAGAAATGGATACTGCCATATCTGCCGGGGAATGGGATGGCGACAAAGATAATTGGTCTGGGATCATACGTGAACAAGATTGGCGTCGCTTAACGACGGATCATCAGCAGTGTACGAATCGAAATTGTGCTAATTACTCAGCTTGTCCGTTTTTTAAGGCTAGGGCTGAAATTGAAGTAGCAGATGTGATTGTTGCTAACCATGATTTGGTGTTAGCGGATCTATCTTTGGGTGGTGGTGCTATTCTAAGTGCCCCGAAAGAAACCATCTATGTATTCGATGAGGGTCACCATTTGCCCGATAAGGCCATCGGTCATTTCCGCCATGAGGTGCGTTTACAGCAGAGTATTTCTTGGTTGCGTCAGCTGGAAAAAAACCTTGTCAATCTTAAGCAAGAGTTAACGGATGATGTGAGTTTGACTGGGCAACTCTTGTTGAAAATCCCGCAACAGATTCAATCCATTACCAACTTTATTCAATACGCTCAACAAGGCCTAGCCCCGTATATTCAGGGCTTGGGGTTAGACCAAGATAACAACCAACATAGATTTGAGTTTGGCGTGGTGCCAGATGAATTACGTCAGCTGGCTTACAGCTTACAAACTTCTTATCAAAAGTTATTTAATAACATTGAAAGTATTCAGGATGAGTGTAAGAAAACCAAACAAAATGAAGGTATGGGAATTACCCCTGAAACGGCTGAAACATGGCAGCCGATTCTAGGGGTGATCCTAGGGCGCCTTGAGCAGTGTGTTGAGTTATGGCGCCTGTATTCAAGTTTAGATGATCTAAATTACCCCCCTAATGCCCGATGGTTGTTATTGACAGGTCAGGGTATGGAGCAAGATATTGAGTTAGGTGGCTCACCCATATTGGCGGCTAATACCCTAAGGCAGCAGTTATGGGACAAATGCTTTGGTGCTGTGGTCACATCGGCCACCTTAACCGCCCTCAATCAATTTCATCGTTTTAATATGCGTTCTGGTGTACCCAAAGAGAGTGAATACCTGCGTGTGATCAGCCCTTTTGATTTCAACGGTAAAGGTAAATTAGTGGTTCCTGATATGGCCAACGAACCTAATCGGGCTGACCTTCATACCGGTGAGATCATTGAATATCTAAATGACAAGGTTGACCCACAAAAAGCCAGTTTAGTCTTGTTCTCGTCCCGTAAACAGATGGAAGAAGTGGCGCAATCTGTTAATGCAGGTTTGCAGGAAATACTGCTGATTCAAGGTGAGCAGTCTAAACGCGTTATTTTGGATTCCCATAAAGCCAAAATAGATGAGGGCAAGGGTAGCCTATTATTTGGTCTGGCAAGTTTTGCTGAGGGGGTCGATCTTCCTGGGGATTACCTAACCTGTGTTTACATAGCAAAGATACCCTTTGCCGTGCCAGATGACCCAGTAGAAGCCACTTTAGCGGAATGGATACAGAAACGTGGCGGCAATCCCTTTATGGAAATCACCATTCCTGATGCTTCGTTGCGGCTGGTACAGGCCACTGGGCGCTTATTAAGAAGTGAAACTGACAGTGGTGAAATACACATATTAGACAAACGTTTGAAAACCAAGCGATATGGCTCCCAGTTAATCAACAGTCTGCCTCCGTACCGTTATGAATAGAAGACTAAGTAAGCAGAAGAAAGGGTGATAAACGCCACTCAATTAGGTACACTTCACTCAAAGAAACATTAATTTCACTCGATTAAAGAAGCAAAGATTCCAATATGGAAAACCAAACTCAAGACGCATCACCTGAAAGCACTGCAAAACCTAAACGTACCCGTCGCCAAAACAAGCGTCCTCGTAACAACAAGGCTACAGAGTCTTCCCAAACTGCAACTCCCGCAGCAAGCACCCAACAGGATTCTGGCAAGCAGGGCTTGTGGTCTATCGATGACTTCGTGGTAGAAAGTGTTGAAGGTAAATTGCGATTTCATGATTTGAATCTACCTGATCGTGTATTGAAATCCATTGCGGAAATGGGCTTTGAATATTGCAGTGAAATTCAAGCTGAAACCTTGCCTATGACATTGTTGGGTTATGACATTATTGGTCAAGCGCAGACAGGTACGGGGAAAACTGCAGCCTTCTTGATTGCTATGATCAGTGATTTCTTAGATTACCCTCTAGAAGAAGCTCGCCCTAATAATTTGGCTCGTGGTCTGATTATCGCACCAACTCGCGAGTTGGCTCTTCAAATTGCTGACGAAGCGGAGAAATTAACCACTAACTGTCATTTGAATGTGGTTTCTTTAGTGGGTGGTTTAAGTTATGAAAAACAAAAAATCGCTTTGCAAACGGAACAGGTTGATATCTTGGTAGCTACACCAGGCCGTTTGTTAGATTTTGCTCGCAGCAAGAAAGTGCTGTTGAACAAGGTAGAGTGTTTAGTGCTGGATGAAGCAGACCGTATGCTGTCTATGGGCTTTATTCCAGATGTTAAGAGCATTATTCGTATGACGCCACATAAAGAAAAGCGTCAAACCATGTTGTTTAGTGCGACTTTCCCTAAAGATGTACAAGCATTAGCCCGTCAATGGACATACTGCCCGAAAGAAGTGTCTGTGGTGCCAAAAGAGGCAACTAACCAAAATATAGAACAGGTGATTTATACGGTTGAAGCAGACCAAAAGTGGCCTGTACTGAAGCAACTAATCGAAGAAAATGGTGGTCAGCGTACCATCATCTTTGCTAACCGTCGTGACGAGACCCGTGACTTGTATGAGCGCTTGCATAAAGCCAATATTAATTGCGCGATTTTATCCGGTGAAGTAGCTCAAGATAAACGTGTGAAAACCCTTAAGGGCTTTAAAGATGGTCGTATCCAAGTGCTTGTAGCAACGGACGTGGCTGGACGTGGTATCCATGTGGATAACGTTGAGTTGGTAGTGAATTACGCGCTACCAGAAGACCCTGAAGATTATGTACACCGTATTGGTCGTACTGGTCGTGGTGGTGAAACCGGTAAGTCGGTGAGCTTTGCCAGTGAAGATGATGCTTTTATGATCCCTGAGATCGAAAAGGTCGTTGGTGAATCGATTCGCTGTGAATATATGGTAAATACGTCTTCATAATTGCACTTTATTGATAAGTGAGTTGAGATGCATTTAAAGCACAACTTTTCTACTTTGGGTGAGTCTTTCTATTCGGCAACACTTATCCAACCCCTCTTAGAGCAGCGTTTGGTTGAATGCAACCAAACGCTCGCTGACAACCTCGCTATAGATTTTAAAGACAGTGAAACGCTTGCTCTGTTAAGTGGTGAACAACCAATAACCGCTAGCCTTAGTATGGTCTATGCGGGCCATCAATTTGGCGGTTTTTCCCCTCAGCTTGGTGATGGTCGTGGGGTGTTGTTAGGGGAGGTTGTAGATCAACAAGGTAAGCTGATTGATCTACACATGAAAGGTGCAGGGCCAACCCCTTATTCTCGTCGTGGCGATGGTCGAGCAGTATTACGCTCATGTATGCGTGAATATCTGGCTTCTGAGGCCATGTTTGCCTTGGGTGTTCCTACCTCAAGAGCATTGGCATTATTTGATAGTCGAGAAGCTGTGCATCGTGAAACCCCAGAAATGGGGGCTATGTTATTGCGCACAGCCAATGGTCATATCCGCTTTGGTCACTTTGAGTACTTCTTTTCCCGAGGCATGACGGATGAATTGGATGCGCTTATCCAATATTGTTTGAGTCATTATTACCCTGAATGTTTAGAGACATCGTCTCCCATCGAAAATATGTTGCTGGCGGTGGTCGAGCGAACCGCCCACATGATTGCAAAGTGGCAGGCCCATGGCTTTCAGCACGGTGTTATGAATACGGATAACTTCTCTTTTACCGGTGAGACCATAGATTATGGCCCATTTGGCTTTATGGAAGACTATGATGAAAGCTGGGTTTGTAATCATTCCGACTATGAAGGTCGATACGCTTTTAACCGACAGCCGGGTGTAGGCTTGTGGAATCTCAATTGTTTAATGCGCTGTTTTTCGAGTCATTTAACGCGAGATCAGTTGGTTACTATTTTACAAACCTACGAAACCGCTTTGCAAAGCCACTATGATAGCCTGATGCTACAAAAGTTAGGTTTAAGTGACGTGGCAGATCTTCATAAATTATGGCCATCTCTTGTCACTATATTGAGTCAGGAGAAGCTGGATTATAGTTTATTCTTGCGCAGTTTAAGTCTGCTTAGTGCAGACGATTACAGCTTGCTGCTTGATGAAGTGATCGACAGAGAGCGCCTTCGTACATGGTTGGATGAATATATGTCTATTCGTTCGTTACAAGGCAAAGATTGGCAGCAAGTACAGCAGGGGATGTTAACGGTAAACCCCAAGTATGTGTTACGCAATTATTTGGCTCACGAAGCGATTCAGGCCGCCGAAGCGGGGGATTACCTACCGTTTCGACGTTTGTTAAACCTTATTACACAGCCCTTTGATGAGCATCCGGCTTGCGAAGCATTGGCTCGCAGAGCTCCGGGTTGGGCAAAATCATTAGAAGTAAGTTGCTCTTCCTAGTGAATAGATTGGTAAAGGACGTATGAAATGAAACATTCTGTTTGTGTATTGGGTGGCGGAAGTTTTGGCACTGTGTTGGCCAATATTATGGCTAAAAATGGTCACCAAGTTAGCCAGTGGATGCGCAATGAACAACAAGTAGAAGAAATCAATTTAACCGGTTTAAATAGCCGTTATTTACCGGACTCGCCTTTGCATAGAGAGTTGTTGGCTACTAGTAACCTTGAGCAGGCCATTCGCGAAAGCGATACGGTTTTTGTGTCGATTCCTTCCAAATCTTTCGAGCAAGTGGTGCAGAATATTGAGCCTTTGCTGACGGCGGATAAAATTCTCATTAGTACCACTAAGGGCTTTAACCCTCAGCGCTTTGAATTGATGAGTGACATACTTAAGCGTAATTCCGTGACGCAAAAAATCGGCGTGCTCAGTGGCCCTAATTTAGCCAAGGAAATTGCTGCTGGCCATATGACAGGCAGTGTGGTGGCCAGTCACGACGAAGCGGTACGTAAGCATGCGATCGAGCTGTTAAAGTCACCAACTTTTCGAGTCTATGAGAACGCGGATACCAAGGGTGTTGAACTGGCTGGGGCGCTAAAAAATATTTACGCTATTGTGTGTGGATTGGCAAAGGCCTTAAACGTTGGTGAAAACACCATGTCTATGATTATGACACGTAGTTTGGCGGAAATGAGTCGTTTTGCGGTGCACTTTGGCGCTAACCCTATGACATTCTTGGGCCTTGCAGGGATGGGGGATTTAATAGCCACCTGTACTTCGCCATTAAGCCGAAACTACCGAGTAGGTTATGGCATTGGTTCTGGTAAAAGCTTAGAAGAAGTCGTTGAGAGTATTGGTGAGGTGGCTGAAGGGGTAAATACCTTACGCATGGTAGTGGCTGAAGCGAATAAACATCAGCTTTATATGCCGCTCGCAGATGGCTTATCAAAATTATTATTTGAAGGTGCTAAACTGGAGTCATTAATTGGCTCCATGATGACTGGCGAACAAAAATGGGATGTCGAATTTGCGACAAATGATGAGGTGAAAAATGTCTAAACCAGGTTATGCAGAACAAGGGTTTTGGTTCAGGTTGATTTTTATGTTGGTGTATTGGGCATTGCTAAATGTGGCCATCACTGTGTTTGGAATCTTATTGATTGTTGTCAGTATTATTAAATTTGGCTCGCGCCACCACCCAGAAACCTTAGCCTCATGGTTGCGTAGTGTGGCTTTGTTTATTCAGCAGACTTTTGAATTCCTATCTTACAAGTCCGAAGATAAGCCTTTTCCATTTCAACCCTGGCCCCAGGTAGATACGGATGAAGAAGCTTAAGCGTCTGTATGTCTTGCGCCATGGGGAGGCCGAACCCTATGGTTATGATGTAGCTGATGAGATGCGTCAGTTAACAGAATTTGGCCGCCAAGAAGTGAGTGCGACGGCTAAAGATTTTTTTGCTAAAGGCTTAGCCTTAGATGCGGTGATGGTGAGCCCTTATCTTCGTGCTCAACAAACCGCTGACATTTTTTGTGATCAGCTAGGTAATGTGCCACATCGTGATACTAATGCTCTGATTACGCCCTATGGTAAAGCCATGCAAATAGCGGATTGGTTGGCTGATCAGCCGTTCGAATCTATCTTGCTTGTTACTCACCAGCCTTTTGCCTATGAACTTGTTGCCTATTTAGCGGATGCGCCTTTGCCGAGAGATTTTGCCATGACAACTGCGACATTAGCTTGTTTGGAATCTGACGATTGGTATATGGCATGTGCGCAATATCAATGGTTCATCTCGCCTTCATGTTGATGAGTGTTTCTTGATGGAAGCTCAACAGCTTGTATTTTCATTACCTCATACTCAATTGCGAGGCCAAAGTTGGTCTAATGGTGAGGGTGACGAACCGGTATTAATTGCATTGCATGGTTGGCTGGACAATAGTGCGAGCTTTCAGCAGTGTTTGCCTTATATTAGTGGCTATCGTTGTCTAGCCATTGATTTGGCGGGGCACGGGTATTCGGATCATAGAGGAGCGGGCAGCTTTTACCATTTATGGGACTATGTTCAGGATGTGGTTTATCTCATTCGTCAACAGCAGGGGCCAGTGGTATTGTTAGGTCACAGTTTAGGTGGTGCAGTGGCTATTTTGGTGGCCGCCATCCTACCTGAAGGCATCTCGAAACTTATCATTTTGGATTCAGCAGGCCCCCTTGTTGAGAAAGCCACAGAAAGAGTGGCTTCCTTAGCAAAAGCCATTAAGGCGATGCATGTGAATGCTGGCCGCAGCGCTAAGGGCTACGACTCTATGGGCGCTATGGTAAAGGCTCGTAGTCAAGGTTTTACCTCCCTGTCGATGGCGGCGGCCGAACATCTGGTTGCCAGGGGAAGCTACCAAGGCTGCGACGGGAAATGGTTGTGGCGTCATGATAGTGCTTTAAAATTTCCTTCTCCTTATAAAATGGACGAAGAAAGTGTGCGGGCATTTATGGCGAAGATTACCTGTCCTACGCTTATGCTGTTCGCAGAGCAAGGGTTGTTTTCATCCGATGATGTAAGGTTGCAAGAGAGGGTGGAGCAAATACCTGCCGTGGTGACTAAGTGGTTACCGGGGAATCATCACTTTCATTTGGAACCCGTTACGGCACCTGCTGTCAGAACAGAAATCCAACGATTTATTAGGCAGAATAATTATGAATAAAACACCACAGGCCTTAGTTAAAAAAAGTTTGAAAATGACCTTTGCTGCAGCCTTGCTACTATCCTTGCCAAAGCTTCATGCGGGAGTGGCAGACATTGCGCCTTATCAAGATGCTCAGCTTATTAAAAGCTCAACGAAAGAAGATGTTTCAGTCGAAATCCCTCTTGGTGCAATTAAGCGTGCTGGGCGCGGGTGGGAGCCGGAAGAGGTGTTGCGAGTCAAAGCGGAAGCCTATCAGTCTCTCTACAAAATTCATCGTAATGCCGTGTTGGCGGATGTAGAGCGTTATTATCGTGACGCTATTGCAACGGCGAATAACGCTGTGGTTTTTGAATGTCATAGTCGTGACTGTGGTAGCAGTAATGCTTGGGCGAATGACTTCTTTAAAGAATACTTGTTGTATGGTGGAGATCAAAACCAAACTTTGCTGGTGGTGCAAGAAGGTAGTGTTTATCAACTAATGTACCTAAATCGCCGCGGTGCAGGGGACATTATGGTGCGTCTTGATGAAGTTAAGATGGCGGCACCACGGGGTCTAGGCTTTGATTTGGTTGCTCAGATGGACGCCCAAGACGTACCTCGCATTAGACGATTCTTGAATGATTTGTCTCCTGGTGAAACGGTTGTGGCTTATGTATCAGCCAAACAAGAGGGTGGATTGTCGGCGATCGCAAGGGCTGATCAATATATTTCAGACATAGCCTTGGCGCTGGGGCCAAGGTTAAGTGATAAGGTGCGATTTTTAAACGTGGCTAATGTTGCTCGCGAGGAACTGTCTGAAGGGCGTATTTCCTTTGTTTATGAGGGCTTGAGAAAATAAGCTATAGGCTTAATGGGTTGATCTTGTTCTCTCTTAGTAGTGCACAAAGGTCGATTAAGGGTAATCCAATCAGGCTGTTGGGATCATCGCCAGCCATTTTATCAAATAAAGTCACCCCCAGTCCTTCGCATTTAAAGCTGCCAGCGCAATCGAAAGGTTGCTCTAGCTGTACGTAGCGCTCGATTTCACTTAACGTCAGTTCTCTAAAATACACCTTATAAACATTTAAGCGGTAGCTTTGCTGCTGTGTTTGGGTGTTGTAAACGCCGAGCCCAGTTAAAAAGGACACCGCTTGACCACTAAAGCTTTGCAGTTGTTTAACAGCGGTTTGATGATCATTTGGCTTTCCAAGTATTTTGTTGTTGATCAGGGCGACTTGGTCGGACGTGATAATGCAATGAGCGTGCTCACTATTAAGTTGTTGGTAAACACTTTGAGCTTTTTCTAGGGTTAAACGCCGAACCAAGTGTTCAGCAGACTCCTCTGCTTTAGGGGTTTCGTCTATGTCTGGATTCACGCAATCAAAGGGGATTCTGAGTCTTTCTAGGAGAGCTTTACGGTAGCTTGATGAAGAGCCTAAAACTAATTTTGGGGTCATAAAAATGCATCGTGATCTAAGAATGTTTGAAGATTTTACTCTTTTTCTGAATATATGCACAAAAACAGCGAAATAAATGGCTTTCAAGGCACTTAGACTTTGACAATAGGGCGGCTTGGCAATATTATTTGCCGCCATGTTGAATGACGCATTACCTAAATATTTTGACCCTCGTAAATACGCTAACCATGAGTCAGCGATTGATGGGAATATACCCCTTAACCAGTTTAAGGAGCTATGTGCTCTCTTGGCGTCGGATGAGGGTGATGCTTTTATTCATCTAGACTTTAGAGTTGATGAGGATAGGCGCTACATTGCCACAGGTACATTAACAACAAAGGTACAAATTGTGTGCCAGCGTTGTATGGGGCCTGTAGCACATGATCTGACGTTAGATTTATCCTTGGCATTCGTTTATGACGAAGACCATGCGAAAAATATACCGGCTGATTACGACCCTGTTGTCATGACCGATGGTGACGTAATCTTGGCAGATATGGTAGAACAAGAAATTATACTTGCTTTACCTATTGTCGCTTATCACGAAGAAAGTGGTTGCAACCCAACAGCTGTAAAGTATGCCTCGTCTACCGATGACGCACCGGATGACGAAAAACCGAATCCATTTAGTATATTGGCTCAATTGAAAGCCAAGTAAAAGTTAGGAGCTCCAAAAATGGCAGTACAAAAAAGTAAAGTGACTCGTTCACGCCGCGGCCAACGCCGTTCACATGACGCTTTGACAGGCGCAACTCTTTCTGTAGAACAGACTACTGGTGAACTACACCGTCGTCATCACGTTTCTGCTGATGGTTTTTACCGTGGCCGTCAAGTTATCACTCCTAAAGGTGAGTAACTAAGATACCCATGATCAGGGTAGCTTTAGACGCTATGGGCGGGGACTTAGGTCCCCGCATTGCTTTTGAAGGCGCACTCGAAGTGCTGTCTCAATACCCAGATATAGCGATCGATATATATTATGCTCCAGGTGTTCATCTTGAGCTTCCCGCGCCTCACGCGCGACTGTCCCTAATACCTTGTCATGATACAATTGCCGCTGATGAAGAAGTGACTCGCGGGCTATTTCGTCGTTGCGATAGTACCCTTTATCAAGCTTTAACAAGTCTTAAGGAGCAGCGCAGTCATGTGGTGGTAACCATGGGGAATACTGGCGCTATGGTGGCATTGGCTCGTCATGTGCTGGGCTTGTTGCGTCCTAAGCTTTACCCTGCGTTAATACGTGAGTTGCATTCTAAGCCGTTGCGTTGTCTAGTGGATCTTGGTGCGAATGTTCATTGCCCTGCGACTATGTTGCAAGGCTTTGCACAGTTAGGGGCTGCTTACGTGGAAGCCTTGAGTGATGTGCCACCGCGGATTGGTTTGCTTAATGTCGGGGTCGAAAACTCAAAGGGTAGCTCGGTTATTAAAGAAGCTGACCGTTTGTTATCGGCAAAATCTTGGCCAGTTTATTTAGGTTATGCCGAAGGTAGTGAGCTTTTTCATGGTGAAAAAAATGTCATTGTGTGTGATGGCATGGTTGGGAATGCAGTCTTAAAAGCCTCAGAAGGTTTGCTTAAGTTCTTGCTAGGTCAGATGCAATCTCTTGGTTCTAACGCACCTAGTTTATTCGAGAGTTTTTACCAAACTGAGCGCCGACATGGCGCCTGCTTAGTGGGTGTTGGTGGCAATTTGGTAAAAGGTCATGGTAGTTCTGATCGTGCGGCTATTGTCGGTGCGATTGAATATGGAATTGATATAGCGCGTGCGGATCTTTGTTCTGCAATTGATGCGCGTCTTTGTAATGAGGAAATGTAATGAATACTGAATTAGCGTTTGTTTTTCCGGGGCAAGGTTCTCAGCAGTTGGGAATGTTGGCGGATTTGGCTGAAAAACACGATGTAATAGGTCAAACCTTCGCTGAGGCATCAGAAGTGCTAGGTTATGATCTGTGGGATCTTGTGCAAAATGACGCTGAAAAACTAAGTCAAACTGATAAAACTCAACCCGCTTTGCTAACGGCGAGCGTCGCTATTTGGCGTTTGTGGCAGCAACTGGGTGGCGCGCAGCCTGCTTATGTTGCAGGTCACAGCCTAGGTGAGTATTCAGCGCTGGTGTGCGCTGGCGTGATCAAATTTACCGATGCTGTTGAATTGGTGAAGTTGCGTGGTGAGTTTATGCAAGCGGCCGTGCCTGCAGGTACTGGTGCTATGGCGGCTATTATCGGTTTGGCTGATGATCAGGTTGTCGCAGCTTGTGAAAGTGCTAACGGTATTGTTAGTGCGGTGAACTTTAATTCCCCGGGCCAAGTAGTTATCGCTGGCCATGTGGCGGCTGTTGAAGAAGCTATGGCAAATGCTAAAGAAGCAGGCGCTAAGCGTGCTTTGCCACTGCCAGTGAGTGTGCCTTCTCACTGTGAGTTGATGATTCCTGCAGGCAAGAAATTGGCTGAAAAACTAGAGTCTATTGAGTTCAGCACCCCGACTTGTACCTTGGTACAAAATGTTACAGCAAAGGCGGTATCAGATGCGGCTATCATTAAGGCAAACCTAGTGTCTCAGTTGAGTGAGCCTGTATTATGGACGCAATCTGTAGAGTTGCTATCGGGTCTGGGCGTAACGTCTACTTTAGAGTGTGGCCCGGGTAAGGTCTTGAGCGGCTTGAATAAGCGCATCGTTAAAGGTTTGGGGGCCGCTTCACTTGGTGATCTTGCGGGTCTTGAAGCGGCACTATCAGCTTAACCTAATTGTTTAAAATTATTATATGGAGACAGTAATATGAGTCTTGAAGGAAAGATTGCGCTTGTAACAGGGGCAACTCGTGGTATTGGTAAAGCCATTGCAACAATGCTGGCAGAGCAGGGTGCGACCGTAATTGGTACAGCGACCAGCGAAACTGGTGCTCAGAGTATCAGTGAGTACTTGGGCGGCAAAGGTAAAGGTTGGGTGCTGGATGTATCTTCTTCCGAATCTGTAGATGCTGTGATCAAAGAGATTAATGCCGCTTATGGTGCGCCAACAATTTTGGTGAACAATGCTGGCATTACTCGCGATAACTTGATGATGCGTATGAAAGAAGATGAATGGGAGCAAGTGGTAAACACTAATTTGACATCTGTTTTCCGTGTCACCAAAGCCTGCTTGCGTGGCATGACCAAAGCGAAGTTTGGTCGTGTCATCAGCATTAGCTCTGTCGTAGGTTCTATGGGTAACGGTGGACAAACTAACTATTCAGCTGCAAAAGCAGGTTTGGAAGGTTTTAGTCGTTCATTGGCGGCGGAAATTGCGTCACGTGGCATCACCATTAACTGTGTTGCTCCAGGCTTCATTGAAACTGATATGACCAAAGTTTTGCCAGAAGAGCATAAGGCTAAATTAGTCGAAAAAGTTCCTTCTGCACGTCTTGGTCAACCCGAAGAAATTGCAGCGGCTGTTGCATTTTTAGCGTCTTCTGGCGCTGCATATATCACCGGTGAAACGTTGCATGTCAACGGCGGTATGTATATGTCGTAATTTGTGTTGAATTTTCGATTCAATTCAACGAAAATACAGGTCTGGTTCTTGTTGTGAATCACACCGTATAGGTAAGAATATTATAATATGCTCACAATGAGCTGTTAACCGAGTAGAGTAGGAACTTCTAATGAGTAGCATTGAAGAACGCGTTAAAAAAATCGTTTGCGAACAACTAGGTGTTAAAGAGGAAGAGGTTGTTAGTTCAGCATCTTTCGTTGATGATTTGGGTGCCGATTCCCTAGACACAGTTGAGCTAGTTATGGCTCTTGAAGAGGAATTCGATACTGAAATTCCTGATGAAGAAGCAGAAAAAATCACCACTGTACAAGCAGCGAACGACTACATCAACGCTAACTTGTAATATCTTGGTGAACTGAGTTTCCCGAAAAGCCGCTTGTATTCCGTACAGCGGCTTTTCTTATTGATAGCCCTTTAAGTTTTTTTGGGCGTTTTACTGGAGGAATTCTATGTCTCGTCGTCGGGTAGTGGTCACAGGTTTGGGTATGGTGACGCCCCTTGGCAACAATGTGAAGGATACGTGGGATAATGTATTAGAAGGTAAAAGTGGTGTTTCTGACATTACGTCTTTTGATACCAGCTTATTTTCCACGCGCTTTGCAGCACAAGTAAGCGATTTTGATGCCACTCAATATATGAGTGTGAAAGAAGCTCGTAAAATGGATCTATTCATTCAATACGGTATTGCCGCAACTGTGCAAGCCCTTGAAGATTCCGGCATCAATGAAGACAGCACGAATTTATCTCGAGTAGGATGCGCGATAGGTTCTGGCATTGGTGGTCTACCAATGATCGAAAAGAACCTTGAGTTATTAAATGAATCTGGTCCAAAGCGTATTTCGCCTTTCTTTGTGCCAGGTGCCATTATAAATATGATTTCAGGTCACGTAGCCATCCGTTTTGGCTTCAAAGGACCAAATATTTCTATTGTGACGGCTTGCACGACAGGTACTCATAATATCGGTATGGCCGGCAGAATGATTGCCTATGGTGATGCCGATGTGATGATTGCCGGTGGTGCAGAAATGGCCATCACACCGTTGGGCATTGGTGGTTTCGGCGCAGCAAGAGCGCTTTCCACTCGAAATGATGACCCTAAAACCGCTAGTCGTCCTTGGGATAAAAACCGCGAAGGTTTTGTCATGGGGGATGGCGCGGGTATCTTGGTGCTAGAAGAGTATGAGCACGCTGTTGCTCGTGGTGCGACGATTTATGCCGAGCTAGCGGGTTTCGGTATGAGTGATGATGCGCACCATATGACAGCACCGCCAGTGAGTGGTGAAGGCGCAGCTTCTGCTATGCGTGCCGCCTTAACCGATGCTGATATCCCTGCCCACAAAGTGGATTATATTAATGCCCACGGTACCTCGACCCCAGCTGGGGATTTGGCCGAAACTCAGGCCGTTAAATCTGTGTTGGGTGAAGATGCTTCCGATGTTGCGATAAGCTCGACTAAGTCGATGATAGGGCACTTGTTAGGTGCTTCTGGTGCAGTAGAGTCAATCTTTTCTATCTTGGCTATTCGCGATCAAGTCGCGCCTCCAACCATTAACTTGGAAGAGCCGGGTGAAGGCTGTGATCTAAACTATGTTCCTTTTACCCCGCAAAAACGCAAAATTGAGGTGGTGTTAAATAACTCATTTGGTTTTGGTGGCACAAACGGAACCTTGGTATTCAAGAAAGTTTCTTGATACTGATAAGGGTGAGAACGTCTCACCCTTTATCTTAATGCACTTGTAATGAGTCACCCCTTAAGGTGGCAATCTCTTTAGCAATGTCGTACGGGGTGTTTTGCGCCTCTAGCGCATAAAGTTGGTCTTCTAATTGTTGGTAAAGAGCCATTTCTTCATCACCTAAAAAATGTAAGCATTCGCCACCGACAAACCAAAGTAACTCACGCTTAATGAGTGGCACTAGGTTCGCATAACAGCGGATAAAACGAGACAATAAATCTTGTGCTTCAAAGGTGTAATCAGGGCTGCTGGACTCGATCAAAGTCATTAATGAATCCCACTTTTCAAGAAAGTCGACTTCCTCTGAATTGAGGTCTGTCTGATCGAATGGGGAGTGCTCAGAAATCCGTTGGCGTAATTCTGCAAAGGCATCATAGATATATTGAGTGCGTGATTCCACGTAAAACCCTATTTAATAAATAACTGCTAAATCGGCAAGTGCCGTATGAGAGCTGTAATTATGACATATGCAATCGAAATAAGTGACCTAAAAAAACGCTATGAAGGGGGCTTTGAAGCATTAAAAGGTATCAACTTACAGGTGGAAAAGGGCGATTTTTTTGCTTTGCTTGGCCCTAATGGTGCGGGCAAATCCACCACCATAGGTATTTTATGTTCTTTGGTAAATAAAACCTCAGGCAAGGTGTCCATCTTCGGAGTGGATATTGATGAAGACTTTGCACTTGCGAAAAAACATCTTGGTGTGGTGCCACAAGAATTTAACTTTAATGTTTTTGAAACGGTTTTCAATGTGGTGGTTACCCAGGCTGGTTTTTATGGCATTAGCCAAGAAGTGGCTAAAGTCCGTGCCGAAAAATACCTTAAACAGCTCGATTTATGGGATAAGCGTAACGAACAGTCCCGCACTCTTTCTGGCGGTATGAAACGTCGTTTGATGATAGCGAGAGCGTTAATCCATGAGCCTCAAGTGCTGATATTGGATGAACCTACCGCTGGGGTGGATATCGAGCTGCGTCGCTCTATGTGGGAGTTTATTAAAAAGCTAAACGAGCAAGGGGTAACTATTATACTAACGACACATTATCTCGAAGAAGCCGAGCAATTGTGTCGCAATATTGCCATCATCAATGCGGGTGAGATTGTTGAAAATACCAGTATAAAAGCCTTATTGAAAACCTTGAGTCGTGAAACTTTTATCCTAGATTTAGATGCTGAGTTACCATCAGGATTTGAAGTACCAAACTTTACCTTAAACGCTAATGAGGGGTCACAAAGCGTTGAGATCGAAGTAATCAAAGGCCAGTCCATTAATGATATTTTTCGTGCCTTGGATGCTGTGTCTATCAAGGTTTTGAGCATGCGAAATAAGTCGAACCGTCTAGAAGAACTGTTCGTTAAACTAATTAAGGGTTAAATACATGAAAAACTCTGAGATCTGGATTGCCTTCTATACCATCTTGGTTAGAGAAATACGCAGGTTTACCCGCATTTGGCCGCAAACCCTACTGCCACCTGCTATTACTATGTCGTTATATTTCGCTATTTTCGGCAACTTTATTGGTGATCGTATTGGCCTGATGGATGGCTTTAGTTATATGCAATTCATAGTGCCAGGTTTGATCATGATGTCGGTGATCACCAACTCCTATTCCAATGTGTCTTCGTCTTTCTTCTCGGCGAAGTTTCAGCACAGTATCCAAGAGCTGTTGGTCTCACCGACACCTAATTGGGTTGTTTTGATGGGCTATGTGTTAGGTGGTGTAGCCCGTGGTTTGTGTGTCGGTTTTATCGTTACCTTACTTTCTTTGTTCTTCACTCAACTTTCTATAGAGAACCTTTTTATCACTGTCTTGGTGATCTTCTTGACCGCTGTTATGTTCTCTTTAGGTGGCTTTGTAAATGGTATTTATGCCCAAAGCTTTGACGATGTTTCCATCGTACCAACCTTTATTCTCACCCCATTAACTTATTTGGGTGGGGTGTTTTATTCGATTAGTTTGTTACCAGACTTTTGGCAGGGCTTTTCTCTGTTAAACCCTGTCTTGTATATGGTGAACGCTTTTCGCTATGGCATTTTAGGTGTGTCAGACATTAATGTTTATTGGGCCTTAGTTATGGTCTTGGTGTTTATTGTGGTGTTCTTTTGGTATGGACTTTACCTGTTAAATCGCGGGCAAGGCATTAGAAGTTGAGGAAAAATGTATGGGCTTTTTACCCTTAGGTCAGCAAACGGAGTATGTTGCTGAATATGATGCAGGGTTGCTTTATCCCATTGCACGAGTTGATAAATGGTCAGAAATGGGGATTTCATCTGAAGGCTTGCCTTTTTATGGCGAAGATATTTGGAATGCTTATGAATTGTCTTGGCTTAACGGCAAAGGTAAGCCGATTGTCGCTCTGGCTGAGTTTCGTATTCCCCACGACTCACCTAATATTATCGAGTCCAAATCCTTCAAACTGTACTTAAACTCATTAAACCAAATGCGTTATGAGGATCAGTATGAAGTGCAGGCTTTGCTAGAAAGAGATTTATCTCAGGTGGCGGGGGCGCAAGTTAGCGTAAAAATACGCGATGTAAATGCTCTAGAGACTTTAGTTATTCTCACACCTGACTACTGTATTGATGAATTAGATATCGAAGTCAGTGAATATCACCCTAGCGCGGATCTATTAACGAATGATGCCAGTAGTCAAATGGTTGAGGAGCGCTTAGTCAGTCATTTGCTTAAATCTAATTGCCCGGTGACCAATCAACCAGATTGGGGTTCTGTCTTTATCGAATATTCTGGTCGTAAAATTGACCATGAGAGTTTATTGAAATATATCGTGTCTTTTCGTGAACATACGGATTTTCATGAACAATGTGTCGAGCGTATTTTTATCGACATCATGCGTAAATGTCAGCCAGAAAGCTTATTGGTCTATGCTCGATATGTGCGTCGGGGTGGGTTGGATATTAACCCATACCGCTCGACCTCAGATCAGCAAATGGGCAATGATCGCCTGACTAGGCAGTAGTTCAGAATAACGTTGATTAGGAATGTGAAATTATTTGGGGCAAGGTGAGTTAATCATCTTGCCCCAAATTGTATTGGATAGGCTTAGCCTAAGATTTGAGCAGTATGCTCTTTGGTTTTTACCTTGCTAATAATGTCGCTGATTAGGCCGTTCTCATCAATGATGAATGTGGTACGAACTGTCCCCATGAACTCTTTGCCCATGAACTTTTTAAGCTGCCAGGTGCCATATAATTCATGAACTTCGCGCTCAGTATCGGCAATCAGTGGGAAGGGGAGTTCATGTTTCGTAATAAAATTCTGGTGGCGCTTTTCTGTATCTGTGCTCACTCCAAGTACAACATAACCTTGATCAAGTAGTGCTTGATAGTTATCACGTAAATTACAAGCTTGGGCAGTACAACCTGGCGTTGAATCTTTTGGGTAAAAATAAAGAACTACTTTTTTACCTTTAAACTGACTTAAGGTGATGTCTTTGCCATGCTCATCTTTCGCCGTGAAATCTGGTGCTGTTTGGCCAATTGCTAGGGTCATTAGGTCACTCTCCAGTAGGATAAATTCTTTTGCATATTATTAGCTTACCAATTCCAACCGAAAAAATCCCGCAGATCCGATTTTCTTGCGGTTTTACTCTCGCTTTACCCTTCTCATTATTGTGTAAGGTGTAGCTGAACGGTAATATAGGCGCGCTTATTATTTTTTATTGGAGACTTGAAATGATCACAGGTAGTTTAGTCGCTCTTATCACCCCAATGTTGTCGAGTGGAGCGGTAGATACTAAAAAATTAGATGATCTGATTGAGTTCCATATTCGTTCTGGCACCCATGGCATAGTGGCCGTGGGAACCACGGGTGAGTCTTCCACCCTTACCACCAAAGAACATGCGGATGTTATTCGCCAAGTTGTGCGTACCGTAAATGGTCGCATACCTGTCATCGCAGGTACGGGGGCTAACGCCACCCACGAAGCGATTGATTTGACCCTTGCGGCGAAAGAGGCTGGCGCAGATGCTTGCTTATTGGTTACACCTTACTACAACAAGCCAACACAAGAAGGTTTGTTTCAGCATTTCAAAGCCATTGCTGAAGCCGTGGATATCCCTCAAATTTTATACAATGTCCCGGGTCGTACAGCCTGTGATATGAGTAACGAAACTGTTATTCGCTTATCGAAAATTTCTAATATTGTTGGCGTGAAAGATGCGACAGGGGATTTGATTCGCGGTAAAGAACTTATTGCTGCCGTAGCAGAAGATTTTGCTGTGTACTCAGGGGATGACCCAACAGCGGTTGACCTTATGTTGTTGGGTGGTAAAGGAAATATTTCTGTTACAGCAAACGTCGTTCCAACCAGTGTTGCCAAGGCTGCTGAGCTGGCGATTGCCGGTGATAAAGCATCTGCTTATGCGGCGGATGATTTAATCAAGCCTCTACACACTAAACTATTTGTGGAATCAAATCCTATTCCTGTTAAATGGGCTTGTAGCCAATTAGGCTTGTGTGATGAAGCCATACGTTTGCCATTGACAGTTCTGTCTGAGGATAAAAAAGCCACAGTGAAGCAAGCAATGATGGATGCAGGAGCGATTACTGTATGAAGAAATTGACTTCGACTATGGTTACTATCGCCAGTACTGGTTTACTACTAACGGGATGTAGTAGTTTCCTAACAGACCATGCTGACGATTACCAAAATGGGGTTGAACATAGTGAAACCTTAGTCGCACCTGATGGCTCGTCACCTTTAGAAGACAAATTGGTTATTCCAAATGAAGATGCAGTAGCTGATTTACAGGAAAAGAAAGAATTTGTAGCACCAAGAGCACCCTTTCTGTATCAGTCTATGGCCAAGGTCGTGATGATGGAGAAAGAAGCGTCAGTCGATTATGTGTTCCCAGCCGATATTAGGCAATCTAAAAAGATCGTAGAGGATTTCTCTGTTAGTTTCATCAATGAAGAGGGAATCGTTGAGTCTAACTCTGATAACAGAGTGACAACCATACCTACCTTATTAACTCAGCAATCCTGGTGGCGTTCTACTTGGAGTAAAATTACACGCGTTTACCCAGATAAGCGCGAGTTTTCCTTCGATATATTGCCACAAGACAATGGTTCTACTTTAGTTAGAATGCAGACCCGTGAAGTTTCTCAAGATGACAACGCCAATGATTGGGTTAGCCCTGCAGAAGACCCAAACAGCTATGCTTTGGCCGTTAAATTGTGGGGCACCATTGGTCGTAAACTTGATCAAAACTCTTCTTATCTATCGGATCGCAAAAAACAACCTGAGCCATCGCCTGTGTGGATAAATGGTGCGGGTATGTTTGCCGCTTATTTAGGTAAAAAAGTAAGTTTAGAACAGGTCAATCAAAAGATTAGTAATGCAGGTTTATATCTGATTGGTGAAAACAATCAGTTATCGGCTGTGGCTGAGGATGATATTGCCCGTGTCGGTGATATAGTGGCATTGGAAATACCTGTTGGTAATGGTAAGACCCAGAAGCTTTTTAATGTACGTCGTCGTGATCTTGACAATGTTAGTTGGGAAGAGCGTGTTTACCCTTATAAGGTTGAGCGTCAAGCAGCGGGTGACTTTTTGGTAATCGATGTATCCGCTACTGAGAACCCACAATTAACATCCTACTTCTTTGCTAAGAAGTTTTTAAAATAACGAATAATTTAACACAAGCAAACCGGAGACCCTCTAATGGAAAAGCGACAAGAGCTGTATGCAGGTAAAGCCAAATCTGTTTTTCGTACAGATGACCCTGATAAAATGGTTCTAGTGTTTCGTGATGATACCTCTGCATTTGATGGCAAAAAAGTAGAGCAACTAGACCGTAAAGGCATGGTGAATAACAAGTTCAATGCGTTCATTATGTCTAAACTGCAAGCAGCAGGTATTCCAACACATTTTGAAAAGCTTCTTTCAGATACCGAGTGTCTTGTGAAATGCTTGGATATGATGCCGGTTGAATGTGTGGTGCGAAATGTCGCTGCGGGTAGCTTATGTCGTCGACTAGGGGTTGAAGAAGGTCAAACTTTAACGCCACCAACCTTTGAGCTGTTTTTAAAGAATGACGCGTTAGGTGACCCAATGATCAACGAATCTCATGTTGAGTCTTTTGGTTGGGCGAAAGCTGAGCACCTACAAAAAGCCAAAGAGCTAACATATAAAGTAAACGATGTATTGAAGCAGTTGTTTGCTGATGGCGGTATGATTCTGGTGGATTACAAACTTGAATTTGGCTTGTTCAAAGGTGAGGTTGTGTTAGGGGATGAGTTCTCTCCAGATGGCTGCCGTTTATGGGATGCCGACACCAAAGAGAAACTGGATAAAGACCGTTTCCGTCAGGGTCTAGGTGGTGTAATTGAAGCCTATGAAGATGTCGGTCGTCGAATAGGCATCGATTTCGACGCCTAATATTTCAATGATCTTGTTAAAAATGAAGGAGCTTTTGCTCCTTCACTTGCCTTAAAGGATCTGTACTTGATTAATTTTCTCCCTGTGGCCATTGGCTTACGCTATGCTCGTGCCAAACGTTCGAATCATTTTATTTCATTTATCAGTTTTTCTTCTATCGCGGGCCTAGCATTAGGGGTTGCTGTGCTCATTACTGTGCTTTCGGTCATGAATGGTTTTGATAGGGAATTACGTCAACGCATCCTAGGCATGGTTCCTCACGCTACTTTGTGGGGGGCGCCAACTCTTGAAGATTGGCGTGGGACGGCAGAACAAGTCTCTCAGTTGCCAAATGTGATCGGGGTCGCTCCACACACTCAGGCTCAGGTTATGTTTCAATCTGGCTCTAGTGTTCATGGCGCCTTATTAAATGGTATTGATCCTGAAATGGAGCAAAAAGTCTCTATTATTGGCGATAACATGAAATCTGGCTCTCTCGAAGCGTTAAATGATGGCAGCTTTGGTATTGTGCTTGGGGCTCAGTTAGCGAAAACCCTAAGGGTTGGCTTGGGTGACAAGGTAACGGCAATTTTGCCTCAAGCAAACGTATCAATAGCAGGTGTGTCCCCGGTGTTAAAACGTTTTACTCTAGTGGGAACCTTTGAAGTAGGTGCAGAGTTAGATAGCAGCTTGGCTTATATCAATTATCAAGATGCCGCTAAGCTTAAGCGCTATCAAAAAGATCAGGTGGAAGCATTGCGCATTTCCTTTAATGACTTGTTTGTTGCGCCCAGTAAAATTTGGGAAATCGCCCGCGCCGTGCCCGGACAAAATCGCGTTAGCGATTGGACTCGTACCCATGGCAACCTATTTCAAGCCATTAAAATGGAAAAGACCATGATAGGTCTGTTGTTGCTGCTGATTGTTGCGGTCGCCGCATTTAATATCGTTTCAACCTTAGTGATGGTCGTTACCGATAAGCGTAATGACATTGCCATTTTGCGCACCATGGGCCTAACCTCAGGGCAGGTTATGTGGGTTTTTATTGTTCAAGGTGTGTTCATTGGTATGCTAGGTACTCTTATAGGTGTGGTGCTTGGGGTGACATTGGCTTTAAACGTTAGCGATATTATTGCGGGCATTCAGACTTTACTGGATGTTCAGTTCCTAAATGCCGATGTGTATTTCATAAATTATTTGCCCTCTGAGTTAGTTTGGTCGGATGTACGATTTATTGTCGTCTGCGCTTTTGTGATGACAGTTGCCGCGACTATTTATCCTGCTTGGCGCGCTTCGAAAGTGGAACCTGCGGAGGCTCTTAGGTATGAGTGATACAGTCGTAATTGAATGCCAAGGGCTTTCTAAACAATACCAAGATGGAAAGCGTACCGTTGAGGTTTTTAAATCCATTGAGCTTGCGGTATCTCGGGGTGAAGCTTGCGCCATTGTAGGGGCTTCAGGGTCAGGCAAAACGACCTTGCTTAACTTATTAGCAGGTTTGGATTTAGCGAGTGGTGGCGATGTAAAGCTAGCGGGTCAGTCCTGGTCTTCCATGGGGGATGGCAAGCGATCTAAGATGCGCAATAAACAAATGGGTTTCGTCTATCAGTTTCATCATTTATTGCCAGAATTCAGTGCCCTCGAAAATGTCATGATGCCTATGTGGATTGCTTTAACTAATAAGCAGCAGGCCAAAAAAGAGGCTGAAAAGCTTATGGAGCAAGTTGGCTTAGCCGAGCGTTTACATCATAAGCCTTCACAGTTATCTGGTGGTGAGCGCCAGCGTGTGGCCATTGCCAGAGCATTAGCAAATACCCCTGCCTGTGTATTAATGGACGAACCAACAGGTAACTTAGATGAGTCCACATCCTTGGAAATCCAAAGGCTTATTACTGAGTTAAAAGAGCGCCATAATATGGCTTTTTTGGTGGTGACTCATGATGAGAAAATGCTGGAGTGGATGGACAGTGCTTACCGGTTATCGCAAGGTGATTTAATACAACTAAAATAACTAAAAATTCTGCTGAAAAAAAAACCACTTTTAAAGTGGTTTTTTTATTTTTGGCAGCGGCGAATTTTTCTTTCTTTCCAACGTTTTAAAACATGTAAACGCCAAATAACCATGATGATCAAGTAAGAAAGTGCGCCAGCGATAATAGCATTCACAAATGAACCTACGTATAGGGGAAGCCAAATGTGCTCAATTTTGTGCCAAATCCATTCAACAGAAAGCTTAAAATGCTCTTTTTCTCGCGAACCTAAAATTAACGTGCCAATCTTATAGTTAAAATAAAACACAAAAGGCATGGTGAAAGGGTTGGTTAACCACACAAGCGCAACAGACAAAGGAATGTTAGCTCTTAGTGGAATGGCTAAAACCGCAGCGGAAAGCATCTGGAGTGGCATGGGAATGAAAGCCCAGAACACGCCATTAAGAAAAGCCAACGCAACCGATTTCCTATTTAGATGCCATAAGTCAGCGGCATATGCCTTATCGCCTAGCAGCTTCAACATCTTATTTTGTCGAAGTGTCTCTGGATTCGGAGTCAGTCTTTTAAAATAACGCTTTGGCATAGGCAAATAAAAATCAGTTTAGCGACTAAGACAGGGAGGTCTTATGTTACTAAGTGGGTTGTTTATTTTAGTAGGCGGGATCATTCTGCCTGCTAAATTAGAGTTGCTGTATTCTACGCACATCATTGTTAGCTGTCTCTATCTAATCTACACAAAGCGATTAATTGCATTATGTTTGTTAATTGTGTCGATTATTTCTGTCGCGATTCATGAGTGGCAGGAAATTCCTGTCTATGAATTCTTGCCAGATCAAGTTGTCTATGTGGATTTTGCTTCAGAAAGTATCGCTATAGATGACTCTGAACACACTTTACCTCTAACGGCTTATGAGCGATATGGCATTCGCTGGCGAGATAAAGGTGGGCGTTATTACCAAATGCAGCCTTTAAAATTGACTCACTTCAACGATAAAAGTTCAACTTATAAGGGGGTGATAAAGAAGGTAATTGTCTCTGCAAAGGGGGAGGGTTGGATACAAAACTGGCTATACAGCAAACGCCTCCAAGCTCAGCTTGAAATTAGTTTTGATGCTGAGCAGGTGGCACCAGAAAACCATCAAGGTTGTAGGTTAGATAATTGGGTATTAAAGACACTAAATGAGGGAATGGGCTCATTTGAGTCCTGGCGACTGACTCAGGCATTAATCTTGGGTCGTGATCAACTGTGGTCGGCTAAGGATACATGGATGGTTCGAAGTTTAGGCTTGTCTCACTTGTTTGTCGTATCAGGCTTGCACGCAGGTTTTGTGTACCTTTTGGGGGTAATGCTAGCAAGATGCATTTGGTGGTGTTTGCCCGCTAGCTGGTTACTGATGGGTGTTCATATCGCTTCTCTAAATTTTTTAGTGATTACACCCATGTTACTGCTCTATGCGTACCTAACTCAATGGGGAGAGCCGATTGTCAGAGCCAGTTTAATGCTTGGGGCGGTTTTGTTAGCTAATATTTTTGCGGTGAGGTTGTCCGCTTCTCATCTAGTAGGCTTTGCTTTGTGGCTTATCCTCTTGATTGAGCCAAGGAGCATATTACAACCAAGCTTGTGGCTCTCTTTCAGCATGGTGATTTTGTTGATTGTGTATTGTCAGCCCAAGCCTCATCAATTGCGACTGATTAGCTTGCAAATTATGTTAAGTCTGGCGTCCATGGTACTGATTCTGGGCTGGCAAACAGAAATCTCAATTGTGACAATTTTGGCTAATCTTCTGATGGTACCCTTGGTTGCATTTATTTGGTTTCCGGTTGGTGCTTTTTCTGCAGTCGAGTGGGTAGTGTTTAAATCAACTTATGTTTACCAGCTGTTAGATTTCCTGATTGGTTATGTTCTACAAATTCTAGAGTGGTTGGTTTTTCATCTTCCAATGTTGGGGCTCTGGATATCGGCGTCACAATGGGCTCGTAGCTTACTGATTGTGCTCATCCTATATTGGGTTTATCACGCCCCCTTAAAAAGGAGCTTTTTTGCCACAGGGTTAATTTTAGTGATGCTGATTCAGCCCTTTGTTTTCGTTGGTGAAGAGGGCAAATATAGGATAAGCCATAAGCATAACGAATTGATTGTAACGCGCGGCAATGAATGGTTGTTTTCGGACGCATGGCATCATGAAGCTGGTCAGCTTATCGAGCTTAATCATATTATCCCCAAGGTAAAAAATGTAGCGATAGCGACTTCATCAAAGATTTCATTACTAAGAGAGGCTCTAATCAACAAGAAAATAAAATGGCTTCTTATTAAAAAGCCTTTAGTAGAAGATGAAAAAATTTTACTAAGAGCCCTGAGGGTTAATTGGCTGCAAATAGCCAAGGATGGATACTTGGATTTCTATATGTCTGAGAAGCCTGTTCGACTACATTATTCTCCTTGTCATTTTACATTTTTTACCTTTAAATCTGACACTTGCAAGCGTATTGAATTACTTGAGAATATGTTAAATTAGGGTCAAATTTTATTGGGAGAGTTTAGTGTTAGCTTTTATTCAGTCGGGTGGTTTTTTTATGTGGCCTTTGTTGGCCTGTTCGATTCTCACATTAGCTATCATTCTTGAAAGGTTCTGGACCTTACGTAAATCCCGAGTTGCGCCAGCCGGCTTGTTATCCGATGTAATGACCCGTCTTCGTGATGACAGAATGTCATTGGAATACATTCGTGGAATGCAGGCAAATACAGGATTAGCCTCTGTATTTGCAGCAGGGTTACTGAATACCAAACATGGCCGCAGTGCCATGAAAGAAAGTATCCAAGAAGCCGCTAGCCATGTCATACATGAACTAGAACGCTTTATGAGTGCTCTAGGCACAATCGCTGCCATATCTCCTTTGTTGGGCTTGTTAGGCACAGTGGTCGGTATGATCAAAGTTTTTGCTGTGCTCATGGAAAATGGTGCAGGCAATACCGCGCTATTGGCCGGTGGTATATCGGAAGCTTTACTGACGACTGCTGCAGGGCTGGGTGTCGCTATCCCAGCATTGATCTTCCATCGTTACTTTATTCGTCGAATCGATGAGCTTGTGGTGAGCATGGAACAGCAATCTACCAAACTGGTTGATGCGTTACATGGGGAAAGAAACAATCACTCAGGAGGCCCTCAGTGAAATTTAAACGTCAAAAAATGGATGACGTGCAAATTAACTTGACGCCTTTGATTGATGTGGTTTTTTTGTTGCTAATCTTTTTTATGGTGAGTACCACTTTCAATCAAAGCACTGAGCTAACGATAGATTTGCCTACTGCAACCAGTGACGCTCCGAAAACACAAGTTGCTCAAGTTGAAATGGTGATTACAGCCGATGGACAGTACGTTATCAATGGCCAGACGCTAATCAACGAGAAAGTTTCCACCTTGGTTCAGGGTTTAAAGGAAGTGTTTGAAGGAGATTACCAGCGTCCCTTAATCATTACCGCAGACGCAAAGTCTTCCTACGATATGGTGTTGAAAGTCTATGATGCAGCCGCTCAATTAGGGATTACCAAGCTTGCTCATACTGCGAAAAGAGATGTGGCTCCGTGAGTCTAGAAAATGCCTTTAATCGCTCTTGGTATCAAGAGAAAGGTTGGACACAGCTGTTTAAACCGTTACTGCCACTCGTTAATAGAGTGGTAGCAAAAAAACGTAATAACTTCTTACTTAATAAAGCCGCATCCTACCGTGCTCCTATTCCTATTATTGTTGTAGGTAATATCAGTGTGGGGGGGACTGGTAAGTCGCCTATGGTGGTCGCACTCTGCGAACTATTAAAGACTCAAGGCTATAAGCCAGGGATAGTTTCCAGAGGTCACGGGGCTAAAGTCTCTAGTCCTGTGGAGGTGTCAAGTAACAGCTTACCCGCCCAAGTAGGGGATGAGCCTGTGATGCTGGCCAAACGTACTCAATGCCCACTTGTAGTTTTCCCTAAGCGAGATGAAGCCGTAAAGCATTTGTTGTCCAATGCCCAGGTGGATGTCATCATCAGTGATGATGGTATGCAACATTATGCTTTGCAGCGGGATATTGAAATCGCCATGTTGGACAATCAAAGGGGGCTTGGTAATGGTTCTCTTTTGCCCGTGGGCCCTTTAAGGGAGCCAGCAAGCCGATTATTAGAAGTCGACTTTGTGGTGACCATAGGCGAGCAAGTATCGGCTGTTTTAGACAAGTTATCACTTCCTATTCATGCCATGCCACTACAGACAGATTATCTGTATCAGCTTCAAGGAGATGAGCGCCGTCCCGCTAAACAACTGCTGGCGGAGCATTCTCAATGGCATTTAATGGCAGGCATAGGTAATCCATTACGTTTTCAGCACAGTTTGCAGGCATTAGGCCTTCCTGCGGGTTTCACCCATCAATGGTTTACAGATCATCATGCTTTTGTCGGACAGGACATTCCGACAAATTTACCGGTTATTATGACGGAAAAAGATGCAGTAAAATGTCAGTATCTGAAAACGTCTAACTCAAATATTTGGTATTTACCCATTTCCCTTCAATTGACGGAAGAATTCGCCACTGTCTTGTTGGATAAATTAAATAGAATCAATTTGGAATTGCAGAATCATGAATAAAGCTTTGTTAGATATCCTGGTGTGTCCAGTAACTAAAACACCCTTAACCCTAAGTGATGATGGTACAGAGTTAATCAGTCGTGTTAGTGGTATGGCTTACCCTGTGCGTGATGGCATTCCAGTTTTGTTGGAAACTGAGGCGAGAACATTGACAGCTGATGAGCGATTAGACGGCTCGAAATGAAGCATTATAAGATTCTTACTGTTTGCTTGGGGAATATCTGTCGCTCCCCTGCGGCTCAAGGTTTGTTAGAGTTTTCTGGGCAAGCTCAGAAGCTAGATTTGCAGGTGGATTCCGCGGGTACAGCGGCTTACCATATAGGTAAGCAACCGGATCGACGCTCTATTAAAACGCTCGCAGGCCATGGTATTGATATTCGAAGTCAAGCTGCCCGACAGGTTAAAGTCGAAGACTTTGACTACTATGACTGGATTCTGGCCATGGATAAATCCAATTTAAAAGATTTAAAAGCCATTCAGCCTAAAGGTAGTAGCGCTAAACTGGTTCTATTTGGCCAGTTTGATGCTTCCGTCAATTGGGGCGAAATTGCCGACCCATATTATGGTGAAGATGAAGGCTTTGAAAGCATGTACGATCACCTTAAGCAGATCTCAGATGCTTTCATACAACACCTTTTACATTCAGATTAAGATCTTATGTTTAATCAGTCAGAAAAAATTCAAAGCTTAGCCACTGGCGTTATTGAAAATGCGTCGATGAAAGCCTACAACACCTTTCGTTTTGATTATATTGCTCAGTACCTTGTGGAAGCCAACAGTGCAGAACATCTCTGCGAGTTGGTTAATTGGGCAAATGACAATCGTCTTGAAATCACCCTAATTGGTGGCGGCAGCAACTTGCTCATCGCTGCCAATATTAGCGGCTTGGTTATCATCAATAGGCTTAAAGGTATTGAGTCGACATCCCAGGAAGGTCGAGTGCTTTTAAGGGTTGGTGCAGGGGAGAATTGGCACGATTTAGTCAGCTACACCGTAGCGCATGCTTGGTATGGAATCGAAAATTTAGCCTTAATACCGGGTACCGCTGGGGCTGCTCCCGTGCAAAATATAGGGGCTTATGGCGTAGAGGTCAAAGATTGCTTAACCCAAGTACAAGTGCTGGATTTAACGACGGGGAAAATTCAATGGCTGGTGGCGGAAGAGTGTGGTTTTGGCTACCGTGAAAGTCATTTCAAAGGTCAATGGAAAGGTCGTTACTGCATCCTAGCCATCGAATTAGCCTTATCCCTTCAAGAGAAATACACTTTAGAATATGGCGGGTTGAATGAGCGACTGAAGGATAATCTTTCTATTGAAGCGCTTTACAAAACGATTTGCCAGATACGCAGTGAGAAGCTGCCTAATCCAGCCGTGCTGGCTAATGCTGGCAGTTTTTTTAAGAACCCCATTATTGAATCTGAGCATGCTCAACTTCTTAAAGCAAAATTCCCTAATATTGTGATGTTTCCTGCAGGCGAAAAAGTGAAGCTAGCAGCGGGTTGGCTTATTGATCAAGCGGGTTGGAAAGGCCATAAATTTAAGGGGGTTGGTGTGTATGACAAACAAGCCCTAGTGATGGTCAATTACGAGGAACAAACAGCTAATGCTCTACTGGATTTAGAAGGTCAAATTAAGCACTCTGTCTTAGAGAAATTCTCAGTTACGCTGGAGCGCGAGCCGGTTATGTTACCTCATTCTTATATAGGTAGTGTCTAGTATGAAGGTTGGAGTGATGGATTCAGGTGTGGGTGGAATCACCATTCTAAACGCTATTCAGCATCAATTGCCATTTCTTGAACTACATTATCTCGCCGACGATGCATTCGCTCCCTATGGTGAGAAAGATCAAACTTCCTTGCAAGAGCGTCTACTTAAAGTCGGCAAGTATTTTGAAAAGTTAGAAGTCTCTGCCATTGTTGTGGCGTGCAATACCGCTACAGTAGCTGGCATCGAAATATTAAGGCGGCACACCGATTTACCTGTCATAGGTGTAGAGCCAGCTGTAAAGCCTGCCTGTCGCATAAGTAAAAAAAGAGAAGTTGCCGTGCTGGCGACTCCCTTTACTGCCAAGAGTGAGCGGTTAAACAAGCTTATTGATCTGTGGAAATTAGACAGTCATGTAACCATTTATTCAAGTGCATCATTGGCGTTTGATATCGACTCATGGCCAGCTTCGAAGGCCAGAATACAGCATACTGTAGCGCAGCTGTGTAGTGAGATGAAACGCCAGCAAGTGGACACACTTGTGCTCGCTTGTACACATTACCCTTTAGTCATGGAGTTCTTTACAGCTGAGATGGGTGAGGAATGTGAAATTGTTGAGCCTAGTCAGGGGGTTGTTGCACAGCTCTTAAGGCGCTTAACTCAGGCTTATCCTCAGCTAATGCGTGAATCTAAAGCAGCTAACCCCGCGTCGCGTATTTATTTGTACAGCACCAAGGATCGAGAGAGCACAGAACGCTTTCTGCATTGGTTAAGTCAGCCTGATAGCGTTGCTAATAAACAGCATGCACTCATGAGCTAATCGGGCTTTACAGTGTCATGATGACCAAACCTAACTTGCGCTTTAGATTCAGTTCTTGAAGGTGATTGAGTGGCGCGGCTTCTTGGCTGCGAATCAAAATATCCCATTCTCGCCAAACCTTAATAGCATCTTCTAATTGCTCAATTATTAAATATCTTTGTAACTCCGCACGATAAGAGTTAGAAAGGGCAACAGGATTATCCTTCGCTATTGTTCTAAGTCGAAACAGGGAGCGGCGAAATTTTTCAGTAAGCTCACTGTCATCGGGTCTTTGTTCAATAAGCTTCGTTAAAACTCTTAAGTGAACGTAGTAGCGGTCGAAAGTTTCTTTCTTAGTATCACGAACGTAGCGAATCACCCGCGAATAAGTCACTTCTGCCGTTTCCCAGTCATTGAGTTTTAGGCTCAATTTACCCAATCTTATGTTTCTTTCCAATGATCTTGAAGAAATAGCCAACACATCAATCAAGGCTTTTTGAGCTAAGGGGATTTCTTCACAGGCTTCATAAGCTGTAGCTAGGTGATCGTAGGCAGATAAAAAATGCTTATTTAAAGAAAGTGTTTGTTTGAAGTGCTCTATGGCTAAAGAGTGGGATTCTAGTTTTAAACCACATAAAGCTAAATGGAAATAAGCCCATGCATAATTGGGTTTATCCTCGGTAATACTAAAATAATGCTCTCTCGCCTGCTTGAAGAGACCTCGCTTAGTCAATGATTCTCCAATGGCCTTTAAGCATAAGCTTAGGTATTGAGGGAAGTCTTGCATGATTTTTCTGGCTAAAGACTCCATCAACTCATAATTTTTATCTGCTCGGGCTTTATCGATCTGAGAGAAGTTAAACTTCTGTTCAATGACTCGCTCTATGCGTCGCTGGAAGGCATTAGGTAGAAAAGGCTTAACTAAATAACCGTCAGGCTCGTATTCCATGACACCGACAACATTTTCATAAGTGGTGTCGGCCGTTACCATAATGAAGCTGCAAACATGGCTGGTAGAGTAAAAGCGGCGAGCGTACTCAAGGATATGTTGACCGTTAAATTCTTCGCCGAGATTATAATCGCAGAGAATTAGATCGTACTGATTGGTGCGAATGCTTTCAAAAGCGCGTTTAGCCGTCGGGATAGTATCAATGATGCCATAGCCTAAATTCACCATAAGAGACTTAAGCAGTATCCGCATATCGGATAGATCGTCAATGATCAGTACTTTTTGTTCCGCAAGCTCGCCGTGAAAAAATTGGCTCTTATCTCTGCTGGAAAACTCTGTGGCTAACACATCGCTCATAATGGACTCAACTCATTAGATCTATTGCAAAATTACCTTTTTGGCTCTTTGACGTTATCGAGAGATTTATAATGCAATAAAAAAGTCTGGCTGAATAGGGGAGTGACGGTTTTGGGTCATTATATCGGTTGCTTGAAGTAGGCTAACGATTAAGCTGAGTTAATCGTTAGCCTTTGAAGTGTTATTAAGAAAGGTTGTTAACCGCTAGCTCTAACGCGGATTTACGAGAGTCACAAAAAGCATTGTGAGGTAAGCGTTGCATAACGCCAAGCTTTTCCAAACGCTCTGTGGTTTGACCATTAGGACTAAAGATATAGACATCACAGTTTGCCTCGATCGCATCTTTAATCGCGTTTTCTAATGCTAAGCTGACGGTTAAGTCCATCATAGGTACGGCACTTAGATCCAGCACAACCGCTTTATATTGATGGATGCGATTGTGATGTTTGGCAATGGCTTTACTAACACCAAATATCATAGGGCCAGAAAGATAAAACACTAGAACTCTACCTTCGGCTCTATCAAGCAGTTCTCTCTCGTCTTCTGTAAGAGGAACATCATCGTCCGCGTCACTAATGGCTTTAACATTGCCAGATTGTAAACGGCTGAGCTTTTCAATGGTGATGATGTTGGCAATGAATACACCAATGCCCACGGCAACCATAAGGTCAACAAAGACAGTAAGTGCCATGACGCCATACATTATAATAGTTGGCATCAAAGCGACTTTATGGGCACGCTTTAAGAAACTCCAATCCAGAATGTTAATACCCACATAGAGGGCAATACCTGCTAACACCGCCATAGGGATAGGGCTGGTAAGCTGAGAGGCACCTAGCACGACCAAAAGCAATATAAAGGCACGTACTATTCCGGCAATAGGAGATTTGGCACCAGATTGAATGTTAACCACAGTGCCCATTGTGGCGCCAGCCCCTGGTAAGCCACCTAATAGGCCAGAGAACAAATTAGCAACACCTTGACCGACCAGCTCACGGTTTGAGTCGTGCTCTTTTCGGGTCAAGCTATCTGCAATGACCGCGGTCAGTAGGGTATCAATACAGCCTAGCGTACCTAGTACAAGTGCATCAATCACCATCTCCATGATGACGTCAGAGCCAAAGTGCGGCCATTGAATGGCAGGTAAACCGGAGGGGATTTCACCAATTCTGCGAACCCCTGTGTCGCTAAAAAGTAGCATTGAGATTAGAGTCACTACCACCAAGGCAACCAGTTGCGGTGGCACAAGACGACGCCATTTTTTAGGTAAGTAAAATAAAACACCTAGCGTTAGAGCACCTAAAAACAGCTCGGAAAATTTGAGCTCAAAAATGAGGCTCGGTAGAGCGGTTATAGTGCCCATTACACCACCAGCGGGTGATGGGTGGCCTAGGAAGGGCGCGAGCTGCAAAATAATTAATATAATGCCTATGCCAGACATGAAGCCTGAAATAACGCTATAGGGCATCAAGGTGATGTATTTCCCCAGTTTCAAGTAGCCTAAGGTTACTTGAAACAGACCAGCCATCATCACAACGGTGAAGGCCATTGCAACACCACCTTCTGGGTAGCTCGCTAACATGCTGGTTAGAACGGCGGTCATGATCACCGTCATAGGGCCTGTTGGTTCAGAAATTAGAGAAGTGGAACCACCAAATAAGGCTGCAAAAAAGCCAACTAAAATGGCTCCCCATAAACCGGCTTCTGCCCCAGCACCCGAGGCAACACCAAAGGCAAGCGCGAGCGGTAAAGAGACGATGGCAGTGGTAACCCCACCGAAAAGGTCGCCTACTAGAGTCCAATCTTTAAAGCGAGAAAAATCAATTATCATTAGTTTGTGTGCCCATTTATCTAATGTTAGTTGTGTTAAGTGTCTTAGTGTAAGAATAATATTTGGCAGATTAACATTTAAAAAGCCTAAGTTACAAAAGAGCCCGCATAAAGCGGGCTCTTTGCGTTGACCTTATGACAATACTACTCTTGCTCAGCGGCTTCTTGTGAAGTGCTGTCGGTAGTGGTGCGTTCTAGTCTAGGATCGTTCTTAACGCGTCCTGTAGAACGACGTCTTTGGCCAGCGGCATTGCGTTTTTCTTCCTGTTCTTTGCGCATCTGTTCTTGCTGGGCAAGAATAGCGGCTGGAAGTTCAACAGGCGCTTGGTTGGTATTGCTAGCAGGTTTAACGGCTGGCTTGCCGCGACCACGTCTAGGTGCGCGGGCCGCACGAGCTGGCTTTTCAGTTGTTGCTACTGGAGTCTCTTCAACAACTGGAGCTTCTTCATCGACAGGTTTCTCAGCAACGACTGGCGCTTCTTCAACTGCTGGAGTCTCTTCAACGACAGGTGATTCAGCAACAACTGGAGCTTCTTCAATGACAGGTGTCTCAGCAACTAAAGGCGTTTCTTCAACTACAGGTGTTTCAGTAACAACTGGAGTCTCTTTAACAACAGGAGCATCTTCAACTACAGGTGTTTCAGTAACAACTGGAGTCTCTTGAACGGCTGGAGTCTCATCAACTACTGGCGTTTCTTCAACTACTGGAGTCTCATCAACTACTGGAGTCTCAGCAACAACTGGCGTTTCTTCAACTACTGGAGTCTCAGCAACGACTGGAGTCTCAGCAACGACTGGAGTTTCTTCAATGACAGGTGTTTCCACCACAACTGCTGGCGCTTCTTCAACAACAGGTGTTTCAGCAACGACTTCAGCTTTCTCAATAACAGCTTCTACGACAGGCGCTGCTTTAGCGTCCTTGTTATCTGTCGCTTCGTTGTTTTCTGTTTGCGCCTGTTGGGTGCTGTCATCTTTCTGAGGGCGGCGAGAACGACGTGAGCGACGGGAACGGCGTTCACGAGGTGCATCAGCGTTATCATCTTTTTGGGCTGCTTCGTTAATTTGAGCTGCTTCTAAAGCATTTGCTTCTTCTTGCTCTTTTAGCTTGCCTGCTTCAAGCGCCTCGTCTTTAAGCTTGCCATTGCGACGGCGATTTTCATTGCGGTCACGCTTTCTTTCTTTTACTTCTGGCACTTGTTTCGCTTTTGGCTGACGAGAAGGTTTTACGGCCGCTTCTTGTTTTTCGCCGCGGGACTCTTGGTTATCCGACTTGTTATTACGGTTACGTCGGTTACCTTTTGAACCCGCTTCCGCTTCTTCTCGGCGTGATTGGCGAGTTGAGCGTTGGTTTTCATTCGAGTTGTCGCGATCAGCATTCTGATGTTTAGCACTGCGCTTGTTACGATTAGGACGGTTACCAGATTTTGCTTTTGGTTTGTCGTTTGCTGTCGTTTTGTTGCTGCGCTGTGGTGTACTCTTCTCTTTCTCAGCTTTTTCACTGCTACCAGACGTATCACCGAAAAGCGCTGTGAATAGGCGGCTTAACAAGCCAGGCTTATTCGCTTTTGCCTTGGGTGCAGGGGTTGCTGGCGCTTTATGCTCAGGCGCTGGGGCATTCGGAGCAATACTGGTTACCGCAGCTTGAGGACGCACATCTTCGTTAACCTGGCGTGGCTCATAAGGTGGTTGCTCTGGTGTTTCAACAAGTGTGTAGCTGTTTTCGTTCTGCGTCACAACACTGCTGTCATCGCGAATACGTTCAACCTCAAAATGCGGTGTTTCCATATGAGGGTTTGGTACAAGAATGATATGAACGCTGTTGCGTTTCTCGATCTTGGCGATGTTCGTGCGTTTTTCGTTTAGCAAGAAGGTGGCAACAGATACAGGCAATACGGCTCTGATTTGTGCTGTACGTTCTTTAGAACACTCTTCTTCGATAAGGCGAAGCACGGATAAAGCAAGGGATTCCACGTCACGTATAAAACCTTGACCATTACAACGTGGACACACAATACCACTGGTTTCGCCTAGAGAAGGGCGCAAACGTTGACGGGACATTTCAAGCAAGCCGAAACGAGAAATACGGCCCAGTTGTACACGGGCGCGATCTGCCTCAAGGGCATTTTTCATGCGGTTTTCGACTTCTTTCTGGTTGCGCACTGGTGTCATATCGATAAAGTCGATAACCACCAAGCCACCAATATCACGTAGGCGTAACTGACGAGCGATTTCGTCTGCTGCTTCTAAGTTGGTTTGTAGAGCGGTTTCTTCAATGTCACCGCCTTTAGTTGCTCTCGCGGAGTTGATGTCGATCGACACAAGCGCTTCAGTAGGGTCAATAACAATTGAGCCACCAGAAGGTAGTCTAACTTCACGCTGGAAAGCTGTTTCAATTTGCGTCTCGATTTGGAAGCGGTTGAACAGCGGCGTAGAGTCTGTGTACATTTTGATGCGAGATTTGAAATGTGGCATAACCTGCATAACAAAGTTGATCGCATCTTGGTAAGCACTTTTCTCATCGATAAGCACTTCGCCAATGTCTTCACGCAAATAGTCGCGAATCGCACGAATAACAATGTTACTTTCTTGGTAAATCAAGAATGGTGCGGGTTTTTCAGAGGCTGCTTTAGTAATGGATGACCATAGGGTATCTAGGTAGTCTAAATCCCACTGTAGTTCTTCAGTAGAGCGACCAACGCCAGCAGTACGGACAATTAAGCCACCGTTTTCAGGTGTTTTAAGGCCAGACATAGCTTCTTTAAGTTGTGATCTATCATCCCCATCGATACGACGAGAAATACCACCAGCTCTTGGGTTATTTGGCATTAGCACCAAGTAACGGCCTGCTAAACTAACAAAAGTCGTTAGAGCAGCACCTTTGTTGCCACGCTCTTCTTTATCTACTTGAACAATGACTTCTTGACCTTCGCTAAGCACATCTTTGATGTTAACGCGGCCTTCGTGATTGGATTTTTTAGAAAAGTAGGTTTTGGAAATTTCTTTAAGAGGGAGGAAACCGTGGCGTTCTGCACCAAAATCGACAAATGCCGCTTCAAGACTGGGTTCAATACGAGTAATTCGGCCTTTATAGATATTCGACTTTTTTTGCTCTCGTGAACCAGATTCGATATCAAGATCATACAAGCGCTGTCCATCTACTAGGGCAACGCGCAACTCTTCTTGTTGAGTTGCATTTATTAGCATTCTAATCATTTTATTTGTGAACTCTGTTAGCTGAATCGAACAGAATCCATTCAAAGGAAGGTAAGTCGTACTAAAGGTGCAGACTTAGGTCGAGAATTGCTCATTGGTATTGTTCAGGCGAGAGGAGTACGCGATACGTTTATTGTTATTAAACGCTTGGTGCGGTCGCTGCCGTAATAAGTTCCAAATTGTGTCTTAACCTATCTCTTTTTTCTTTGTTAGAGAAATGCTTATGCAATGCCCTGTAAGTAACGAGAATACTTTCCACTGAAGCGGATTTGTCCGAATCATGCGGTTTATTATTTAAGATTGACTGTTACAGAGGTAAGATAGGAGGGTGAAGTGTCGCTTCACCGTTTCATTCATTTCTTGCATCATATCTTCGAGGTGTTTTGTTGCCTCTTACCCTTTGCGAATGTGAATATAACAGTAAAAACTAAGTGCTTCAATTATAAAGGAAAGCAATCTTTGGTTATGTCGGAATTAGAGCAAAATAACAGCCCACGTCCCGCTGTTAGATACGTCACAATTGACGAAAATAATATTGATCAAAGAATCGATAACTTCTTGGTTACCTTGTTGAAAGGAGTGCCGAAGGGGAAAATCTATAATTTACTGCGCAAAGGTGAAATTCGCGTCAATAAGAAGCGAACTAAGCCTGACTATCGCCTGCAGATGGACGATATTGTGCGCATAGCCCCAATTGTCATTGCACCTGAATCGGACAAGCCCAGCTTACCGGATCGTTTAAAAACAGAAATTGAGTCCCGCATCGTCTATGAAGACAAGGGCCTCATCGTCGTGGATAAGCCATCAGGCATTGCTGTACATGGCGGTAGTGGCTTGAGTTTCGGGCTAATAGAAATTATTCGACAAATTAGACCCCAAGAGAAATTTATTGAGCTTGCTCATCGATTAGATCGAGACACATCAGGTCTAATCATGATTGCCAAAAAGCGCGCCGTACTAAAAGAGCTGCATACAGCACTTAGAGAAAAAACTGGTTTACAGAAAACCTACCTTGCTTTGGTGTATGGTCATTGGCCGAAACGCAAAGTGCAGGTGAATGCGCCATTGTTAAAAAACGAGCTTAAATCTGGTGAGCGCGTCGTTAAAGTCCATCATGATGGTAAAGAAAGCTTAACCCGCTTTAAGTTGGTCCGTCAGTTCGAGGATTACAGTTTAGTGGAGTGTGAACCAGTTACAGGTCGTACTCACCAAATCAGAGTGCACGCATTGCATGCGGGCTACCCAATAGTGGGGGATGAAAAGTACGCCAGTGCGGAGCAATTAAAGCTAACCAAAGAGCTTGGTTTCAAAAGGCTTTGTCTGCATGCTACTCGATTAGATATGGAATTACAGGGTGAGCGTCTTCTGTTAGAGGCACCGATTGAAAAATCCTGGCAACAATTAATGAACAATGTATTGGTTGCTAAGTTTTCTTAAGGCTAATACTGGGAAATCAAAATGGAGGCTTTAAGCCTCCATTTTTCATTGCAAATAATGGCTTGTTGCTATTCTGTCTCGGCCACTATTTTTCGCATCATAAAGTAAAGTGTCCGCCTTTTTTAGGCTTTCGATCTGGGTATCACCAGATTTCACCTTAATAAGGCCAGCACTAAAGGTAATAGTACCGTGCTCGAAATGAGTGTTACGTAATTTATCGGCTAGCACATTTAAGCAGGTAAATGCTTCCATTTGGCTGATGGGCATAAGTAGCACGAACTCTTCACCCCCCAAGCGAACTGCCAGACCATTTGAGTTAATGGCTGTTTCTTTTAGAAGTCCGGCCAATGTACGTAACACATGATCCCCATAGGCATGACCATAGTTATCATTCACTTGCTTGAACCAATCTAAATCTATAATCGCCAAACAGAGCTGGTCGGTATTGCTCTGCCAAGCATCGTACTCTCTGTCTAAAATGCGTCGGTTCGACAAGCCAGTTAAAGAGTCTTGTTCTGAAAGTAGGCGTAATTGGTCAGACAGGGCTTCTACCTTTTGCTGCTCCAGTCGGAAGTGCATGGTGTTGGCCGACATGAGTAATAGCATTACCAGACTTACCAGTACGAATGACACAATCAAGTCAACTTGCTGAGTGTGTAAGTCAGCATAATTAAAAATCAAATCAGGGTTTTGTATTTCAAGCAGTAGTAGCGGCAAAGGTATTAATACACAAAGTAGCTGTGCAATTTTTTGGTATACCCCAAAGTGCCTAAACGTAGCTGAAATATAAATTAATGTAGCAAGTGCAAGTATGTATGAGGGTCCGCATGAGCCAGCATTGAAAAACCAGTTAACCGGCACACTTAAAATTGGCATGAGCATCATAAAAACAATGGCCATGGTGTTAAATTGGTTGTGGAATCTTGAGCGAAACCAAATCCAAGCTAAAAACGACCCTAGGGCGAGTTGAAAATATACATTACTTATATCTGAAATCTGGTAGTGGTAATTGAACCAAGCGGAAAACAGGTAGCCACAGCTGCAAGTGATGAGCGCCGCATGATGGGTGTATTGGGTGGGAAAATTCTTATCCCCCAGTAGCCTTTGAAGGACAGTTTTCATCTTGATCTCTAGCAAGGGTAAAATCCTAAGTCTGGTTTGAAGGCATCATTTGGCCTCAGACTTTATAAGAAATGAATTTTACCACTCGGTTAAGATTATCAATTTTGAAGTTTGTAATTTAGTGTGAATTTGCATTACAAGACTAGAACAAATTAGATGTTGACGCTTTTGTGCTTGGAGTTCAGTTAAGAAATGTGCCTATTAATGGCTTTTTCAAGCAAAAAAAAGCGAGCAACCCATCCTTTATGAATGGGATAGGTTGCTCGCATGGTCTGGCTAATTAGTCTTCGTAACTGTCAATCGGTGGGCATTCACAGAATAGGTTACGGTCGCCGTAAACATTGTCTATACGACCTACCGGTGGCCAGTATTTACGTGCTTTAATCCAAGCTAGTGGGTAAGCCGCTTCTTTACGGGAGTAGGCATGCGTCCATTCCGTATCCAGCAAGCTGTCTGCTGTGTGAGGTGCGTTAACTAGAGGGTTGTCCTCTAGAGGCCAGTCGCCAGATTGAACTTTAGTAATCTCTTGGCGAATTTGAATCATGGCATCACAGAAGCGATCCAGTTCTTCAAGATTTTCGGATTCCGTTGGCTCTATCATAAGCGTACCCGCAACCGGGAAGGACATGGTTGGCGCATGGAAACCAAAATCCATCAAACGCTTAGCGATGTCTTCTTCGCTAATGCCAGATTCGGCTTTTAATGGGCGAATATCGATAATACATTCGTGTGCCACTGTGTTGTTTTTGCCTGTGTAAAGCACAGGGTAATGGCCGCTTAAGCGCTTAGCGACATAGTTGGCATTAAGGATAGCGTTGTAGGTCGCTTCACGTAGGCCTATGTCGCCCATCATCTTGATGTACATCCAAGTGATGACGAGTATGCTGGCGCTACCATAAGGTGCTGCGGAGACAGCGCCATGCTGCTCAGCCATGCCTAATACTGGCGTCACTGCGTGGCCAGGTAAGAAAGGCGCTAAGTGGGATTTAACACCAATTGGTCCCATGCCAGGACCACCGCCACCATGTGGAATACAAAAAGTTTTGTGAAGGTTCAAGTGGGAGACATCACCACCAAAGCTGCCCGGAGGCGCAACGCCAACCAGTGCATTTAAGTTAGCACCATCTATGTAGACCTGTCCGCCAAACTTATGAACTGTGTCACAGACTTCACGAATGTGTTCTTCAAATACGCCGTGAGTAGAAGGGTAGGTGGCCATAATGCAGCTTAGCTGGTCCGCATGCTTTTCAGCTTTGGCTGCAAGGTCAACAAGGTCAATGTTACCGTCTTTGTCACATTTAACAATTACCACTTTCATGCCAGCTAATGCAGCGGATGCTGGGTTAGTACCGTGGGCAGAACTTGGAATTAAGCAAATGTTGCGGTCATGGTCACCACGGGATTTGTGGTATTTATCGATAGCGATAAGGCCTGCATATTCCCCTTGCGCGCCAGAGTTAGGCTGCAAAGAGACTGTGTCATAACCAGTGGCTTTAGCGAGCATGTCGATTAGCTCGTTAAGCAAGGTGTGGTAACCAGATACTTGATAGTCTGGCGCAAATGGGTGAATACGACCAAACTCCGCCCAAGTCACAGGAATCATTTCCGATGCAGCATTAAGTTTCATCGTACAAGACCCTAAAGGAATCATACTTTGGTTTAGGGCAATGTCTTTAACTTCTAACTGATGCATATAACGCATCAATTCAGTTTCACTGTGATGGCTGTTGAACACTGGGTGAGACAGGATGCTATCTTGACGCAATAGAGCATCATCGAAGCCCTGTGTAGATGCGGCTTCAGCAATCTCAGAAGTGTCTAGCTTGAAGCCAAAGCACTCGGCTAGGTCACTAAGATCTGCCATGGTGATGGTTTCATTAAAGCTTAGAGATAGCTGAGTATCGCTAACCTTATAAAAGTTCATTAGCTTGCTTTGACCCGCAGCAAGAATGTCATTAGTAGCAGTTTTGGTATCAATAACAAGGGTGTCAAAGTAGTGGTCGTTGCAAGTAAAGCCGTTTGCCTTCAATGCTGTAGCAAAGCAATGGGTCAAAGCCGCGACACGCTTAGCGATTTTCTTAAGACCTTGTGGGCCGTGATAAACCGCATAAAATCCCGCCATCATGGCCAGAAGTGCTTGAGCGGTACAGATGTTGGATGTGGCTTTTTCGCGACGAATGTGTTGCTCACGAGTTTGCATTGCCATGCGCAATGCAGGTTTGCCATGGCTATCTTTAGAGACACCAATCACTCGGCCTGGCATGGAGCGTTTGTAGGCGTCTTTGGTGGCTAAGAAGGCAGCGTGAGGACCACCGAATCCCATTGGTACGCCAAAGCGTTGAGCGCTACCGAACACAATATCTGCTCCCATTTCACCAGGAGACTTGATCAAGACGAGTGCTAGTAGATCAACTGCTGTACTGACTAAAGCGCCTTGCTCATGGGCCTGGGCAATAAAATCGGTAAGGTCTGTTACTGTGCCGTCGATGCCTGGGTATTGAACAATGGCACCAAAAACATCATGTTGTGAAAAATTGGCAATATCATCCACGACGACTTCAATGTTAAGCAGTTCTGCGCGGGTTTTTACCACGTCAATGGTTTGTGGTAGGCAGTGGCTTGCCACAAACAAGGTGTCGCTTTTCTTGCGGTTAGAGCGCTTCATCAGCGTCATGGCTTCCGCCGCCGCAGTCGCTTCATCGAGCAAAGAGGCGTTAGAGATTTCCATGCCAGTAAGGTCAATAACAACTTGTTGGAAGTTGAGTAGTGCTTCTAAGCGACCTTGAGAGATTTCTGGTTGGTAAGGGGTGTAAGCTGTGTACCAGCCTGGATTTTCTAATAGGTTGCGTAGAATAGGGGAAGGCACATGCGTGTCGTGGTAGCCCATACCAATAAAAGAGCGCGCAACTTTGTTGTGTTTGGCAATAGCTTGCAATTGAACAAGTGCGTCATTTTCACTGATTGGTTGAGAGCTTAGCTCAAGATTGGCTTGGCGAATTGCTTGTGGAACAGTTTTCTCAATTAATGAGGCTAAGGAGTCCGTGCCTATACTGGCCAACATTTTAGCCTGTTCATTGGCGTCTGGCCCTATGTGACGTGAAATGAATTCATCACTATTTAACAAATCGCGGATACACGAAGTCATGGCGTTCTACCTATTAGAAATTATCGGGAGATATGGGCGCTTTGCTATGGCAGCAAAGCGCCGGTTTAGAGCTTACTCAATTGAGGCTGAATAGCCTTCGGCATCAAGTAATTTATCGAGTTCAGAGCTGTCGCTTAATTTGATCTTAGCGATCCAAGCGCCTTCAAAAGGTTCTTCATTGATCAGTTCAGGAGCATCTTCTAGTGCTTCGTTTACGGCAATCACTTCACCGGAAACAGGTGCATAGATATCAGAAGCGGCTTTAACTGACTCAACGAGGGAAAACTGTTCTGCAGCAGAGGTTTCAAGGCCAACTTCAGGCAGTTCCACATATACCACATCGCCTAAAAGGTCTTGAGCGTGATCGGTAATACCTACGGTAACTGTACCGTCGCCATTATCTAAAACCCACTCATGAGACTCTGCATACTTTAAATTTTCTGGGATGTTACTCATTAGTATGATCCTTCTGTTAAGAAGCCCGAGACGAATCTCGGGCAATAGCGATTAACGATAAAGTGGGAAGCGCTGGCAAAGCTCTTTAACTTGGCTAAGAACACGAGCTTCAACTTCAGGGTTACCTTCTGGGCTTTCAACCAAACCATCCAATACATCACTGATCAAGTGGCCCACTAAACGGAACTCTTCTTCACCGAAACCACGAGAGGTTGCTGCTGGTGTACCAATACGGATACCAGACGTGATCATTGGCTTTTCAGTGTCGAACGGAATGCCGTTTTTGTTACAAGTGATGCCAGCACGTTCAAGGGCTTTATCTGCAACATTACCTTTCAAGCCTTTAGGGCGAAGGTCAACCAGCATTAGATGGTTGTCTGTACCGCCCGTTACGACGTCGCAACCACGTTCGATCATAACTTCAGCCAATACTTTAGCGTTGGCCACAACTTGATTAATGTAAGTTGTGAACTCAGGTTTAAGCGCCTCACCAAAAGCAACGGCTTTACCTGCGATGACGTGCATCAAAGGACCACCTTGGTAGCCTGGGAATACAGCAGAGTTGATTTTCTTACCAAGATCAAGATCGTTAGTAAGGATCATACCACCACGAGGGCCACGCAAAGTTTTGTGAGTCGTCGTTGTGACAATGTGAGCATGCGGAAGTGGCGATGGGTGAGCACCTGTTGCCACAAGACCCGCAATGTGAGCCATATCAACGAACAGGTATGCGCCAACTTTATCGGCAATTTCACGGAAGCGTTTGAAATCGATAACGCGTGGGATAGCTGAGCCACCCGCAATGATCATTTTAGGTTTACATTCTAAAGCTTGCGCTTCGATAGCATCGTAATCGATCAATAGTGTGTCTGGGTTAACTTGGTACTGAACCGCATTAAACCATTTGCCTGACTGAGCTGGTGGCGCTCCATGAGTCAAGTGACCACCGGCGTCCAAAGACATACCAAGAATGGTATCACCTGGTTGTAGCAGTGCTAGCATTACTGCGCCGTTTGCTTGTGCGCCTGAGTGAGGCTGTACGTTAGCAAATTCACAGTTGAAAAGTTTCTTAGCACGGTCAATGGCCAATTGTTCAGTTTGGTCAACGGCTTCACAACCACCGTAGTAACGACGGTGAGGGTAGCCCTCTGCGTATTTGTTTGTAAGAACTGAGCCTTGAGCTTCTAAAACCGCTTTAGAGGTGATGTTTTCTGATGCGATTAGTTCGATACCAACTTCTTGACGCTCTTGTTCTTCAACAATAGTGGCAAATAGTTCAGGATCACGCTCAGCCAGAGTTTGGCTGAAAAAGGCTTCGGTGTTGGCCATGGAATAATTCCTCTTGAATAAACATGTATGTCTAATAGGATAATGAGTCATGCGTATAATAACACTTAGAGCACCTAATAAAATGAAAAAAGATCAATTTAATAGGTCCTAAAATCATTGTGCACCTGCTAACTTTTGATAATCATAGCCAAAAAGTTTCCAATTGGAAACACGAAAGCGAAAAACTTTTAAAAACTTGTCAAATTTAATTTGACCAAGTGTTTAATAAAATAAATGGGGCGTTATATCTGCTAGTAAGGCAAATTATTTTGGCCAGTTACTTGTCAATGCTAGGTGGTTTTCGCTACTCTGTTTCTTATTGGAAACAAGAAAGACAATTTGCTTGAGGTAAAAACATGAAACGTACAGCTTTTTATGAGCAACATATTGCGGCAAATGCACGAATGGTTGAATTTGCTGGTTATGAAATGCCAGTTCAATATCCCCTTGGTGTTAAGAAAGAGCATCTATGGGTGCGTGAGCAAGTTGGTCTATTTGATGTCTCTCATATGGGGCAGGTGATTATTAAGGGTGATGCCGTTAAAAAGTCTCTAGAGACCATTTTGCCTGTAGATGTACAAGGCTTGGCGCTGAATACCCAACGCTATGGACTCTTTACCACGGCAGAAGGTGGCATTAGTGATGATTTGATGTTTGCCAACTGGGGCGATGATATCTATATGGTAGTGAATGCTGCTTGCAAGGAGCAGGATATTGCTTATATGCAAGCAAGCTTGTCGGATTGTGAGGTTATTCCTGTTGAAGATAGAGCCCTGCTAGCCATTCAAGGGCCTAAGGCGCGTGAAGTGTTTGCCCGTATGATTCCTGAAGTGGCATCAATGACCTTTATGCAAAGCCTTAAATTCACATGGCAAGATGTTGAGCTGTGGGTAAGTTGTTCAGGTTACACAGGGGAAGATGGTTATGAGGTTTCCGTTCCTAATAACATGGCGCAAGCCTTTGCTGAGCAATTACTGGCTTATGAAGAAGTTGAGTGGATTGGCTTGGGTGCTCGTGACTCATTACGCCTAGAAGCTGGCCTGTGCTTGTACGGCCATGATATAGATTTAACTACTAGCCCAGTTGAGGCATCATTAAATTGGGCGATTCAGAAAGTTCGCCGATTAGATGGTGAGCGTGCAGGGGGCTTCCCAGGCGCAGAAAAAATTCTAGCTCAATTTGGTGAGCCCACTAGCAAAAAGCGTGTTGGTTTCTTGGTTGATGGCAAGGCGCCTGTGCGTGAAGGGGTAGAGATCTTTAATGAACAGGGCGATTGCAAAGGGAAAGTGACCAGTGGTGGTTTCTCACCAAGCTTATCTCAACCAATTGTTATGGCCTATGTTGATAGTCAATCTTTGACATCTGAAGAGCCTTTGTTCGCTCAGGTTCGTGGTAAGAGTATTCCGTTAACTAAGGCTGCTATGCCATTTGTTCCTGCTAGATACTTTAGAGGCTAATTTTATAATTGTTAAACCCATTACAAGTGCGTCATGACGGAGTCTCTGTCATGGCGCACTTTTGTTTGATGTGGCATAATACGTTTCTTTTTTTGAGTGATTGTCGATGCACTGTGAACAGCTGATAGCCGCATTTGACGACTGTTTTCTTGAGACTTTTAATACTCGATTAGTTGGTGGGGCCGAAGAGCCTCTATACCTACCTAGTACGAAAACCTTACCTGCACGTATTTTTTTTCGCTCTGATTATATGTCCAGTGCTCTGCATGAAATTAGTCATTGGTGCATTGCCGGCGCAAAGAGGCGTGACCAAGAGGATTATGGTTATTGGTATGAAACTGATACGAGAGATGAAGCGAGTCAATTAGAATTTGAGAAGGTAGAGGTTAAGCCTCAGGCATTGGAGTGTATTCTGCACTGGAGTTTAGGGCTTAATTTTCGTGTAAGCGTAGATAACTTGGCGTTAGTGGATCACGATGATCGCCATTTTGCGTTAGCCGTCAATCAGCAAATAGCAGATTACCTCGAATCTGGTTTACCGCCTCGAGGCGAAATGTTTGCCAAATATTTATTGGCTTTGCGCTCTGTAAAGCTGAATTTTCACGATTTTATTAAGCAGCAGTATGAAAATAATTGCAGATGAAAACATGCCCAATGCCAAGGCTTTGTTTTCGCATCTAGGGGATGTTTGTTTAGTTGACGGTCGTCAACTCACAAAAGACCAGTTACAAGACGCAGAAGTGCTTTTGGTGCGATCGGTTACTAAAGTAACGCCCGCTCTACTTGAAGGCACTCAAATCAAGTTTGTTGGCAGTGCTACTATTGGTGTGGATCACATCGACCAAGTGTATTTGCAACAACAGGGTATTCAATTTGCTAGTGCTCCTGGTTGTAATGCTGAAGCAGTAGCGGATTATGTTTTCAGTGCCTTGAGTTCTTTATATTTTACTAAGTCACTTAACTGGTGCTCAAAGCGCATAGGTATTATTGGTTTTGGCAATGTGGGTCAGATTGTTTATCAGCGCTTTGCTTCCTTAGGTTTAGATGTTGTAGTGCATGACCCTTTCAAGGCTAGTCAGGGCGTGCAGGGTGTTCGCTTTGTGAGTCTTGAAGAAGTCATGAAGGTAGACATTCTTTGTCTCCACGCCCCTTTGACAACGGGTTCAGACTTTCCGACGAAAGGCATGATTGGAACTGAGGAATTAGCGAACTTGCCTGAAAATGCCAGCATTATTTCTGCAGGTCGTGGCGGTATTATCGATGAAGCGGCTTTAATACAGGCATTTCATGCTCGCAGTGGCGAAATGAACCTAGTGCTAGATGTTTGGAATAATGAGCCAGAGATTAACTTGGAGTTATTTGCTCTGGTGGATATTGCCACCCCTCATATTGCAGGCTATAGCAAGCAAGGACGAGAAAAGGGTACTTGGATGGTCTTTCAGGCCCTGTGTAAGTTTTTGCAGGCGCCTATCCCTGAAGGCTTGGCTGAGACAGCAATTAGTGCTGGCTGGATTCAATCCATAAATATATTTAATCTTGGTGATAAAGAAGAAATGATTGCTAGGGCAATTCATGGTATTTATAACCTAGCGCGTGATGATGCCGCAATGCGTTATCAATATAGAATGCAAAAACACCCTAGAGTGTTTGATTGGCTAAGAAAGAATTACACAGAGCGTGATGAGTTAAACTCTTGTTATGTTTCTATGGAGAAGGCTGAAATAGGGAATACCCTTAAATCAGTTGGCTTTTCAGTCGATATGACAGCAAATAATAGTAAATAAAAGGAAACTCATGGCTGGCGTAAAGCAAGTAGATCTTGGTGATTTAGACGTACCAATGGGCACGGCAGTGCAGTTGGAATTTATCTCTCCTCCAGGCCGTCACATGGTGAAGGTGTTGGGCGGTATACCTGGTTCTTCTTTGATCTTGTCTTGTCCTCGTGTAAAGGGCAAAAATATTTTGGTTCGTGAGAGCCAGTTGGTGAATGTACGCTTAATGCTAGCAACTCAGGTGTGTGCTTTTTCCAGTAAAGTGGCAAAGAGTTACTTGGAGCCAGCAGCGCACTTGCACATCGCATACCCAGAATACGTTGAGACTTCAACTGTTCGCCAGACTGTGCGTGTCGAAACCTACTTGGTGGCTAACCTTGAGCCAACCAACTTAGAAGACTCTATAGATGCTTCGGCCATTGGTATTGTTGTTGACTTAAGTATGGGCGGTGCGCGCTTAATCGCTAAGGAAGATTTTGGCGTGGTTGGTCAAAAAATGGAAATCGCCTTTAATTTACGAATTGGTGATTATAACCATGTGGTAAAAGCCAATTGTGAGATTAAATCGCAAAACATCGAAATGTTAGAAGACTTGCAGGCCTCGCTGGTGGAAAACGAATTTTTAACCAGAATGGGAGCGGATTTCTTTTATGTGTATGGGGTGAGTTTTCTCAACATTAGCAAAGAGTTGGTAATCCCTTTAACGGCTTATATTCTGGAAACCCAGAAAAACAAAATTAAATAGTGATAGAGAAATGTAAAAAAAAAGGCCGCTTAAAGCGGCCGTTTTTTTGTGCCCGATTAAAGCGCTTGTAAGGCTCGAATGCGGTCTTCAATGGGTGGGTGGCTTGAGAATAGCTCACCGAAGGTCGGTGCTTTACCGCGGCGAATACCAAACGCTAGCATGGAATCTGGCATGCGGCTTTCCTCATGTTCTTGTTGTAAGCGAGCCAGTGCCGCAATCATCGCGCCTTTGCCTGCTAGCCTGGCGCCAGCTTCGTCCGCTTTAAATTCACGCACCCGCGAGAACCACATAACAATAATAGAGGCGAGGACACCGAATAGGATCTCAAAAACGAAGGTGGCGATGTAATAGCCAAAGCCGACCGAGCCTTCGTCATCATTGCGGCGTAAAAACTGATCAACCGCGTAGGCGGCGATTCTCGCAAAAAACATCACAAAGGTATTCACCACCCCTTGAATCAAGGTTAGGGTGATCATGTCGCCATTAGCAACATGGCCAATCTCGTGGCCAAGCACAGCTTTGATCTCATCGGGTGAAAAGCGATCTAACATACCGCTAGAAACGGCCACTAAGGCAGCGTTTTTATTCCAGCCTGTAGCAAACGCATTGGCTTCATGGGATGGGAAAATCGCCACTTCAGGCATGTTAATGCCAGCTTTATCTGATAGCTCTTTGACGGTATCTAACAACCAAACTTCTTTGTGATTACGAGGTTGTTCGATCAACACCGCGCCAGAGCCTCGTTTTGCCATAAATTTTGACATGAACAAAGAAATGAAGCTGCCAGTAAAACCAAACACACCACAGAAAATTAGCAATGAGGTGAAGTCCAGTCCATTGCTAGACATATAGCCATTAACGCCCAGTAGGCTCAACACAATCCCTGCGACAACCATTACCGCAAGGTTTGTGAGGATGAAAAGCAAGATACGCATAGATATGCTCCTAAAAATGATAGATAGAAGCATAGTAGGGCTTAGCGGATGAAATTCAAGCTAATTTGCAGGCGAAATTAACGTTTCCTTAATCGTCCCAAAAATGCATCAAATCTTTCCATGGCAGGGGCTAGCTCTTCAATGTGCGGTAAGAAAACAAAGCGCACGTGGTCAGGGGTTGGCCAGTTAAAGCCAGTGCCTTGTACGATTAGTACTTTTTCTTCTTGTAAGAAGCGCAGAACTAAATCCATGTCGTGTTGGATTTTGTAAATAGCAGGGTCCAGTCTTGGAAATAGGTACAGCGCCCCTTGAGGTTTGTGACAATGAACACCTGGAATGGCGTCAAGTGCCTGCCATGCTACTTCCCGTTGTTCATACAAGCGTCCACCCGGGGCGGTGAGATCGTAAATGGTTTGATAGCCCCCCAAAGCTGTCTGTACGGCATGTTGTGCAGGTACGTTAGCACACAAACGCATGGAGCTTAAAATATCGACGCCATCTATGTAATCGCCAATATGGCTTTTATCGCCTGTTGCAATCATCCAGCCAGATCGGAATCCTGCGGTACGGTAAACCTTAGATAAGCCGCCAAAGGTGAAGCAGGGGACACGGTCTTCGGTTAAAGTGGCCGTAGGGATATGCTGTGCTTCGTCATACAATATTTGATCGTAGATTTCGTCAGAGAAAATCACTAGGTTGTGCTCTTCAGCAATTTTTACTATGTCTTCAAGCACGGATTTTTCGTAAACAGCGCCAGTAGGGTTATTGGGGTTAATAATAACGATGGCTTTTGTTTTGTTCGAAATTTTGGCGCGAATGTCTTGAATGTCTGGCTGCCAGCCTGAGCCTTCATCACAAAGGTAGTGGCGTACATAGCCGCCAGACAGGGTGGCAGCAGCTGTCCATAAAGGGTAGTCGGGGGCAGGGATTAATATTTCGTCGCCATCATTAAGTAGTGCTTGCATGGCCATGACGATTAGCTCGCTAACACCATTGCCCATCCAAACATGATTTACGTTTGCAGATTTAAGCCCCATGGCTTGATATTTCTGCATAACCGCTTTACGGGCGGCGAATAAACCTTTGGATTCACAGTAGCCTTGCGCGGTTGGTAAATTGCGTATCACATCCACCAGTATTTCGTCGGGCGCTTTAAAGCCGAATGGTGCAGGGTTACCAATGTTGAGTTTTAAAATGCGTTGGCCTTCTTCTTCCATGCGCATGGCTTCTTTTAGTACTGGGCCACGGATTTCATAACAGATATTGGCTAATTTATTAGACTTGCGAATTTCCACACCGATTCCTTCTGCTTAATGTGCTGTAGTAGATTGATATTACACTGAATAGTCTTTGGGTCAAACGACTTAGCTATAAAGGCGGGTGAGATAAAAAAGGGCCATAACCAGACAGTGAGTGTAGGCTATGACCCTTTATAAGGACTTGGTTTGTTAAACTATAAACTAGTCTTTAAGAAGAATAACAACGTTATTGTCATTTAACAGACGGGTAACTGTTTGACTTGCTAGCTCATTCATATCTTCTTCAACGGTTTCTCTAAATGGCATGGTGCCATATTCTTTAACTTTTTGAGAGCCATAGTTAGCTTTGTAGATTTGACCTTTGGCCGTCGTGGTAACTTTTAACTCAAAGTCTAAGGTTGCCACTGTCTTAAGGGTTTCTACCTTAGTGGTATAGCTCATCTTAGAAATTTCAATCGCAATTGTGCTCGCCGGTAATAGGCCTTGCTCAGGTGTGAAGCCTAGGGCTTTAATGCCTTCTAGTACGCTTGCTTTAACACTTTCTTTGATGTCATTCGCAATTAAGATGTCTGCATGTTCCTTAATGCCAGTATCGATCGCACCAACAGTTTTAGATAGTTTTGTGGTTGTTAGAACTTCAATAACCTTGTTGTTGGTATAGGTGTTGGTTTTTACATCTGCTTTTGGCGAAATATCAATGTAATGGGTAGTTGAGCAGCCAGCTAATAAAGCAGCAGAAAGTGATAGAGTTAAAAACGCAGGTTTGAATAGCATAAATGCTCCGATTCTATTGATTTTAAAAGTAACTTTTCGATTCGTTTAGACAAAATATTAAAAAAACTGTTGATTTTCAGATTAGTAACAGTAATATACGCACCCGCTCACACAGCAAGTCTGTAACGTTGTCCCATTCGTCTAGAGGCCTAGGACACCGCCCTTTCACGGCGGTAACAGGGGTTCGAACCCCCTATGGGACGCCATCTTTTCATAGAGATGGTATGTCGTCTAGTACAATTTGCTTTGTTAGTTTTAGTTTTGCGGGAATAGCTCAGTGGTAGAGCACAACCTTGCCAAGGTTGGGGTCGCGAGTTCGAGCCTCGTTTCCCGCTCCATCTTCATTTAGGTGAAGAATTTAAGTCTTCAGTAATGAAGCCATGTGTCCCATTCGTCTAGAGGCCTAGGACACCGCCCTTTCACGGCGGTAACAGGGGTTCGAACCCCCTATGGGACGCCATCACTATATTGTGATGTGTGTGAAGAAAGTATTTGAGTTTATTTGTGTCCCATTCGTCTAGAGGCCTAGGACACCGCCCTTTCACGGCGGTAACAGGGGTTCGAACCCCCTATGGGACGCCACTCATCTTTTATCATCGCTTAATGTCGATAGCTTAAAGCCGAACTTTCTGTTCGGCTTTTTTGTGCCTGCTGCAAAATTAATAGCCATCTGCTTGGTTGAATGCTTAATTGAGTGAGCTCACTTAAGGTTTGTCTGATGTTTACCGTATGGCCTATATGATGAGTCTATGGGATGGGGCTTATTTTTACGTTATTATAATGAACCCATTATTTGAGCTGCTTCCTTATGACTTGGTTCGTCAATTATCAGAAATCATCGACACTGCCTGTGGCGGATCGTGGCCTTGCTTATGGTGATGGGGTTTTTGAGACCATCCATGCTTATGATGGCAAGCTTCAATCACTTGATGCCCATTTATCCCGGTTACAACGCGGTCTAAAGCGTTTAGCTATGCCTCTAAATCAAGTGCAGTCCGATAACTTATCTCAGTTTCTTGATGAGAAGATTAGCCAGCACTTACCAATTGAGAGTGTGGTAAAAATAATCGTGACCCGAGGTGAGGGTGGTAGAGGTTATAAGGCACCAGATAAAGTAAGTCATAATGTTGTGATAGGTATCCTTCCTGCGCCAAACTATCAGCTGCAGAAACGGGAGGGTGTGAAAGTGGAGCTTTCTCCAGTACAGGTCAATTTAAACCCTTTTTTGGCGGGCATTAAGCACCTTAATCGTCTCGAAAATGTTATTGCTAAACAACACTTATCTGAAGATGCTTTTGAAGCCCTCATGCTTGATGTGCATGGCAATATTATTGAGTGTATTCAGAGTAATATTTTTTGGTTCAAAAACGGTCAACTTTGCACACCTCAACTGAACCAAGCGGGTGTATGTGGGACTTATCGACAAAAAATTATTGAGCAGCAAACTCGTTACCCATTACTCATATCCAAATTTTCATTAGTGGATATTCAACAGGCGGACGAGATATTTATTACCAATAGTCTGATGGCCATTGTGCCTGTGACCATATTTGCTGGTCGTCAATTTGCTATTGGGCAACGAACACGCACATTGCAATCACTTATGCAGTTTAAGGATTAAAATGACATTATTTAAATGGTGCTTAAGGGCCATTATTTTAGGCATCACCCTAGCTGCCATCAGCAGTGCATGGCTATATAACCAAATTACATCTCCATTACCCATTACTGAACAGCAGACCTTTGAGGTAAAAGCAGGTGACACTTCATTTCAACTGGCCAATGGCTTGTATCAACAAGGTTTAATAGACACGCCCTGGTTACTCAGAATCGCTGCTAAGCTTCAACCTGAGTGGGTTCCAAAAGTCGGCAAGTACGCCTTGCAACAACCTATGAACTTGCTTGATGTTATGGCGCTATTGGATTCTGGCAAAGCCATCTTCCACTCTGTCACCTTGCTGGAAGGGCATACAACGAAGGAGTTTATTAAGGCGCTGGCCGCTACGGGTAAAATAGAAATGACCCTTGAGGGGTTATCTAATACGGAAATAGCTGAAAAACTTGCCTTGTCTGCAAAACATGCCGAAGGTATGTTTTTTGCCAATACTTATCGCTATCACGAAGGGGATACCGATGTTCAAATCCTAACCCGTGCTAATCAGTTATTAGAGAAACACCTAGAAGATAACTGGCAGAATAAAGCTAAAGATTTGCCTTATAAAACCGCCTATGAAGCCCTGATAATGGCCTCCATAGTGGAGAAAGAAACCGCTGCCCCTGAGGAGCGACCATTAATTTCTCGGGTTTTTATCAGTCGCTTAGAAAAGAACATGCGCCTGCAAACAGACCCAACGGTTATTTATGGCCTAGGAGACAGTTTTAATGGCAATTTAACTCGTAAAGGTTTACGAGATACTTCCCCTTATAATACCTATCGTCACTTTGGTTTACCTCCCACACCGATTGCCAATGTGGGTAAAGAGGCCATTGAAGCTGCATTACATCCAGGTGTCACCAAAGCCTTATATTTCGTAGCTAAGGGTGATGGCACACATGCTTTCTCAAACACTTTAAAAGAGCACAATGCCGCGGTTAAAGCTTATCAGTTCAAGCGCCGCTCTGATTATCGCTCAACACCTAAGGCCGAATAGGAAACAGTCAATGAACAAAGGCAAATTTATATCCCTTGAAGGTGGTGAAGGTAGCGGTAAATCCTCTGCTATTGCTTGTATTGAAAGCTGGCTACAAGAGCAGGGTATCGCTTACCTGATGACACGTGAACCTGGCGGCACACCTTTAGCGGAAGAAATTCGCGATCTTGTGCTAAAGCCAAGGCAAGAAACTGTCAGTGATATGACAGAACTCCTGATGATGTATGCGGCGAGAGCGCAGCACCTTAGTGAAAAAATCATTCCTGCTCTGCAGCAAGGGTTATGGGTCATAAGTGATCGTTTCATTGATTCATCCTATGTATATCAAGGGATCGCCCGTGGTGGTCAGATAAGTACCCTAGATCAACTTACCCAATGGGTGGTAGGTGACCATCAACCGGACTCAACCTTGTTATTGGATGTTAGTGTTGAAGTGGGGATGCAGCGCGTAGGGTTAAGGCAAGGCGCAGATAGATTGGATCAAGAGTCTATAGGCTTCCATGAGAAGGTTAGACAGGGCTTTTTAGATCGGGCAAAGGCTGAACCGGAGCGCATTAAAGTCATTAATGCCGAACTTGCTATAGAGCAGGTGCATGAACAAATAGTTGAACAACTTCACCAGCTAAATCAAGCTTGGGTTAAAGGGGTCTAAATGCAAGATATCGCCAGCTGGCTGTTGCCACCTCTTGAAAGAGTGCAGACTTTAAAGCAAACCAATAGTTTGTCTCATGCGCTGCTTATAAGTGGTGCGCAAGGGGTAGGGCAAGAAGTACTGGCCGAGCAAATAGTGAAAAGCTTAATGTGCGAAGGCCAAGGATTGGCTCCTTGCAATTTATGCCATTCTTGCCAGTTGATGCAGGCTGAAACCCATCCAGATTACCGTATTTTGGATGGTGAAGATGGCGCCATTAAAATTGATCAAATTCGTAACCTAGTCAGCAAAATTAGCCAGAAGCCTCAAGTTGGGCAAAATAAAGTAGTGCTGATACGTCATGCTCAGGCTATGAACATAAATGCCGCCAATGCTGTCTTAAAAGCCTTAGAAGAGCCGGCTGATCGTACCTATTTTGTCTTGACGAGCTCTCAATCTACGAGCCTTTTACCCACTATCCGTAGCCGATGCTTGCTACTTAATGTGCCAACGCCAAACAGTGAAATGGTCGCCGGCTGGCTCAACCAACAAGAGCAGGGTGAAGCATTAAAAGCCTTGTTCTGGTTAACAACACAGCCCTATCGTCTGTTGGCTTTGAGGGATGATGGTAAATTAGACTTCTATACAGAATTGCCGGATAAGCTTTGTCAGTTTTTGCAATCAACAATGAGTGTTGAGCAAATTCTTAAAGGCTTAGACAGCAATAATATTGGTCATTACTGTGATGCTTTAGCCGCGATACTTCACCAGTGCATTTGTCATTCAACTGGGGCAGAACTTAGCCCGTCTCTTAATCAGGTTTATGAGATTCTTATGAACCGATGTGGTATCCGCAAAATAATGCAACGCTATCAAGCGCTGCAAAATTTGAAGCAAGACCTTCAAAAAACCAATTTAAACCCCATTATGCAATTAACCTTAGAATTGAATCAGTGGTAACCCTTATATGTTAATCGATACCCATTGCCATCTGGATAAACTGGATTTATCCCCTTATGACAATAATCTTCACGGTGCGCTGGATGCCGCTTACCATGAGGGTGTAAGGCAATTGCTCTCCATTGCGGTGAACCTTGAAGACATGTCTAAGTTGCTGGCATTTACGGAGCGTGAAGGGGTTTACGCAAGTTGTGGTGTGCACCCTTTGCATACTGAAGGTTTGTTAACGGATGGTTCAGCGTTAAAGCAATTTGCTGAAAATAAAAAAATCATTGCGATTGGTGAAACTGGCTTAGATTACTTTTATGAAACCAGCGAAGAGATTCATACCGCGCAACGTGAAAGTTTTAAGCAGCATTTGATCGCAGCTGGCCAGTTGGATTTACCGGTTATCGTGCACACACGAAATGCACAGCAAGATACCATGGACCTTATCAGGCAGTATGGTAATAAAGACTCTGCTGGGGTTTTGCATTGCTTTACAGAAGATTACCCCATGGCTAAAGCCGCGCTAGAGGAAAACTACCTGATCTCGATTTCTGGTATCGTAACCTTTCGAACCGCTGAAGAATTAAAAGAAACGGTCAGAAAGCTTCCTTTATCTTCATTATTAGTTGAAACCGATGCCCCGTATCTGGCCCCGGTGCCTTTTCGTGGCAAAAAGAATGAGCCGAAGTTTGTTAAAGAAGTGGCTCAATACGTTGCGGATCTAAAAGGTATTCGTTACGAGGCTTTGCTTGAAGCCAGTGCAGAAAATTTCCATCGAGTATTCAAAAGGGCCCAGCCAGATTACCAGCTAACTGTGTAAGTGCTGATTTCTTCTTCGCGACAGATTTTCGTCACCTTAATGGCGCATTTTTTATAGGCGCATAGAGATTATCAATGTTAATCTGATCACACATACAAGATAAAACAAAAAACGAAAGAAGGATTTCTTCTTTCCCAAACCCACTACAAAGGGTTTGTTTTGACATAAGGAATATCATTAATGACCAGTATGGTTAAAGCGCTTCCACCTAAAGATCTTGCCGCTAAAGTTCCAGCGGACCACCTTCCTTTTGAAACCCTTAACGACATTACACCTTTGAGTGGCATATTAGGCCAAGAACGTGCGGTAGAAGCGATTCAGTTTGGCGTGGCTATGCAGCGTCCGGGCTACAATATTTTTGCCATGGGCGATTCAGGAACCGGCCGCTCTTCCTACGTAATGAGCTATTTGAAAAGTGAAGCAAAGCGATGCGATGCACCAACAGAATGGGCATACGTCAACAACTTCACAGAAAGTCATAGGCCGAAAGCATTAGAGTTTGCACCGGGCTTAGCAGCAGAGTTTGAGCAGGAAATCCGTACTCTCATTGACGGTCTTATGGTGACCTTTCCCGCAGCATTTGAAAACACTACATATCAGCAACAAAAAGGCGTTATTGATCGGGCTTTCAACGAGCAGTATGAAGCGGCAATCAATAAAGTTGAGCGGGTTTCGGTGAAAATTGGTGTTGCCATGTTCCGTGACGCCTCTTCTGTAAGCTTTGCCCCCATGAAAGATGGCAAAGCCTTAGAAGAAAATGAATTTGCCGCCCTTAGCGACGAAGAACGCGACGCTTTCCAAGAGGGCGTTTCTACTCTTGAGAGCATGCTTAATGAAGAGTTATTGAGCCTTCCTCAATGGAAACGCGCTACTTACGAACAGCTTCGTCAATTAAACCTCAACACATTGCAAGAAGCCTTAGATCCACTCATGTCTGGCTTGTTTGCTAAATACCAAGACGATGAAGCGGTAACAGATTATCTAAAAGCCATGCGGGAGGATTTAGATAAGGTCATTATTGATCAAATGGCGGATGATAAAGCCAGCGAAAACCGTGATGAGATTGCCCGCCGCCAGCTATACGAAGAGCTTTACTTACCAAATATTGCTGTGACCCATGAAGCTGATGGTGGTCAGCCTGTAATATATGAGCCACATCCCACATACCGTAACTTGTTTGGTCAGGTGGAGCACAGTAGCGACCAGGGTATGTTAATCACTAGCTACCGCTTAATTCGTTCGGGTAGTTTGCATGCTGCCAACGGTGGCTATTTAATCTTGGATGCCGAAAAGCTACTCACCGATCATTATTTGTGGGAAGCGTTAAAACGCGCCCTAAAAAATAAAACCTTAAAAATTGAGCACCCTTATGCGGACATGGGCTTAACCAATACCATGACCCTGTCACCACAAGATTTACCATTGCAGGTAAAAGTTGTGCTGATCGGTTCTCGCGAGATTTATTACTTGCTACAGGACGCGGATCCTGATTTCCAAGAAATGTTCCGTGTCTTGGTGGACTTTGATGACACCCTTAAACGTAACAAGGAGTCGGAAATCGCCTTTGCTCGTCTCATGAAAGATCGAGTCGATAAAGAAGAATATGCCAATGTAAGCCGTGATGGTGTTGCTGCGTTAATCGAATACAGCAGCCGTTTGGCGGAGCATCAAAGAGAAATGGCCGCTAAGATTGGCGATGTTTTTGAGCTGCTTGGGGAGGCGGATTTTGTTCGTCAAATGGCCAAAGATGATCTGATTACTCAGTCTCATATTGCCCGTGCCCTTAAAGCTAAGAAACACCGTACTGGACGAGTCAGCGAAAAAATCATTGAAGAAATTCTTGAAGGTACGGTGCTACTGGAAAGTGATGGCTTTGCGGTAGGTAAAATCAATGGTTTAACCGTGATGCAAATTGGTGACAGCAGCTTTGGTGCCCCCGCGCGTATTTCAACAACGGTTCACCCGGGTGGGAAGGGTATTATTGATATTGAGCGTGAGTCTAATCTTGGCCAGAATATTCACTCCAAAGGGGTGTTAATACTGTCAGGCTATTTAGGTAACAAATACGCTCAGCGCTACCCGTTGGATATTTCAGCTTCCATAGCAATGGAGCAAAGCTATGGTTATGTAGACGGGGATTCAGCATCAACCGCTGAATTATGTTGTCTATTGTCGGCCTTGATTCAAGTGCCATTGCGCCAAGATTTAGCCATTACTGGCTCCCTTAATCAGTATGGTGAAGTGCAAGCCATTGGCGGCGTGAATGAAAAAATTGAAGGTTTCTTCAACGTTTGTAATGCCAGAGGCTTAACTGGTAAACAGGGGGTTATCATTCCAAAATCGAATGCGAATAACCTGATGCTAAACGATGAAATCATCGAAGCCGTTGAAGCAGGCTTGTTCCATGTTTATCCAATTGCTACTGCAGACGAAGCCTTGCATTTACTGACGGGCATAGAGCCAGGTGTTGCCAACGAAGAAGGGGAATACCCTGAAAATAGCTTGTCCGCCAAAGTGATTTTACGCTTAGAAGAAATTTCTAAGTTAGGCGAAGAAGAGGATGACGAGGAAGAAGACGACGAAGATAGCGAAAAGAAAAAAGACCAAGACAAAAAAGAGTCCTCTAAGTCTTAGTCTTTAATCGACAGAGTAAGGGTTAATACTTGCCCTTACTCTGTTTGATAATTTGTACTTGGCATTCCTGATCCACCCACAAAAACACACTGTAATAGTACTCGCCACGCTGAATATAGCTAACCACTTCCTTTCGATGGCTGGGCAAATGTTTCTTAAGCACCATTCCCTGTTTAAATACTCTACCTTGGTAATAGTTTTCCGCCACGCGGTCTGCCGCTTGTTTGGCATCTAAGTCCCGACACTCGGCAAAACTTGATGCACTAAAAAAAACACTCATTAATAGACTAAAATACGCTATTTTTGACACGAGAAGATCCATTTGTACTTTATCATGGGTGAACTGCTTGACTAATAGGTGATCTTATCACTATGTGCTGTTACAATGCGCGGCGATAGAGAGAGGAAATTATGGCTCGTACTAAAAAATCACGCACCATGCGTGGAAAACTGGGTAAAACCGGTTCCAAAGAAATGATGAAAGAGCAAAATAAAGCTCGTAAAGCTTCATCAGTTCGCCGATTTACGACAAAAAAAGCGAAAGCTCGCAAAGAACAGGCGCACAAAAAACTTGAAAGACTTGGCTTGTTACCCGAAAAAGAAGAAGCTACCGTGGCAGCACGTCCGCGTCGTTTTGTCTTCGTAAAACCTGTTGATGAAGAACAGGAGGCTAAAAAAGCCGCTGCATTAAAGATCAAACAACAAGGTATTGATCCGGATACAGAAACCCTTTCTACCGATGAGCTGCTTTCAGCTTTTTCAGAAGAACACTAGGATTATCTTGTTGTTATAAAAGGCTGCGCTTGCAGCCTTTTTTTTATGCTTTTAATATTGTCTGATTGATCCAGCCATTTTTCAAAATTAAGTAGTATTTTATGAATGATAAAGCCACTGTTCCTATGTCAAGCGTACGTTACTTGTTGCAGGCTGTTGAAAACCAAGGGCTTGATAGAAAGGCTTTATTAGAAAGTTTAGACATACAGGAACAAGACCTTATTGATGCCCAAAGTTTTCCGGCTTATCAATACGGCATGCTTTATCAGAAAATCATGTGGCTAATGCAGGACGAATCTTTCGGCATGCTCAGTGGCGGTAAAATCCCTAATGGTGCGTTTAGAATGATGTGTTTGAGCATTATTCATGCGCGTTCGCTGGCCCATGCTTTGTATCGTTGCAGTGACTTTTATGAAATTTGTCGTGGCCCCACCATTAAACCAGTGCTAATAAAAAAAGGCCGTTTTGCCTTGGTGACCTTTGCTCCTATTGAATCCATGCACGACGAAGTTGAAACCATTTTAAAGCCTGAGTCCAAGGAACAACTGCGAACCACCTTGTCTATGTGGCATCACTTTTTCTGTTGGTTGATTGGTCGCCGACTCAGTTTGAAGGCGGCTTATTTCACCAGTGAGCGCCCAGATGATGTGGAATACGATAAAACCCTGTTTCAATCGGAAGTGAAGTATAACCAACATGCTAACGCATTGGTCTTTCCTGCCAGTTACTTAGATATGCCCATAGTACAAACGGAAGATAGCTTACGTGGTTTTTTAAAAACCGCGCCATATCAGCTATTGGTCATGGTTGAAAACGATAACAGCTTAAAATCTAGAGTCATGGCTATTTTAGGGAAAGACTTCTCCCGTGAAATGCCCAGTGCCGATGAAGTGGCCAGTGGCTTGAATATGAGTGTTTCGACCTTGAGACGCCGCTTGAACGAAGAAAACACTTCCTACCAACAAATCAAAGATGAGTCTCGTAAAGAGGCCGCCATCACTTACATGAATGTTCCGCGTTTAAGTATCAATGATATCGCAGGCTTAATGGGCTTCGATGAACCCAGTGCGTTTTTTAGATCCTTCAAAAAATGGACAGGAATGACGCCAGGTGAATACCGTAAAAGTGAGGAATATTTGAAATTTGATAAAGGCATCAGATCCTCTTAACAGGCCATACGATCAGGCTTTTGATTTTCTAGTGAATGTATTTGTCAGAAATATAGGCTAGAAATGTTATTGAGAGATTCGCTTCATTTTACCATTCTATAAGTCATCATCCGCTCGGATAATAACTTGGAGAATAAAAAATGAGCGAATACCAATATCCACAAAATGACATTCAATTTAGCCTGCAGTCTATCGCTCAACTTGAGCGCTTGTCCCCCTTTTTAGAAGAACCACTAGATTCTGAATTATTAGACGCCATTTTAAGTGAAGCGGGTAAATTAAGTGAGCAAGTCATTGCCCCCATTAATGCTTCAGGTGACCAACAAGGTTCACGCGTAGAGCAAGGTGAAGTCTATGAAGCAGAGGGTTTCAAAGAAGCATTCCACACTTACCGCGAATCAGGCTGGTTAGCACTAGCAGGTAATCCAGAATTTGGTGGTCAGGGTTTACCTTCAAGTCTAGCGACTGCCGTGAATGAAGGTGTTCAAGCTGCTAACTTAGCTTTTTCTCTTTGCCCCTTGTTAAGCCAAGGGGCAATCGAAGCGATCGAATCCCATGCCAGTGAAGAACTTAAGCAGCGTTACATTCCGAAAATGCTAACAGGTGAGTGGACTGGAACCATGAACTTAACTGAGCCTGCTGCAGGTTCTGATCTTGCCGCTATCGCATGTAAAGCAACTCCCGAAGGTGACCATTTCAAAATTAAAGGACAAAAAATATTTATCACTTGGGGTGATCACCAGATGAGCGACAACATAGTTCATCTAGTGTTGGCTCGTCTTCCGGACGCTCCAGCAGGCGTAAAGGGCATTTCATTATTTATCGTGCCGAAATTCTTACTGGATGCTAATGATCAACCTGCACAGCGTAACGATGTTCAGGTGGTCTCAGTGGAACATAAAATGGGCATTCATGCTTCCCCAACTTGTGTGATGAGTTTTGGCGATAAAGCAGGAGCCATTGGGTACCTTGTAGGGCAGGCCAACGAAGGCATAAAAGCCATGTTCACCATGATGAATAACGCCCGACAAGGGGTAGGCTTACAAGGTCTTGGTATTTCTGAAAGGGCTTATCAGCAAGCATTAAGCTATGCGAAAGAACGCAAGCAAGGTATGAAAGCTGACCGATCTGGTAAAGCAGCCATTATAGAGCATGCTGATGTACGTCGTATGCTTATGATGATGAAGTCCCAAATTGATGCCATGCGAAGCCTAATTTATCTTGCTGCGGTAGAAAATGATCTATCCCATTTAGCTTCTGGAGAAGTTCAACAGGCCGCCATTAAACGTACCGCACTATACACTCCAATCGTTAAGGGCTGGATCACTGAGCAAGCTCAGGAAATTACGTCGTTGGCCATTCAAATCCATGGTGGTATGGGCTTTATTGAAGAAACTGGTGTTGCACAACATGCACGAGACGCTCGTATTCTACCTATCTATGAAGGCACAAACGGTATACAAGCTATTGATCTTATCGGGCGTAAGTTACACCTAGATAAAGGTGAGCAAATGTACCTATTGCTAGATGAGATTGAGGAAGAGTTAAAAAGTTATAGGCAAGAGGCTCTACAAAGCAATGTGGAAAAACTGACTAGCTCTATTGCTGTGGCACGTCATGCGACTAAAAACTGTTTAGAGATAATGCAGCGTGACGCCAATGAAGGCACAGGTTCAGCCTATGCTTACATGATGATGTGTGGCTATGTAATTGGTGGCTGGTTACAGATTAGAGCGCAAAAACTATGCTTAGAAAATCAACAAATGGGCGAAGAGCAAAAAGCCTCTTGGCTACATTCAATTAATTTCTATTGTGATCATGTGTTGCCTCGCGCTCACATGCATGCACAAACCATTGCATCTGGGCAGGATTCAATGGCGGATTTAACGATCTTGAGTTTTGAACGCTAAATCTGGCAAGACCTAACATTATAATTATAAAGAATTGGAAGGCGCATATGACTGATAGAGAAGTGATGGAATTTGATGTTGTCATTGTTGGTGGTGGACCTGCAGGACTTTCTACTGCTTGTCGTTTAATGCAACAAGCGCAAGCGAGAGAACAAGAGCTGAGTGTTTGCTTAGTGGAAAAAGGCTCAGAAATTGGCGCTCATATATTATCAGGTGCTGTGGTGGAAACCACGGCCTTATCTGAACTCTTCCCAAACTGGCAAGAGCTGGGTGCACCACTGCATACCAAGGTCAATGTGGACGAGTTGCATTGGCTTTCCAGTGCGGAAAAATCCTCTGCAATGAGCCATTGGGTGGTTCCTAAAACCTTACATAATGACGGTAATTACATTATCAGTTTGGGTAACCTATGTCGTTGGTTAGCAGAACAAGCTGAATCACTAGGCGTAGAGATATTTCCAGGTTTTACCGCAGCCAGCTTAGCCTATAACGAACAAGGGGAAGTAGAAGGTATTATTACTGGTGATATGGGTGTCGGCGCCAACGGTGATGAAAAATCAGGCTACATGCCCGGCATGCTGCTTAAAGCAAAATACACTGTGTTTGCCGAAGGCTGTCGCGGACATCTTGGCAAAGAACTTATCGCTAAATATAAGCTGGATGAAAATCAAGCACCGCAACATTATGGTCTCGGTATTAAAGAGTTATGGGACGTGCCAGCAGAGCAAAGTAAACCGGGCGCCGTAATTCATACTGCCGGTTGGCCTTTGGGGAAAGAAGCTGGAGGGGGTGGTTTCTTATACCATTTAGAAAACAACCAGGTAGTAGTGGGTTTGATCATGGATTTAAACTACAAAAACCCACATTTGAGCCCTTATGAAGAGTTTCAGCGTTATAAGCACCACCCACTTATCGCCAAGCACCTAGAAGGTGCTAAGCGTGTTTCCTATGGCGCTCGAGCCATCGCAAAAGGTGGCTGGTCTTCATTGCCTAAAATGAGTTTTCCTGGTGGCTTGGTCATAGGTTGTGACGCGGGAACATTAAACCCAGCTAAAATCAAAGGCACTCACACCGCCATGAAGAGTGGTATTCTCGCCGCGGAAACCATTATTGAAGCCTTAGGCAGTGAGCAGGGTGATCAAATTATTCAATCTTTCGATGTTCACTTAGCTAATTCTTGGCTAGGGCAAGAATTAGAGCAGGCTCGAAACTTCGTACCAGCAATGCACAAATTGGGTACTTTCTGGGGTGGGGCCTATAACTGGTTGGATCAAAATATCTTTGCGGGAAGCTTGCCTTTACGCTTTCAGGATCTCACACCAGATTACGCAACCCTTGAACCAGCAGACCAGCATAAAGCGCCAAACTATCCTAAACCGGATGGTTTATTAAGCTTTGATCGTTTGTCTTCGGTGTTTTTATCAAACACCAACCACGAAGAGGATCAGCCTTGCCATCTCAAACTCAAAGACGCTGATTTACCTATATCTAAAAACTTACCAGTATTTGATGAGCCTGCTCAACGATACTGTCCAGCAGGTGTTTATGAAATTGTTGAGGGTGACGAAACACCACAACTGCAGATTAACTCGCAAAACTGCTTGCACTGCAAAACCTGTGATATAAAAGATCCGTCTCAAAATATCACTTGGGTAACGCCAGAAGGTGCAGGGGGACCAAATTACCCAAATATGTGATTTTAATATCATTTTTTTACCGCTAAGGGTCACAATTTCGTGGCCCTTTTCTTTATACTCAATACTGGATTTAGCCAGTGGCATGTTTGATAATAGTCCTTTGCTAAAAAGGAGAGAAATATGCGCCTATGGGTCGATGCAGATGCGTGCCCAAACGTAATAAAAACCATTTTATTTCGTGCTGCCGAACGAGTAGAAATACCTTGTATTCTTGTGGCAAACCAAGCCATTGCTATCCCGCCTTCTAAGTGGATTGAACGTAAAGTGGTCAGCTCCGGATTTGATGTGGCAGATAATTACATTGTTGAGCAAATCAACGAAGATGATCTGGTGATTACCGCGGATATTCCATTGGCTTCAGATGTGATTGAAAAAGGTGCCTTGGCCATTAATCCACGTGGCGAGCTGTATACACGAGAGAACATCCGCCAACGTCTTAGTATGCGAGATTTTATGGAGCAAATGCGTTCCTCTGGAATTCAAACTCAGGGGCCAGACACTTTTAATCAAAAGGACAGAATGGCCTTTGCCAATACTCTGGACAAGCTCTTAGCGAAGCGACGCCGTTAGAAGTCGCTTTCATGAGCTATTTGCAAAGCTCCAATCATGGCTTTGCAAATAGCTTAAATTTTTGGGGATTAATATGAAAAAAATCGTTGTAGTAGGCGGTGGCGCAGGTGGCCTAGAATTGGTGACCAAGCTTGGCCATGTATTCGGCAAAAAGCGACAAGCAGAAATCACCTTGATTGATCGCAGTCGGACCCATATTTGGAAACCCTTGCTTCATGAAGTGGCAACCGGTTCCTTAGACATTAACAATGATGGCCTTAATTACCGCGCGCATTCTGCCAAGCATCATTATCAATTCCAACTTGGTACTTTGATCGATGTAGACGGAGAGGCCAAAAAACTGACCTTGGATGCTCTTTCGGATGAAAAGGGCCATGTGATCTTGCCTGAAAGAACATTGGACTATGACATTCTTATCATGGCGATAGGCAGTGTGAGTAACGATTTTGGTACGCCTGGTGTTGCAGAACATTGTTATTTCTTAGATTCTCACAAACAAGCTGAGCGCTTTCAGCAAGCCTTGTTAAATCACTTTTTACGAGTTCACCAAACTGGCGCCGATGAAAAGCTTAAAATCGCCATTGTCGGTGGTGGGGCTACCGGTGTTGAGTTATCTGCAGAGCTTTTCCACGTTGCAGATATGTTAAAAGCCTACGGGATGCCTGATATGTCGGGTAAGCGAGTGCATGTGGAATTGATTGAGGCTGGTCCTCGAATATTGCCTGCTTTACCAGACCGAGTTGCCATGTTGGCCAGTAAAGAACTGAGCCGTTTGGGCGTAACCATTAGCCAAAGCACACGTGTGGTTCAGGCGTTTGATGGTGGCTTTGAAACAGCAGATGAAAAAACCATTGATGCAGACTTAATGATTTGGGCGGCAGGTGTTAAGGCGCCAGATTTCGTTGGAAATATTAAAGGCTTCGAAACCACCCGTAGCAATCAAGTATTAGTAAAAGGCACATTACAAACAGCTGCCTTTGATAATATCTACGTAATTGGCGACTGCTGTGCCTGTAAGCAGGCTGATGGTTCTTTTGTTCCACCAAGAGCTCAATCTGCTCACCAGATGGCGAGTCTTGTTTTTGATAATATTAAGGCTTCTTTCCGTAGTGAAGCTCTTAAAGAATATGTTTATAAAGATTACGGTTCACTTGTGAATCTAAGCAGTTACAGTACCGTTGGTAGCCTAATGGGCAACTTAACCGGTGGCTCTATGTTTGTAGAAGGTCGCATAGCCCGCTTCGTCTACATTTCTTTGTATAGACTGCACTTGATCGCCATTCATGGCTGGGTAAAAGCTACTGTTATCATTGCAGCACAGAAAATCGGCAAGGTAGTGAAGCCAAAGCTTAAGCTGCATTAATTTGTCACTGTAAAACACAATTTAGACACCTAACTCAAATAAGCTAAGAATTATTCTTGGCTTATTTTTTTGCGTTAATCATACCGCGATACACAATAAATAATGGAGAGTACATGCAAGCATATCAATGGGGTATTTTTGCCCTAGCCTTAGGGACATTCGGCTTAGGCACGACGGAGTTTATGCCGATGGGCTTGTTACCAGTTATTGCCGAGGGTGTGGAAGCCTCTATACCTGCTGCCGGTATGTTGATCAGCGCTTATGCCATAGGTGTTATGGTTGGAGCGCCGCTAATCACTTTGTTTCTTAACAAGTACAGCCATAAAACAGCCTTGCTCATTCTTATGCTGATATTTGTTTCTGGTAATGTTTTTTCAGCGCTCGCGATTAACTATGAAACCTTTCTGATTTCTCGGGTTATCACTAGCTTATCTCATGGTGCCTTTTTTGGTATTGGTGCCGTGGTGGCGATGAATCTTGCGCCTCTGCATAAACGAGGCTCTGCGGTTGCTGCTATTTTCTTAGGTTTAACCATTGCCAATATAGTGGGTGTACCTTTTACTACTTGGCTGGGTCAGCAATTTGATTGGCGTTTAGCCTTTGCGGTTACCGCTGCGCTTGGCCTGATAGCTATGTATGGGCTTAATAAAAACTTGCCGAATACTGCACCGCCCGAAAAAGTAAATGTAAAAAGCGAACTGAAAGTTATTATGCAGCCATCCGCATTGCGCGCTTTTGCCACCACAGTTATGTGCGCGGGTTCTATGTTTACTTTGTACACCTACATTACTCCTATCATGCAGACCTTGGCGCAAGCTTCCGATAATGCGGTTGCCTTTATGCTGGGTTTAACGGGAATAGGCTTCACGTTAGGTAATTATCTCAGTGGTAAACTCACCGATAAGTCACCAAATTTAGCCTTGTATGTATTTCTGGGTTTGCAGGTATTGGTCTTGTTAGTGTTTAGTTTCACAGCTACAACGGTTATTGGTGCAGCTATTACAGTATTGTTATGGGGAACCGTTATCTTTGGTAGTGGACCGCCATTACAGATGCAGGTTATGAAAGTAGCCGCTGCGGCGCCAAGTCTTGCTTCGTCTATTAATATAGGTGCTTTCAACCTAGGCAATGCATTAGGTGCTGCGTTAGGTGGCTTAGTGATCAGTATCGGCTTTAGCTATGAATGGATTCCCACCGCGGCAGCTGGGCTATCACTGATCGGACTTATCATGGTGCTGATTAACAAGAAACTGAATACTGATACGAGTGCAGCTTAGATCTAAACCGATTTGTTAAAAGAAGAGGGTGCTTAGGCACCCTTTTTTAATGCCTATAGTTTGATAAGCCTTAAAGACTTTCATTTAATAAATTACGCTTTAAATTTATTAAATTTATCTTATTCGAGCAGAGTTAGAGAGCTTGGGTGTCAATCAGCAAAATGAGTAAATTTAAAAAATGGCAATTTTATGGGGTCGCTTCACTTATCGCTTTGGATTATCAATGTTGAGCATTTGAGCATTTGAGCATTTGAGCATTTGAGCATTTGAGCATTTGAGCATTTGAGCATTTGAGCATTTGAGCATTTGAGCATAGACAATGGTGCCTTAGGTTAAATTATTATTAGTCAGCAAGTCAGCAAGTCAGCAAGTCAGCAAGTCAGCAAGTCAGCAAGTCAGCAAGTCAGCAAGTCAGCAAGTCAGCAAGTCAGCAAGTCAGCAAGTCAGCAAGTCAGCAAGTCAGCAAGTCAGAATAGGCTGCGATAACTTTTGAATACTAAGTCTTTGCATGAGATGCCGAGGGCTGATAGTCGTAACAGTTGTGGACTAGATGGAATGATGCCAAGCGATAACAGGCTTAAATTTATCGAATAACAGCATAATCTGTCTTATTACACTATTTCCGATAATAACATTTATCGGAAATAGTGAATGTGAATGGCTGCTCTAAATTTAATGTTTGCTTGCTGAATTTCATTTCGCTTAGTCTGACTGCACCATTGAGCGCTTGGTGTTAAACCCTGCGCTCTTTCATTTGTGCGTTAGTTTGTCTCGCTAAGGTATGCGAGCAAGTCTTGTAGTGATGTAACTTCAACTGTTGGCTTGATCTCGTTGTTAGTTTTGTTGTGTGAATTTAACCAGCAAGTGTCTATACCAAATTTGATGCCACCAAGAATGTCAGACTCAAGTGTATCGCCAACCATGAGTACCTTGGTTTTGTCTGTCACAGATAAGCTTTTCATAGCGGCTTCAAAGATGATTGGATTAGGCTTTGCTACACCAATTTCTTCGGATGTGATCACTGAGTCGAAATATTGATCGAGTCCAGTTTTCTTTAGGCGAACTTTCTGCAATTGTCTAAAACCATTGGTTATGATGCCAAGCTTAATTCCTTGCGCGGTTAAACTTTGAACAAGTTGTTCTGCACCGGTTAAGGTTTCACAAATCTCTGCCATGGCATCGAGAAACTCTTTGTTGAGTGTTTTTTCACTTATGGCTAATTTCTCACTCCAGTATTTGAATCGGCGCGTTTGTAATTGTTCCGCTGTAATGCTGCCGTTTTGATATTCGACCCATAGTGGCTTATTGATAGCCTGATAGGTATCAAAATCACTTTGTTTAAAATCAATGCCATGTTTACTGAACATGCGTACTAGACCAGCGAAATTATCAAAATGAAATAAAGTTTCGTCTGCATCAAAGAAAATCCATTGGTACTTCATATGGGGGCTTTTACTTATTTGTAGTGATTTGGGTGAAGTGTGGGGGCTAAAGCCAACACTAAGGCTTGGCTGTAGATGCTTTGGCGAGTAGCTGCTTGGTTGGTAAACAGCCCTATTGCACCGCCCTTTTGTTTTACATTCTCTGTGTTAAATCGTTCATCCATGATGTTGCCAAGTTCAAGACCGTTTTTTAGCTGTTCGTAAATGCTATTTGGAATGGGTAAATTCGCTGTTCTACCAGTTGTCATTACGCCTTTTCGATCAATGATGGTCACGTACGCGAATGTGGCAGCGCCTTCTGGAAATGTGTCAACGCCCCCTTCCATTGCCAAATAAAAGTCGTAGGCATTTAATGTGTCTTGCTCTTCACAAAATAAAGCTCGGTTTTCAGCACCTAGACGAGTTTCTGCTTCCGTCATAGGTTGATCCGCTACCTTGGATGGCGCGTGCATTCCTGCCGCTTGAATGCTGTGGTTTGAAAAACAAAGGCTAAAGGCTTCAATGGCGGCATTGATTTTAACCGGATTATTGGAGCCTACACACAAGTTGATTATGTCTGTCATCTGTATCCTTAACAGATAAAAAAGCCGCTTTGGATTTAAAGCGGCTTTAGGTTATTAATATTATTACAGGCTAGTTTGGGTAATGATTGGCGTTGGGCATTGTACATCGGCGTTTTGCGCCCTGTGTCTCAATAAATGATCCATCAGCGTTAGTGCTAACATAGCTTCTGCTATAGGCGTTGCGCGGATGCCAACACAGGGGTCGTGACGCCCTTTTGTGATCACCTCAATTGGCTGGCCAGATCTGTCGATGCTTTTGCCAGGAATAGTGATGCTAGATGTTGGTTTAAGTGCCATATGAACGATAATGTCTTGTCCTGAGGACAGACCACCTAACACTCCACCTGCATGGTTGCTTAAGAAACCAGTTGGCGTCATCTCATCCCTATGCTCGCTGCCTTTTTGCTCAATAACCTCAAAGCCATCGCCAATTTCAACACCTTTTACAGCGTTAATGCTCATCATAGCTTTAGCGATGTCGGCATCTAAGCGGTCAAAAACAGGGGCGCCTAATCCTGGCATAACATTTTTGGCGATAACACTAATTTTAGCGCCAATGGAGTCCCCTTCACGACGAAGTGCTGTCATGTATTGCTCGAGCTCTGGAATCGCGTCTGGATCAGGGCTAAAGAAGCTATTTTCATAGACTTGGTTAAGATCTTTAACTTCTAGTTTGATAGGACCAAGTTGTGACAAGAAGCCTTGGATTTCAATTCCGAATTGCTGGCGCAGGTATTTCTTAGCGATCGCCCCAGCTGCTACGCGCATTGCGGTTTCACGGGCAGAAGAACGACCACCACCACGGTAATCGCGGAAGCCATATTTTTGGTCATAAGTATAATCTGCGTGGGCTGGGCGAAATGTTTCAGCAATATTGCCGTAATCTCGGGAGCGTTGATCTTGGTTTTCGATCATTAGGCCAATAGGTGTGCCGGTTGTTTTGCCCTCAAACACTCCCGATAAAATTTTAACTTCATCGGGTTCTCTGCGTTGCGTGGTATGTTTTGAAGTACCAGGCTTTCGTAAATCTAGATCTCGTTGTAGGTCCGCTTCGCAGATTTCAATGCCAGGTGGGCAGCCATCAACAATAGCGCCCAACGCAAGCCCATGACTTTCACCAAATGTGGTGACTTTAAAAAGTGTTCCAAATGTGTTGCCTGACATAATGTTATTTTTACTCTTGTGTAAGTTCGCTTAATTGTTGTTTGGTCAAAATGAATACCCCATTGCCACCCTGTTCTAAATCTACCCACATAAATGCTGTGTTTGGGTAGGCAGCTTGTAAGGCGACTTCCGTATTGCCAACTTCGTAAACTAATATACCGTCATCACTGAGATAATGCGCGGCTTGGGCAAGGAATTTATGGGTAAACTCTAAACCATCATCACCAGATGTTAGTGCCAGTTGCGGTTCGTTATGAAACTCTTTTGGCGCTTCACGGAAGTCAACTGCATCAACATAAGGTGGATTACAAATGATGAGATCGTATTTTTTATCTTGATCCAGTGCCGTGAACATATCTGAATGTATGGCCTGCACTCTATCTTCTACTTCATGGCGCAGAATATTCTCATTGGCCACAACTAAGGCTGCTTCACTGATATCTGTAATGTCTACCTCAGCGTCTTCGAACACCAACGCGGCGCTTATGCCTAAGCAGCCACTTCCTGTACACATATCCAGAATGTATTGAGGATAGCTTGTCAGCCAAGGGGAAAACTCATTTTCAAGTAAGGCGACAATTGGTGATCTAGGAATGAGAGTGTCTGCAGTGACTTTAAAAGGCAGCCCCATAAACCATGCTTCACCGAGTAAATAAGGCAAAGGTTGGCGTTTTGTAGTGCGCAAATGAACCAACTTCAGAATGTGTTTCTTCTCGTTATAGCAAAGCGCGCAATCTAGCATGTCACGGTCAAAATCTAGAGGCAGTTTTAAGGCCCCCATAACCAGCTGTACCGCTTCATCCCATGGATTATCTGTGCCATGGCCATAAAAAATATCGGACTTCTGAAATTGGCTATAGGTCCAGCGGATAAAGTCTTTAATGCTGCTTAGATCACGAACAATGCTTTGCTTATAACTCATGTAAACTACTTATATAGTGGATGGATTCTACTAAATGCATTATATCGGTTAATCCTTTTTGTCTCCATGCTTGGCGCTCAAAGTGTTAATGCTATTGTTCATAGAATCCAACTGCTGTCGTATCTTTTGCCAATTCTCTTGCTCTAATTTACGATTGTCCTCTTCCAGCTGTTGTTGTTTGCGCAATGCATTCTCGTACTCTTTATTACGAGCTGCGAGTTCATTGTCTATTTTTGCAAGATCTACATCTTTTTGGGCAAGATTGATGACCAACTCTTTATGTTGCTCTTGAAGTTGACTGATTTGAGCAGTAAGAACGTTATTGGTAGCGGCTAGGTCTTGGTTGCGCTGTGTTAATGTTTCAACTTTTTCTTGTAATGACTGATTTTCCTGTGCCAGTTGATTTAATTTATCTTCACTATGGTCTAGTTCTTCTTGGCATTGGATGAGGGTCTTAGAAAGAGAGAGATAACCTCCGTTGACAGCTTTATCCTTGCGGTCCAAACCTTGCTCAAGGTCGAAGGTGATTTCATCCAGAAGTTTGCCAAGGCTTTGAGTAACATCACGATTAAAGCGCTGAAATACGGGCGACATAACGTCATCTAATTGCTTGAGCTGGTGTTGTTGGTGTTCTTTGTAGATTTCTTCCCATTCGGTGATAGCGTTGAGAAGTGTGGTGTTTGAGCACTTACGGCCATCTTTGTTGATAAAGTATTCGGCGATTCTGGGGATATTAGGGAAGGTGTTCTTTTCTAAAAGCGCCCAACAGGCTAGATGTATTTCTTCTTTCGAGATGTTCGCCTTTCTAGCCATGATGAACTCCAACTAACAATAAAAGATAAATAATGCGTTTATATTACATTATTTATCTTTTGGCATAAACATTGTTATTTGAGCTTTAAATCTGTGAATACTTTGGTTACAACTTCAACACCAAGCTCTTTCGCTAACTCACGCCAAGATTCTTGATATGGCTGATAAATCACCACATTGGCGTTGGCAAAGCGATTGTTAAGTATGTCGTTAATGCTGGAAAGACCGTCAATTAAGCCAATTTTTTCAGCTTTTGCACCGGTAAAGACTAGGCCAGAAAAAACATCATCGTTGATTTTTAAGCGATTGCCCCGCCCCGCCATAACGGCATCAATAAATTGCTGATGGGTTTCATTCAGGACAGCTTGCCATTTACCGCGGGCTTCTTCTGTCATAGGGCTGAAGGGATCTAGGAAGGCCTTGTTCCGTCCTGCCGTAAAAGTACGTCGCTCTACCCCGATTTTATCCATGAGGCCCGTGGCATCAAAACCTGAAGATATGACACCAATAGAACCGACTAAGCTGGCTTTATTAGCATAAATTTCATTGGCGGCTGCCGCGATATAATAGCCACCTGAAGCCGCCATATCTTCAACAACAACAATCACGGGAATGCTTGGGTAAAGAGCTTGTTTATCTTTAATGGCATCATAGATTAACCCCGAGTGGACCGGACTCCCCCCTGGGCTGTTGAGCTGAATTACTAGCGCTTCAAGGTTAGTGTTTTGATAAGCATCTTCTATAAGGGAGACATATTCAGTGGAATCAATTTCTGCATTGGCACCTATCGTACCTCTCATGGGCATTAGCGCCACGACATTTTGATCCACTGCCATAACATCGAGTTTTTGTTGGGTAAACCAGAAGACTCCTAGGCTCGCGATGATAGATAAAGTAACTAGACGAAAGAAGATTTTCCAACGACGGGCACGGCGTTTTTCAACGACATTTTCATTCAAGGTTTTTTCAAGTAATTGCCAGATTTTACTGTCTTGCGAATTGTTATCTTGCAAGTTATTAGCTTGTGAGTCTTGGGGTTGTGTAGAGAGCATTTCATTGTCGGTAAGAGTTTTCTTAGCTTGTTGTTCGTCTTCTTGTTCAGTCCAACTCATTAAATCATCCTAATTGTCACTGTCTTGGTTTGGTGCGCAAAGCCTTAAAGAGGTAAGGTTTTTCTTATGCACGAATTTTATACCACTGTTTTCTAAATGTATTGATTATTTCAGGGCGAGCATACCGCTTCTCATCTGGCTCGCTTAAATCCAAGGGTGTAAGATAGCGTAAAATTTACTATTAGGATGGAACATGACTACAGGTTACACATTAGATCAACTTTCTTTAGATCAAAGCGTCGAGTATGTGAAAACAGTTACCCAAGAAGATGTGCAGGATTTTGCAAGAGTAACAGGCGACACCAACCCCGTTCACCTTGACGCCGAATACGCTGCTAAAACATCCTTTGGTCAACCCATTGCTCATGGCATGCTTAGCGCTGGCTTTATCTCTGCCGCCATTGGTACTAAGTTACCTGGGCCTGGTTGTATCTATCTGGATCAAAGTGTGAAGTTTCGTGGTCCTGTATTTATTGGTCAGGAAGTTGTTACCCGTATCACCGTTGTTGATATAAACCAGCGTAGAAAGCGCGTTACCTTGAAAACAGAATGCCTATGTGAAGGTAAGTTAGTAGTGACTGGCGAAGCAACCATAATGATGCCAGCGTAATTTATGCATGACATTATGACCATTGACTACAGACTTGCGTCATATTTGAACAGATAAAGCAAAAATCAAGTAACACATTAATGTTGCTAGGCTTTCTGTTTATTTAGGTCTATATTGTAAAAAGATTAAATGGCTTTGGGGGATGTGATGACACATCGTTTTTTTAATATCATTATTTTATTGGCTTCATTGCTGGCGATTGGTCAAACCGCCAAAGCAAGTGATGGCCATGATCTAAAATGGTTAGAGCCTGCCCAAAGCCACTTATTTTTCGATATTAGTGTTGGAGAACTGGACCTAGACAGTGATTCTAGTGTTGTTACCCTTTCTCGATCACTTAACTTGGTTGAACCTGTAAAGAGTTCTTTCCTACGCCCTAACCCATCTGTTTCTTCATTATCACTAGAAGAAATCCATCCGCGAGCACCCCCAGTACTTTTCATATAACTCGACCCAAATATTTTTTAATTCATTATTTTGGACAGTATTATGAAAACACTTACTTATGTTTCAACTAAGAACACACACGGCTTAACTTTTCCTGCTCGCGTAGAAAACATTAATTTATACAGCTCAGCGACGACTGTATTTACAGATTTCAATGAAAATGCTCCTCGTATGATCGAGTCCAATACTCGTGCAGATGAATTGGTTCGCCTTATGCGTAAAGAGCATGTTCGATTGAAAATCGTGGTCGATGAGAGCAATCAATTTGAAGGTATTATCAGTTTAGAAGATCTATCTGAAGAGGCTTTTATTAAGCACATTGCAAAAGGCTTCAAACGCTCAGAGATTTTGGTGGCTGATTTAATGCGGAGTAAAGAAGATTTGTTAGCCTTGTCTTTTACGTCACTTCAAAAAGCTGATATCGAGTCTTTGCTATTTAGTCAAAAAGATAACTTTCAGCAACATCTATTAGTACTAGACGAAGAAAGCAAAAAGATTCGCGGCCTAATTTCATCTAATGATGTGGCGAGACAATTGAAGCTTGATCTAGATGTGGCTTCTTCAAACTTTGCAAACACTTACCATATTGCGATTCACGGTACGACAAGACACGAACACAAATTGCGTGTTGCATAATTTACCGAGCGTTAAAGAAGGTGAGAACGAGAGAGGGCTAGTTTAGCCCTCTTTTTTTTGTATCCAGTAAAAATAAAAACCATCGTCGTTTTGTTGTTGATCCAACAAAGTATGGCCTAGGAATTGACAAAACTTAGGGATATCTCGAGTAGTAGATGGGTCAGTGGCGATAACTTTTAACACCTCTTTGGGTTCGAGTTTACGCATTTCAACATGTAGCATCATCACAGGCTCTGGGCACAATAGTCCTTCTGCATCGAGTACGGCTTGGTGTTGCATTATTTCTCCAAATTAAATTGAGTGCTTTATTCGCCAGTCAGCGATAATTAATGCCAGCTCTTGTAAGGTTTCAAGCTGGCTAATGTTTTGCTTCTTAAGTCGCTTAAAGTCATGGTCTGCACCCTCTACCCAAACAAGATCGACTTGGTTTGGTAAGCTTTGTTGCGAGACCCAGTCGTAGTTGCCCATTTGATCGCGAGACCCTTGAATAACTAAACAAGGAACTTCGAGCGCTTCTAAAAAAGCTAAGCGATGTTTTTCTGGCTTGCCAGCTGGGTAAAAAGGAAAACCAATGCAGACAACCCCTTTAACACCATCAATTTTAGTCAACTGGGTAGCCACCCTGCCCCCCATGGATTTACCAATCAATAGATGGTTTTGACCAGATAGAATATGAGATTGCCACTCGCTAACGAGCAGCGGGAATCTTGGCGGTGGCCGCCTTTTCCCAGTAAGCTCCTGCTGTAGCATGTAATCAAAGGTATAGGCTTTGATTACAGTGTTAAATTGTTCCGCTAAAACTTGATTGAATTGCGCCATGAAACTACTGCTGTGACCAGCGCCAGCACCATGAGATAACCATATTGTCGGTTCTTTCAAGACGATTTTCCTCATTGATATCTCATAATTATAAAGCCATCCCTATGTTTAGGCACGGGTTTAACACAAGATGCTGGGCAATATTTTAAGAGTGACAAAGTCTTGACCCGCGTCAGCGTCTAATACCCCAAAGAGTCTTAAGATACTCATATGATTAATTAAGGGTATTTAACAATGTGGGATCAAAATTTAATCGAAAAATATAATGTTTCAGGACCAAGGTACACATCCTATCCAACGGCCTTATCTTTCGATAAAGATATAAAGCGGATTTTACTCATCGATAAGATGATGACTTCAGCGTCTCGCAGCTTAAGTTTGTATTTTCACATTCCTTTTTGCGCTCACCTTTGTTACTACTGTGCATGCAATAAAATAGTGACAAAACAACAAAGCAAAGCAGATGAATATCTTGAGCTGTTAGAAGAAGAGGTTCGCTTAAAAAGCCTTATCCTAAATGATACCAATAGAGTGACCCAACTACACTTTGGGGGCGGTACGCCAACATTTTTAACGGTAAATCAGTTCAAAAAGTTATTTGCTATCATTGAGCAATATTTCACTCTCGATACTAGTGGCGACCATGACTTCAGTGTTGAAATTGACCCCCGCCAAGTAAGTTCAGAGCACATTGATTTGTTAGTGTCTAAAGGCATTAATCGTATCAGTATTGGCGTACAGGACTTTGATCTTACTGTACAGAAAGCCATACACAGGGTGCAAACTTTTGAACAAATAACTGAGCTGATGCAGCTACTGAGACGAAAGCAAATTAACTCAATTAATTTCGACTTGATTTATGGGCTACCCTATCAGAGTTTAAATAATTTCAACCTTACCCTAGATAAAGTCATTGCCCTGAAACCTGACAGAGTGTCGGTCTTTAATTACGCTCACTTGCCCGAAAGGTTTGCTCCACAAAGAAGAATTGATTCAGACACTTTACCTGATGCTAAATTGAAGCTTGAACTACTTGAGTTGGCAACAAGGCGCTTATTAGAGGCAGGCTATGAGCACATTGGAATGGATCACTTTGCAAAACCTAGTGACCCTTTAGTCACCGCTAAGTTACAGGGACGATTGCAGAGGAATTTCCAAGGTTATACCACTCATGCAGAAACAGCCCTAATTGGTTTTGGCTGTTCAGCCATTAGCGATATTAATGATGCTTTTGTGCAAAACCATACGGATATGAATCTTTATAAAAACAGTATTTTGAATGGCCAATTACCTATTGCAAAGGGCTACATTAAAACTCAGGATGATATTATTCGTCATCAAATTATCATGCAGCTTATTTGCAATCTAAACCTTGATATTAGTGCTATTGAAGCTTGTTATGGCATTTGCTTTAAAGATTACTTTGCTAACGAGGTGTTATTGCTTCAACCCATGATCGATGATGGTATACTAAATATTAATCTCACCTCATCGTCTTACACGTTGTCTGTATCAGCATCTGGCCGCCAAATAATACGATGTATATGTATGGTTTTTGATAAGCACTTACCCCAAAGAACAGCTTATTCAAAAGTAATCTAGTAGGAACACGGAGATAAGTATGTCTAGTTCGTCCCTAACACCTAAATTCAGCAGCCAGTTAACTGCCCAATGCCAACAATGCAGCTTGAGTGCTCTATGCTTGCCGATTGCTTTGGCAGATGAAGACATTAATAAGCTAGATAAAATCATCGAAAGAAAGCGCCCTCTAAAAAAAGGCGATGTTTTATTCCGTCAAGGGCAGAGTTTTGATGCTGTGTATGCTGTACGTACTGGGACACTAAAAACCTTTAATATCACCAGTACCGGTGAAGAGCAGATTACCGGCTTCTACTGCCCAAGTGAGTTGCTTGGTTTAAGCGGTATAGATACGGACATTTATCCTGTTTCCGCAAAAGCCTTAGAGACGACTACGGTTTGCGAGATTCCATTTACCCATCTAGAAGAATTGTCATCACAGATCCCTTCTCTAAAGCGCCAAATTTTCAAAATAATGAGTCGTAAAATTTCTGATGACCAACAAATGATGGTGCTTTTAGGGAAGAAGAATGCCGATGAAAAGGTCGCTTCTTTTTTATTGAATTTATCAAACCGATTTGAAAAACGCGGTTATTCCGCTGTCTCTTTCCGACTGTCTATGTCACGCAATGAAATCGGTAACTATCTAGGCTTAGCGGTTGAAACCGTTAGTCGAGTCATCACCCGCTTTCAAAAAAGCGGTTTAATCAAGGTTGAAGGTAAGGAAATAACCATAATCGATCTGGTTGAGGTTCAAAAACTCGTAGGTATGCACAGCGACTGTGGTAGAATTGATGCTATTTGATAATAGTAACAAGGTTTAGAAGTATTATGATCTACGATGATTTTTACATTAAGTCATTAATTAAAACAGTTGAAGATTGGCCAAAAGAAGGCATTAGTTTTCGTGATATTACACCTATTTTTAGCGACCCAAAAGGCCTAAGAATGGTGGCGGATGCTTACATTCATCGCTATATTGATAGTGATATCAGCCACATTGCTTGTATTGATGCTCGTGGCTTCTTGATTGCTGCTATTATCGCTTACGAACTACAAAAGCCCCTAATTTTGATCCGTAAAAAAGGCAAGCTACCTGGCAAAACGATTTCTCAGAGTTATAAGCTTGAGTACGGTGAAGCAGAACTTGAAATCCAAGAAGGCTCTGTTAAGTCCGGTGACCAAGTGCTGTTGTTTGATGATTTGATCGCCACAGGCGGTACATTGTTCGCAGCAATTAAACTACTCAAGAGCCAAGGTGCTTCTATTAAAGAAGTGGCAGCGATTATTGATCTACCTGACCTTAACGGCAGTCAATTATTGCGTGAATCCAATGTGCCAGTATTTAGCTTATGCGCCTATGAAGGCGAATAAAGAGAAATAAGTACAAATAAAAAAGGTGGCCTAAGCCACCTTTTTTATTATCTAAATTTTATCGAAAAACTTAGAAGTCGACTGTTGCACCAACTGAAATGCCAGTATTGATGTTTTTATGTGTGCCATCATCAAAAACAACGACAGTTTTTCCGTAACGGACATAGGCTCTAGCATTTCGCATGGTCATATATTCACCACGGATTTCATAAGTATAGGTATGATCTAACTCTGTCAACGTTAAAATCTCTGGTGAGTAATAGCCAGAACCGTAGATACTTAAACGGTTAGCTTGTGGAAGGGTATAGCGATACCACCCACCCAATCCAACGGCTGCTGCCAGAGTATTCTCATCGTCCTCTGTATCTGTATCAATTAGAGAGCCACGTACTCCTATCCCAGCCTGTAATGGACCATTTGGTTCCGCATCCTCAACACCAATTCCTACGTAAGCAATACTGGAGTTAGAATCCTCATCGTATGTACCACCACCGCTAACAGCAAAATTACCAAAATTTATGGTGGCATCACCGTTAATTATGTCATTGGTTAAGTTAACGCTAGCATTTGACGCGCTTACTAAAGTAGAACCTGTTAATCCGAAAGCGACTAATAGAGCTTTTTGAAGCTGGGTCATTTCTATCTTCCTATAATGAAATAATGTTTAATTTATTTAAGGCGTCTTCGCTTTGTTTTAAGTCTTTGAAGTCAAAGAGTTCCGTATCTGCTAAATGTGATGGTACTACATTTTTAATGGCAGAGAACATAATGTCAGTACGACCAGGGTATTCTTTTTCCCAAGTGTTGAGCATGTCTTTCGCAACCTGGCGCTGTAAGTTTTCTTGAGAGCCACACAAGTTACACGGAATAATCGGATACTCTTTGGCTATCGCAAAGGCTTCAATGTCTTTCTCTTTGCAGTAAGCTAATGGTCTAATTACCACATGCTTGCCATCATCACTTAGTAGTTTTGGTGGCATGGTCTTTAATTTACCACCAAAAAACATATTCAAAAAGAAGGTTTCTAGAATGTCATCTCTATGATGACCAAGGGCGATTTTTGTCGCACCAATTTCTTCAGCGAAACCGTATAAAGAGCCACGTCTTAAACGAGAACATAGACCGCATGTGGTTTTACCTTCCGGTACAATCTCTTTTACTATACTGTAAGTGTCGCGTTCTAAAATATGGAAATCCACTCCAAGCTCTTCTAGGTACGCAGGCAAAATATGCTCAGGAAAGCCTGGCTGTTTCTGATCTAGGTTAACGGCAACAATGCTAAAGTTAATCGGCGCACTGGCTTGTAGGTTACGTAAAATATCCAACATGGTAAAAGAGTCTTTACCACCAGATAAACACACCATTACCTTATCACCATCTTCGATCATATTGAAATCAGAGATTGCTTGCCCTGTCATTCTACGAAGACGCTTTTGTAACTTATTTAATTCTAACTTTTCTTTGGGTCGACTCGATAAATCCATCATAATCACGCTGTAAACGAAATGCGGCTATCTTACTATAAGCTCGATATAGCCGCATTAAAAAAGCAGTAAAAACTGGCCCAAGAAGCAAAATGCCAGCCTTGTTGAAAATATATTAATCTGCAATTACAAATTCTAAGTTTCTCTTGCAGAGCTTGCACAAATATTGAGTTCCCTTTAACGCTCTATTATGCCTTTGCTTACTGAAAATATGTGTCTGACAATCGCAAGCATAGTGAAAAGATACTTTAGGGGGCTTAACTTTAAAGGTGTGGGTACGCTCTGCTGGCGTGTCAAAGACCTTTTCCATCACAGCTCGCCATTCCTTACCATGGGCGGACGCTTGTCGAGAATAGATTTGATGGACAATAAGGTGAGCGACTTCGTGGGGAACGACTGTTTGCAAGAATTTTGCTGGATCCTGCTCATACATGTAAAGATTGAAGCGCAGTTCATTTTTTTCTAAATAGGCTGTTCCAGCAGCTTTGCCTCGTTGCTTTAGATTCATGCTCGGGCGCTTAAACCGTCCTTTGAAAAAACGATCGGCTTTATCGAAGCAGATGGAAACCTGCTGACTGATTTCGGTATACGCCTTTTCTTGCTGATCATTCATCCTAGCCCATCACTCTTGAGCACTTTCTGGTTCACAAAACTGTTTTTGTAAAGAGTCCCAATAAGGGTTAATACTTTCTTTGGACAAGCCAGTCAGTCGACTCATTGACGCGCTGGAATTTGGCTTATGCAAATACACTTGTTTAAGTTGTTTTTCATTGATTTGTAGTTCGGGATGAGTATATCGCCAACGCATTAATTGGTACCAGATAGCCGTATCTGTGTTAATGCTTTTATCATCCATAAAGGGATAAAAATGCTCTTGTGGTAATAAAACCTGATGTTCGCCTTTTAGAATCAATCTTGCTTTTTCCGTAAGGTGTACCATAAAAACATTACCTGTAGACACCCTCAGGAAACCATAGGCCAGTAGATAACGGATAACAGACTTCCATTGTATGTCCGTAAGTTCGCGTCCTTTGTTAAATAAGGACAGCTTCTCCGCCTTGATGTCAGTAACAGCCTTGGTTTTTTTGCCCACTAATACTTGAATGATTAAACTAAAAGGCTGAAGCCCTTTGGTATGATAAATTAACGACAATATTTTTTGCGCAGCAATCGTCATATTTTGTTCGGCTTTCGGTGTCAGACAACGTTCGCAGTGGCCACAATTGTTAATATCTTCCCCAAAGTGTGCCATGAGGTTTTTTCTACGACACCCCCTACCCTCTAACACCTGAAAGAGATCCAGCAATTGCTGTTGGTTTTTATCATTGTCTTCATTGCTTGATGAAGTTAGCTGCAAGGCCTTCATCATATCCTGAAGTCCGTATAGGAGCAGACTTTTGGCTTTTTGACCATTTCGACCGGCACGGCCGACTTCCTGCAAAAAAGCTTCTGGACTATTAGGGAGATCCATATGAACAACAAAATCAAGATGAGCAATGTCCACCCCCATACCATAGGCAGTAGTGGCCACCAAAATACAACCCTGTTTATTTAACAAAGCCTGATGACTTTGATGCTTTTCAAATTCACTCATACCTGCATGGTAACAGTGACTGATAAAGCCAAACTGGCTTAACCATTGTGAAAGGGATTCCGTATTTTTTCGGGAGCGGCAATAAACTACGCCAGACTGCCCTGCTACTTCGTAGTGTAAGAAATGCAATAATTGCTGTTTGGCTTTACGCTTCTGGGCGATTTTGATTTCAATATTTGGGCGATCAAATGCACTTTTTATCAGCGTGCATTCCCTCAACTTTAAAGAAGATTGAACCTCTTCAATCGTCTGTTTATCAGCTGTACCAGTTAAAGCAATAATGGGGACGGATGGAAAGCTGTCTCTTAGTTGTCCAAGTTGGCTATATTCCGGACGAAAGGCACTACCCCATTGGGTGATACAATGGGCTTCGTCTATGGCAAATAACGAAACCTCTATACTGTGCAATAAGCCTATGACAGATGGCTGAATCAATTTTTCTGGTGCTAAATACAGCAAATCTATGTGCTTATGACGTAGGGAGGTAACCAAATCATCTTGTTCTCCAGGATTAAGGCTGGAGTTGAGAAACTCGGCGCGAACTCCTTTTGCCTTGAGTGTTTCCACCTGTTGGTGCATCAAAGATAGTAGCGGACTGACGATAACCGCCACACCTTCCTTCATCACCCCTGTCAGTTGGTACACTAAAGACTTGCCGCTACCAGTAGATGAGACAAACAAAACATCTTGCCCATTGTATAGAGCGTCAATAGCCTCTTCTTGAAGGGGACGGAACTTGTTATAACCAAGTTGATGTAGGATAGACTGCTTTGAAATCATAAGTTAATTATCTCTTATCGCTGACTATTCTGCATCGATTTTTACCCCTGACTTGGGTAAAATAAGCCACTTATTTTTATTAGGAAAACCCCATGGCACACCAACCTCTTGATGACTTAGAACTAGATACCCTAGAAAATTTTTTAGATTCCGATCAAGTCCATGAAGAATGTCAGAATTTTGTCATGGCTCATGGTTTTTTAACCGCATTGGCCATTTGCCCATCGGATATTTCTGAGGAAGCATGGCTGCCTGTCATGTTTGAAGACACACCAACATTCAGCTCTGAAAAAGAAGAAAAACAAATTCTTCAGTTATTGTCTCGTTTGTTTGTTGATATTCAAAAGGAGCTGGAATCTGAAGAAGGCTTCATGTTCCCTTGCGACATTGAAATGGGCACATCGGATGATGAACTAAGCGAACTTCAAGAGTGGGCGACGGGGTTCATGGAAGGCGTTTTCATGACTGAAAAAGACTGGTTCGAGTCCGAAAAAGAGGAGGTGGTAGCTGAATTATTATTACCTGTGATGGTCGCATCCGACCTTTTTGACGATCAGGAAGTGAAGCAGATTCGTTCCAGTGAAAAACTCACTAACTCTTGTATCGCTCAAATCCCAGAAGTTGTAACGGATTTATTTTTGGTACTAAGAACAGAGCCAGAAAAACGCCCTTTCCCTAAGCAAAACAATGCTAAGAAAAATACCAACAAAAAACATAAGCGTAAATAGCCGACAAACAGCTGATACTGGAAATGACAGTATCAGCTGTAGAATTAATTAAGCGCGCAGTGAAAAAATAGTGATATCGTCATCTTGTACTGCGTTGATTGAATAATCCGCTAAAGCTTGCTGAAAGCCTTTTTGAGCGGAAGAGATATTAGTACCTTGCTGGTAGTGCTCGACGATTAAAGCTTCAGTAGCTTGTTGCCCTAGCATCACACCATTTTCGGCTTTTAGCTCTAGAACCCCATCAGAAACAATTACTAGACTGTCCCCTTCACCAAGAACGATTGATGCTAAGCCACTATCAAAAACTTGGTTAGGCAGTACACCTAATGGCATATGTTGAGAAGACAAGTAGTCTATACTGCCAGTTTCTTTGCGAATAAAAGCTTTAGGCATCCCACCACCCCAATAGGATAAATGCTTGTCAGGCTCGAGAAGTAACACGTAAGCAGCACAAAACATATAATCAGGCAGAATACTATTTAACATTCTGTTGATGCGTTTAGTTAATGACTCAAGGTCTAGGCATTCGTCTGCAGCGTCAAAGAAGGTTTGGGCTAAGGGTAAGGCGCCAATGGATGCAGACAAACCATGCCCCGTGAAATCCCCGACGAAAATTAACTTCGCGCCATCCGCACGGGTTTTAATTAAGGCAAGATCACCGTTAAAGCTGTCAGCTGATAAATGGGTGATAGCGACAGAGTCGCTGTTTTGATCATTGCGTTGCAAAATGTGCCCTAGTACCTGGTGAGCCATTTCATGTTCGCGTTCATTGATGGTTTGGTAATAAGTTAGCGTGGTATTTTTTTCATACAGCTCATTAATTAGCTGAACATGCTCAATATGTTTTTTTAAGCGGACAGAAAATAATAATTCATGAAAAGGCTTAGGTAGAAAATCATCCGCTCCAGCTTTGAAACACAGGTCCATGATAGAGTCTGATGCGTGAGAAGTTAAAAAGATCATTGGCACATATCGGGTGCCAGAGAGACTTTTAAACTTCTTCACCAAGTCCAGACCATTTCCGCCTTTCAGCAGATAGTCTAAACAAACGATATCGGGGTGCCAATTTTCAAAAAGTGCCACAGCTTGTTCCACAGAACCTGCTGATTTCACTTCAAGCCCTTCGCTTTCGGCGCACAGGGTGACAATTTCACGATATACAGCTTCACTGTCAATGCACAAAAGCTTCATTGTAAATCCTTTACTTAATGCTAAACAATTTGTCGAAACGCGAAATCATTAGTATGTCCTTGATAAAACTATTCGCACCAATTAATTCGATTTTGCTTTGTTCACCCACCGCATTGCGCATACTGAGTAACATGCCTAAGGCAGCACTGTCTAAATACTCTACCTGGCTCATATCCACAAAATATTCGTCATACTTGCCTGCATAATCACTGTAAGCGGCCCGAAATTCATTAAATAATGAAAAGTCAAAGCTGCCCATGATATGGATAGTCAATGTTTTTTGTGACTCGTTAGCTTGAACGGATACACTCATAAAATTCTCCTAGAGTAGCGTATGACTACTCTCCTCCCAAACAATTGGGAGAAGATGGAACGTTAGCAGACTGTTTAGCCCACTCTTCCGTCGTGTAAGGATGCATAGCAAGGGCGTGTATCAAATCCATTTCTGTCGCTAGAGCACCGTAAACCAGCTGGTGGCGTTTCACTTTCATTTTTCCCTTAAAGTCATCACTAACCAAAATAAGTTTAAAGTGTGATTCACTTCCAGTTGGAACGTTATGCTTGTAACTCTCGTTTACAAGCTCAATATGTTCTACATTAAATGCAGATTTTAATCGTGATTCGATTTGTTGCTGAACTATCATATTCTTCTCTATGAAACGGGGGTATCTAAATTATCGGCCTGGCCATTTAATAACACTTGGCCTTTCTCTTTAGGATAAGCCACATCGATAGAAACGGCACCACCTTCTCTCCATACACTGATGATGGTATCCATATTAGCCGCCATAACAGCACGCTTATCATCGGGTGCTGCAGCAATAACTTGTAAGCCAATGTCTTTCATAAAGCCCATACAAGTAGAGGTTTTAACCATATCTATCTTGTTAAAGGCTTCGTCAAACATAGCCAAGGAGAAGCCCCCCACTATATCACCGTCCATTGTCTCATGTAGGCGATATGTTGTAGATAAAGCGGCAGCAATCGCAAGATAAAATGGAATTTGGTGTTCACCACCAGAACCTGTTTGAATACGCTGGCTTAAAGTGGTTTTCTTATTACCTTCGTTATCCAGTATATCTACTTCGAAGTTGTAGAACTTACGATAGTCCGCTAAATCCTGCTGTTTTTCCTCATCGGAAATGAGCTCTTGAATAGCTGTGATTGCCCTAATGTGCTCAGGATCGCCTGCTAATTCAGGATCAAACAATCCGCCAACGTTAGCTTGATCTTGGGCACTAAACCTTTCAACCAAGTCCAAGATGTCCTTCATATCGCCATTTGCGTAATAACGGAATTGATAGATCTCTTGGTTAAATGGACGGCGTTTAAGGCTGTGATTAAGCTCTCTGATAATATGAGCTACCTGATCAAGAGAGTCTTTCAGCTTGGAGACATAGTCTGAACGGAAAGTCTCTTCTGCTTCACGGCGGGCAAGCTCTGCACGCTTAGAGTATTTTGCCAACTCGGTTTCACTTAGAACATCAATTTGATAAGAAACATAGTGTTCGAACTCTTCAAACTTAGACTCAAGGTAATCTAATTGTACATCGTCGTCTAAATTGGCCTGATGATATTTACCATAGTGATCGGCAACTTCTTTACGCACCTTCTGATCAAAACTACGCGCCTTTTCACTGGCTTTTTCTGATCGACTAATGGCTTCTTTATAGATGGCAGCACCATTAACCATACTACTTTCTAGTAATGCATAACGCTCGCTAGCAAATTCCGCATCAAATTTAGGGTTGGCGGTAAGTCGGTTTCTGTCTTCGTCTAATGCGGATAAAGCCGTACTCAGCTGGTTCTTTTGAGTATTCAAGGAACCGAACTGCTCAGCAATTTGCTGACGCTCGCGATCTAGTTTTTTCTGATCAAGTTCAACACTTGCGATGCGGCCTTTGAGTTCTTCAATGCGTTCTTGAAGCTCTGTATCATCATGCTTTTGTAGTTGCTGAATGTCCGCTTCTACACTTTCAAGTTCTTGGTTAAGACGAGTTAAGGTGTGATTGGCCGTGCTTAGGGCTTCTGCATCAATTTGATTGCTGGCCATAACGCGACCCAATAAATTGTCTGCTTGCTCAAGACGCTGGTCCACTTTTAAGTGATCCATTAACTCTGCGCTTAATGTCGCCAGCTTATCTTCCCTAGACTTACGCATGCCATCCGTATTGATGCCGACCATCATGTGAGGGACGGAGCGTATGGTGGAGATAGTACCTGAAAGCTTCAACATGCCATCGGCTGTCATAGCACTGTCTTCACGTAACAATTCACGCTCTGTTTCGACAGGTTTAATACCACCTAAACGGCGATTCAAGTAGGCCTGGGCGTGATCATTGTTACAACGAATAAAGCGTAAAGCGGACTTATGATCACCACGACTCAGCCATAAACGTGTTTGGGTGGTATCAATGACTCGACAACCCATTAATTGGCGACGGTGAGCGCGGAAAATGCGAATGGCTTCTTCGGCATCCTCTGGTTCTACGATTAAGGCTTCACGCTGCGCACCAAGGTAACCTTCAATGGCATCTTGCCATTTTCTATCGGTTACTTCCGCCAGATGACTTAAAGGTGTGGCTACTATGTCCGCGTCTTTCAATAAAGCGATGAGTCGCTTGGTATTTTGTGACAGTGGGCTAACACCGCCTTTTAATGAAAAGACATCGGCTTCAAGCTGCTTACACTCGTCTTTCAAATTAAGAATGTTTCGGTTTAATTCAGAGCGTTGACGGAAAACTTGAGATTTTTCTTCATCCAGTAGCTTATTGAGCGAGCTCAGTTTTTGTGAAAGCGGCTTTAAGCTTCCTGTCACCTGACCATCGTCGGCGATAAGGCCACTAAACTGAGAAAACTCTTCCACAAAAGCTTTAACTTGAGAAGATAAAATATCATCAAACTGTTTTAACGAGTCTAGTAATAAGGTTAACTGACGAACTTGTAACAAAGCCTTTTGATCTTGTTGACCTTGTAAGTTTAGTAGTTTTTTATTTTGCTCAAGCTGCTGTAGCTTGAGGCCAACATCAGAGTGCTCATACTGTTGTTCTAAGCGTAACAATTGACCCTGTAATTGCTTTAGCAAACTGGCTTGAGTGGACAGCTCTTCTTCTATCTCCTCCTCGCGCTCTTGTTGCAACTCATACTGGTCTTGGATGTCGTCTTGCTTGCTACCCAACTCATCAAATCGAGCTTCAGTTGCTACCCATTGATAGTTGATAGCACTTTGTTCTTGCTGATGCTTTTTCTCACAATCTTGCTGTATGAGCTTTAAATCATCAATGCGCTTGGAAACCTCAAGAGTCTTGGCTTCAAGGTGACGGTATTCATTAAGAGATTTTTGATAAGCACCCACCTGCAATGGCGCTTCTGCTAACACGAAATCTTGAACAAAGCGTGTTGGTGAGGCGATGGGCACAAATTTAAGGGCATTCTTAAAGTTTTTTAAGAAACCATCTAGCGTGATCAATTGATCTGGGCTTGGGCTTAACTCTTCAAGGTAGCGGTTAATGTACTGAGTTGCAGACGCACTCCCCGACTTTATATAAGGGTCCAAGCAGAGTTTTTTTAATGACTCACGTACTTCAATCCAAGGTTTAGCTTGATAGCTCTTGCCTTCTAGTGCGTCAATGAAATCTGCTTTACGCACGCCATAATTTGGCAAAACAAAACGGCCAAGAATATCCTCTTCTGGGGAAGCCAATGAAGCACTTAAAGCGAGTCCCACAGTGGATTCTTTGCCTGTGTTGCTGTCTTCAAACACCAAGCCTAAATAGCTCATGGCATCTTGGCGCGGTTCGGTGCCAAACACTTTGGCATTGGCTTGCCCGGAATCTATCATGCCCAATATATAGGAACGAATGCTACGACCACTGGCCTTACCATCGTTTGCACTGGCGTTGTAATTCAAATGACGTTTGCTGGCACCGGTTAATACCGTCTGGATGGCATCAAGCAATGATGATTTACCTGAACCAGTGGGCCCGATAATGGCGGTATTACCACGAATTTCAATTTCTTCTGCACCCAATAGGTACCAATTTACTAATACGATTCGATTTAACTTTTTCATATTTTGGCCCTAGTCTTGAGTAGATTCTGATGCGTTTTCAAGGTCGTTCTCTGTATCAAGATCATCTTCAGGATCTGTGCCGTTAAACGATTCAAGCTGTCTTAAGTAAGCTTCCGTGACAATCAATCGAACCACGGGGGTAATATTGATCATCATATTTTTACTGTCTTCTTCGTAGACCTTGCCACGTATCAAGACGCCATGACGACTAAACAAAGCTAAGATGTCTTTAAAACGTGTTTCTGATGGAATTTCACGTTTTACTAGCTGTACATATCGGTCAAGAATGGTGTGAGTGTTGGTGGCAACAAATCCGTTGTCGACCTCAAAGTTCTCGATCTTCTCTTCATAAATCTGACGAAGCACAAGTAAAAATAAGGTTTCATCAGTTTTAAGTCGTACGAATGCTTCTCGCTGAACTGGCAGCACACCCGCTAAGCGCTCATTTTCATTCACATATAACTTCATGCCTAATGCATCGAACAAAATACTAAAATAGTCTTGGTAGGATTCGATAAGCAGGTAATGTTTACGTTGGCCATGTTTGTAGGCGCTGGCAAATTGATTGGCAATGATAAAGTTAGCGGTCTGCTGAAACTCTTGCGCATCCTTACCAGATTCTTCAACAACTTTTTTTAATTCTCTAAGCATCCGCTTTCTCGCTCCTACGTACTACGTTAAATTCGCGACATTCCACAAATTTATGTACATCTAAATACTGGTCGGTAAATTTTATTTCGAATTGATTTTCGATTTTCTTGGCGTTAACCCCGAGTGAACCTATGTATCTTAAATGGTCAAAACAGACAAAATCTTCCACAGATTCAATGCTGAAATCCAGAATGTGACGGCTGTCATGATTTGACATTTGTCTTTCAAGGTAGCTTTGTAGCTTCACAACAGTAACTTGGCGAGCTTCATGGAAGCGGCGCTGCTGTTCCCTTAGTTTAATGGCATCAACTGAAATTTCTGCAGGTGTCATCACTCTAGGTGGTGGTGGCTCACGGCGTTTGGTAGGTTGCGCAGCCGATTCCATGCCAACGAATTTAGCGCCCACGACCTGTTTCAGGGTGGGAAGAGATTCATAACTCGCCACATCTGAAATAATACCGGCAATTTTATTGGCCATACCAGGACGTGAACTGTCCATATAACGCGCGGTATCGGCCGCGCGTTTTTCTAAACGGTATCGGTATTCATCAATTCTTTCTAAGCGCTGCTCAATGCTGCTAAAGGTCTGAATAATATCCTGACAGTCTTTTTCTATCATGGCTTGTGCTTGCGCCATGGTAATAAGTTGCTGATCAATATAGCACTGGGCAATTTGCCCAAGTAATTCAGGGTTACTTAGAAAACTCTGAGTATGTTCAAGAATTTGGCGGCGAAACCTAAAAGGGTTGTTACTTGTTTTGATGGTTTTATAGTCAGCAATCAAGATGCCTTCAACAAATAAATCAAAGAAACCTGCCACAATAGCCTTAGGGTCACGGCTAGCAAAAAGCTCTCGTTGTAAGCTGCGAATTCCCAATAATATTTGGTTTAGATGGGCAGAGAATTCTCGTGCTGCCTCGGCAGATTGACTAAGGGTCACGCCACGCTCTTTCGGGTGATTCGCAACCGACTCAAGGTTACTTAAAATACTTAAAACGGTTGCGCCATAATTGCGTTTACCGTGACGACTGATTTCCACCAAGGAGCGTAACAACATAGAAATCTGTGGTGTCATTAACACACTGACACGATATAGCTCTTGCTCTTCCACTAACCAGCCTGTTTTCACTAAACGGTGATAAATTCTTAAGGCATAATCATGAATAGTTTTAGGGGAATCAAAAGATTCCTTTTGATCATCGTGCCAAGCTAGAGTATCGAGTTTGTGAAGGGTATCTTCAATGGATTCAATAATGGTGGATTTGTCTTTAATCGGGTCTTCCGCGTGATCATAAAAAACGTCAGAGAGATCAAATAATACCGATTCAATTAATGCCTTGTTTGAACCACTTAGTGCCTGAAAAATCTCATCGGGCAAATGTTTAAACAGCATAGAATATGCTCCATGGCTGGGTCAGTCGTTGCGAAGTCATAGTGTCTTACCAATATGGGAGGCGATTACAGCTTGCATGGCTTGCTTGATGGTTTCGTCTTCGCCGATTGGAGGTAATAAAGTCATCGATAGCTGTTCACTTTGAAGCGCTTCAATTTGTAATGGCACATCTTTTCTTAGATGACGACCAACGGCTAGAAACAGCGGCAAAACACCCACCTTATTTACATGTTCAGGCAGGTTCGCCGTTACCTCTTCTAAAGTAGGTGTGGTTAACTCCATAAAGGCGAGACTACAACGTTGACGACCATAGAGCGCTAGGGCTTGCTCATAGAGTGACTCAAATGGCTGCTTCCATAGAGGATCTGGACTCCCATGAGCAAGTAAAATTATATGATCGTATTCTTCATGTAGCATTGTTATACCTAGTGTCACTTGTTAAGGACATTTTAGCCATCCTAATGGAGAAAAAGAAGTCACAATAATAAAAAGCTGTAAAACTTATACCCACTAATCCGTTAATTATCAAATTTACTGAAATCATTGATCCAGTTTCATTTTTTTAGCGTATCTATTAAGTTTTAGAGTCAAAAAAGGAGCATTTGTTATGCTGATAATGATCACTGGTTTGACTGGCTTCATAGGTCAGCATTTGCTTTCAAAGTTTAACCTCAATGAGCACCAGCTTGTCGCTGTGGTTCGTAAGCACTCTCCTGCTCTGCCAAATGGTGTAAAACAAGTATTCGTCTCTGAGCTAGACACTATTAGCGAACAAGTAGATTGCCTGATCAATCTAGCGGGTGAAAATATTGCCGCTAAGCCTTGGAGCAAGTCACGAAAGCTAGCGCTTTATGGGAGCAGAGTTACGCTTACGGAGCAAATCGCTAGGCAACTCAAGCATCCACCTAAGAAAGTAATCTCTATGTCTGCTATTGGCTTTTATGGGGACTCTAACAATGATCAAGTTGATGAATCCACGCCTGCTGAAGAAAGCTTTACTCACCAGCTATGCCAACAATGGGAACAAGCAGTCGAAACCTTTAAAGCCGACAAGCAGATCATTTTTAGACTAGGTGTGGTGCTAGGAAATGGCGGTGCTTTATCAAAAATGCGCCTCGCTTATCTTATGGCACTTGGCGGAAAAATTGGTAGTGGTAATCAATGGTTTAGCTGGGTTCATATAGAGGATGTGATGCAGGCGATTTTAATCGCACTTAACACTGATAGACTCACTGGCACCTATAACTTAACCGCACCTAAACCCGTAAGACAAAAAGTTTTTGCTAAGCATTACGCCACCAGCTTGAATCGACCCTCATGGCTGACGACACCGAATACTTTGCTGAAACTTTTATTGGGTGAAATGTCTGTTTTGCTGACGCAAGGTGCTGCGGTGTATCCCAAGCGCTTGCTTGAAGAACAGTTCGACTTCCAATTTAAAACGATCGAAGAAGCTCTTCTTGATATCGAGACACATTGGCCTGTCAGTAAGGGTTAGGCCTTAGGTTTTTTGAGTTTAGGGGCGTTATTATCATCGCTTAAAGTATGAGTGCATTTCGGGTAGGTTATACATCCCCAAAAATAACCATTTTTACTTTTCTTCCTAACCAAGTAATGACCACAAACCCTGCAAGGGTATTTTTTAGAACTTGAAGGTACGCCGTTGTCATCTTCTAAGGTGATTTTGCAATCAGGATAATTCGAGCAGCCCCAGAATACATTTTCGCCAAATGTTTTCTTTCTAAGCACAGATTGGCAAGCAGGACAAAAATAACGTTTACTGCGCACGGGTTTGCCGTCTTCATCATTGGCGGTGTAGTCGCAACTTGGGTAGTTTTCACAGCCCCAGAATTTGCCTTTACTACCATTTTTTAAGCTCAGTAATGCTTCACATTTCGGGCAACGATAGCGGATTTTTGCTGCTTTTATATGAGCGTCATCCTGCTCCAGAAACTCTTGTTCCCAGCCACTAACTCTCGTATTTGACGGCGGTGATTTCTTGTCCACTCATTTACTCTTTATCAGTAAAACATAAGGCTGAATCTTCTTCACATTCCTTATGCTGAGTGCTTTCTTTTAATTTTTCAATACCCTGTTTAGTCTTTGACGCCGCAGCCTGCCCGGCTTCCTTCACAGAACTCCAAACTTTAGCGCCGGTAACTTTTGCTTTTTCGGCCACTTCTGATCCGGTCTCACCTGCTTTCTCCCTCAGTACAATGGACTTCTCTGAGACCTGATCCGCCACCTCAGAGCTTTTTTCTTTGGTCTTTTCCCATAAGGAAGCAGCACCTTCTTGTGTTTTTTCAAGAAAAGTCTGCTCTGCATGGCTAACCGTATTAAAAGACAGTAAAACGAGAAATAAAATATTAAATAACTTCATCACACACCTTCTCTTTATCTGTTGTGGAAAGTAGCCCCACTAGCTGCTCTATATCCTCAATCGTAACTAGATCAGGATACCCTTGTAGGGTTTGCTCATCGACGCACTCATGATCCCAGGTCATGTGATAGGGAATATGAACGGCTTGAGCACCAAGTTCTAGCACTGGCAATATATCGGATTTAAGAGAGTTACCAACCATTAGGAAGTTCTGAGTTGAAATCTCATAACGTTGTAGTATTTGCTCATAGGCCGCTGGCGTTTTATCACTAACGATTTCCACATAATCAAATAATTCAGCTATGCCGGAACGAGCAATCTTACCCTCTTGGTCCAATAAATCGCCTTTAGTTATCACCATTAACTTATAGTGCTTACTCAAGGTGTTGAGTACCGACTCAATATTACCTAATAAGGTAATTGGATATGCCAGCATTTGTTTCGCAAGTTCAATGATACGGTGAATTTCAGTTCCTGTAATGCGCCCTTCAGTCAGCTCTATGGAGGTTTCTATCATGGATAATGTAAAACCTTTAATGCCGTAGCCGAAATGTTTTAAATTATTGATTTGAACGCCGGCAAGGTGTTCGCGTATGTAGGCATCCTCGTGATATGGCAAGAGCAAATTCACGAATGCATCCTGCGTATGTACAAAAATGTCTTCATTTTTCCAAAGCGTATCGTCCGCATCAAACGCGATCACTTTAATCTGATTGGTTAACATGATTAGCCTATTGTTTGCCATTGGCGGGTGTTTGCTTCAATAAGAGCAAGATAGAGAGCGAGATGATCATCACCATCGTTAAGGGCTGGTATATAATCAAATTCCTTGCCGCCATGATCTTTAAACTCATCTCCGAGTTCTAGCTTAATTTCTTCCAGCGTTTCAATACAGTCAGCAGCAAAAGCTGGACTGATCACGTTAATCTTTTTAACACCCATATCCGGTAAAGATTTAATGGTCGCATCCGCATAGGGCTTAAGCCACTCTTCACGGCCAAAGCGAGACTGATAAACATGAGTCCAATCTTCGTCTTCCAGCTGTAAAAGTTCTGCCACAGCTTGACTCGTTGCCTCACATCTTTTCGCATAAGGGTCACCGTTCTGTACATAGCGCTTTGGAATGCCATGATAAGAAAAAACCAAATGGCGCTTCTCGCCCTGCTCATCCCATTGTTTAGAAATGCTGTTTGCTAAAGCTTTTATGTATAAGGGGTGGTCAGCATAATCATGGATCAAGTGTAAGCTTGGCCAATGGGGATTGTTTTTTAGTACAGACATAAGCTTGTCGTAAGCGGCTGCAGTAGTGGTTGAAGAAAACTGAGGATACATGGGTAACACTAAAATCTTTTCAGCACCTGCTTGGCGCAGTTTTGTTACGCCATCCTCAATGCTCGGCTCACCGTATGTCATGGCAAGTTCTACTGGCACGTTTTGTTCAATAAGAGCCCCTGCAACCTTTTGCTTTAAACGCTGAGAGTACACCATTAAAGGGGAGCCTTCATCCATCCAAACTTGTTGATATACCTTCGCAACTTTGGGAGGACGAATGGTTAAAATCACTGCATTTAAGATTGGCTTCCAGAGTAAGGGATTAAGATCGACAACACGCGGGTCTGACAAGAAGTCACGTAAAAACTTTCTGACTTCTGGCGCGGTTGGAGCTTTGGGTGTACCAAGATTAATTAGTAGAACACCGTAATTGACCTTACTCTTCATAAACAACCCTTTCGATAAAAACTAATAATATGTAAATAGCGCTTAAACTAGAAAATTCAAGGTCATAGCGTCTTAAAACAGACCAGTGTTATGACTAGACTGGCTTAAATTAGGCGCCAAACTAACCTTACACAGGTAACAATATATAAGCCTATAGCAAACCAACTGACGACTATGGTATCCAGCTGGGTACCTTTCTTTCTAAACAGCCAATAGCCGATAAAGTGACTCGACATCAGAATGACCACACTTGGTATATGAAGTAAGCCAATATAGTTTTCACCCATTGGTAGACCTGACAAGCTTGCTGGATACACAAAGCCCACCAAAGCACCAACACTGGTAAATACAGCTAGAGCACTAGCACAAGCATTACCCACCAAATTGTTAGTGGATCTCACAGGCAATAACGCCTGACTAATACTCTTTGATGAATTAGAAGCCAAAATACTAAAAGTCCCTATACCAAGACCGATAAAAAGTTTAAGTGGGTTTTCTGCTTTCAGCAGGCTTAGGGAAGTTTGGCGGCGGTATAAGGCTAAATTGAAACTGGAGATTATTAACATCAAGACTAAGCCCAAAATAACGACAGCATAAGGCACTAACGAAAACACCTGGGCTCCAATCACTCCACCCATAGCCAAGCCTGGAGCATAGGCGAATATAACTTTGTAAGCCTGGGTATCTTGGCGAATATTTTGTAACCATTGATATAAATGGCTGGGCAATAATGCGACCAGTGTACTGGCGATGAGGGGTAACAGCATTTCTTCAGGTTGCAAACCAAGTAGGGACATAAAGAAGTATACGCTGGGTATGATCAATAATGATGAGCAGGTGTTTATTAACGCCGCTAAGATGCCACTGGTGGCCCCAACGATTAGCAATAAAATATAATATTCTGTCATTCAGTTAATCACTCTGTTTGCTCAAAAAAAAACAGGCCATTGCCTGTTTTTTTAAATGGTTAAATTAGCTGTAAACTAATCTCTATAAACTACGCTTCGAATCCGTTCTTGGATCAGTGTGGCAAGTTTATCTGGTTGGAATTTAGAGAGGAAATCATCACAACCTACTTTTTGAACCATGGCTTTGTTAAAGCTGCCACTCAAAGATGTGTGCAGAACAATATATAAATCCTTGAGTTTAGGGTCTTCTCTGACTTCACGGGTTAAACGATAGCCATCCATTTCAGGCATTTCGGCATCCGTTATCATCATTAAGAGTTTCTCTGGAACCACTTCACCGTCTGCTGACCATTTCTTCAGTTTCTCGAGGGCACGTTTACCGTCGGTCGCAATATGAACCGTGATTCCTAAGTAATCGAGAGTGGATCGACATTGAGCCAAGCCCACTGAAGAATCATCTACGATAAGCACTTCTAAACCCTTGGCAAGGGTTAACAAATCCTCGTCAATCACATCTGGGCTAATAGAACTATCGTATGGTGAAATCTCAGCCAAAACTTTTTCTACATCGATAATTTCAACAATACGCTCTTTCACGCGAGTGATAGCAGTGAGGTAATGTTGTCTGCCGGTTCCATCTGGTGGCGGGAGAATTTCATTCCAATTCATATTAATAATGCGATCAACCTCCCCTACCATGAAGCCTTGTACTGAATTATTGTATTCAGTAACAATTAAATTACAGGGCTCATCACGATTAATCGGGCGCATTCCGATGGATTCGGAAAGATCAACAACAGGAATGGTTCGATTACGGAAATGTGTAACACCAGCAACAGAAGGATGACGGTGGGGCATCAAGTTCAATTTTGGGAGTTGTACCACCTCTTGAACTTTAAATACGTTGATAGCAAACATCTGCATGCCATTCATTCTGAACATCAGCAGTTCTAAGCGGTTTTCACCCACCAGTTTGGTACGTTGGTCAACGGCCTCTAGCATGCTCGCCATACATTTCTCCAAAGTTCTAATGTTTGCCAGTAATCATATTGCTATGATATTGCATTAACACAAGTGTGGCAGTAATTTTTTGATCAAATATAATGAGTTAGACATTTTTTGCACTTATTATCCTAACAGTCAATCGGTGCAGACTCTTGATCCTTCCATTTTAGCTTAATTTTAAGGGCTGTTACATGATCGATATTGGTGTGAACATCAACCATTCTTATTTCCTTGATGATCTTGCGACAACCCTATCCGACTCTGCCCAAGCAGGTGTGAGTGATCTCATTTGCATCGCATCGGACCTAAAAGAAAGCCAAACCATAATGGCTTTGTGCGAACAACATGACAACCTGTGGCACACCATAGGTTGCCACCCTCATCAAGCGAAAGAATGGGGGCAAGACAACTTAGCTCAAGCAAGAAAGCTTATTACACAAAGTAACCCCGTGGCGATTGGTGAAACTGGCCTAGATTTCAACCGTAATTATTCGACACCAACAGAGCAAATCTACGCCTTTGAGCAACAAATTGAATTAGCACTAGAATTTGATTTGCCCTTGTACTTACATGAGCGTGATGCCCATGATGAGATGTTAAAACACCTAGAGAAGCATCCCGTACTGGCCAGTAAATCCATAGTGCACTGTTTTACGGGCAATCTTGAACAATTAAAAAACTATGTTTCACTCGGCTTGTCCATTGGCGTCACTGGTTGGGTATGTGATGAACGTCGTGGGCAAGATTTACAAGAATCCGTGCCTTTCATACCACTAGATAAATTACATATAGAGACAGATGCGCCCTATTTGCTGCCCAGAAACATTCGCCCAAGGCCAAAGCGTAACCACCCTAAGTATCTACCTTATGTTGCTGAGGAAGTGGCCAGACTAAAAAACATGTCTGTTGAAGCGCTAATCGAGCAAACCCGAAAAAACAGCCAAGTCTTATTTGGCATAAAACCACGAAAGGGATAGTTAGAGTAAAGTCATTTGCTTAGACAGCAGGGTTTCCATATTGGTATTAAAAAACGGTAACAAGCTGTCGGCAATGGGCGTAATCTGCTTTTCGATGTAGTGATCGTAATCAATGTTAGTTGGCTTTTCAGCATCGGTATAAGGCTTCACTCCCGATAGCTGATAATAGTAAGCGACACGTTTCCGCCCTTTATCAAACTCTAGAGGTTGGCCTAGGGCTTTTCGTTCCTCGTCTACCATAGCAGCGGCTCGAACATGAGGTGGCTTATTCTTAGTGTAAGCACTTAGCGGTCGGCTCAGTTGCTTACTGTAAATAAGATCTTGGTCAAACTTGCCCGCAAGCAAATCGGCAATAACCGATTGAATATAAGCAATAGGATTTTCATCGTTAAAAATTAGCTCAAACAATTTACGTTGAACATTGCGGGCCAGAGGCGTCCAATCCGTTCTCGCTGCTTCCAGTCCCTTAAACACAAGCTCACCGTTAGCAAGCCCAGCATAACGTTTCTTGCTGCCTTCTTCCTGCCCACGAATGGTCGGCATAAAAAAGCGACTGTATAAACGCTCGAATTCGAGCTCTAATTTTGAATCCAGTTGTGCGTAATCTGCACACCAGTCTTTTAGTCGAACATTCATGGCATCACATAGCTTAGTGCCAGCCTCTTGTGGGTCCTCAACATCATTTACCAAGGTGACGAAGAGCGAATCTGTGTCCCCATAAATAACCTTAGCACCACTGTGTTCCATCCATTTTTTGGTTAAGCCCAGAAGTTCATGACCTCTCATGGTGATGGAGCTGGCCAATTCGGCATGATAAAAGCGGCAGACATTAGAGCCCAAAACCCCATAAAAGGAATTCATGATGATTTTAATGGCATAACTTAGAATGTCATTTGAGGATTTTTTTGCTTCCTCTCTTGCGTGAGCAAGCTCACTGACAAGCTCAGGTAAAATGGCATCGAACTTACTAAAACTTGCCCCAAGATAACCAGGGACAATTTGACCTTGTGCACTTTCAGGGTTGCCTTGAGCACAAATCCGAGCTAGCGGATCAATAAAAAATGTGCGAATAATACTGGGGTACAGGCTTTTGTAATCAAATACTAAGACATTCTTATACAGGCCAGGTATAGAGGACATCACAAAACCGCCAGGGCTTGCGACAAATTCTTCATCTCGCCAAGCTGGGGCCACCCAGCCTTTATTATGCAATCTGGGTAAATATAAATTCTCGAATGCGGCGACAGAACCACCGGGTTGTTCAAGGGGGATGCCTGTTAAATCCACCCGAGTTTGCTGCAGTTCAATAAGCTTTAGTTTTTTAAAGATGCGATAAACTAGATCACAGTCCTGTAAGTTATAGGCAATAAACATGGGTAAATCTTCAGCGTGCATACGCTCGATTTCTTGCCAACGACTAGAACCTTTTAACAGTTTAGAGTCTTGTAATATTTGCTGACTAACATGGTTCAAACTGTAGGATTCAAAATGATAGCCACCCACTTTTAGTAAGGTAATCCCATCTAGGGCTACACGACCGGGAATGCTAATAAAGTATCGCCCTTGGTTATCGGATGCCCTTAGTTGCCAGGTTTCACCATTCACACCAAAAGCAGGCCTAACGCCAAGTACTTGGCAGCGCTGATCGATGAAATGTAGATCAAAACTAATGAGGTTCCAGCCAATAAAGATGTCTGGAGAATGCTTTCTTACAAATTGAATAAAAGCGAGTAATAGGGATTTTTCATCACGAAAAACATAATCGCCATCCGCTTCATAAGCCGACTCTGTGACAACAAAAACATAGCGTTCTTCATCACAAGTAATGCCGATAGACAGCAAGGTGTTATTAGATACTGAAGTTTCAATATCTAAAGACCAAACTCGCCACTGAGGCTGCCAATCCCCAGGGATGAGTCGTGCTTGATGGAAACGTTGCTGGGCTAAATCCGGTTTGCCAATAAAACGCACCGCACCACGAATATTCCGCTCCATAAGGTAACGGTTATGGGATTTGATGTCTTCTTCATAAACCTCATACCCGTGAGATTTAATCAAGTTAATGGCTTGCTTTTGAAGTGTTAGGCTATGACATTTTATGGCCGCAACTGCCTCTTTGCTAAAAGATCGATAAGGGCTAGCGGTAATCTCTAACCCTTCGATTGTCCGTCCAAAAATGTCTAATGGAGCATTCGTAAAAAAAACACTAAACTGCTTTTCAGGGAAAAGCTGAACCGTTCCTTGGGGCGTTTTTACAAAAAAACTCTGCTCTAATCGCCCTTCTACATCTTTGGATTGCCGACTAATGATGTAGCCCTTGCCTTCGATCATTTCAGTCACGAATTTAGCCTTATAGCTGTCGTAGAATCAGCATGGGGGGCACGCTTAACACTTTTCGGCTAGCAAACAAGCCAATGGCCGTGATTACCCCAATGCCAATGGCAGGTCCAACCAACCAAAGTAATCCATGGAAGCTGGCAGGGGAATTAAACACAAAAACTTGAAGCCCAAATAAACAAGCCTCGGCGCCTAGGGCGGCAATTAAACCAGAGAAGAAACCTAGCGCTCCAAACTCTACCAGCAATGCTTGTTGCACTAACGCTTTTCTCGCCCCTAACACTCTTAATAGCGCGCCTTCCTCTAACCTTTCTTCTAGCGTGGCACGAACACTGGCCACTAAAACTAGAGCACCAGCACTCAAAATACACACTAATACTAACTGAATGGCTTGTGTTAACTGACCGAAGACGAGTTGAATTTGCTTAAGCAGATCTCCCACATTAAGCATGGAAACCGTTGGGTAATTAGCCATCTGTTGATAAAAGCTCTGGGCTTTATCGTCTTCCACAAAAAGACTGCTGACAAAGTTTGCTGGATAATCTTGCAAGACTTTTTTAGGCAAAATCAGATAGAAGTTTGGCTGCATTGACCCCCAATCTACCCAGCGTATCGATGTCACCGGCAAAGTGTAATCAACACCACCAATGTTGAGAGTTAACTCATCACCTAATTGGATATTCGCTTCTTCAGCGGCACTTTGTTCGACCGATAGGCCTTCGCCATTAAAATCCCCAGCGATAAGTTTATTGGCTTCACCAATAGTGTCTGCCCAGGTTAAATTAAGCTCACGCTCAAACAATTCTGGTTCGTCTCGTTCTCTTGGGTACAAGACTTTTGCACTGACACCATTAAATTCAGTGACACGACCACGTACCATTGGGAACCACTCAGAGGCTGGCACGTTCAGCTGTGAAATGGTGTCATTAATCGGCTCGACTTGATCTGCCTGTACATTAAACAAATAGTGATTAGGTGCATCCTCTGGAAGCTGGCTTTGCCAGTCCGAAACAAGGCTAGTTTTAATACCGAGTAAAATTAAACCCAACATGATGATTAGGGTAAAAACCAACAACTGAAAAAGATTTGGTGTTAATCGACGGTATAAAGAAGCTAAGCCAATTTGCCAACCGTTACTGGCACCTGATGATAACAGCCGACCAAGGCGGAAGCCTGCCCAGCCGATTACGCAAACCACCACCCCAACACAAGCAATGGCGATGGTCATAACGGTGGGTAGTAGGAAACCATTGGTATACAAGCACATCAAACCGTATAGACCTACAAAGCCTACCGCATAAATGAGTAAGGTGTTTTGTTCAATCCGAGCGCTGGGTTGCAACACGGACAAAGGTGAAATACCAATTAAACGACTGATTAAAGGCAAACAAAACGCACACATTGAGATTAGCCCTGTGGCCACACCAATCCAGAGTTTTGTTAAGCTTGGATCGGGTAGCTGGGTAGACATCAAGCTACTTAAAAGAGCTGAAATTATTTGCTGCAATCCCCAACCTGCCAGCAAACCAAGACTTGCGCCAAGTACAAACAGAATTACCAGCTGGATAAAAAATACTTTTCGCAAAAGCTTAGGGGTTGCGCCAAGGGTTTTAAGCACAGCTACTTGCATTAGGTGTCTTTTCACAAAACGGGCTGCCGCCAAGGCCATGGCAACACCAGACATGATTACAGCCAAGGTTCCCGCCAGTAACAAGAAGGATTCGGCTCGACCAATGGTATCACCAATTCTTTCGCCCTTTTGGGTCGGTGTACGCCAGCGTTGCCCATCACCCAGTTGTGGTGTGATCCAGGCTTCATAATCTTCTAAGGCTTCTTTATCACCTGCGAGAAGCAATGAATAACTGACACGACTTCCAGGAATAATAACGTTGGTCGCGGCTAAATCTGCCATATTCATAACGGCTCGAGGAGAGATGGCAAACGAAGAAGTAGTCGAACCTGGATCACGCACTAAATAGCGGCTGACCGTTAACTCTGTATCACCGACTTCTACTTTGTCACCAATGGAGGCAGAAATTAAGCTGGACAGTCTTGAAGAGAGCCAAATTTCACCAGGCTTTGGGGATTGTGTATCCGGTGTACCTGTTCCGAACAAAGTTTCATCAGTTAAGAATGCTCCGCGCAATGGGTATGAGCCTGTGACAGCGCTGACCTGTGCTAGCTGTAAAGCACCGTCAGAGAACAGCATGGTCGAAAAGGAGGTTCTTTGTCCTTGTTGAAGGGAAAGTTCTTGTGCTTTTTCTCGCCAATCGCTGGGAATCTGTTCATCAGTTCGTACTTGGCGATCCGCAGCAAGCAAATTGGCAGATTCTTGTTCGAAGGACAATTGCAAGCGATCGACAAATAACCCGATAGCCGTGACCGTACTAACAGAGATCACCAAAGCCATCACCAGTGTTAATAGATCCCCACTACGAATGTCTCGAAGTAATAATTTAAGCGCTAAACTCATGAGGATTTTTCCGTTAACTGGCCTGCAGACATGACAAGTTGGCGGTCACACATTGCAGCGAGGTCATTATCGTGGGTCACCATTACGAGAGTTGTACCATTTGATTTGTTTAGATCAAATAGTAAATCAATCACGGTTTTGCCATTGGCTTCATCTAGGTTTCCAGTGGGTTCATCAGCAAAAAGGATTTTCGGGTTCGAAGCAAAAGCTCGTGCAATGGCTACACGCTGTTGTTCTCCACCAGACAGTTGATTTGGATAATGGTCTAAACGGTGGCCTAAACCGACTTTTTCGAGTAATTCTTTAGCTTGCTGTTTCGCCTGTTTGTCGCCCTTTAATTCGGCGGGCAACATTACGTTTTCTATGGCTTGTAAACTCGGCAACAAATGGAATGACTGAAAAATAAAGCCGACATACTGGCCTCGCAGTAATGCCCTTTGCTCTTCATTTAGGGAAGAAAACAATTGATCATATAAATAGATTTCACCCGAGGTGTTTACATCAAGGCCAGCTAACAGTCCTAGTAAAGTAGATTTACCGGAACCGGAAGATCCGACAATTGCCACGGACTCGCCTTCTTTAATTTCCATATTTATTCCCTTTAATAGGGTTAAATTTCCTGTATTTGATGATACGGAATGCGTTAGATTAGACACTTTAATGGCATTGTTGCTGTTCATCTATAAGACCCTAAAGGTTAAATATGATTTATAAATCTCGGTATTGGCTAAGCGCCATTCTAATAATTCTTACCAGCAGCTTTACAAGTGCAGCGAACTTACTGGTCATGGGCGACAGTCTGAGTGCCGCTTATAATTTAAGACAGCAAGATGGCTGGGTAAGTTTATTGGAAAATAAACTTTCTTCATCGCACCCACAAACCACCATTATAAATGCCAGTATTAGTGGCGAAACAACTCAAGGTGGTTTGTCTCGGTTTCCCGCACTACTTGATCAATATAAACCTCGGTGGGTTATACTTGAGCTGGGTGCGAACGATGCGTTAAGAGGTTACCCTTTACAACAAACGATCTCAAATTTAGAAACTATGGTTGAGCAAGCTCAGCAAATTGATGCGAAGGTTTTGCTGGTTGGAAATCAAATCCCACAAAACTATGGTAAACGTTATACCCAGATGTTCTTTAATTTGTATAAAGACATCGCTCAAAAATACCAAACTGACTACATACCCTTCATGCTAGAAAATGTTGCCTTAAATAAAGACCTAATGCTAGGTGATGGTTTGCACCCTAATGCTCAAGGTCAAATTATTGTACTGGAAAATATTGAGCCAACCTTATACGAAATGCTTCAGAAATAAGGAAAATTTAATGAAAGCTGTGTTTTTAGACCGTGAAACCTTCCCTAACTACATTGATATCGCTCTTCCTGATCAAATTAGCGAATTTGTTGAATACCCAATTTCGACACAGGAAGAAGCTATAGAACGCATTAAAGATGCGGATATCGTGCTGACAAACAAAGCCATTTTAAACGCTGAGGCGATCGCTCAAGCAACGAGTCTTAAACTTGTGCAAGTGATGGCAACGGGTACCAATAATGTTGATCACCAAGCCTGTAAAGAAGCTAATGTCACGGTTCAAAATGTTGAGGGCTATTCCGTTGACAGTGTGCCGGAACATACTTTCTCATTGCTGTTAGCCTTACGTCGCAATTTGCTGTCATACGTTAGTGATGTAAAAGCCGGCAAATGGAGTGAATCAAAGCATTTTTGCTTTCTGGACTACCCGATTAAGGATATAGCTGGGACCACCATGGCAATTTTTGGCAAAGGCACTCTTGGCACTCATGTTGCTAAGATTGCGCAAGCTTTCGGTATGAAGGTGGTATTTGCGGATCATAAAGATGCCGAAACCGTTCGTGATGGGTATATCTCTTTTGAAGAAGCCATTAGTTTGGCAGATGCAATTAGCCTTAATTGCCCATTAACACCAACCACTCAAAACCTCATATCAACGGCTGAGTTCAAGCAAATGAAGCCCTCTTGTTTGTTATTAAACATAGGCCGTGGTGGCTTAGTGGATGAGCAGGCATTAGTTACTGCGCTGAAAAATCAATTGATCGCAGGGGCGGCTTTTGATGTTTCACAAACCGAACCTATGCCTGCAAACAGTCCATTGAATGAATTGCTTGATATGCCCAACTTCTTATTGACCCCGCACGTTGCTTGGGCCAGTGATGATGCCATGCGTAAGCTGGTGGGAATCGCTCAAGATAAGATGAGCACCTTTATAGAAAACCTTTCATGAATCTAGAAATACTGTATCAAGATGATGATTTAATCGTCGTTAATAAGCCTTCGGGGCTATTGGTTCATCGTACTGAGCTTGCTAAAGAGGAAGAAGACGCTGTTGTGCAGCGTCTTCGTGACCAAACAGGACAATGGGTATTTCCGGTTCATCGTTTAGACCGAGGAACCTCTGGCGCCTTGTTACTTGCCTTTTCACCTGAGATTGCGCGCCAATTATCACTGCAATTTAGTGAAGCGCGAGTCAGTAAAAATTACCACTGCTTAGTGCGAGGCTTTTGCGACTCCAATGGAGTAATTGACTACCCATTAGCCAAGCTGAATGAAGTAAAAGGACGTTCTCGCTTTAAAATTGAAGGCACAGAGAAAGAAGCGGTAACAGAATTTGAGTTAGTGCAGCGCTTTCAGCTGCCAATACCTGTCAGCCGTTATGATTTTATGAGACTGAGCTGGTTAAAAGTAACCCCAAAGCAAGGCCGTAAGCATCAAATACGTCGCCATTTTAAACACCTGCTAAACCCTCTAGTGGGTGACTCTCGCTATGGTTGTCGACACATTAATAAAGCGTGTCGAGAATTATGGACAGAAGAACTTCGTTTAATGTTACACGCTTCCGAGCTTTCCTTTGAGCACCCTGCCTCCCAGGAGAACATCTCGGTAACAGCCCCCTTCCCAATTGAGCTGCAAAGCATTTTAGATAAGCTTGATTCGTATAAATATTAACCTTTCGATCAAGTTTATCCTGTCATTAAATTTAATTATCTCTTTGCCCCTAAAGAATTAATCCTTCCGGTCGATAAATAGGCATAGCTGAATATCGTTTCAAATTATCAAGGCTTAATAATGAAGAAAAGAAACCTAGTCTATTCAACAGACCAAGGCCGTACTTGTCCAGAATGTGAACATGCTATTGATGATTGTCAGTGCAACCAATCTTCTATTTTGGGGGATGGTAATGTGCGTATCACACTTGAAACCAAAGGGCGTAAAGGAAAAGGTGTCACCCTAGTTTCCGGTTTAGCCATGACCTTAGATGAGATGAAGCAGCTCGCTAAAAAGCTTAAAGCACAGTGTGGTACGGGTGGAGCCGTAAAAGACAACCAGATTGAGATTCAAGGCGATAATCGCGAAAAAATTAAAGATTTACTCCAAAAACAAGGGGTTAGCGCAAAGATATCTGGTGGTTAGAGCTTACAAAGTTCTAAAAAAACGATTAACATCAATAATATAGCTATGAGTTAGAAACTCATATACATCATTGCTCTTTCTTGAATACGGGATGTTTAAGGAAAGTCGTAAAAATGAGGTTTTCATGTACCAGGAAAACAACAAGCAAGCAAATCGGCTAATGCGCAAAGCAGTCCCACTAATGTTAAAGCTCGATATTGCCCCCACTCCATACAACTATGGAGTTTGGTACGAATACGTTTCAAATCGCAATCAAAAACTTAATCAACTCATGGATAGCACCCTAAGAAACTTTGGCAGTTTTCCAAGCTATGTTGCCAGAGAGCTTTTTCATGATTTTTTGTTATCCGATGAGTTTTCCTATCAAAGAGAACATCAAAAAACACTGGAGACCATGACCAGTGACATTGGAGATTCTTCCAATGAAATGAACAAAGAAATTCAGCAATTGACCAAAACCTTGAGTAAGAGCCGTCATGCTTTGAAAAATACTGATGAGCCAAAACAAGTTGAAAAAGTCATTAAATATCTCGAAAGAGGCACACAGAAAGCCAACAAAGCGGCCATCCAATTTAGTCATTCATTGCAAAATGTGCAGAAGGAACTGGACAAGTTAAATACCGAATTGAATGAGATGAAAAAGAATACCGAATTGGACCAGTTAACAAAAATGGCCAATTTTAGAGGTTTGGAAAGGCATCTTGTTGATTCCATTCCTCAGGCAGAAGAAGATTTGAGCTTGCTAGTGGCTGACATAGATGGCTTGTCCCTTGTCAATAAGGAATACGGCAAACGAGCAGGCAACGCCCTCATTCGTTTTATCGCTGAAACGATTAAATCCTGCCTACCTGATGATGGCTATATTGCCAGATTACAAGGTGGCCGTTTTGCCATCGTGATCAATGATATGGAATTGAAAAGTGCTACGCATTTAGGTGAACAAATCCGTGAAAAGGTATCGATCCAAAAGATTCGCTATAAACAAACAAAGATTTTGTTGAAGCCCGTTACCGTATCGGTGGGTATAGCGACCATTTTTGGTGATGAGACCTGCCAAGAACTTATGGCGCGGGCAGAAGGAAATTTAAACATGGCTAAGGCCTCGGGTAAAAATTGTGTTTCTACCCATGGTTTAAGTGCTTAACTAAACGTAGGTGCCAAGATGACAAACTTAATTACTCCTAAACAGACCTTCTTTTCAGTTCGTGATTACGAGTGTGACATGCAGGGGATTGTTAATAATTCTGTTTACCAAAACTATCTTGAGCACGCTAGGCATCTATTCATCAAATTAAAGGGTTTAGACTTTGCCAAGATCACAGCGCAAGGCATTCATCTTGTGCTGATTAAAGCAGAATTGAATTACAAACGCTCTTTAAAGAGTGGCGATGAGTTCTATATTCAGACCCATGTTGATAGACAGTCAAAGTTAAAACTTATCTTTGTTCAAGAGATCTTTCACGCGACCACTAATCAATTGGTGTTAACTGCGAATATGACGGTGACTTCTACCAACACGGAAGGCAAGCCGATTATTTTCAAAGAAGCCGAATTGCTTTTCAAAGAGTAAACTGGCTTAATTATTTTCAAATATTTCATCGCACAAGGAGCGTGCTAAAAACATTGTTAGGCTTTTAATGAATCGTCTTGTTGTACTTTGCTTTTTACTGCTCCCTATCCATTCCTATAGTCAGTCTGTTTTCGTAGAACGGGTTATTTCTGTGTACGATGCCGATACCTTCCGTGTCGACATTAATGGCTGGCCAGACATTATCGGTAAAAACATGTCTATTCGGGTTAACGGCGTTGACGCCGCTGAGATTCGGGGCAAATGTGAGAGTGAAAAAGTACAGGCCAAAGCTGCTCGTGATTTCACTCGCAGCCTACTTTCCAATAGTAAGAGTATTGAGCTTCGAGACTTAAAACGTGGCAAGTATTTTCGCTTAATCGCGGATGTTTATATTGATGGTGAGTCTTTGACAGATAAACTGATCACTTCGGGTCATGCCCGCCCCTATGAAGGTGGTCATAGGGACGGTTGGTGCTAAGCCCTTCATCAGCTTAGTAAGTTTTATTGAGCTTCTGCTCCATTAGATGCCACACCCTTTTTTCCTGTGAAAAACAAAGCTAGCACAATGATAACGCTGGCTGCCACGTTCAAAATATAAACATTCGTTAGCGCCCCAGGTATGTATTCTACAAAGGAAGTTAGAAACTGCCCCGAAAATACCGCCATGGTGAAGTAAGACAAATTGCGCCCTCTTACTGCCAATGGGCTTCTTTCTACTGTCATGTGATTTAGCAGCGGAATACTAAAACCAAAACCTATACCGCTGGCAATAGCTCCTACCCAAGACACAAAATAATTAGGCTGAATGAAACACACATAGGAAATGCCTAAACTTATAAAGGCGACCAGTAAGGTGTTTTGCTCACCCAATTTCCCTGTCATTCTAGGAAGAAAATGCGCCGTTATTACCGCTACCATTGAGATAAAGGCAAGTAGTATCCCTACTTCTTCTTCTGAGTAATATCTTTCGTGCAACACCAATGGCAGAGATACCGTACTGGTAAAGAAAATCACCATGGCCAATACAGCAATTAAATAAACAGTCTTAAGTGACATGCCAAGCTGTTGGACTGTATCGATAATTGGACTTTCGTCCTTTGGTTCAGCTGGGTGTTTTCGTGGAACCAAGGCCACCAACATAACTAAAAACAACCATGCTAATAAATAGATAGCTAAAGGCAAGCCCCAATATTGTGCTGCCAAAAGTCCACCCACAAACAAAAAGATGACACCGCCCAACTCTATTGCCATGCCCTGCTTAGCGATCATCCCGAGTCTTTCGTGACCAAAGTACCATTGTGAAATAAGCACGGTACAGGCTGCCATGACAATTGATGTGACACCACCTAGTAGAATACGGTTGGCGAATACATGTGTTGGTCCATGTAATAAATACACACTGGCGCCAATCAGGCCATATAGAAACAAACCTATCACTAAGGATGGATAAGCACCGTATCTATCGATTATTTTGCCTGCAATAGGAGCAAATAACACGGCACCTAAAGCGGGCAAAGTGACTAATAGAACCGAATTTTCGGTAATGCCTAAGCCTGCCGCAATGCTGATAAGCCCAGGTGCAACCACCGAACCCACCATGATGGTTAGGCTGGCAATACATAACAATGTGTATTGTCCTGCTGTTGTTAATCTTGTCATAGTTTCTTCTCTATAAATAAATGTTGAATATTAATGCTTTGCAAAAGCATTGGTTATCATGCTCATTAAAATAAACGCCACACTTACTATTACGACACCCAACCAATGTAGGTAGTCGAATGCTATGACGCCAAGGGTCGAACCTACAGCGCCACCAATGTAATAACCCAGCATGTATAAGCCATTAATACGGCTCTGAGCTTTAGGGTCGATGCTAAAAACACGTACTTGGTTAGCTACTTGAGCGCTGAAAATTGCGAAATCAATCAGAATAATGCCGATAATTAAAGGAATGAGTTCTCCAGCGAAAACACCACTACCAATAAAACCGACCGCGCCAACCACTAGCACCCAATGAATGAGCTTTTTCGAGCCAATTTTATGCACCCATTTCCCAGAGGATTTTGCGCCAATCACACCAGCCAGTGCGATCACACCAAATAAGCCAGCTTGTTGGGCGTTGTACTCAAAAGGCACATCACTAACATAAATGGCCAATGTGGCCCAAAGAGCATTAAAGGCTGCAAACCAACACGCCCCAGAGAACGTATAAATTTGCAAGGCTTTGCTTTTTGCCAAAATACTCACTGAGCTTTTTATAAGCGCCCAATAACCAAGATTGGTTTGTGGAGTGTTCGATGGTAGATACATTTGCAGTAGAATACCGAACAGAGTAGCCAGCAGTGCAGACATCAGAAACACAATGCGCCAGCCTGTTTGCTCACCTAGAAAGCCACTCAACGTTCGTGACAATAAGATACCTATGGTTAACCCCATCATAAGAGTACCTAAGGTTGCACCGCGATTTTCTTGACTCACTAATGACGCTGCAAACGTGATCAGCTGTTGTGTGATATTCGCACTAACGCCAATAACGAATACTGCGACTAGCAGCAGCCAATAACTTGGTGTCACAAAGGCTAGTAGCGACGAAACCACCAAACAGCATGACAAAATGCTAATTAACTTTCTTCTAGGTATAGAATCCCCTAATGGAGAGATAAACAATAATGCAACGGCATAGCCAAGTTGTGTGAGCGCCGGTACACCACTTAACTGGGTATCTGTAAGACCGAACTCTGCTCTCATTAAGGGCAAAATGGGCTGGCTATAGTACAAATTGGCTGCACTGGCTGCGATGGCAGTTGTCATCAGCAATAGTAAAAAGCGACCTAGTTTTGCGGATGTCTGACTCATGAAACACTCTTTCAATTAATTAAGCTTGAATCATAAAGTCTATTTATTAATAACAAAAATGTTATTATTTTATTGATTCAATACTAAAAAAGCATAGATAAATTCCCTATTGAGCAAAGTGTTCCAAAGGACATAGCAATGGATATTAAACCCCTTAAAAGCTTTGTTTGTGTTGCTAAGCATAAGAGCTTTTCTGAAGCGGCACGTGAGCTAAACACAGTTCAACCTGCCATTAGTCGTCACATTTCTAGCTTAGAAGATGAGCTTGGCGTTTTGCTTTTTCGTCGAAATTCAAGAGATGTATCGATAACGCCAGCTGGAGAACAGCTCTTAAAAGACGCTGCCTTAATCTTGCAATTAAGTGAACAAGCCAAAGTTCAGGCTAAGCGCGCTCATAAAGGGCAGATCGGAAGCCTCAATATTGGTTACCTTGGATCGGCCTGCTTATCTTTCCTAGCCCAGATCATTCGTTTATATAAAATTAGTTTTCCCCATGTCCATGTATCCTTATATGAAATGACGGCCACGGAAAACATAGAGGCTTTGCAAAGCGACACCATAGATATTGCCTTCTCAAGACCCCTACCAGAGTCCCTCAAAGGCGATTACAGCGCCCATAACGTTTATACCGATAAACTGGTGCTGATTGTCAACAAACACCACAGGTTAGCTGGCAGTCAACAAGTTGAGCTGAGTGAATTGAAAGATGAAGAGTTTATAATTTTTAATCGAAATGAAGCGCTTGGCCTGTTTGATGAAACCATCACTCTGTGCCGTCAGGCAGGTTTTTCACCTAATATCGTAAGCCAACCTAAACATATGCAAACCCTGGTGACAGAAGTTGCTGCGGGGCTTGGGACGGCCATAGCCCCCTACTGTACCCGAAAGCTATACAGTGATGGCTGTGACTTTATCCGTCTAGAGAAAGTAAATACTGAAATCCCCATGGAGATCCAGTATAAAACCAGTCGCTTAAACACCACGATAGAAGAGTTTTTAGGGGTCGTAATGGCTTCCAGAAATGATATTCGTGACTCCATGGCCATCTAATTAAAAACAACCTTTAGAGCCAACAAAATAAGCAGAAACCCTGTGACCTTATCAATGACAGACGCTTTGCTACGAATATGCTCAATGATGGCACTGTTAGAAAGAATAATGGCCACCAAGGTGTACCACAATCCATCAAGAATAGCGGGCGTAAAAGCGATCACTAGGTTCATGGATACGCTGTTAGCCTCATTAATGAATTGACTAAACAAGGCGATGAAAAACAGGGCAATCTTGGGGTTGAGCAATGAGATAGCCAAGCCATCTATCATGACTTGTTTAATGCTAACCTTATTCCCCGACTTTAGCTTATCTTCAAGGCCACCTTTCGATAACAGCGATCGTATTCCTAAATAAGCAAGATAGGCTGCTCCAAGGTAAGTAATAGCTTTGAATAACATCGGTGAGTGTGTCAGCAAAATCGACAAGCCGCTCATGGTAAAAAAAGCATAAATCAAAATACCCAACGCATGAGACCAAGCCACTGCGATACCATACAACCGGCCACCTGTTAAAGAATGCTTAGCCACAACCGCAAGGCTTGGCCCTGGAGACATAGCACCTAGAAGACAAATGGTAAAAAGCGTAATGATGAAACTTAAGGTCATGGGGGCTCATCCTGAGTTATTATTTTGGTGAGTGATAGTAATGAAAATTGCGGTAGGTTAGCAACTAAACCAAGAGTAGTCCCTAATTGCTCTTTAACATTTCACGTTACTCCAAAGTTACTGAACATAAACTATCTTTCCCGTTTTATCATCCAAGCTTGCACAACTAACTCAATTGTATATGGATTTGTCAGATTCCTATTAAGAGGAGTTATCGCTTGACTTGTTAGCGTCGCCAAATTTAACATTATCAGTAATATGGCCCCTGCCTCTTGTCTCTTTGAGATTACGTGGGGGTTTTTATTGTCTTCTACTCCTGATCAAACCACCAAATGCATCCCCATCAACAACACCTATATCGGCAAAGCTTCGTTTATTGCCTGATTGCATTTCAGGAAAAGGTTATTGACATAACTTTGGTAAACGGTCAGAATTCTCTCGCTCACCTACCATTGCGTAGAAAGAGGTGACCGTATCGTCCGGTCCATAATAGGCGACCATTCCTTTCTTTCAAAACCATTCGCAATTATCTAACTCAGACTTTTCTCCTTCCAAGTATTCTCTATACCATTTTTCATAGCTGTCACGCTTTTTAGTCTCTGTAATATAAAAGCTAGTTACTTTGCTTTTCTATGTTTAAGCTCTTCAGCCTGGGCAATGACTTGCCGTTGATCATCAATGGCTAAATCTCTTACTTTCTCAAAAAACGTTTGTTTTTCCGTCGTTGATGCATAGCGGATGAAATCTGAAAAAGGAATGGACTTAACGTTTTCACGTCGACATTGACTTCTCTTTTTCCTAGTTTGTTTGGGAAAAAACATTCCTGTTTTAAATTTTTTTAACCACCCAAATACCATTTTTCTTAGGGACTTGGTACTCCAAGCGCCCTTCCTCTTTCAGCTTCGACACAGCCCGTTCCACAGTTCTCAATGACTTACCAATTCTCTCTGCTACATCAGCTAATGTCAGGTCTGGACTTACAGATAATGCAGCTAGAATTTGATCTGGGGTTTTTACCGACACTTCTACCGTCGTTTTTTCTTCCGACTGGATTGCTTCTGTAAGTGACTCATTAATAGCGGATAACAAAAATTCTATAAAGACACTACAGTCAGACTTGGCGTCCGCTTCTCGAAGCGATTGATAGTATTCTTCTTGTCTCGCTTTGATGACGGTTTCTACCGGTAAAAATGCAAGTAAAGGATGCCAACGCTTTAATACTAGTGTCTGCCAAAAGCGCCCCATTCGTCCGTTTCCATCGCTGAATGGGTGAATAAATTCAAATTTGTCTTAAGAGAACAATAGCTCTGAGACGTCCCTCATAGTTTTTGTTTGTTTTATTACCATTCGATATAAAAGCCAAGTAATGACCGCATCTAGAGTGATACCAAGCCCAAACATAATCGCAATTTTGTTCAAAGAAGGTACAAACACTCCTTGCTGATAACTAATATAAGCTGCGCCATAAAACAAAGTATTTACGATCAACGACTGATACAACATTAAGTCTGTTCGACCTATGCCGTAAAAATAGCTATCGATCACATTGTTGAAGGCAAAGACAACATAGAAGCCAATCATAACCACCACTAGATGCGTTACTTCAGAAGCATTGCTTATGCCTATGACGTTATGAACAAAACTTTCCCAAAACGGTATCGTTAGCAACCATAACGCGACAACACCTAGCGTGATCATTAAATAGCTATTAATTCGCTCTTCACTAAGTCCGTTGTTCGTTGCTGCATCTCTCTTCACCACTTGCCCTAGCGTCAGTATAGGTAATAGCAACCATCCCCAAATAAATCCATTTGCAACCCAGAACGTCCCTGCCTGCTGAAGCTGATTCATTAACTGAAGAATCATAACCACAAATGCGGTGTTTCTAACAAAAGACTCTATACCAGACTTGCTTCCTACGTTGAACCATAATCTTAACCAGACTTGATTTTTGAAACTTATGTCTTTGTAAGATAGCTTAATGCCATTGTGCTTGAGTAACTGAAGAGCAACAAAAACTAATAATGAGTTAACTAGAATATTTGTTACTGCAATGCCATTTACACCAAGTTTATAAGAGAACGGCAGTTGGCTAACCAGAACACTGTCACAAAACACAGTAAGCACTGTTTGGATGACCAAAAGTGTATAAAGTGCTTTGTACTTACTATAAAGTACAAGAAGCAAATTCATAAACATATAACCACTAGAAATAAAAATGGCGAGTGCTTCTAAGCGGATATACACAATGGTTTCCTGTAATAGCTTGCTGTTTTGCTGCATGGCTGTAACAAGCTGAGGAGTAAAGTGAACAACAAAAGCCGTCATGATTGCATAAACCAAAACAATGATAGCGAATGATGAAATTGCCCTTTTTCTAAACTCTACGGGGTTCAGGAAAGCTTGCCCAAGAATAAAGGCTAATGGAAGCATGAGAGCTTCACCAATAACCTCATAGCCAATGTTTAACCAGGCTACTTGGGCCGCAATGCTAAGCGACCAGCTATCTGGCATACTGCCAATAAAATGAATACGTGTTGTCGAATAAATAAGCGGGATGAAGCTGCTAACCATTAAGACTAGCCAAAGCCTAAAGTTAATTTGCTTTAATTCCGTTTTTAACATAAAAATCCTTACAGGCTTGAATTATCTGAAGCGCAATACTGGTTTTTATTCTATAACACATTTTGATGTACTATTAGTTTGAAAGCGCTATAAAAAACTTAAACAGTATGGGCTGCCATGAGTTTGCCAGAGATTATTAGCTTCTAGTAGGCCCATGGTGTTAAATAATAGGTTTTTAATTACTTACAAATAATAATTCTTGCTTAGAGATACCATTTAAAGACTATTTGTAACCAGAATATTTAACTTTTCAATGAGTTAAGTCAGCTCAAAAATAAAAGATAAAATACTACTTGAAGAAGCTTAAGACGATGCCGGAGTCATAAAAAAACCGAACAGAAATTAATCTATTCGGTTTCTATTGATGTACTGATTGCAGTACAAGATCAAGAAGTAGGCTTCTAAGTCTTAATCTTTATGGAATAATGGCGGTGAGCAAGAGATTCGAACTCTTGATGCCTTTCGACATACACGCTTTCCAGGCGTGCTCCTTCGGCCACTCGGACAGCTCACCAAAATTTACGCAGTGCGTAATTTGTGCCGCGTATATTAATGATGTCGCTATTTCAATGCAACTATTTTTTACAAATAGTCTTAAAAATTAATCTGTTACCCATTCCAGGTGATTTTCAATCTGAGTATCTTTCACTTCTCTATTGGCACTATTTGGCGTGCCTGCGTAGATAAGCCCGACCAGTTGATCTTCTTCTGACAATGACAAAAGCTCTTTTGCTTTACTGGTAAAGCAAGCAGGGCCTGTTCGCCAAATGCCACCATAGCCTAAAGACTCTAAGGCTAATAGCGCAAGCTGTGCAGCAGCAGAAGTTGCCATGATTTGTTCAAAATCTGGCACTTTGGGGTGGGTTTGAACATTGGCATAAACAAGTAAAATACTGGGTGCACGGTAGGCTTTTTTTATGAAAGCTTCTTTTTTCTCTTCACTAAGGTCTGGCACTTCCGCCAGGGCGTGTTGCCAATATAGCTCACCAATTTTGCGACGCCCTTCCCCTTGGTATACTCTGAAACGCCAAGGCTTTAGGTTACCGTGATCTGGGGCTCGACTAGCGGCATCAAGTATTTTCAACCATTCTTCTTGGCTAGGAGCTGGCAAAGACAAATCAGCATGGGAAGCTCGCTGACGGATAAAGTTAACAATTTCATCACTCATAAAAGCTAGATCCAAAATATATTAAAAGGCACTATAATCATTAGTATATCAATATGGCTTTAGAGCAAGATACCTCTACACCCACCAAATGGGAGTTTTTATGCCAAAATGGCTTATCTGGTTATTAGTTGAATTCAACACAGTGTTACTTGTCGCAAGCTTGCTTATGGCATGGTTAGTACGTCGACAGCACGCAAATAATCAAAATACTAAAAATGCAGACGAGGCATCTAAAGGCCAACAAAGTCTTGAAGCTGATAATTTGCAAGATAGTGAAAACTACCATGGCTTAGTACACTATATTAATCAGCAAATATCTTACGCTGTTGCTGTGCTACCCACTATCAAATCCCCTTCACAGCTCAATTTATTCAAAATTTGGGGCAGCTTACTGCAAGCTGAGCGTTCAATTCTGCTGAACAACCAAGCGGAACAACCTAAACCCACCCTAAGCCGTTTTCTATCCAGTTTACTGTATGCCATTACGTCACCTAAGTTACAAAAAGTAGACAGCGAGGAACTTAAAAAATCGCTGAAACTGGCAGAACAAGAGTTCACTCAAACCACAGAAATTCTTATTTCTAAAGAAGCTTTGCAAGCGAACCAAGCGCTTCTTAATGAAGACCTTCGCAAGAGTATTGAGAATACTAAAACTAAAGTCCGCCGCATGGGGATTAAACATACGGAATACCAAAGACTCAAGTTAGAGCTAAGTGAGTTACAAAAGAAAATAGCAAAACTCAATGGTCAGGAGGTTGATACACCAGAACTAATTAAACATAATGCCGCGGAATACTCTAAAGCGAACAAAGATAAACCCGCCTCTGCATTGCAGGCGGCAAGTTTAGCGAGCCTTACTCATCGTCAGAAAATCGTCATTGACCAGCTAAAGAATCAAATTGGTGACAAGGAAGCGACTCCTACTGATACAGAAGAAGCCCAACGTGTTGCGTTGAGCCGACTTGAAAGGTTATCAGCCGAATCTCAGATGATAGTCCAACAATTGGAACACGAACTAAAAGATACGGACTTGTCCATCCAGAACCTCAAAAAATCTATTAGTAAAAAAGATCAACGATTAGCAGAGTTAGAAAAGCAACTGGTAGAAAAAAATGAGTCTGCCATTAGTTCTTTACAATCCATTAACAGCGATAAACGTGATGCTCTTGATTCGCTTCAAAAAGGCCTTAGCGCTGCTCTGGAGTCAGCCCCTAACGATGCATTAAGAGAGCAGGATAAAGATAGCCAGATGCTAGAGCGTTTACTGCACGAGTCTGAAACCTGTGTGGAGCTTCTTGCTCAAGAACTTACTACGGCGGAAAAAGCTAACGACGAACTAAAAGCTAAACTGGCTGAGTCCATGGGGCATCAAGTGCCTGAGGGCTTACAAACGCAGAGAACAAAAAACCGGGAATTATTACAGAGAATCACTCAGCTTAAGGAGCAAGATGTACAAGCCATCACAAAAGATGACCATCAAGCCCTGCGCGTAGAATACAACAAGAAAAACCTAGAATATGACCGCTTACAATTAGCCTTTGCGGATTTAGAGAGGAAGTATCTAGGGGTAATCAATCAATAATTGTTACCCCTAGATTGATGCTTTATTTAGCGACGTTAAAGTCCAACATGCGCTGTAAAGGAATGAGCGCTTTAACCCTCACCTCTTCATCTACTTGAATTTCACCCGTAGTGGCTTTTAGGGAGTCTCTAAGCATCTCTAGACTATTGAGCGCCATCCAAGGGCAATGAGCACAGCTGCGGCAGTTTGCACCAGAGCCAGCCGTCGGTGCTTCCACAAAACGTTTGTCTGGGGATGCTTGGCGCATTTTGTAGAAAATACCTCGGTCAGTCGCCACAATAAACGTGCTGTTGGACATTTTTTTCGATGCGTTAAGCAATTGAGATGTAGAACCCACCACATCAGCGATCTCAACCACTGATTCAGGAGACTCAGGGTGAACCAGAATCGCCGCATCAGGGTAAACTGCTTTAAGGTCTAATATGCCTTTGGCTTTGAATTCTTCATGAACAATACATGCGCCATCCCAAAGCACCATGTCAGCACCGGTTTCACGTTGTATATAGCCGCCAAGGTGCTGGTCCGGTGCCCAGATAATCTTTTCACCCTGCTCCTTTAAATGTTCAACAACTTCTAGGGCAATGCTGGATGTCACCACCCAATCTGCGCGGGCTTTTACAGCTGCAGAGGTATTGGCATATACCACAACCTTGCGATCAGGGTGCTGATCACAGAAAGCAGAAAAATCATCTATCGGACAACCGATGTCTAAAGAACAAGTCGCCTCTAAAGTTGGCATTAACACGGTTTTTTCTGGGCTAAGGATTTTAGCCGTCTCACCCATGAACTTTACGCCAGCAACGACTAATGTCTGTGCTGGGTGCTGAGCACCAAAGCGTGCCATTTCTAAGGAGTCTGCAATGACGCCGCCTGTTTCTTCTGCTAGCTCTTGAATAGCGTCTTCTGTGTAGTAATGAGCCACAAGCACTGCATTTTTTTCTTCCAGCAGAGATTTGATTTCATCACGGATGGATTGATTATCAACAGAAGGTGTTTTAAGAGTATTTTCAGCAGCAGACAGGTGCTGTTGGACAGTCTCGCGAAGAGCCGCTTTGTTGTAAAGCTCGGTCATGTGATAACTCCTTAAATACGGGGAGCAGTAATGAGGTGTTTTTGGTGGGTCGTACTGGATTCGAACCAGTGACCAATTGATTAAAAGTCAACTGCTCTACCAACTGAGCTAACGACCCAAAAATCACTATGGAATAAAAGAAGTTGTTGGTGGGTCGTACTGGATTCGAACCAGTGACCAATTGATTAAAAGTCAACTGCTCTACCAACTGAGCTAACGACCCAACGGGTTGCGTATACTACAGAGCCCGTTGAGAATTGCAAGTTATTTTAGGCCAGCCAAGTACTTTGTTGCGAGTTTTGCACTGTTGGTATTTGGGAAGCGTCGAATAACGTCTTGCAGGTATTGCTTAGCGTCAGCTGTGGAACCAAGTTGATCATTGACAATGCCCAGTTTATAGATGGCATCGGCTTCTTTACTGTGGCCAGAGAATTTTTGTACCACGGTTTTAAAGTCGTTCAATGAACCTTGTTGATCGCCCAAAACGAGTTTCAATTCCCCTAACCAATAGTAGCCATTTCCTGTTAAAGCATTGTTAGGATAGTCTGCGACAAATTGAATAAAAGCAGCATGAGCAGCTTCATATTGTTTTTGACGAATTAATCCATAAGCACTTGAATAAGCAGCTTTTGCTTCTGCAGAGGTAGGTTCTAACTTAATTGGTGCGATAAGAGGTGTTAAGTTTGTTTCGGTAGCGTTTACGGTAGGTTGACTAGTCGCTGGAGTAGCAGCTACAGCCGGTGTACTTTGCACAGCAGGCTGAGGATTTTTAGAGGCGTTTGCCATCACTAATGAAATACGCTTATCAAGATCTATGTACCGATCTCGTTGCTGTTGTTTCATTTTGTTGAGCTCGTACTCTTGTTCTTCTAGCTTACCACGCAGGTGTTGTACTTCTTGCTGCAGCGTTTCTAGCTGAAACAATAAATCTGCCGCGGCGTTTGGAGAAAGCCCACCTGCAGACACTGACAGAGTGTCTGCAAGCGCAAAAGGCGCTGTGAAACACAGCGCCATTGCAAAAGAGCGTACTCTCATTGCTTTAACGATCATTGCTCGTAGCGAATTTCTACGCGACGGTTTGCTTGCCAAGAAGCAGAATCATGACCGAAAGAAACTGGCACTTCTTCACCGAAGCTAACTGTTTCGATTTGAGAAGCAGCAACGCCTTGGATAGTAAGGTAACGGCTGATCGCTTTAGCACGACGCTCACCTAGAGCCATGTTGTATTCACGAGTACCACGCTCATCAGCATGACCCTCTAGCACAACACGTGCAGATGGGTTTGCAACTAGGTACTGAGCGTGAATCGCAAGGGCTTCACGAGACTCTGGACGAACGATAGATTTGTCAAAGTCAAAGTAGAAAACAGTTTGAGCACTGCTCAATAGATCCATAGCCGCTTGTTTAGCTTCTGCTTCCGCCGCTGCAGCAGCCGCTTCTTCGTCAACAATTACGCTTGTTAAAGAGCTATCTGAGCCAGCACCAAATGCTTGGTCAGTTTCACCTGCAGCCGCTTCTTCTTGTGCCGCTGCTTCTGACTCAGCAGAAGTAGAAGTATCAGTGTCTGATGCAGAAGTACTACAACCTACAATCCAAGCCGCAGATAAACCAACTACAGCGAACTTACCTAATTTATTTACACTCATTATTCACTCCTAACTATCTTTATTTGAAATACGGAGACCAAGACGGCTCCCTAACATCACCGTCAGCTGATGGTAACCTATACTTAACAAGTCCATCAACGGAAACCACAGCTAAGATGCCGCGTCCTTGATGAGTTGTGGCGTATATGACCATGCTACCATTTGGCGCAATACTTGGTGACTCGTCTAAGTAAGTCTCTGTTAAGATCTGTACTCGACCTGTTTTCATGTCCTGTAAAGCAACATGATAACTACCACCATTCTTCTGTACAGTGACAAGGTAACGACCGTCTGGAGTCATTCTTGCTCTTGTATTAAGGTCACCTTCAAAGGTCACCCTTTCTACTCTTTTGCTGTCTACATCTAAACGGTATATCTGTGGGTTACCACCTCGATCAGATGTAAACACTATACCTTTACCATCGGGCTCCCAGCTTGGTTCAGTATCGATGGCATAATGATTTGTCATACGTTCTAGCTTCTGTGTTGCTATATCTAACGTATAAATCTCTGGGTTATTATCCTTAGATAATACCAAGGCTAATTTCTTGCCATCCGGAGACCAAGCAGGCGCTCCATTTAATCCGCGAAACTGCGCTATCTGTTGTCTTTTACCAGAAGCCAGCTCTTGGATAAAGATATTTGGTCGACGGTTACGAAACATTACGTAAGCTATGTTGCGACCATCACTGCTCCAAGAAGGAGATAATATTGGTTCTTTCGATGTTACCACAACGATTGGACGATACCCGTCTGCATCCGCAACCTGCAACTTAAAGGTTGGGGCCTTTTGATCGCCCTCTGTAGTAACATATAGAATTCGCGTGCTAAATGCACCTGGTATACCCGTCAGCAACTCGTAAACTTTGTCACTAATATAATGAGCTGCATCTCGAAAGTTGGATTCAGAGACATCTATGTAAGCATGTTTTTGTACAGGCTTTTGACTCAATACATTAAGCAGCTCGAAACCAATTCTAAACTTGCCGTCTGTTAACGCTTGCACACTACCAATGACGACATAATCACTTTTTAATAAGCGCCAATCACGGTAATAAACGTCCGCTTCTTTACTTGGCATGCTTAACATATTAGCGCGAGGAATTGCGTCAAATAAGCCGCTTCTTACCAGATCATTCTCAACAATTTGTGCGATATCTTCTGGTAATGCCCTAGTACCAGTGTAACCAAAAGGCACTACTGCAATGGGGAGTAACTGGTCTGCCCCACTGTTAATCTCAATAACCAATTGCGCCCTAGAAACGCTACTAAAGAAAAGACCAAATACTAAAATCGCGACCCATTTATTAAACATTATTAATTTCTCAAGTCTGTTGGGTTAAATAATAATTCTACCTGGCGGAAGTTACGCTCAAACACATAAGGCTCAACATCTGCGAGCTCTTCAATTTGACCCACTTTATAAACAGCGTCTACTGCTCGCTGATCAAATAAGTCATCACCACTGCGTTTAAGTACTTCCACATTAATTACTTCACCAGTCGGCACAAAATAGATACGCAAAGTAGTTTGCATACCATTTCTTGCATTCGCTGGTCTGCTCCACACGGCCTCTATGCGGCTATTAATCAGCCCACTAATAGATTGAACCATCTGAGCCTCGGCAACTTGCCTCTGCCTTTGTTCTTCAGCGGCTTTCTCTGCAGCCTCTTTCGCTAAACGTTGTTCTTCTGCTTCACGGGCGGCTTGCTCTGCTCGCTGAATCTCTGCTTCACGTCTTGCCTGTTCGGCTTGCTGGCGCTCTGCTTCACGTTTACGTTCTGCTGCCGCCTGACGCTCTGCCTCTTGTTTCTTTGCCAAAGCGGCCTGCTCTTGTTTGAGCTGCTCCGCTTTTCGCTTATCGGCCGCTTGCTTTTCCGCTAAACGTTTTTGCTCTTGCTCGCGTTTTTTCTGTTCAGCGGCTTTTTGATCCGCTAAGCGTTTGGCTTCTTGAGACTTCCTAACCGCCTCTTCTTTTTCTTTTTTAGCTTGAGCAAGTTTGCGTTTTTGCTCGGCTAGTGCCTTAGCATCCGCCTGGCGTTTGCGCTCAGCTTCTGCTTTCTTTTTCTGGGCTTGCTGTTCAGCTTGCTTTTGTCTCTCGGCTTCCGCCTCGCGCTGACCAATGACTGTTTGCGAAACATCAAGCACCCTAGCATTAACCACAGGAGGATGTTTTGGTGCTGGTTTTTTCTCTTCAGAAAAATCCACCGCAACTAAAGTAGCAATAGCAATAGCACCGTGCAAACCAACCGCTAAGGTGGCAGGCAAGCCATAACCATCATGCTTAAACCATTTCATTATTTATTATCCGGCTCAGTTACTAGGCCCACATTTGGTACCCCAGCACCTTGTAAGGCAACCATTAAACCAATTACCTCACCGTAGGAAACATTTTTATCGCCACGAACCAACACAGATATTTTTGAGTTTTGAGTAATTACCTTACGCACTCTATCTTGTAGTTGAGCTAGGCTGATTGCCGTTTGCTCACCGCCAAAGTCCAAATAATACTGACCTGATGAATCCACCGAAGCGATCATCACATCTTCTTCTGTATCTTGGATAGGAGAAGCGTTTGCATTGGGTAATTCAACGTCAACTCCTTGGGTTAACATTGGCGCTGTGATCATAAAGATAACCAGCAGTACCAACATAACATCTATGTAAGGAACCACATTGATTTCGCCCATTGGGCGACGTTTGTTGCGTCTTCTGGAGCGAGCCACTATGCCACCCCTCCCTCACGCACATGCACTTTACGGTGCAAGACACTACTAAATTCATCGGAAAAGTTTTCGTAACTTGACGCTAAAGATTCGGCGCTGGCAGAAAATCGGTTATAAGCAATGACTGCCGGGATAGCAGCCGCTAGACCAATCGCGGTAGCAATCAAGGCTTCAGCGATACCTGGCGCTACAGTTGCCAAGGTTGCCTGCTGCACTTCTGCCAAACCGATAAAGGAATGCATAATCCCCCAAACCGTACCAAACAAACCAATGTATGGACTGGTAGAGCCGACAGTGGCAAGAAACGGTAAATGCTGATCTAGCTTTTCTTCTTCACGGTACAAGGCGACGCGCATGGCTCTTTGTACTCCCTCCATTACGGCGTCTGGGTCCACATTGTGGCTTTGGCGTAATCGAGTGAATTCTTTAATACCAGCGGTAAAGATGCTTTCAACACCTTGTACCTTACGACCTTCAGTGGTGAGTTTGCGGTACAGTTGACTAAGGTCGATACCTGACCAAAATTGATCTTCAAATTCAGCACGGGTTTTCTTTGCTAGTTTCAACACTCTAATACGTTGAAAAATAACCACCCAAGAAAAAATGGAAGCCGCTAACAATATCAACATAACAAGTTGAACTACGATACTAGCACTGGCGATCAGTCCCCAAATTGACATTATTAACCTCTATTCTAATTCTGACGGTAATTGGTAATTAAAATGTTCATACGCTCGTTTCGTCACTTGACGACCTCGAGGCGTTCTCATAACAAAGCCTTGCTGTATTAAAAAAGGCTCTATGACATCTTCAATGGTATCTTTGTCTTCCCCTAGAGCTGCTGAAACACTGTCCAAGCCAACTGGTCGACCATCGAATTTCTCTATCATAGTCAATAACATACGACGGTCAAGGTGATCAAAACCTTGGCTATCTACACTTAACATATCTAATGCCCGCTGGGCAACTGCTTGCCCCACTAGGTCGACATTTTCTACCTGGGCAACATCTCGCACACGCCTTAATAGTCGATTGGCTATCCTTGGCGTGCCCCGTGAGCGCCTGGCAACTTCAAAGCTACCAGAATGGTCTAGGTTCATGCCCATTTTCTTGGCTGAACGCGCCACAATCGTGGTTAAAGACTCAACATCATAAAACTCTAAGCGTTGCACAATGCCAAAGCGGTCGCGCAAAGGCGAGGTTAACAAACCCGCTCTTGTCGTAGCTCCGACCAATGTGAATGGAGGGAGTTCAATTTTAATTGAGCGAGCTGCTGGCCCTTCACCTATCATGATATCCAGTTGATAATCTTCCATGGCTGGATATAACACTTCTTCAATCGCTGGACTAAGACGGTGGATTTCATCAATAAATAAAATATCACCCTCTCCCAGATTGGTAAGCAAGGCCGCAAGGTCTCCAGCTCTTTCCAACACAGGACCAGAAGTGGTTTTAACTTCGGCGCCCATTTCATTACCGATAATATTGGCCAAGGTAGTTTTACCCAAGCCTGGCGGCCCAAATATTAGCGTGTGATCCAATGGCTCACCCCGTTGACGAGCGGCTTGGATAAAAATCTCCATCTGCTCGCGAACAACAGGTTGACCAATATATTCTGCTAGGGCCTGAGGCCTTATAGCTCTATCGACCTGCCGATCATTTCCTTTAAGTTCTGCCGAGATAATTCGATCATGATCTATCATAAAGTTACCTTAACATTCCCTTCAGTGCGGCTCGAATCACTTCTTCGCTGCTGGCACCATCAACCGGTACGTTTGCCACAGCTTTAGCGGCCTCCTGAGGCTTATATCCCAGTGCAATAAGCGCTGCTTCGGCTTCTTGCCTAGGGTCTGCTTGCACCTGACGCAGTACGGCAGGCGCCGTAAATAAGTCCTTCTTAGCGGCCTGACCGAGTTTATCTCGCAATTCAATAATTAAGCGCTCTGCAGTTTTTTTGCCGACCCCTGGTATTTTGGTCAAAGCCGTCACATCCGAATCTTGGACATTTGCGACCAGCTCCTCGGAAGACATGCTGGATAATACGGCGAGAGCCATTTTTGGCCCAATACCGTTTACTTTTATTAGTACACGGAATAACGCCCGCTCCCCTTTATTACTAAAACCATAAAGGGTATGAGAATCTTCTTTTACTTGAAAATGTGTGTGTAGGACCACTTCACCACCAACAGGTGGCAGGTCATAAATAGTTGTCATGGAGGCACTTAGTTCATAACCAATGCCCGCCACATCAACTAATAATTCTGGGGGGGATTTTTCAATCAGAGTTCCAACAATTCTACCTATCACAAGGCCTTCCTTACATCTTGTTCAGACCAGCGTTTAGAACTGCGACCAGCACGTTTACCTACGCCGTATTCTAAACCACCTGACGTACGTGTGTTTGCATGACAAAGGGCAATCGCCAAGGCATCGGCAGCATCTGCTTGGGGTGTAGATGACAAACCGAGCAACAAGGTCACCATGGACTGCACTTGGCTTTTATCGGCATTACCATTACCCACAACGGATTGCTTCACACGACGAGCGGCATATTCATTTACCGCTAGGCCTTGCATCGCAGCGGCCACGATAGCGGCTCCCCTTGCTTGTCCAAGTTTCAAGGCAGAATTTGCATTCTTAGCCAGAAACACTTCTTCAATGGCAAACTCATCTGGTTGATGTTTATCTAACAGAGTGCTAACACCCGTGAAAATAGCTTTGAGGCGAACCGACAGTTCACCATCAGGTAAGCGAATGCAGCCACTGTCCACATACTGATTCTTACCTTTGTCTACATCAATAATGGCAAAGCCGGTTACCCGAGAGCCTGGGTCAATTGCCAATATTCTTGTCTTACTCACAAATAATAATCCATTAACCTAATTACTGTATATTTCAACAGCCCTGAGCAAACTATGCAACGACAAAACGTAAAAAGGCCGCATTAAAGCGGCCTTTTACAGATATTTTTCAATCTGTTAACAATTTCAACGTCTGTAAAGCTAGGACGTTTACAAATTGTAATTATTCAACAACAGGTTTACGAACGCGAATGCTAAGCTCTTTAAGTTGCTTCTCACTAACTTCACCCGGTGCTTGTGTTAACAAACAAGTTGCACTCTGAGTTTTAGGGAAAGCGATAACATCACGGATAGACTGAGACCCCGTCATTAGCATCACTAGACGATCCAAACCAAATGCTAAACCACCGTGTGGTGGCGCACCGAATTTAAGTGCATCTAATAGGAAGCCAAATTTCTCTTCTTGCTCTTCTTCACTAATGTTAAGAAGTTCGAAAACTGTTTCCTGCATTGAAGATTGGTGGATACGGATAGAACCACCGCCTAGCTCGGTACCATTCAATACCATGTCATAGGCTTGCGAAAGCGCCGTTAATGGATTGGCTTTCAATTCTTCTGGAGAACATGAAGGCGCAGTGAATGGGTGGTGAATAGCGGTAATGCCACCGTCAGACGTTTCTTCAAACATTGGGAAGTCGACAACCCAAAGTGGCGCCCACTCGCAAGTGTAAAGATCAAGGTCTTCGCCCACTTTACAACGTAAAGCACCTAATGCTTCGTTTACTACTTTGGCACTATCAGAACCGAAGAAGATCAAATCGCCATCTTCTGCACCAACGCGCTCTAATAGAGCGGCACGTACTTCGACAGGAAGGAATTTAACGATCGGAGACTGTAAGCCTTCTTCTAGGTTAGATTTATCATTTACCTTGATGTAAGCCAAACCTTTCGCGCCGTAAATACCAACAAACTTAGTGTACTCATCAATTTGCTTACGCGTTAATGAGCTACCACCTGGTACTTTAAGGGCTGCAACACGACCTTTAGGGTCGGCCGCTGGGCCAGAGAAGACTTTGAAGTCAACGCCTAGCATTAGGTCTGAAACTGTTTGAATTGTCAGTGGGATACGTAGATCAGGCTTGTCACTACCGTAGCTTTCCATGGCTTCTGAATAAGGCATACGCGGGAAGCTGCCAAGATCAACGTTTAGCAGTTCTTTAAACAAGCCTACGATCATCTCTTCCGTCATGGCCATGATTTGCTCTTCGCTCATGAAGGATGTTTCGATGTCCACCTGTGTGAATTCTGGTTGACGATCGGCACGCAAATCTTCATCACGGAAACATTTAGCGATTTGGTAATAACGGTCAAAGCCTGACACCATCAACAATTGTTTGAACAACTGTGGCGACTGAGGCAATGCGAAGAAGCTGCCTTGTTGTGTACGGCTAGGAACCAAGTAATCACGAGCGCCTTCAGGTGTAGCGCGTGTTAAGATTGGTGTTTCAATATCAAGAAAGCCATTGTCATCAAGGTAGCGACGTAATACTGACGTCACTTTAGAACGGAAGCGCATTTTTTGCTGCACTTCTGGACGACGTAAATCTATGAAACGATTTTTAAGACGAATGTCTTCACCAACAGCTTGGTGCTCGTCTAGCTGGAATGGTGGTGTTTGTGCGGCATTTAGAATTTCTAAACTCGTGCCTAGCACTTCAATTTCACCAGTAGCCATATTTGGGTTTACAGTTCCCTCAGGGCGAGCACGAACCAAACCAGTTAATTTAATAACGTATTCATTACGCACACTGTCCGCCAGTGCGAAGCTATCAGCACGATCTGGGTCAAATACTACTTGAGTAATACCTTCACGATCGCGTACATCTAAAAAGATAACACCACCATGATCTCGACGACGATGAACCCAACCACAAAGGGTTATTTCTTGTGAAACGTTTGAAGCATTAAGCTCGCCGCAATAATGACTGCGCATAATTTGTATCCTATTACTGTCTTCGTAAGAGTGATGTGTTCTTGCTACCTAGGTTTTGGTTGGCTTTTCTTCTAAGAAAACCAGCTTAACTTACACCAAAACCTTAGGTTCTAAATTTTTTAGGCACAGCATTATATGCGAACACGCTGCCCGTCACTAGAGCAAGACGAAAAATTGTCTTACTCTATGTGGATTATCAAGCAATATATTCCACGCAAAAATTGACCTTATGCCCGCTGACGGGCAAATCAACCTCACTGTCTAGGGTTTTATGCCATATTGCTTTTGCCACGGGACTGGATGGGGAAATGATAAGCACCTTTTTATCTTCAACACTGATGGATAATCCTCCCGCGATGGGGGCAATAAAAAGATGTTTTTCCAAACCTGAATCCATGTCCAATAAAGATACTAACGCCCCGAGTTTAATCTCACTTTCACTTGTAAAAGATTCAGGCTGCCATTTTGTAAAGGCCAAGTATTCTTGCTCACATTCTAGAAGTCGTTGAGATTGCCCATGGGCTAAGTAAGAAGCCTCCAGACCAAATGTATCGTATTTATTTTCCGCGACAGACTCACTGTTGGTTGCGGCCTCATACGCTTGTTTAGCGGCAAACTGGGCTGTTTTATTGCGCTCAGCCAAAACTTTAAGAACTTCTTTGTACACCTGTGCTTTATCAATCATCTTAGCTTGTTTCATCGTTCCTATTCGCTATGGAGTCCTATTTTTAATCAACTCACATAATAAAGCTCGAGTAACATTTGTTACATCAAATTTTGCAAACAAGATGACTTTCGGTTTGGTAAATATATTTAGTTGACAGTATCAACGATGACTGTTAATTTATGATAATCATTAACATTTGAGAAGACTATGAACACGCCATTGTCCGACCCAATACTAAAATTAATTCACGGCTATCGGCGACAATTGCAGCAGGCAACGGTTGATGCCCAATTAAACCTGCCCGCTAGTTATATACGAATTTTTAAATGCGTTAATGGCATTGAATTTTGTACTGTACAGCTTATTAGTAATCGCCTAGATAGAGACAAAGCTCAGATCACTCGTGTAATCAATGAGCTTGCTCAAAAAGGCTTAATTAAAAAGCAAAAGAACCCAAATGATCAACGCAGCCAGATACTTACCTTAAGTTCTGAAGGCGAAGAAGTCTTTAATCGCTTTAGGGAGTTAGAGTTAAAAAGTCAGGAGAAACTTGCCTACGGTCTAACACCTGAAGAGATTGAGTCTTTCAAACACATTGCTGAAAAAATGATTAGCAACCTAAACGAATTATAACCTTGTTACCCCCACTACGGAGCCCAGGTATGAGCGCACCAAAAATTAGAGAGCTTGTTGTCACCCACCAGGAATTTATTACCCCTAATATGATCAGGGTAACCTTGGGGGGCGCTGAGATTTCTAGCATTCCAGAAAAACATGAAGGCGGTTATGTAAAACTTATCTACCCTAAGGCTGATGGACGCGACATGCGAACTTATACCATTAGACATCAGCGCGTTAATGAAATCGATCTAGACTTTGTTGCTCATCAAGACGGTGGGCCCGCTAGTAGTTGGGCGATGAATGCAAAACCTGGTGATACCATTCTTGTTGGAGGCCCAGGCCCAGCTAAATTACCCAGCACAACAGCTGATTGGCATATTTTCGCCGGCGACATGACTGCCCTGCCCGCCATTAGCGTTAATCTAGAAAGCCTAGCAGACGACGCTAAAGGCTACGCTGTGATTGAAGTTATGTCTGAACAGGACATTCAACCCGTTAAATCCCCTGCAGGGGTGGACGTTAAGTGGGTAATCAACCCAAACCCTGGGGTAGACAGTGAGTTTTTATACAATCACATAAAAGATTTACCTTGGTTAGAGGGTGAAGCTGCCGCATGGGCTGCTTGCGAGTTCAGCTCTATGAAGGTTTTACGCCAGTATTTTAAAGTTGAAAAAGCTATCAGCAAAGAAAACCTATACCTTTCGAGCTACTGGAAGTTAGGGATTAATGAAGAAGAGCACAAAGTCGTCAAACGCCAAGACGCTGAAGCCATTAGTTAATCAGTAAACTCTTCAACAACAAAAAGGCCAGTTTAGAAAACTAAACTGGCCTTTGTTTTTTAAGCTTGAGTGAATTATAAGCGAACGCTTTCGATCACTCGCTCAACCACTTCATCAATAGCCACTTCACTGATAGCAGAATCCGCAATATCAGCATTTTCTACCAACAAAGTCACACCTGTACTACGCACAAGTTTAGCTTGCTCTTGGGTTGCATCTGCTTTCGCCAGCGCCACAATACCTTGTTTCAGCAACAAGCGCTCAAGGGCATCAGCTTTCGCAAAGACTTCAGAAGCCAACGCAATAACAGCAGGTTTTTGACCTAGACGTGCCGCACGATCTTCAGCGCTTACTTGGCCTTCTTCATCCAAATCGGCTACAGCTTCTTCAACCATACCCGCACCAACGGTTACATTGGTTAATCTGTCGATGATGATCAGTGCGCCCGTTAATCGAACTTGTTGATACTCATCAAATGCTACAGGGGCATCCAGCTGAATAACACAATCACCAATACCATTAAGCTCTAGCTCTGTAATGGGCGCTTTTTCTAAGGTGTTTACATCAACCCTATGGTTAAAGTGATGCACTTTACCCGGCACAGTTTGCGTACCTAGTTTAAAGTCATACAGCTTACCCGGCACCAAAGGTTGCTCAGCCATCCAAACCACGGATGAACGCAAAGTTGACGCAATCAATGGCTGATGACTAGGGTGGGCCAACATATCACCACGACTAATATCAATTTCGTCTTCTAGGGTAATTGTAACCGCTTGACCAACATGGGCAGAATCTAGGTTGCCATCGTAAGTTACGATCTCAGCCACTTTGGACTTTTTACCCGATGGCAAAGCTACGACTTCATCACCTGGGCTAACAACCCCAGATGCGATAGTGCCAGAGAAACCACGGAAATCTAGGTTCGGACGGTTTACATATTGTACCGGTAGACGGAAAGCGCTTTGCTTCACATCACGATTAATTTGTACCGATTCAAGGATTGCCATGAGAGGCTGCCCTTGATACCAAGGTGTGTTCTCAGAAGCATTTACTACGTTGTCACCCTGCAAGGCAGACATTGGCACGAAGTGAATATCTTCGGCTTTACGATCGCCAAGTTGTTCAACAAAATTCAAGTAGTCTTCACGGATTTCATTGAACTTATCTTCAGAGAAGTCCAACAAATCCATTTTATTGACCGCCACAACAATGTGCTTAATACCAAGCAATGCCGCAATGTAACTGTGACGACGAGTCTGAGTCTGCACGCCGTAACGGGCATCAATCAAGATAATAGCAAGGTCACAAGTAGAAGCACCTGTGGCCATGTTGCGTGTGTATTGCTCGTGCCCAGGGGTATCAGCAATAATGAACTTACGCTTTTCCGTTGAGAAATAACGGTAAGCTACATCAATGGTAATGCCCTGCTCGCGTTCAGCTTGTAGGCCATCGACTAACAAGGCTAAATCGACCTCTTCACCTTGTGTACCGGATTTTTTACTGTCGCGTTTTACCGCATCTAAATGATCTTCATAGATCAGTTTAGAGTCGTGCAGCAAACGACCAATTAGGGTACTTTTACCGTCGTCTACGTTACCGCAGGTAAGAAGACGCAGCAGATCTTTTTCTTCATGTTGTTTTAGATAGCCAAGGATATCTTGACTTATCAATTCTGACTGGTGAGACATTCTTCTTTACTCCAAACTTAGAAATAACCTTGCTTTTTCTTCTCTTCCATTGACCCTGATGAATCATGATCAATCATGCGGCCTTGACGCTCAGAACTCTTCGTCAATAGCATTTCTTGAATGATTTCAGGCAAGGAAGCCGCTTCAGATTCAACCGCACCCGTCAGTGGGTAACAGCCAAGTGTACGGAAACGTACTGATTTCATCTGCGGTGTCTCACCGTTCAATGGCATACGCTCATCATCAACCATGATCAAGGTTCCATCACGCTCAACTACTGGGCGCTCTTTGGAGAAGTAAAGCGGTACAATTGGGATACTTTCTAAGTATATGTATTGCCAGATATCCAACTCAGTCCAGTTAGATAAAGGGAAAACTCGAATGCTCTCGCCTTTGTTCACTTTACCGTTGTAGATGTTCCACAGCTCTGGACGTTGATTTTTAGGGTCCCAACGATGCTGTTTATCACGGAAAGAATACACACGCTCCTTTGCACGAGATTTCTCTTCGTCACGACGAGCGCCACCAAAAGCTGCATCAAAGCCGTATTTATCTAGTGCTTGCTTCAAGCCTTGAGTTTTCATCACGTCAGTATGCTTAGAGCTACCGTGGGTGAAAGGCCCGATGCCTTGGTCAATACCTTCTTGGTTTTTATGAACGATTAGCTCTAAACCAAGTTTGGCAACTAGCTCATCACGAAAGGAAATCATTTCTTTAAATTTCCAATCAGTGTCCACGTGCATAAGTGGAAATGGCAATTTACCTGGGTAGAAAGCTTTCATCGCTAGATGAAGCATTACCGCAGAATCTTTACCAATGGAGTAAAGCATAACCGGATTGTCAAATTCGGCCGCTACTTCGCGGATAATATGAATACTTTCCGCTTCGAGTTGTTTTAAGTGAGTCAGTCTTGCCTCGTTCATAATTCCCCATCTCTTTTTAAAGGCTTAGGCAGTTTTATTTACTATAACATGCCTATTAGTTATAAAAACCACCCCAACTAAACTTTTATTGCATAAGGATATTAACTTATGTTGTGCAATAGAAAATGCTTTGTATGGGACAACAAACGTCACTCACAAAAAAAGGGCCGACAGAATCGGCCCCTTTTTATGCTAAACGCTTTTAACTAATTCTCAGCATCTAATCGCTGTTGTAGTAAAAATTCGTTGGCTTGCTGGCGCAAGCGAATAAGCTCTGCATTAACTTGTTTACGAAATGCATCGCTTGAGTCAATGGCTTCTTGGTGCTTAGCTAACTGGCTGGTAATTGCTGTTAGCTCAGTCGTATTTGACTCCACAGGTGTGGATTCAATTTTGTCTAACTGGGTTTTAAGGCTCGCCAATTCTTGCGCGACTTGCTCAAGACTAAGGGTTTGCGCTTCCACCTTGCCTGTTAGAGCTGTTATACCCTGCTCATTTCTTCCAACTGTTTGAGATTGACTTTCGACTGTGGATTTTAATTCAGTCATTTCAGCTTTAACCCCATTAAACTCTTCTTCTACCTTAGCAACTGCCGGTAGGAGTTTGTTGTACCCCTCCTCAACATCATTAAAGACATCGGCTTGAATGGCAATACGCTTAGATTGCGTTGAGAGACTGTCACGAGTCGCCGCTAATTTACTGTCTAGAGCTTTAATGGCAGCAAGGTTATCTGCAATCGCACCACGATTACGGTCATAAGCTACGGCCCATAATTTACGAATTTCGCTATCATGGGTTTTAAGTGTTTCTTCTAGTGTTTCACCTTGCTTATTTGCCGAAACGTCAGCCGCTAACAATTGATGATCTAGATTTTGAATTTCGCTTTTCGCGCCATACAATTCATTGCGCAATTGGGTGTTTTGTTGCCATAGCCAAAATGCGGCGCCACCAGAGGCGCCAAGTATCAAGAACAATAAAAAATAAACGCCAGCCAAACTTGTTTTTTGAGGTTTTGCTGTTGCCTGTACAGGTTTTGCAGGAGCGGGATTTAATCGACGCTTAGGTGCAGGAGTCGTTGCACCAGCAGGTCTTCTGTCACTAACTTCATCTTGATCCAAGACTAGACTTGGGATCTCAACATCATCATCTCTATGCATGGAACTTTACATCATCACTTTGGTTAAATTAAGGTGAACTTGGTCACACAGCTTACTTAAAGAATATTATCTTAATAAGTTCAATGCTATCATATAAGCACCAATAACTGCTTGATAACAAGCATTTTTCGTTAAATATAAGCAAGGAGAAAAGAAATGTCTTTTGAATTACCAGCTCTTCCTTATGCTAAAGACGCACTAGAGCCACACATGTCTGTAGAGACATTGGAATTTCACCATGGCAAGCATCACAACACTTACGTTGTTAAGCTAAATGGTCTAGTTCCTGGTACTGAATTCGAAAACAAATCATTGGAAGAAATCATTGCTAGTGCTCCTGCTGGTCCTGTTTTCAACAATGCAGCACAAATTTGGAACCACACTTTCTTCTGGAACAGCCTAAGCCCAAATGGTGGCGGTGAACCTACTGGCGCATTGGCAGATGCGATCAACGCAACTTGGGGTTCTTTCGCAGCATTCCAAGAAGCTTTTAATGATAAAGCGGTAAACAACTTTGGTTCTAGCTGGACTTGGTTGGTTAAAAACGCTGACGGTTCTTTGGAAATTGTTAACACTAGCAACGCTGGTACTCCAGCTACTAACGGTCAAACGGCTTTGATCACTGTAGATCTTTGGGAACACGCTTACTACATTGATTACCGCAATGTTCGCCCTGATTACCTTAAAGGTTTTTGGGCACTAGCTAACTGGGAATTTGCCGCAGCAAACTTCGCAGCTTAAGCTAAAAAAGACCAGTCAAAAAGAACGCAGCCAGTTGGCTGCGTTTTTTTGTGGTTATTGATGACAAAACCCTATTCAGCTTGTGCCGCTAACTTACTCTGAATGAACTCTGAGTGAGACAAAAATAACAGCTCGCTTATACGACGAATGCGATGATCTTCATAGGCATCTAAATCCCCATCTGCCAAAGCCACCAGCCACAGCCCTTTCAGTAAGTTGATTTTTTCATCTAATGAAGCTTGGGCGTTGATGACCTTGGTAAACTGATACAAATCATTAGCATCCTCCACCCCTTGTTTGGCTTGCTCAAACAAAACATCAATATCTTCACCCAAATCAGTCACTTCATTTAGCAACAACTTAACCTGCTTTTCTTCTTCTACCGTGATTTTATGATCTGCCAACATCACTTCCATTAAAAGAGCGGCAACCGCACGGTGATAACTTATGGTTTCTCGCTGCTCGGCAGGTGGGGTAAAAAGGTTTTTCAGTGCTTGTAACATAGATTCTCCAGAGTCTGCCTAAAGTTTTAATCGAATAGCGCTAACTAATGCATTGGGAAATTGCCGATAATCTAAATAGGGACACCATATTGTGCGATCTTGATTAACATAGGCAAGCTGTTTATCCCCTAGTGTTTGGGCGTTTTCAGATATGGGCATAGCCTGACGAAAACCATTACCCACAATAAACAAAGTACATTTATCTCCTTCAATTTGCTTAAGCTGTTGTAACGAGAACACCAAGGCACATTGATCAAACAAGTGCTCATCACGATAACAACGCCAATCTTGCTCATCTGTCGAAATCAGTTTCGCCATGATGGTCACTATTTTGCGCCAGTGATTGCCATTGTCTTCAATCAGTTGGGCAACATTAGGCGTTTCAACCCAACCATGATCGGGTGCGTCTCTTAGTAAAGGAGGGTTAGGCAGTAAAAATACATATTTTAAACCTGTCTTAGGCCCTAACCAGATTTCATTTGGCAAAATGGCTTCTCAAATTAGCTTTCTGATTTAATGGTTCGAATTAACCTACGTGATGAAGGATTATTCATTCTAATGATTTTATTAACACGTAACATTTAAGATCAAGACAAAAGAATATAATTCCCTAATTTAGCAGAAGAATACATCCAGCCTTACACACAACTGACAATTAACGATAGCTTGGTAACTATATGGCTTTTACTGATAGAATGATTATCACTGCATCTAATATGAACGGAGGTCCTAGTGTCACCATTTTTGTCTCAATTAAACATTTACCCAATTAAATCCATTCAGGGTATTTCCCTCCCTTCAGCTAAAGTGACGCTCAGTGGCCTAGTTGATGATAGGCACTATATGTTAGTTGACACTGAAGGTGTTGCTGTTACAGCCCGCGAGTTTCCACAGCTTTCTCTTGTGCGAGCGGAACAATTGGCAGAACAACAATGGCAACTCAGCCACCCTAGTATGCCAGATGACCTTGTGATCGACGGCCAAACTTTTTCTGACCTTACCCTTGAGTGTCAAATCTGGGACCACCAAGTAACAGGCCACCACTGCGGTAACGATATAGATCGATGGTTTAACCAAGTCCTTCAAGCCCAAGTTAAACTTGTCTATTTTGGCCCAAGCTCTGAGCGCTTTACTAATAGAAAACCCGATACTCCGGTAGAATTTGCCGATGGCTATCCTTTCTTATTGACCACGAGTGCCTCTTTAGCAGAAGTTAATAGCTTTGCAGCAGAAGAAATCAATATGGCTCAGTTTAGACCTAACATTGTGGTGGATAGCGATGAGGCCTTTGCTGAAGACACTTGGAAGCGGATTAAAATTGGTGAAGTTATTTTTGAAAATGTGAAGCCTTGCGAGCGCTGTATCTTCACGACACTAAACCCACAAACTGCAGAGCGCAGTCGAAAAGGCGAGCCCCTCAAAACCTTGGCCAAATTTCGACTCTCACCACACAAGACTATAGATTTCGGCATTAATTTGGTGGCTGAAAACAGTGGCAAAATAAATGTGGGTGACAAGGTTGAGGTGCTTGAATATCAAGAAGCACCAAGCTATTTGGATAGACGCAAAAAATAATGAGCAGAAACAAGAAAGGAAGCCAAATAGGCTTCCTTTTTTATGGCACAATTTTTTTTGTATTTATCTCGAAGCTTTTATATTTCGTAACGTTTATATCCCAAAGTAATAGAATTAAGCTTCTTGTTTAGCAAGGTACTCATCATAGGTGCCGTGGAAATCAACAATACCTTGGGCAGTCACTTCCACGATACGTGTTGCCAATGAAGAGACAAACTCACGGTCATGGCTGACAAAAAGCAAAGTGCCAGGGTAATGCTCTAACGCCAAGTTCAATGACTCGATAGATTCCATGTCCATGTGGTTAGTCGGCTCATCCATTACTAAAACGTTTGGCTGTTGTAACATCAACTTACCGAACAGCATGCGCCCTTGCTCACCACCAGATAGAACCTTCACGGATTTTTTGATGTCGTTCTGGGAGAACAACAAACGACCTAGGGTACCGCGAATAACCTGCTCATCATCCCCTTCTTGCCCCCATTGCCCCATCCACTCGATAAGATCCACATCTTTTTCAAACTCATGGGCGTGGTCTTGTGCGTAATAACCGATATTGGCATTTTCTGACCATTTCACTTCACCTTTAGTCAGTTCAGTGTCACCCACTAAACATTTAAGCAGTGTGGTTTTACCAATACCATTGGGGCCGATTACCGCAATGCGCTCCCCCACCTCAACCATCATATTCAGGCCACTGAACAACTCTTCATCATAGGTTTTAGCCAAGTTCTCTATTTGCACCGCCTGACGATGAAGCTTCTTCTCTTGTTCGAAACGAATAAAAGGGTTCTGACGGCTAGAAGGTTTCACTTCTTCTAACTGTATTTTATCAATCTGTTTCGCACGCGAAGTGGCTTGCTTAGATTTGGAAGCATTGGCAGAGAAGCGGCTCACAAAAGACTTAAGCTCATTAATTTGTGCTTTCTTCTTAGCATTATCTGCTAATAGTCTTTCTCGAGATTGGGTGGCAGCTGTCATGTATTCATCATAGTTACCAGAGAACAGACGAAGCTCACCGTAATCCAAATCCGCCATATTGGTACAAACCGAGTTAAGGAAGTGACGGTCATGGGAAATGATAATCATGGTGCAGTTACGCTCGACCAAAATCCCTTCCAACCAACGGATAGTGTTAATGTCCAAGTTGTTGGTCGGCTCATCAAGTAGCAAAATATCAGGATCCGAGAACAATGCTTGGGCCAACAATACACGTAATTTTAGGCCAGGGGCCACTTCACTCATTAGGCCATAATGCTGTTCTGTTGGAATGCCAACTCCTAGTAACAGCTCTCCGGCACGGGCATCTGCAGTGTAACCATCCATTTCGGCAAATTCTGCTTCTAGATCACCGGCACGAAGACCATCTTCTTCACTCATTTCTGGGTTGGCGTAGATAGCGTCTTTTTCAGACTTAATCGCCCACAACTCAGTGTGCCCCATAATAACCGTGTCGATAACAGAAAACTCTTCGTAGGCAAACTGATCCTGCTTAAGCTTACCTAAGCGTTCATTAGGGTCTTTTGATACGTTACCAGCACTAGGTTCTAGGTCGCCCCCAAGGATTTTCATGAAGGTGGATTTACCACAACCATTGGCACCGATTAAACCGTAACGCTTGCCTTCAGCAAACTTAACAGAAACATTTTCAAACAAAGGTTTGGCACCAAATTGCATGGTGATATTGGCAGTAATTAACAAAGCATTCTTCCGTTTAGCATATTGAGTGGTTAGCTTGATCTACAAGCCATATATATTGGCACTATTATCGCATAGTTTTCACACAGCACTAACCTAGATGGGAGATAAACTTTCGAAATACACAAGTTTTCAAAAGCATACAGAGAAACCCTATAAGAAAACAAAATTTTGTAAAAATAGTCTGATATTTTGTAAGCTGAGTCCTACAATAGACTTAATATAAATAAATATTATGCCAGCAGACATCTTAACAATGGCTTCTACCTCCTGCGGTTTAAGGAGTACTTATGAATTTGATTGAACATGCGCAGCTCGATTCCAGCTTAACCATTGAGCAGTTAAAAAAGGGTTCGGTGTTTGGCGCCCTAAGCGATGATGCCATCACGTATCTGCTAGAAAATGGCGCCCTATATGCAGCCTCTAAGCATGATGTGATTTTTCGACACGGGGAAAAAGGCGATAATTTTTTTATCATCCTCAAAGGCAAGGTTAACTACTTTAAACAGCATAATAACCAAACGGCTTTGACCCGAGAAATTGGCTTTGGCGAGGCTATGGGGTTTGTCTCCATGATCGCTTTACACGACAGAGTGGGAAAAGGGGTTGCCATTGAAGACGGGGTATTATTGGAGGTTAGCAGTCAATTATTTAGTGATTTCCACGACCACCACCCTTTTGACTTTGGGATTTTATTGCTTAACCTTTCAAGAGAAATGGCAAGAACTATTCGCTCGCTAGGGAATACGATTGTGAAAAAGGAAAACACTAAGGTTTGATAATGCGTTGAAATGCTGGGCAATCAGGTGATCGCCCAGCCAGCCATTACTTCTCTGCAGCAACCACAGAAATTTCGACTAAAAGCTCAGCTCGTGCCATACGGGCTTCAACACAAGCACGGGCAGGTGCCGCACCCGCTGGAATCCATGCGTCCCAGATTTCATTCATTGCAGAGAAATCTTTCATATCACGAATGTAGATAGTCGCGGAAAGGATATGAGATTTATCTGAACCTGCTTGCTCAAGTAACGCTTCAACTTTATCAAGCATAGTTTGTGTTTGCTCTTGAACACCTGCAGAGGCATCAGCTGCCACTTGGCCACACAGATAAATTGTACCGTTATGCTTAACAATACGGCTCATACGTTGACCAACTTCCATACGCTCAATCGTCATTTTCTCATCACCCTTTTTGATCTATTAAAAAAACAATTCTAACAAGCCATTATTAGAATTTAGCACTGTATTGCAAGCGAACATCGGCATTTAATTCTTTCTACCATTAAAACTCCAGACCTTTCTGTGCCTTAATGCCTATTTTAAAAGCATGTTTCACTTCTTTAACTTCACTAACCGTATCCGCCAATGCAATCAAGGCATCGCTGGCCCCTCTACCTGTCACAACCAAATGCTGATTTTCTGGGCGAGCCATTAATGCCGCTAGCACTTCATCTTCATCAAGATACTCATAATGGAGCAAATACGTGAGTTCATCTAGAACAACTAAATCTACACTAGCATCTTGCAACATTCTTAGTGCCATTTGCCACGCCTGTTTAGAAGATTCACTATCCGCCTCACGGTTCTGCGTTTCCCACGTAAAGCCAGAAGGCATGATTTGCCACTCTACCCCCTGCTGTTTTCGGAAAAAGTCTATCTCGCCTGTGTTCCAATCACCTTTTAAAAACTGCACAACACCAACCTTTAGGTTATGCCCTAATGCTCGTGCAACCATACCTAAAGCGGAACTGGATTTGCCTTTACCATTACCCGTTAAAAGCACAAAAGTACCCTTATCTTCTTGGGCGTTAGCAATACGTTTATCAACGTGCTTTTTAATGGCTTGCATGCGCTTTTGGTGCAGTTCTGGATCTTTAATGGTTTTCGCCACGATTAATACCTTACATGTATGTGCATAAAAAAGGCGTCTATAAAGACGCCTTTTCGTATTTTCTAGATTCGGTCGTCTTCTGGGTCATAACCTAAGTTAGGTGCAAGCCAACGCTCTGCATCGTCTTTAGACATACCCTTACGTTCAGCATAACTATCGACTTGATCTGGTCCAATTTTACCGACACCAAAATAGCGAGCATCAGGATGAGCAAAGTACCAGCCACTAACCGCAGCGGTTGGCAACATTGCAAAGCTTTCCGTAATTTCCATATCAATATTATCTTTGACATCCAACAGCGACCAAAGCTTAGCTTTTTCTGTATGATCTGGACAAGCAGGATAACCCGGTGCTGGGCGCATACCCTGATATTTTTCCTTAATTAACTCAGCATTGGATAGGGACTCATCCGCCGCATACCCCCAGATCTCTTTACGTACTTTTTCATGCAGATATTCAGCTGTGGCTTCGGCAAGGCGATCGGCTACCGCTTTAATCATAATAGAGTTGTAATCATCATGATCGGCTTCGTACTTCTCGACCAATGGATCAATGCCAAAACCTGCAGCACAGGCAAAGGCCCCCATGTAATCTGGGATGTTAGCCGTTTTAGGGGCCACAAAATCTGCCAAACACTGGTTGTATTTTCCAGGTGCCGTCAGTTCGTTTTGAATACGCAAGAAAGACAAGGTCTCAATGACTTCTTCACGAGTTTCATCCTTGTACAGCTCAATATCGTCGTCATTCACCTGATTAGCAGGGAATAAGCCCACCACAGCACGAGCTTGCAAACTTGCTTGACTAATAACCTGATCAAGCATGACGAGTGCATCTTCATAAACACGAGTAGCCTCTTCACCTACCACTTCATCAGTAAGTATGCGAGGGTAGGCACCGGCCAGTTCCCATGTTTGGAAGAAAGGCGTCCAATCAATGTAGTTCTTTACTTCCTCAAGGGAAATATCCTTCTCTGTTAGTACGGTAACCCCTAATTGCTTAGGTACACTGATACCTTGAGTAAAGTCTACTGGCGTTTTGTTCGCTCTAGCTTTATCTAATGAAACACGACGACCTGCTTTTGCTCTGTCTTTGTAACGAATTCGAGTTTTTTCGTAATCGGATTTGATGTCATCTACAAAGGCCTGACGACGATCCGCATCCTTGGATAATAACGCACTGGCCACACCAACACTTCGTGAAGCATTGGTAACATGAACAACTTGGTTGCGCTTGTAGTTTTGTTCAATTTTAACCGCCGTATGAGCTTTGGAAGTTGTCGCCCCACCAATAAGTACAGGCAGGTCGAAGCCTTGACGCTCCATTTCCTTCGCCACATGAACCATCTCGTCCAACGAAGGGGTAATCAGCCCAGACAGACCAATCATGTCAGCCCCTTCTTCTTTCGCTGTGCGAAGAATTTTTTCAGCTGGCACCATGACACCAAGATCAATGACTTCAAAGTTATTACACTGCAATACAACACCCACGATATTCTTACCGATATCGTGCACATCCCCTTTCACGGTCGCCATGACAATTTTGCCATTACTGGAAGACGCTGTATCAAGGTTGCGGGCTTTTTCTTCCTCAATAAAGGGCATCAGGTAGGCAACCGCTTTTTTCATAACACGAGCTGATTTTACAACTTGAGGAAGGAACATTTTACCGGAACCAAAAAGGTCACCAACAATGCCCATACCATCCATTAACGGCCCTTCAATGACTTGCAGTGGGCGATCATGTGCTAAACGCGCTTCTTCAGTATCTTCGTCAATAAACTCAGTAATGCCTTTCACCAAAGCGTGACTTAAACGCTCATTAACAGGTAAGCCTCGCCATTCTTGTGTCTCTTTTTCAACAACGGCGCCTGTTCCTGCAAACTCACCAGCAATCGCCAACAAGTTATCCGTAGCATCCGGAGTGCGATTTAATACTGCATCTTCTACCGCATCACGTAACTTAACAGGAATGTCTTCATAAAGTGCTAACTGACCGGCATTCACTATGCCCATGGTCATGCCTTGCTTTATGGCATGGTATAAGAACACCGCGTGAATCGCTTCACGAACAGGGTTATTCCCCCTAAAGGAAAAAGAAACGTTAGATACACCACCAGAAACCTTTGCATAAGGCAGTTCACGAGTAATATCACCTGTGGCCTCAATAAAGTCTAAGGCATAACGGTTATGCTCTTCGATGCCCGTAGCAATGGCAAAAATATTCGGGTCAAAGATAATATCTTCCGGTGGGAAGCCAACCACATCTACAAGTAAGTGATAAGAACGTCGACAAATCTCGATCTTGCGTTCACGCGTATCGGCCTGACCTACTTCATCGAAGGCCATGACAATTACTGCGGCACCGTATTTCATAAGTTTACGGGCTTGCTCAATAAACTTGTCTTCACCCTCTTTCATGCTGATGGAGTTGACAACACCTTTGCCTTGCACCCATTTAAGACCCGCTTCTAAAATTTCCCATTTAGACGAATCCAACATGATAGGCACACGAGAGATATCCGGCTCAGAAGCGATCAGTTTCAAGAAGCGCTCCATGGCAGCCTGAGAGTCCAGCATGCCCTCATCCATGTTGATGTCTATTATTTGTGCGCCGTTTTCCACTTGCTGACGAGCGACATCCAGCGCTGTATCAAAATCACCTTCTTTGATCAGACGCTTAAACATGGCAGAACCGGTTACGTTAGTACGCTCACCAACGTTAACAAACAGGCTATTACCATCAATGTTAAATGGCTCTAAGCCTGATAAACGACAGGCTTTTTCGACTACAGGGATCGTACGTGGCGCAGCTTCGGCGAAGGCTTCAGCAAAAGTTTGAATATGACTTGGAGAAGTACCACAACAGCCACCAACGATATTTAAGAAACCTGCATCAACCCACTCTTGAATTTCTTCGAGCATTTCTTCTGGGCTTTCATCGTATTCACCAAAGGCATTTGGTAAACCAGCATTTGGGTGAGCAGATACATGGGTGTCAGCAATTCGAGACAGTTCTTCTACATATTGTCTTAAATCTTTAGGCCCTAAAGCACAGTTAAGACCAACAGAAAGTGGCTTGGCGTGGGAAATAGAGTTCCAGAAGGCTTCGGTTGTTTGACCGGAAAGCGTTCGACCCGACGCATCGGTAATTGTACCGGAAATCATGATAGGGTAACGGACACCGGTTTTTTCGTAATAATCCAGCACCGCGTAGATAGCCGCTTTGGCATTGAGGGTATCAAAAATGGTTTCGATCAAGACGAGGTCTACGCCCCCCTTAATCAAGCCGTCCACGGCAATGGTGTAAGCTGCAACCAGTTCATCGAAGTGAACATTGCGATAGCCTGGGTCATTTACATCTGGAGAAATACTACAAGTACGACTGGTGGGTCCAACAGCGCCCGCAACAAATCTTGGTTTGCTAGGGTTTTGAGCCGTGAACTCATCCGCCGCTTCTCGTGCAAGACGTGCGGACTCAAAATTAAGCTCATAACTCAATGCTTCCATATGATAATCCAGCATGGAAATGTCATTGGCGTTGAAGGTATTAGTTTCTATGATATCAGCCCCAGCAGCGAGATAGCTGCTGTAGATATCTTTAATGATTTTTGGTTGAGTTAAGGACAGTAGGTCATTATTACCCTTCAAATCACTTTGCCAATCCGCAAAGCGTTCACCACGATAATCGGCCTCTTCGAGCTTGTAGTCCTGAATCATGGTGCCCATAGCACCATCTAGGATCAGAACATTTTCAGCTAAGCGTTTTTCTATAATCGAATACGAATCGGACTTTACCACTGTCACTACCTCAAAAAATAATATGCAGCGTAACTATACCTAAAAGCGCATAAAAAAGTGTTGAAAATTAGTAATGTGAAAGTGAATGATCTAATGAAAAAGGCCAAAAATAGCGCGATGCTATTTTTGGCCTTATGAAGACTTGTTAAACAGATTAATTTTTACGTTTATTGATGCGGCCAACTAAGAAGCCACCCAGCAACCCAGCCAATATGGCTGCTGCCCAATAGCCGTATTTATCTAATAAGTTATCGTTGGTCAGAGCCAAACTGCGACTTTCGTTCAAAACCTGACGACTGACCTTTTGATTTTGGTAACTCATTTGCTGGTTAACCAATAAATGTAGGTTGGCATCGGGCTTTTCATTCAACCCAGATAAACGCCAACGCCACTGTAGCTTACCGTCTTGCACGACAGAATCGACACTGGCAGAGCTGATCAAGTTAATGGCACTGTCGGTAAAGAGTTGAGCCGTATAGGTTTGGCCTGACACGCCGCCCTCCACTTGGGTAGCGACCACCACTTCAAAGGTATTGTGCAACACCATTTCATTGGGCAATTGCCATTGTAGGGGCGTTAATTTAGCTTTTAACTGGGCATCAAAAGCATCCATGGCCGCAACCAAAGAGATGCTTTCGTTTTGTTGAGTCTGTAACGCTTGTTCGACCATCTTCAAGTGTTCAGCAAGTTCTGACAGTTCTGTTTGGCTGGTGACAAGGCGCTGATTCGCTTCGATAAGCTCCTCTTGCAATGCCAGCTGAGCTTGAGACAACTGATCACGTTGCTCCCCAAGTGCTTGCAGTCTCTCACTGGCTGCCTGTTCATTTTCACTTAGTTCTGTATTGACCAGTTGCAGTTCGTTTTCATACGCAATGATGGAGCGTTCTAAATCTTTCGTATGACGAGTCAACGCATCCAATTGTTGGCTAAGAGTCGATTCACGCAACTGACTTTGCTCTAGCTGAAGCGATAACTCACTTTCTGTTTGAGTTGACGCCTGTACAGGCGATTCGTTCACTGATGGCGGCTGGGGTGCTTGCACTTGAGACGTATCATTCTTAGCTGTAATCAAGCCTGAATTGTTATTTGCTTTCAGAGTTTTAATTTCGTCCCACAATAGCTGGTGCTGGGCTCGTGCATCCGATAACGCACCGCCTAACGTTAAATTCTCGGCTTGTAGTTCTGTTAACCTTTCTTGGTTATGCTGATTTTCAGCCTGCAAATTTGCATACTTTCTTTCAAGTAGAGAGTTTTCAGTCAATAAGGTCTGATATTTCTGCCCTAGTGCATAATGGGCGGAATCTAAGGTTTGAAAGTTCTTATTTAACGCAAGAAACTCTGTGTTTGTATCTATTGCGGTAAGGCTTTGATCGGCTTGTTGGTTTGTTGGGGGAACAGCCGCTACTATACTTTGTGTCTTCTCTTGCTCTAATGCGGCAATACGATCAACGAGGGATACGTTCTCAACTTTTAACTGAGCATACTCAGCCTCTAACTCAAGCCTACGCCCCTTCTCCTGCTCTAGCTCTGCTAAGGTTTCAGCATTTATGTTGGCTTTTTCCAGGGCTGCGATACGCTGATCTTTTTCATCTAAAGCTTTGTGCAGTTCAGTGAGTTGTGCCGTGTTGTCATTAAGTTGTTGCTGTAACTGGGAAATTTCTTGATTCTTGCTCTGAAGCGCAGAATTTAAGTCAGAAAGTGTTTCAGATTGGATCTGACTTGATTCCAAGCTCGCGGTTGAACCCACACCAGCTTGCTGTTGGGAGGAATTTGTAGAACAGGCTGTCGCCAATAGACCTAAAGCAAAAGGAATTAACGCTGCCGTACACTTGTTCATTATTCACTCCCAAATAAACGTAAGTTCTACAATAAGTTATCTCTTATGCCAGATTTCTGTAAAGATTGCAAAAAACCTCAGGTAAGGGGAAAAGCAATACCCTAATTTATCAAGGGTATTGCTTAAGGTTAATTTATAGCAAACTTTTAGAGATCACCTCATATACATCTTTCGACAGTTCTTCGGCCATAATACGTTCAAGCTGAGCTTTCATTTTGCTTGATAATTCTGGCTGCATTTTTTTCCATCGAGTCAATGGTGTACACAAGCGAGAAGCGATCTGCGGGTTTCGCTTATTCAAGACAATAATTTGATCGGCAAGAAAGGCATAACCACTGCCATCAAGATTGTGAAAAGCTGAAACACTTTGCCCAAAACCACCCAATACCGAACGTACTTTATTCGGATTTTTAAGATCGAAGGCAGGATGACTCATTAATCCAGTAACGACGTCTAATGCATCCGGACGTTCTTGGCTTGCACTTAACATCAACCACTTATTGACCACTAATGGCTCGTTTTGCCACTGCTGATAGAAAGCATCCATGAAGGTATCCGCTTGCGGATGAGAGTTTTGAACCGCAATAGACAAGGCTGCGAATTGATCTGTCATATTGTTAGCGTTACTAAATTGCTCTGCTACCGCGACCAAAGCTTGCTCATCCGCGGTTTCTAACCAATAAGACAGCGTGGTATTTTTCAAACTACGACGAGCAATCTCGGTAGCGGTTGCTTCATAGTCAACCTGAGTATTCAAAGACTGATAAGTCTTCTTGAATTCATCTTTAAGACTGTTCGCCAATAACGCTTTTAAATGGGCACGGGCTTGTTTAATTTCGGCCGGATAAATACTGGTTGCCAATTCAGACAAGTAAGCTTGACTTGGTAACGCTAAAATTAACGCGACCATAGCTGGGTCTAGGCTTTCATCACTAAGAAGTCGTTTAAAACCTTTTACCAGCTGAGAGTGAATTGACAACTCCACCCCACTCTTTGCCTGCTCAATCAGTTGAGTGAGTTCATTGACCGCCAACTGCTGTGCACTACTCCAACGGTTAAAGCCATCAGAATCCGCTGACATAAGTGTCAGTAAATTTTCACTGCTGTAGTCATAACGCAATTTAACGGGCGCTGAAAAACCTCGATACAATGAGGGCACTGGGCACTCACGGACATCTGTAAATTCAAATACTTGGCTAGCTTGGGTAAAGTCTAAAACATGCTCAACAGATGCATCACCTTGATAGCCAGCGGCCAACTCATTTCCATTTTCATCCAATAAGCCGACTCTTACCGGCATATGCAAAGGGAGTTTGGTTGGTTGATTTGGCGTCTCAGGGGTTTCTTGCGTTAAAGTGAGGCGGTAGATACCTTGTTCAGCATCGTATTCGTCTTTCGCCGTGACCACAGGTGTGCCGGCCTGAGAATACCAGCGTGAGAAATGACTCAAATCTACACCAGAGGCGTCTTCCATCGCCGCGATAAAATCGTCACAAGTAACTGCTTGACCATCATGTCGTTCAAAATATAGATCCGAGCCTTGGCGGAACTTCTGGGCACCTAGTAAGGTATGGATCATACGCACAATTTCTGCGCCTTTTTCATACACGGTTAGAGTATAGAAGTTGGAAATCTCAATGAAAGAAGAAGGTCTAACCGGATGAGACATTGGGCCTGCATCTTCGGCAAACTGCGCTGTTTTAAGAAAGGAAACGTCTTCAACACGCTTAACGGTTTCGGAATGCATGTCCGCCGAAAAGGTCTGATCACGAAATACTGTAAAGCCTTCTTTTAGACTCAGTTGAAACCAATCACGACAGGTAACACGGTTTCCGGACCAGTTGTGAAAGTATTCGTGAGCAACAATAGCTTCTACGCGTAAATACGCATCGTCTGTGGTTGTCTCTGGACTAGCTAACAAACAAGAGGAGTTAAAGATGTTTAACCCTTTGTTTTCCATGGCGCCCATATTAAAGTCATCTACCGCCACTATCATAAAAATGTCTAAATCGTATTCACGACCATAAACTTCTTCGTCCCAACGCATGGAGAGTTTTAGAGCCTCCATGGCATAATCAACCTTGTCGATATTATGAGACTCAGTAAAAATCTGCAGCGCCACCTTGCGACCACTCATAGTCACGAAATGATCATCTTTGACTGCCAAATCACCCGCCACTAAGGCAAACAAATAAGCTGGCTTAGGAAAAGGGTCTTGCCAAACAACAAAGGTCTTGCCTTCATCTGTCATGCCACGCTCGATCTCATTACCGTTAGACAACATAACAGGGTAACGTTTGCTGTCAGCGATAATAGTGGTCGTGAAAACTGACATAACATCAGGACGATCTAAGTAGTAGGTAATGTGACGGAAACCTTCCGCTTCACACTGGGTACAAAACATCGAAGAAGAACGGTACAACCCCTCTAAACGGGTATTGTTTTGCGGCTCAATAAGGGTTTCACAGGTCAGTAAAAACTCATCAGCGGTCGCAGTGATAATAAGCTTATCATCGATTAGGCGATATTCTTCTGGGGGCAGCTGGTAATCGTCCATGGCTACGCCAATCAGTTTCATATCTGGCCCACCATCTAGAATCAATGGCTGAGTAGATTTGCCACTGGCAGGGTTGCGACGCATGTGTAAGCGTGAGGTGACAACCGTAGTGGTTTCATCAAGATCGAAAGTGAGTTCTGTTTTATCAATCAAAAATGGAGGAACTTGGTAGTCTTTTAAGTATATCGCTGAAGGTTGACTCTCTTTCATGGGTTCTCTCCTAAAATGTAAAACTTGCTTGATAGCCAGTATATTTACGAATATTAATAACGCCTGTATCAAGCATCCAATATTGACCTTTAATGCCCATTAGCGTCCCTTCAATGACTGGTGTTTTCTCGGCATTAAGGCTAGAAATTTTGGTCGGGTATTCTATAACGGGGTAGCTAAATTCGTGGGTTTCATTTTCATCGGATAAATCTGTGATGGCTTGCAAACCAAACTCATTTTGTAAGGCATCTAACCCTTCATACAAGAGTCCAATTAAGCGCTCTTGCTCACGCTCCAGATCCATGGTGATATCCAAACCTTTTAGCATATTGCGCCAATTGGTCTTATCCGCCACTTCGTTTTTAAACAATGTTTCCACTAAACCAGACATACGGCGGTTAGTTACTCGAAATAAAGGCCTTGCTTGGGTTGCGCCCTGATCAATCCAGCGGGTGGGTAATTGATCCCCTCTTGTAATACCAACTTTTAAGGCGGAAGAATTGGCAAGGTAAACATAATGACTTTGCATGCAAAACTGCTCGGCCCATTGTGGGTCACGACAAGTACCTAAATGAAAATGACATTTTTCAGGGCTCATAATGCAGGTATCACAAGCAGCCAGAGTTCTGAAACAAGAAAAACAGTAACCTTGGCTAAAAGATTTTTTGGTCACTTTTTGGCATTTCACACAATGAATGACGCCAGCAAAATCTAAACGTACTTTTTGCCCCAATAACTCATTCATGAGAACACTGTCTTGGCCTAATTGCAGACGGTATCGAACATTGCCATCTACAGCCTCGGTCTGCATCTTTTTCAGATCACCCGTTAGCATTAATTATTTCCCTTAGTCGAGTTATCTACCCACTTGATGGTTTCATGCTCGGCGGTAGATTGTTTGCTGTCACAACCTGAGTGTACTTCGGTATTAATATACCCAACCCTTTCCGTCTCTGATTTATTGCTGTAATCGTAGGTGATGACAGCTTGCAAACTAAGCTCTTTTTGCTCTGGTGTTAAACGTACACCATTTGGCCATTTTCCCAGTTCAACCGCTTGTTTTAGGCTGGCGTAAACTTCGGGCGACATATTGTCGATCATTTCTTTAAAGTTCATATCTCTTCTCTCTTAACCAATCGCGAGGGCTAACGGCTTTTCTTAGTCCATATGGTATTTGCTAAACAGTACAAGGCACTCAAAATCAACCCCGTAACCAAACCAATTGTATGGGCACTATTAGCAATACTGCCTAAACCCACCATTTCAGGTATTTGCGTATAGCCAATACCCAACCATACGACAAAAAATACCATCAATTGTTTACTAATCAATCTTGGCCAGCGTGGGTGTAGTAAAGGTGTCAGCCATGCAAAGCCAATTAACCCGTAAACAACGCCAGACAGCCCACCAAACAATGGATTACCATTAATTTCGTATTGCAAGACATTACTAAGCAATGCGGTAATTAGCACACCGAACAGCCATAAAAAAGAACCCAGTAGGTGCTCAATTTTACGTCCTACATCCCAGACCCAAAGAACATTAAAGATAAAGTGAAGTAGACTAAAATGCAGAAACGCAGGGCTCAGCAGTCGCCAATAGTCACCCTGTGCTAGGACTTCTTCTAGTGGTAAAAAGCGCACTTGGTTGCCATACACTTCAAACGGACTAATAGAGAAATACGCCACGCTGGTTAAATCTGCACCCAACTGGGTGACAAAAGCAATGATGGCTGCCAGCAAAATAGTCGTAATGGTTGCAGGATAAGCTAGGTAGAAACCCACTAGACTTTTTGATGTGGCCTTATGAACGGGTTTTGCGCTTGCGGATGACACAATTTGAGACAAATCCTCGCCACTTTCCCAAGCCGTAATAATTTCTACCGCATAAGCTTGGTCTTGAGCACTAGCAAGCCAGAGCTCATTGTGGCCATTGGAAAATTCGATACGATGGGCAATTTTCTGTTGCCATAAAAAACGGCTAAGCACCGCTGGGTCGGCATCGGGTTTAAAACGATAAATTGGAAACATCTAACCCTTACTGGGAGTCCCCTCTAGTAATATAAAGTTAGGTTTATAGTTAGGATTTATAACTGCTTTGCCAACCTAATTTGTCTCGGCAAACATCATAAAAATCATGATTCATAGGATGGATTAAGCGGATGCCACCCTCTTTCTTGGTAATATGTATTTCATCACCCGGGGCTGCAGTAATGTTTAACTGACCATCACAACTCACACTCGGGTAAGTAAGATTCGATTCACAGACAACAATTCGAATTTTAGCGCTGCCGTTAATCACAATAGGTCGATTACTTAAGGTATGGGGGTGCATAGGTACCAATACAATGGCATCCAGTGTTGGTAGCATAATTGGGCCACCAGCAGACAGAGCATAAGCGGTGGAACCCGTTGGCGTAGCCACGATCAAACCATCGGATTTTTGATTCATCACAAATTGATCATTGATAAAGAGATCGAATTGGATCATACGAGCGGATTTTCCCGGGTGAAGAACCAAATCGTTTAACGCTATCCCTTCACCACGGGCTTGATTTTGTCGCTTCACCTTGGCTTGAATCATGAAACGCTTTTCTTCATGAAATTCACCACGAAAGATCGGGTCTAATTCTTCTTTTAATTGATGAGGAGAAATGTCCGTTAGGAAGCCGAGGGTTCCTCGGTTGATGCCTAAGACAGGAATATCATAACTGCAAATAGCGCGAGCGGCCCCTAAAAAGCTACCATCGCCCCCCACAACTATAGCCAGATCACAATGATCCCCCAGTTCTTTAAGCGGGGATGAGTCAATCTTCACCCCTGGCATCATGGTAGCCAGTTCGGTTTCTAACACAGGGACTAGATTCTTGTCCTGAAGGTATTCCATTAATTTTTTGACTGTTTCTAGAACCTGAGGCTTATCCAATCTTGCAATAATGCCCACACGTGTAAAAAGACTCATGCGTTATTCTCTTATCATCAATCAAATGCAATCAATACAATTACGAACAAACTCGATGAGCCAAGGCTCAGGGTTTGTTTTCTAAGTTGTCGCCACTTTAACACGAAGTCTCTAGCTCTCGCTATGTGAACAGACTTTCAAAAATGGATTATGCTCATCCTGGTAGCCTCGCCAGCCCTGAATACCACCAGTGTGTATAAATAATGTTCGCCTATGGGGCCACTGGCCAGAGTGCATTGCTTTGATAATGGCAAAGAGGGCTTTGTTGGTATAAACAGGGTCGAGTATCAGGTTAGGATTTAGCTGGGCTATTTGCTTCATAAAAACCCGTAATTCTTCACTGTGCTTTGCATAACCACCATGGTGGCAGTCACTGTGAAATTTCAATCTGTCAGAACAGTTTGCACTGTTAAGTTTACCAGCAAGCTGAACAATTTCTGCTTGTTGGTCAGCCGCCCCTTTTAACGCACTGAACACATGCAAAAAGGGAACCTCAAGTGCGGACAAAAAACCTGCGGCGGTTGTGCCTGTGCCTGCAGCCACCGCCCAAGCATCAAAGTCGTTATCTTGCATCGCAATATCCTGAGCCCATTCTTGGCAACCCTTAGCACCGAGTATGCCGCCGCCCCCTTCTGGCACCCAATACACATCGCCATATTCATCATGAATTTGCGCTGCTACCAGAGAGTCCACCCCAAGACGATAATCTGCCCTACTCGATGGCCACAACTCTATTCCACTTTTTGCGGCATCTTTTAAAGTGGGTGTAAGGTTAACTTGTAGCTCACCACGTACGACACAAATACCTTTTACACCTAGTGTTTCTAGGGTGTTTGCAAATGCGTGCAGATGATTGGAATAAGGCCCAGCAAAGGTCGCTATAACCTTAGTTTTATGCTGGCTAGCTGCACATAAATGATGTTTGAGCTTATGCCACTTATTACCAGGGGCAGCTTGGTTCTCTAAATCCCCACGGTAAATAAACAACTCATAATCCTGAAGTGAGTTTGATGAAGGGTTGGCAGGGATAACAATAGGTTCAAGCACGAAGCGAAAAGTCTCTTAACATCAAGTTTTTACGCATAATATCATAGGCAATCTCCATTCGTTTAAAGCACTTTTCTCTGTAAGCTCGGCAAAATTCAATAAAGGCGACCCTTTACTCTTTATAGACGAAGAATATCCCTGATAAATCTGCCTTTTATAGGATAAATTTTGTTAAAATCTGCGCACTCATCATTTGTGGAGATGAAACATGATTCCAACGCTTTCTGAAGTGTCACCACTTCAGTCCAAGTACCTAGCTTTTATTGAGAGGCTAAAAGCTTCCGGTTTTACCGGCGACACCAATCCAGATTATGCCAACCGTGTTGTCCTTTCTACCGATAACTCTATTTATCAGGTGTTACCACAAGGGGTTATTTACCCGAAAACCGTGGAAGACATTCAGCTGATTACCAAACTCAGCAATGAATCCGAATTTCATGACATAGTACTGAGCCCTCGTGGTGGTGGTACGGGTACCAACGGTCAGTCGTTAAGTGATGGTCTGATTGTAGATTTATCCAAACACATGAATAAAATCCTTGAAATCAATGCCGAAGAAGGCTGGGCAAGAGTCCAAACCGGTGTTGTCAAAGATCAGTTGAATAAAGCCATAAAGCCCCATGGGCTGTTCTTTGCTCCAGAGTTGTCTACCAGTAACCGCGCCACCATTGGCGGCATGATCAATACCGATGCAAGCGGACAAGGCTCGGTTATGTATGGCAAAACCCGTGATCATGTTTTGTCTCTGAAAACCGTTTTACTCGACGGTAGTTTGCTAGATTCGTCTCCTATAGATGACGATACCTTAGAAACCATTAAATCTGGTGAGGGTTATGCCGCTCACGCTCACAGATTGGTCGATAGCATCCAAAAAAACAAGGCAGAGCAAATTGAGCAAACCTTCCCAGAGCTTAACCGTTGCCTAACAGGTTATGACCTTGCTCATATTCGTAATGAACAAGGCTTGTTCAATATGAATTCAGTGTTGTGTGGTTCCGAAGGTACACTTGGCTTTATCGTCGAAGCGAAAGTCAATTTGCTAACCATTCCAACCTATGCAGCCCTAGTTAACATTCGTTACAACAGCTTTGAAGGTTCATTGCGTCACGCCAGAGAACTATTAGAAGCCGAACCGACCTCTATCGAAACAGTTGACTCAAAAGTTCTGGGTCTTGCCAAAGGTGACATCATTTGGAACTCGGTCTCTGAGTTTTTCCCCGAAAAAGCTGGGGAAGATATTCAAGGCATCAATCTGGTTGAATATACTGGCAAGAGCGAGCAAGAAGTTTCAGAGCGCATCAAAGTCTTAACAGATCAATTGGATAAACTCGCAGAACAAGGTGATAGCAGCGCATTAGGCTACACCATTGCCAAAGGCCACAATAACGTCAATAAAATCTGGGCCATGCGTAAAAAGTCTGTGGGTCTGTTAGGTAATGCTAAAGGTGAAAAGCGCCCTATCCCATTCGTTGAGGATACCGCCGTGCCACCGGAAAACTTAGCGGATTTCATCATGGAGTTTCGTGCCGTATTAGACAGCTATGAAGTCCAATATGGCATGTTTGGCCATGTAGATGCCGGGGTACTTCACGTGCGCCCTGCATTGGATCTAAAAGACGAAAGCCAAGAGCCAATGATTCGTGAAATCACCGATAAGGTGGTGGCACTAACACAGAAATACGATGGTTTATTATGGGGTGAACACGGTAAAGGCGTTCGCTCTGAATACGCTCCTGCTTTTTTCGGTGACTTATACCCAAGTGTCCAGCAAGTAAAGGGCGCTTTTGATCCACGCAATCAATTAAACCCAGGAAAAATTGCCACACCTTTCGAGCTAGGCGCTGAACTTCTTAAGATTGACGAAGTTCCACTGCGCGGTCAGTTTGACCGTCAAATACCCTTGCACAATCGTGATCAATTCAAAGAAGGCATGTACTGTAACGGTAATGGTGCCTGTTATAATTTTGACCCGAACGATGCCATGTGTCCTTCTTGGAAAGGCACCAGAGATAGACGCCACTCCCCAAAAGGCCGAGCTTCTTTAATGCGCGAATGGTTACGCGGCATGAGCAACCAAGGGGTGGATACACAAAAAGCCAGTGAAGATGTTAAACACAGTAATTTCCTTTTCAGCTTCATCCCCAAGCTTAAAAACACTCTGGCAAAGAGACGTGGTGAGTACGACTTCTCCCATGAGGTTCATGAGTCAATGATGGGGTGTTTGGCCTGTAAATCTTGCGTTGGCCAATGTCCGATCAAAGTCGATGTCCCAGAATTTCGTGCTAAATTTTTAGAGCTCTACTACGGTCGCTATTTACGCCCTGTGAAAGACTATCTTATCGGCTCTTTAGAATTTATGTTGCCAAGCCTTGCTGTCTTGCCTCAGCCTTACAATTGGTTAGTAAGCCGCAGCTGGATCAATCACTTTAGCAGCAAATATCTAGGCCTGGCGGATAACCCTAAGTTCAGTAAATTCAATTTAAAGAAAGAAATGTCTAAGCGCGGCATTCGTTTGGCGACCCCCCTTGCCATCGAAAGCCTTAGCCCTAAAGACAGAAAGCGCGCTGTCATTGTTGTGCAAGATGCTTTCACCAGTTACTTTGAAACCGAGTTGGTACTGGATACCATGGAAATGCTGAGCCGATTAGGCTTCCAAGCCTACCTTGCTCCTTACATGCCAAACGGTAAGCCATTGCATGTTCACGGCTTTATGCGTGCTTTTCATAAGACAGCTCGTAAGAACCTAGATATGCTACAAAGCCTATCTTTTTATGGATTGCCATTTATCGGCATAGACCCTTCCATGACTTTAACTTATCGCTCGGAGTACGCCAAGGTTTTTGCCGATAGCCGCCAAATCCCTAATATTCAGTTGATGCAAGAATGGTTAGCACAAAAAACCGAACACCTCACTAAGCAGCCACTCACTTGTGAAGGTTCTACCTATCACTTAATGACCCACTGTACTGAGAAGACCAATGCCGCGGGCTCAATCGGTGACTGGCAGAAGGTTTACCGTACATTAGGTCTTGAGCTGAAAATTGAAAATGTCGGTTGTTGTGGTATGGCGGGGACTTACGGTCACGAAAGTGCCAACCTAGAAACGTCTAAGCACATTTATGAGTTGTCATGGCAGGAAAAAGTCACCGATGCCAGCCTTACTGGCAAATTGGTAGCAACGGGGTATTCATGCCGTAGCCAAGCCAAACGACTCGATGATGCTAAGTTGCCTCATCCGGCACAGGTACTTTTGTCCCACCTTAAAAAAGCCCAGCAACCTATTGCTGCCAACCAAGCCTAGCTGCTTATAAATTGGCCCCATTCAAGGGGCCAATTTTTTCAGGAAAACCATGAATCAACATAACCTTATCCATGACAGTGCAGACGAATACGGTCCTATTCGCGTAATTGATGTCGGTCAATATCGAATTCTTTCCTTCGCAGAAGGTGATGAACAAAGCCGTATCCGACTTGCCAGTCCTCACATTCTTCAACATGAATATACTCAAGCCATGATGCTCCCCTTACTCTTCATACAACCAAAACGAGTATGTATTTTAGGCTTAGGGGGCGGTGCATTGGTGAATGCGCTTTATCATAGTGTACCCAGCATACAAATCACGGCGGTGGAACTGCGCCAAGAAGTGCTGGATACCGCACAAATGTATTTCAAACTCCCCCAAGGTAAGCGTATTAACTTCGTAGTGGATAATGCGGCAAGCTTTCTTGATAAAGGTTTAGATAAGAAAGTCGATCTCTTGATGACGGATATTTATCATACAGAGGGTATGGACCGCTCGGTTTTAGCCACCAGTTTCATCGAGAACTGCGCCCGGAATATTAAAGAAAACGGCTGGCTGGTACTTAACTGCTGGAGTGACTACAAAAACCATGAAGGCCTTAGCGAATTACTCAAAGACAATTTTGTGGATGTTAGGGCGTTGGACACAGGCACGGGCAACTGGGTGGTTATTGCCTGCAAGAAAACACATACCGTCAATGCAAAAGCTATGAAAGCTATGGCGCAAAAATTAAGCACCAGTTTGGATATTCCACTGACCAAATGGCTTTCCAGACTCGCTGAAATATCTTAATCCCGCTCCTCCTGTTTAGAGCAGAACTAGCTGTCATACCACTGTAAGAATGTGCACGTAACATGCATTTTATCTTAAAACCAATAGGTAGAATGCACTATGGAAAACAATCAAGCAGCACTTCCTAACAGAGGTGAATACCAGAACTATATGCAGTGGGCCATGGTTGCCCTACTGGTTTATCTACTCATTTGTGCCGTAGGCATGATTGGTGGTGGTTTTAAAATGGCTACGGGTGGTCACGCCAAAGAGCTGTTTGCTTTCGCCAGCAACCCTTTTGCAGGCCTAGTGGTTGGTATTGTCGCTACAGCCCTCATTCAGTCTTCTTCTACCGTAACCTCCATTATCGTTGGCCTAGTGGCCGGCGGTCTACCGGTTGAGTTAGCGGTTCCTATGGTAATGGGGGCAAACGTTGGCACCTCGATCACCAACACGATAGTATCTTTAGGGCATGTTCGAGCCAAAGAAGAGTTTAAACGTGCTTTTTCAGCGGCTACCGTTCATGACTTTTTCAATCTTTTGTCTGTACTCATCTTCCTGCCTCTAGAAGTCGCTTTTGGCATTTTAGAAAAAGCAGGCGCATGGTTAACCAGCTTGTTTTACGGCGCTGGTGACACCTCTATGAGTGGGCTCAACTTCGTAAAAGCGGCTACCGCACCTGTGGTTAATACCTTTAAAGGAGCAACTCAGACATTAGGTGACCAAGTGGGCGGTATCACCCTTATCATTCTCGGCATTGTTCTAATCTTTATCGCCATTACCTATGTTGGTAAATTATTGAAGAAGCTAATGGTTGGCAAAGCCAAAGACATCATGCATACGGCTATTGGCCGTGGACCGATTTCCGGTATCACTTCTGGAACCCTAGTGACTATCTTGGTTCAGTCATCTTCTACTACCACATCACTTATGGTGCCTCTTGCAGGCTCTGGCTCTTTCAAATTGAAAGATATTTATCCATTTACGCTAGGAGCCAACATTGGTACTTGCGTAACGGCAGTGCTTGCCGCTACAGCGGTGACGGGTAATGCTCAGGCCGCGCTACAAATCGCCTTTATCCACTTGATTTACAACATTCTGGGTGTGTTGGTGATTTATGGTATCCCTATGCTTCGCAACCTCCCCATCAAAGCTGCTGAATCCCTAGGCCACACAGCAGCTGACAATAAGTTTGCTGCCCTTGGTTACATCTTAGGGGTGTTCTTTGTCTTTCCAGCACTATGCCTTGGTGTTAGTAGCGTAATTTAGTTTCGGGAGTATTTATGAGTGATTTAAAAGTATTGACCAATGAAAGACTCCACAAGCTGATTGATGAAACTCATCAAACACTTGCTGAGCTTAAAGAAGAAGTCACGCGCCGTGAACATCTAAAACAAGAGCATGAAATTTCTGATCTTGATCACCACATGAAAAGTGCAGAGCTTAACATCGTTGGCATCAAGAATTTCATTGCTTACCTTCTAGAAGAAGCTAAGAAAAAATAACACAAAAAAGCCCCAACACTTTAAAGAGTTGGGGCTTTCGTTTCTTTAAACCGCAAACACTTGATCCACTAGGGCTTTCGCCGCCTGCTCCAATTCAGCTAAATGCTGCTCCGAAATAAAGCTCTCTAGATAAATTTTATAAACATTTTCAGTACCCGAAGGACGGGCAGCAAACCAGCCGTTTTGGGTAACGACTTTCAAACCACCAATGGCTGCATTGTTACCTGGGGCATGGGTCAAAACCTGCAAAATTTCTTCACCCGCCAGTTCTGTTTGCTTAACATCCTCTGCACTTAAACGAGAAAGAATGGTTTTTTGCTCTGGCGTGGCCGCCACATCAATTCGCTTGTAATAAGGTCGGCCATATTTGGAAACCTGTTCTTCATAAAGCTCTGACGGATCTTTGCCTGTAACAGCTAAAATTTCTGCCGCCAACAGCGCCAGGATGAAGCCATCTTTGTCTGTGGTCCAAACCTTGCCGTTATTACGCAAAAATGCGGCCCCCGCACTTTCTTCACCGCCAAAGGCCATATCTCCTTGATATAAACCTTCCACATACCATTTAAAGCCGACAGGCACTTCACTTAGTTGCTTGCCAAGTCCATTGACTACTCTATCAATCATGCCACTGGAAACTAGGGTTTTACCGAATTTTATATCAGCGGGCCAATGCTCACGGTGTTGAGATAAATATTCAATGGCCACCCCTAGGTAAGCATTTGGGTTCATTAAGCCAGATTTGGGACAAACAATACCGTGACGGTCATAATCCGGGTCATTGCCGACTGCTATGTCAAAGTCATCTTTGATGTTTAACAAAGCATTCATCGCATAAGGTGACGAGCAATCCATACGGATTTTGCCATCCTTATCTAGGGGTACAAATCGAAAGCTTGGGTCGACTTCTGTATTAACAACTGTGATATCTAAACCATATTTATCCGCTATAGGCTGCCAGTAATGAATGCCAGAGCCACCCATAGGGTCTACACCAATACGCACTTTAGCCTTAGCAATGGCTTTCATATCTATGACATTTTCTAGATCGTTCACATAGTGATTAATAAAATCAAACGGTTCAATCAACCCAGAGTCAGTTTGGCCTTGCTCAGACAAGCGTTTTACACCGATGAGGCCTTCTGCTAACAGCTCATTGGCTCGCGCTGCAACCCAATCGGTAATCTCTTTATCTGCAGGGCCGCCTTTGTAAGAATTGTATTTAATACCGCCATCTGTCGGTGGGTTATGGGAAGGTGTAATCACAATGCCGTCACTTAACTCGTTACTGGACACATTGTGGGTAAGAATTGCATGGGAAATGACTGGTGTAGGAGTGTAGCCGTTATCCGACTGAACCCTTACTTTCACACCATTGGCGGTCAATACGCTTAATGCAGTTTGAAAAGCGGCTTCCGATAAAGCGTGGGTATCTTTACCTAAATATAAAGGTCCAGTAATTTTTTCCTGAAGTCTGTATTCTGCAATGGCTTGGCTGATCGCCAGAATATGATCTTCGTTGAAACTAGTATGAAAAGCATTCCCCCTGTGTCCTGATGTGCCAAAGGCCACTTGTTGCTCAGCTTGGGTAACGTCGGGTTTTTGCAAAAAGTAGGCGCTCATTAGTTTAGGAATATTAACCAATGAATCGAGTGGAGCAAGCTTACCTGCTTGAGGGTGAATTGCCATATTATAAATGCCTCTAAGTCATTAAAACTAAGTTCTTACAGTCTCCCTTAATTGAACAATAGTTTCAATGACTTAACAGTAACAGGGCTATCTCTTTTGTAGAATTAAGCTGCCTATAGAGTATCCAGCACCAAAGGAGCAAATCACCCCAATATCATTGGCTTGCATATCTTCATGGTACTTGGCGAAGGCTATAATTGAACCTGCTGAGGCGGTATTAGCATACTCGTCTAAGACAATTGGTGCTTCATCAAAACTGGCATCTCGGCCCAACAGTCGCTTACTGATCAATAAATTCATGTTTATATTGGCCTGATGCAACCACCAACGCCTTAGTTGAGATACTTCAATCCCGTGTGAAGCTAGATGCCCTTCAATATGCTCAGCCGCCATAGGGCACACTTCTTTAAAAACCTTGCGACCATTTTGATGAAAGAGTTTGTCCACCCCATAAGGCGCTTCATCGGTTGCAAAACTGACGTAACCAAAGTTGGAGCGGATATTATTAGAGTAGGATGTTACACATTTCACACCCAGCACATCGAATGCGTGTTGTGAGCGACAGGTTGCTTCACTTTCAACAACAATAGCAGTGGCCACATCGCCAAAAATAAAATGTGAATCACGGTCTTTATAGTTCACTTGAGGAGATGTTAATTCAGGATTGATCACCAGCACAGCTTTTGCACTTTCAGAGCGAACAGCATCATAAGCCCTTTGTAGGCCGAAGGTAGCAGCAGAACAAGCCACTAACATATCAAATGCAAAACCTTCGATCCCTAAGGCCGCTTGCACTTCAATAGCAATAGCCGGATAAGAGCGTTGGGTGTAAGCACAAGAGACAACCACCATATCAATATCACGCGCGGTTTTATTGGCGGCTAATAAAGCTTTTTTCGCAGCTTCAACAGCCATTTCAGCTTGATGAGAAAGCTCATCATCTTGTCTAGGAGCGATCGAGGGTCGCATTCGATTGATGTCTAAAATACCTTCTTTTGCATAGACATATCGACTTTTAATGCCGGAGGCTTTTTCGATAAATTCCGCGCTTGAAAAAGGCTTTGCGATAACATCACCCTGCTCTATTGCCTCAGCATGCTGCTCATTATAGTTTGCCGCCCACGCATTATAACTCGCCACCAGCTCTTCATTACTAACACTGTACTTTGGGGTCCATAGGCCTACCCCACTGATCACCACAGAATTCGCCATCACATTGTCCTTTTATTATTGTAATTATCGCACCTTCCCTAGGGAAGATACGAACAAGTCCACTGGCTTCAGCGTGTGGATAAAACTTTATTATTCGAGGCTAGCTTCGCAGTCCAATATTGGACATATTGGTAAGAAGCTTAACAAAGAATAAAAAATGTTTAGCCCGCGCCCTTCGGGTCTTTCAGAGAAACGGCCTCTCTGTGTTAAGAGTGATTGAAAGGTATTAACATTCCTGCTCACTCTTGCCTTGATAGACCGTTTCTCTAATAAGACTGAAGTGCAGAAGACTTATTCGCATCTTCCCAAGACTTAAAAAATTACTAAATACAAATATATTTCACGCACCACTATATCATTTATTTATACCACTGAAGCCATGATATTCAGTTTTTTTCAAAATTATTTGATTCAAATGCTTGTTTTACTATTGGATAACTGTAGCTTATATATGAATATTTTTAGGTTTTGAGGCCATTATGATTAACGATCACAACAAGGATACGGCTTTAATTCTATCTGGCGGTGGTGCCAGAGCAGCTTATCAAGTGGGGGTTCTTTCCGCGATTGGCAAATTACTACCTAAGTCCTGCGAGCTTCCCTTTCCCATTTTATGCGGCACATCAGCGGGGGCTTTAAATGCCAGTATGCTGGCAAGTCATGCTGGCAACTTTACCCGTGCTGTGTCTACTCTCGCATTCGTATGGCGGCACCTTACTCCAGACCAGATTTACACCATGAGTCGTTGGCCCATGGCCAGCTCGCTCACAAAAACGCTGCTCGGCTTATTTCATCGTCACAATCATAACGACCCCATTGCACTGATGGATAACACGCCCCTCAAGCAGCTTTTAGAAAACTATTTGAACTTTGCAGACATTCAAACGGCAGTCGACCAACAACGGCTCAAGTCTCTTGCCATTACGGCAATGAGTTACTCCACTGGCGAGTCAACGACATTTTTTCAAGCCTTGTCGGATATAGAGCCTTGGCAAGGTAATCGTCGCAAAGGGGTTAGAGCGCAGCTCAATGTTGATCACCTGCTCGCTTCCAGTGCGATCCCGACCATTTTCCCTGCCAATAAGATTGATCAGAGCTACTACGGAGATGGTGCCATTCGACAAAAATCCGCTATTTACCCCGCCCTCAAGTTAGGCGCGAAAAAAATTATGATCATTGGAGTAAGTGGCAACAGAAGAGTAAAGGAATGGCCAAGCAAAACCGTTGAGGCACCTGCTTCTGCGCCCAGCATGACGCAAATTCTTGGACAGCTGTTAAACAGTGCTTTTATCGATAACCTAGAGGATGACATCAATCAATTAGAGCTGTTCAATGACATTTTGCGTGACTTGCCAGATGATAAAAAAGCCCAACATCAGCTGCCCACTGAGACCTTAATTATCTCCCCATCAGAAGAGATTAACGAAATTGCTGACCAACATATCGCCACCTTACCCAAAAACGTCCGCACTCTACTTAAAGCCGCGGGAGGCTCATCATCACAAAGAACCAGTTCAGCTGCTAGCTACTTGCTGTTTACCCCAGAATACTGTCGAGCACTCATAGAGCTTGGGCAAAAAGATGCTATGTGGGAAAAAGATAAGATTTTGGATTTTCTGGAGATTGATAAGATCAAATAAGCAGAATGACTTGCTATTAAATGGCAGGCACAAAAAAGCCGCTTTTACTCAGTAAAAGCGGCTTTTTAGACTCTAATTGATTATAGAGTTAAGCGACGTAGATCACTTAGAAGGGAGTTCAAGAAGGTCATGAAGCGACCTGCATCACCACCATTGATGGCTCTGTGGTCGTATGACAAGCAAAGAGGCAACATAGTACGTGGTTCAAACTCTTTACCATTCCAACGTGGTTCGATGTCTGCTTTAGAAACACCAAGAATACCCACTTCAGGACAGTTAACAATTGGTGTGAAACCTGTACCACCAATAGCACCAAGACTTGAAATAGTGAAACAACCACCTTGCATATCTGCAGGTTTAAGTTGCTTATCTAGGGCTTTCTTGATCAGAACGTTAGCTTCTTTAGCAATCTGAACAACAGATTTCTTATCCGCATCACGTAATACAGGAACAACCAAACCAGCAGGTGAATCTACCGCAATACCAATGTGTACATATTTCTTCTGTACATAGCTTTCGCCATCAGCAGTCAAAGACACATTAAATGCAGGGTTAGCGACCATGGCTTGAGCAACGGCTTTAATTAGGAAAGGTAGTGGCGTTAGCTTAACACCTTGCTTCTCCATTTCAGCCTTCAGACCCTTACGGAATCCTTCAAGGTCAGTAATATCTGCTTTATCGAATTGAGTAACCTGAGGAACAACAAGAGCATTACGCACCATATTCTGTGCAGTAAGCTTTTGTATCTTGCTCATCTTAACAACTTCGATTTCACCAAACTTACTGAAATCTTGGTCTGGAACAGTCGGTAAACCGGCACCGGCTACTGAACCTGCTGCAGGCGTTGAAGTCGCTTTTTGAACAGCGGCTTTAACATAAGCATGCAAGTCTTCTTTAAGGATACGACCACGAGGGCCCGTAGGACGAACCAAAGACAATTCAACACCCAATTCACGAGCCAACATGCGTACTGCTGGGCCAGCGTGAACTTTCTTAGACGGTGTAGAAAGCACAGCAGATGAATCCACAGCTGGGGCAGAAGCAGGCTTAGCGGCAGCAGGAGCTGGTTCAGCTGCTTTTGCAGGCGCGGAAGCTGGAGCTGCTGCAGGAGCCGCCACACCTTCAACTTCTAATTCAAGAATTAGATCACCTTCAGAAACCGTGTCACCTTCTTTAATAGACAAGGACTTAACAACACCGGTTTTTGGAGCAGGAATTTCCATAGAAGCTTTATCAGTTTCCAAAACAATAATGGAATCACCTTCTTCTACTTTATCACCAACAGCAACGGCTACTTCAATTACGTCAACGCCTTCTGCGCCGCCGATATCAGGAACATTAACTGCTTCAACACCACCTGCAACAGCAGCTGGTGCCGCCGCTTCAGCCGCAGGAGCTGGAGCTGGAGCTGCTTGAGGGGCACTTGAACCTTCTGTCACCAAGGTTAGAACATCAGCACCTTCAGATACCGTGTCACCGACACTGATAACGATTTTGCCAACAGTACCTGTGAACGGAGAAGGAATGTCCATAGAAGCTTTATCAGTTTCCAGAACAAGGATGGAATCACCCTCTTCTACTTTGTCGCCTTCGGCAACACAAACTTCGATAACTTCAACATCTGTTGCGCCACCAATGTCTGGAATGGTAATTTTTTCTTCGCTAGAAGCTGCTGCCGCGACAGGCGCTGGAGCAGATTCCACAGGCGCTGCGACCTCAGCTTTCTCAGCTGTTGCTGCTGCTTCCACTTCAATCACCAACACTTCATCACCTTCAGAGACGGTATCGCCTTCTTTTACGGAAATGCTGACAACTTTACCTGCCATAGACGATGGAACGTCCATAGAAGCTTTATCTGTTTCTAACACAATAATGGATTGGTCAACGGCAATTACATCGCCAACCTGAACGCTGATTTCAATAACTTCAACATCAGCTGCACCACCAATATCCGGTACTCGAATGATTTCAGTACTCACGGAAATCTCCTTTGTCGTATAGACGCATCAAACTTTAAAAACTTATCTAGCTAAGGCAGAACCTTAGCTAGATGGACTAGCTTGTTATGTAATTAGCAAGTAACTGGGTTTGGTTTTTCTGGATCTAAGCCAAACTTAGCGATCGCTTCACTAACTACAGATGCATCGATCACACCGTCTTTTACCAGCGCATTCAAAGCAGAAACAACAACCCAATAACGGTTGATCTCGAAGAAATGACGCAATTGCTCACGTGTATCACTGCGACCGAAACCGTCTGTACCAAGGACATTATAAGTGCCTTTGATAAATGGACGGATTTGGTCAGCAAACAATTTAACGTGGTCAGTTGACGCAATAACCGGACCATTGCCGTCTAAGCATTGTTCAACATAAGACAAACGTGCTTCTTGTTCTGGGTGAAGCATGTTCCAACGACTAGCGTCTAAGCCTTCACGACGTAGCTCATTGAAAGATGTCACACTCCATACATCAGAGTTCACACCATAGTCTTCGAAAAGAATTTTCGCAGCAGCTTCAACTTCACGCAAGATCACACCAGAACCAAGCAATTGAACTTGTTTCTTATTCGTTTTCTTCTGATTCGTTTGCAGCTTGTACATACCTTTGATGATGCCATCTTCAACGCCTTCAGGCATATCTTCATGAGCATAGTTTTCATTCATCACTGTTAGGTAGTAGAAAACACTTTCTTTATCTTGGTACATACGACGCAAACCGTCTTGTACGATCACAGCTACTTCGTATGAGTAAGTAGGATCATAAGAGACACAGTTAGGAATCGTACCTGCCAAGATATGAGAGTGACCATCTTCGTGCTGTAGGCCTTCACCGTTTAGGGTAGTACGACCTGCTGTAGCACCGATCAAGAAACCGCGTGCTTGTGAGTCACCAGCTGCCCATGCCAAGTCACCAACACGTTGGAAACCAAACATAGAGTAGTAAATGTACACAGGAATCATAGGTAGATTACTGTTGCTGTAAGACGTCGCAAGCGCTAACCATGAAGAGAATGCACCGGCTTCGTTGATACCTTCTTGAAGGATCTGACCGTCTTTAGACTCTTTATAGTACATGATCTGTGTGTGGTCATGTGGCGTGTAACGTTGCCCTTCACAGCTGTAGATACCTAGCTGACGGAACATACCTTCCATACCAAATGTACGTGCTTCATCGGCCAAAATAGGCACAACACGCTCACCGATCTTCTTGTCTTTAACCATGACGTTCAAGGCGCGTACAAATGCCATAGTAGTCGAAATTTCACGACCTTTAGTACCAGCAATTTGTGCTTTGAATGCTTCTAGTGAAGGCACTTCAAGCGCTTCACAGTCACGACGACGTACTGGGAAGTCACCACTCAATTCCTTACGACGAGAGCGCAAGTATTGCATTTCAGGGCTGTCTTCAGCAGGACGGTAGTAAGGAAGATCTTTAAGCTCTTCATCACTGATAGGAATGCCAAACTTGTCACGGAATTGAGCCAAAGACTCTTCATCCAATTTCTTAGTTTGGTGGGCGGTGTTTTGTGCTTCCGCCGCTTTAAACATGCCGTAACCTTTAACCGTTTGGGCAAGGATAACAGTCGGCTGACCTTTGTGGGCAGTCGCTTCTGCATAGGCTGCATAAACCTTGTATGGATCGTGACCACCGCGATTAAGATTCATAATCTCATCGTCAGTCATGTCTTTAACCATCTCTAGCAATTCTGGGTATTTACCGAAGAAATGCTCACGAGTGTAGGCACCACCGTTAGCTTTGTAGTTCTGAAGCTCGCCATCGCAAACTTCGTTCATACGCTTAACAAGCAAACCTTTCGTGTCTTTTTCAAATAATGGGTCCCAATGACGGCCCCATAGACACTTAATAACGTTCCAGCCGGCACCACGGAAGACGCCTTCAAGCTCTTGAACGATTTTGCTGTTACCGCGTACAGGGCCATCTAGACGCTGTAGGTTACAGTTGATAACAAAGATCAAGTTATCTAGGCTTTCACGGCCTGCAAGGGCAATGGCACCTAAAGATTCTGGCTCGTCACACTCACCATCACCAAGGAACGCCCATACTTTACGATCACCTTGATCGATCAAGCCACGGCTGTGCTGGTACTTCATCACGTGGGCTTGGTAAATAGCTTGTAGTGGGCCAAGACCCATAGATACCGTTGGGAACTGCCAGTAATCAGGCATCAACCAAGGGTGTGGGTAAGAGGAAATACCTTTACCATCAACTTCACGGCGGAAGTTATCAAGCTGTTCATCAGTCAAACGACCTTCAATGTATGAACGAGCATAAATACCTGGAGAAATATGGCCTTGGAAGAACACCATATCAGCTTCTTGCTTACCGTCACCACCACGGAAGAAGTGGTTGAAGCCGATATCGTAAAGCGTTGCTGCTGATGAGAAACTCGTGATATGGCCACCCAAAGTAGAGTCTACTCGGTTTGCCTTCATTACCATCGCCAACGCATTCCAACGAATGATAGAGCGTATACGACGCTCCATAAATACGTCACCTGGTAGTGGTTTCTCGTTTTCTGGAGAAATCGTGTTGCGATAAGGTGTCGTGATTGATGATGGTAAATTTGTACCCGCTTTTGACGCTTCGCTCGACAATTTATTTAAAATATATTGCGCGCGTTCAGGGCCTTCTTCACGAAGGACAGACTCAAGCGCATCAATCCACTCTTTGGTTTCAATTGGATCAATGTCTTCGAGAATATGCTGCTCAGTCATTGTATTAATAACTCCCGCTATTAGAACAGTACTTAACCAACCAAGGTCTATCTATTTTTTTAAAGCCTTGGCGGCTACTTAAACGAACCGTCGGAACAGTATGAATAGCCATAACTATTCCAGCCAACTAACAAAAAGCATCTCTACTGAATTCAAGATGCCTGTTTATTTTTTCAATGACATTTTTTTATTATTTTGACTTACGGCGTCACTGCATCGACCACCAAAAGATCTAGTCGGTTCGCTTCCTATTGGGTTTGGTTCATCAAACCCATAAATAAGCTTTTGCAAAACATACAGCTGTACCGTATGAAAACAAAAACACTCAAATCTCTATCATAGTGAACACCAAGACCTGCATCGTTTTTTATTTTGGATGTGGTCCAATCATAAAATATCCACTGAATTTTCACTTAAAAATACGGTCAATATTTTACGATATATAGGGCATTCGGACGTAAGACTATCATCTAATCAATAAATCGCCTAGCCACCCTACCCAAGAATCCGTGCATTTACCCTATGAAAACGGCTATTTGTCATACAGATAAGTCACTATTGCTTCTCTGAGATCCTTACCACTCCACTGTAAAATTATGAGCAAACACTAACATTCAGCAAATGGATAGCAACCATAAAATTTAGTTATACGTGTTTTTCATTGATTTCTATCTACTAAACACCCCCATTTCGTACAAAAAACAACCAAACATTTGCTTAATAAATTAGCGTGATGACACAATTATGATGACCATCAAGCTTTTCACAGAAAACTTAGTGTAAATTGGGCAATAAGAAACATTCGTAACTGACTATAGATAAATATACGGCTACAATATTGAATTTCGCTTAACAAGAATTAGGATAAATCATGGTCTCGCTGGACAATAAAACAACTGAAGACATGAAGATACAAGTCGCTTTCGCTCTTCAAGAAGATATTGGTGATCTTGATATTACTGCCCAATTGATCCCAGAATCTCAACACATTGTCGCCAACGTTATTAGCCGTGAGTTTGCCATCTTATGTGGTCAGCCATGGGTGGAAGAAGTATTTCGCCAACTGGATGAGTCCGTAAAATTGACTTGGCATTTCCCAGAAGGTCACTCACTTAGTGAAAATCAGATCTTTTTAACCTTAGAAGGTAATGCGCGCAGTATTTTAACCGCTGAAAGGACCGCTCTTAATTTCTTACAAACACTTTCTGCTACCGCTACGGTTACTCATCATTATGCAAGCTTAGTGGCCGACAGCAAATTAACCATTCTAGACACTCGTAAGACACTGCCTGGATTACGTCACGCGCAAAAATATGCCGTGCGTGTCGGCGGCGGACAGAATCATCGCCTTGGCCTTTATGATGCCTTTTTAATCAAAGAAAACCATATTATGGCAGCGGGCTCTATTGCTAACGCCGTTTCTATGGCCAAACAGATTGCCCCCGGCAAGCCTATTGAAGTTGAGACTGAAAATTTATCGGAAGTTGCGATGGCTGTTTCGGCTGGCGTCGACATCATAATGTTGGATAATTTCTCTTATGAAGATATGACCATTGCTGTTGAAGAGTACGGCCATAGAGTCAAATTTGAAGCATCCGGTAACATGGATCAAGAAAAGCTAGTTAGAGTGGCGCAAACCGGAGTGGACTTCGTATCCATTGGCGCCCTTACCAAACATGTTCAAGCCATCGACCTTTCTTTACGGGTAGCTTAGGAGTCATTATGCAAGACAATATTTTAGTCGTTAATTGCGGCAGCTCTTCGTTAAAGTTTGCAGTGCTTGCTAATGCAGGACAGCAAACCCTTGTCGAGGGCATAGCCGAAAGACTCGGCAGCGATGAGAGCCTTATTAGCATTAAGTACCAAGGTGAAAAATCACAATCACCTTTAATAGAAGGCACTCATAAAGAAGCGGTCACTGTGATTAAACAATGGCTAGATCAGCACCCAGATATTCTACAGGGTCTCGTTGGTATTGGGCATAGAGTTGTCCATGGTGGTGAAACCTTCGCTTCCTCCATCATAATTGATGAGTACGTTATCAACGGCATTGAAGAGTGTGCTAAATTTGCTCCTCTACATAGCCCAGCACACATTAAGGGTATTGAAGTAACTTTTGAGCTGTTTCCAGGCATTCCACAGGTGGCGGTTTTCGATACTTCTTTCCACCAGTCATTAGAAGCAGAACAGTACCTCTACCCTATCCCCATGTCCTACTACCGTAACCATGGCTTTCGTAAGTACGGTTTCCATGGCACCAGCTACCGCTACATTAGCCAACAATTAGCGAAAACCTCTCCAGGCAGTGAACAACAAGGGGTGTTGGTTGCACACTTGGGTAATGGTGCCAGTACCTGTGCCATCAACCATGGTCAATCCAGTGACACCAGCATGGGAATCACGCCATTAGAAGGGTTGATGATGGGCACGCGCAGCGGCAGTCTAGATCCAAGTCTTATTTCCTTTATCAGTCAAGCTGAAAACATCAGTCAAGACGCCGCTCTAGATGTACTCAATAAACAAAGCGGCTTATTAGGTGTTTCAGAATTATCCAATGATTGCCGAACGTTAGAAGAAGCCATGCTGTCTGGGGACGAAAGAGCCAAGTTGTCGTTGGATATCTTTGCCTCTCGCACTGCAAAATATTTGGCAAGCACAGCGACCACATTAGACAGCATTGACCATTTAGTCTTCACGGGTGGCATTGGCGAGAATTCAGTTTATTTACGTGAGCAAATTTGTCAGCGCTTAAAGGCTTTTGGGATCAAGCTTGATGAAACCAAAAACCAACAAGCGCCTAGAGGCGAAATCAGTAATCTAACTAATGAAGGTTGCCAGACTCAAATTTGGGTTATCCCAACTAATGAAGAGTTGATGATCGCCCTGGACACCATTTCACTTATTCAGAAATAACCGAGATGACTTATTTGTCGTCTTATAAGGACTTATAACTATGTCAATCAATGTACTCATGACCGTACCAACAGGCCCAGGTGTTGGTTTGACCTCAGTCTCGGTTGGCTTGGTCAGAGCTTTAGAGCAGCAAGGTCTAAAAGCCAGTTTTTTCAAACCTATCGCACAACCACAACCGGGGGATTCAGGGCCTGACAAATCTACCGCAATGGTCGCGCAAGGTTCCACCCTTACCCCTTCTGAACCTATTCCGCTGCATGAAGCCGAACGTTATTTATATAACGACAACATAGATGAGCTCATGGAAGAAGTGGTCGGCCGTTTCCAGGCTTGTGTTGAAGCTGACTCTACCGTGATTGTGGAAGGTCTTGCTCAGATTCCAGGCCACCCATACGCAACACGCCTTAATAAAGCCATTGCTCGCACCCTAGATGCTGGTCTTGTGTTGGTGACGGCTCCAAAAGATATGCGTGTTAATGAGCTGGAGCATCATGTAGAAATCGCTGCTGGCTCTTATGGTGGCATTAAAGACCCAGATGTTATCGGCTGTATCTTAAACAAAACCACACCAGGCTCTTTGGGTGTGAAATCCTACGGTGATTTATTTGCCCAACGCAGTATTTTTAAACGCAACTTTAGCTTGTTAGGTCAGATTCCTCGCTCCGAGGAACTTACCTACCCAAGGGTAAAAGACGTAGCTGACTTTCTACAAGCTAAGGTGGTTAATGCCGGTGAGATGGAGAGCCGTCGAGTGCACTCTTATACCTTGTGTGCCCGCGGTGTTGAAAACATGCTGGAAGCGCTAAAACCTGGCGTATTGGTTTTCACCCCAGGAGACAGAACCGATATCATCATGGCCACTGCCATTGCGGCATTGAACGACACAAAAATCGCTGCGCTTGTATTAACAGGCAATTACCAGCCCAGTGAAGCCCTTATGGCCTTGTGCGGTAAAGCTATGGCAAAAGGCTTACCTATTCTTTCTGTTGCGTCTAATAGCTGGGAAACGGCTATCAATATGCAGTCTTTTAACCAAGAGATACCTTTAGATGACAAAGAGCGTATCTTGAATGTTAAAGAACATATTGCCCGCTGTATCGACCATGATTGGATTAATTCATTTGCCCTAAACCAAGACGAACGTAAGCTTTCACCACCGGCTTTCCGTTATCGTTTGATTGAGCAAGCTCGCTCACTTAACAAACGCATCATTCTTCCAGAAGGAGAGGAGCTTCGTACCATACAAGCGGCTTCAATCTGTGCAGAGCGAGGCATTGCTCGCTGTACTTTATTAGGTAATGAAGCTGAGATCATCCGCATTGCGCAAAACAACGGTATTGAATTGAGCCATGGTGTGGAAATACTTGATCCTGCCAGTATTCGTGATCGTTATGTGGCGCCTATGGTCGAATTACGTAAACACCGTGGTTTGACGGACATTGTTGCCAGAGAACAACTTGAAGACAATGTTGTGTTAGGCACCATGATGCTCCAAACCAACGATGTTGATGGTCTGGTATCGGGTGCTATTCACACCACAGCCAACACCATTCGCCCTGCTTTACAGTTGGTAAAAACATCTCCTACCGCATCTCTTGTATCGTCAGTATTCTTCATGTGTCTACCTGATCAAGTACTTGTTTATGGGGACTGTGCCATTAACCCAGACCCAACAGCCGAGCAGCTCGCTGAGATTGCCATTCAAAGTGCTGACTCTGCGACAGCGTTTGGTATTGCACCGAAAGTTGCCATGATCAGCTACAGTACTGGTGGCTCTGGTACAGGTAATGACGTGGACAAGGTACGAGAAGCTACTCGCATAGCTCAAGAGCTAAGACCTGATCTATTAATTGATGGTCCGCTACAATACGACGCAGCTATCATGGAAAAGGTAGCGAAACAAAAAGCACCAAACAGCAAGGTTGCTGGTAAAGCTACCGTGTTTATCTTCCCAGATTTAAATACAGGTAACACTACCTATAAAGCCGTTCAGCGAAGCGCAGATGTGGTCAGTATCGGGCCTATGTTGCAAGGGATTCGTAAGCCAGTAAACGACCTATCTCGCGGCGCCTTAGTTGACGACATTGTCTACACTATTGCCATCACTGCCATTCAGGCAGGACAGGTTGCACATTAATTAGGCCCTTAAAAATAAATCCAACTCAGTCGTTTACTGAGTTGGATTTATTTTATATGGTGACTAAACTTAAATTGTTCCATTAACTCATTTGGTGATTAAAATGTCAGGTAGCCTACCTCATGCTATAGCCGCTTCAAGCACCTTGAGTGTTAACCAACGGCCTATACAAGAGCAATTCGACCAACGCTCTGACGATGATAACAACCTTGCTGCCCAACATTCTAGAAATGCCAAAGCATCGAGTGATTTGGTGGTTACTGTATCCGAAGAAAGCCAAGCCCTTGCAGAACAAAATCGCCAAGTATCCATTGATGAGCTGAAACAACAAGCAGAACAACTTAATCAACAACGCCAGCTAGAACGACAAAGAGAAGAATACCTTGCCCGTGAGCAACTGCTTATTGAAGAGCAACAACAGCTTGAGCGCTACCAACAACAAACTAGAATAGGAGACCGGCTTGATACTTTAGCCTAATCCCAAATGACGCTTAAGCAGGATGCTAGAGCGTAAATCTTCAAGGAGAGAAGAATGAGAAACCGACGCTTACAGGGTGGCTTCACCCTATTAGAACTTATGGTTGTTATTGCGATCATCTCTATCATTGCCAGCCTATCCGCCCCCTCTTTTGTTCGTCAAATCGCCAAAGCCAAATTAGTTGAAGCACAGAACATCGCCACACAGCACCAAGCCATAGTAGAAGAATTCATACTGATTAATGGAGCTTTCCCATCCTCCACACAATTCTCCCCCTTAAAACGTACTCTCCCTGATAATTCAGTTGTTAAATCCGTACAGGTTAAAGATAACGACGGAATGACAGGACATATAGTGATTAGTCTCAATGCAGATGCGGGTATTGATGATGGGCAGTATTTTGATTATCAACGAGATAGCGATCAAAACTGGAAGTGCACTTCAGATCTTGAACAAGCTCTGTTGCCTAGCCATTGCCAGGAGATTGAAGAATGACTCTAGAACAAATTCTCAGTAATGCCATTGCGAATCATGCTACAGACATTCATATAGCCCACATAGATGACCTTACTTACATCTCTCAACGTGTTTATGGCCAACTCGAAACGATCGAGTTGCAAAGACGAGATTGTCATTTAGTGAATCGAATTAAAATGCGGGCAAACTTAGATTTATCAGAAAGTCGTCGCAGCCAAGAAGGTCAGTTCTTATATGAGGACCATAGGTGCCAATGTTTTGTCCGCGTCAGTATTATTTCCACCATTAAAGGAGAAAAAGTTGCCTTACGATTACTACCTGATAAACAAAGGCTCACAATCAATCAGCTGGGTTTTCCGAATGGCTTATTAAACAGCCTAGAAAAAGCGCTCGACCATTCCCATGGGTTAATTTTAGTTTGCGGAGCAACAGGCGCCGGAAAAAGTACAACCTTATATGCCTGTTTAGATAAATTAAACACAGGTCAAAGAAGTATTTTCACTATTGAAGATCCAGTGGAATATGAAATTTCTGGCATTAATCAATGCGAGCCCAATGATGCCATTCAAATGACCAGTTCTGACTTGTTAAAGGCATTTCTACGTCAAGACCCCGATGTGATCATGGTTGGTGAAATCCGTGATACACATACAGCCAATTTAGCCGTTAGCGCCGCGCTTACAGGGCATTTAGTGCTTGCCACACTGCACACCAATTCACCATTGGATGCCATCCATCGTTGCCGAGCTTGGAATGTAGATTTCTTTTCTTTGGTCAGCTCACTTCAGCTCATCATTCATCAAACTATGTCCTACAAGGATGCATCTGGATACGCCGCCTTTAGTGCCATTGAGCCTAATTGGCAAGGCACCCTACCAAACAGCTATGAAGTCTTAATTGAGCAACCTACCCTTTGGAGCGCCCACTAAAAGACTAGGAGTGAGTAAAGCCTATGCCTTGGTTTAAAATATACACAACTAAGAATCAGCACGAATTTCGATTCCATGAAAATCCCGATACGCTACTCTATGACTACCTAGCACTTGGGCTATGGCAAATTAAAATAACCTGCTGGAATCCAAAGCCTTTTCATTATAAGGGTTTATTGTTTTTTTATAGGGAGCTACACAGTGCATTGCTTTCTGGGCTTCAACTAAAAGACGCCTTTGAACATTTAACTAGATCCAATACCAATCAGAACTTCTGCGATATTAACCAAGCAATCTTAAATGAGTTAGATCGTGGTAACAGTCTTAATAGTATTCTTAATCGTTTATCCCACAAACAAACGCAAGCCTTTTGCCAATTAATCAATGAACACGGCTCCAGAGAAGATTGCATTGCTAGCCTTGAGCTGTCTATCTCTCAATTAGACGCTTTGCTCTCTTGGTCGAAACGATTAATTAAAGCATTAATGTACCCCAGCTGTATTATTCAAATTGCCTTCCTGATGATGATGGCCAACCAATTACTACTATCAACTGAATCACCTGATAGTAATATGGACTTAGTAATTATCCTCACTCAATACATTTTGATCACGAGTGTACAAGTCTTGTTATTCAGAGCACTTATCACGGGCCATGCTTGCACTTACGTCGAAAAATACAATGAGCATTTTCGTTTAACGAAACTTTTCATCATTATCAATACATTACGGAAATCCGGTTATGCCTTTCAACAAGCCCTACAGCAAATGCCTAACTATTTTGTTCATAAAGGGTTACAGGCCGAAATACTCAAAACCTATTACGCTTTAAAACTGGGTAAAAGTTATGTTGAGAGCTTTCCCAAAAATTGGTTTCCACAGCAAGCAGAACTTGCTCTTCATAGTGCCGCCAAAGATGGCAATATTGAACGAGCATTAACCCTTGCTGCGTCCCAACATGAAAAGCGCTGGCAACGAAACATTAATATTTTTGAGAAAACCCTACCTGTTATCTGCCTACTCATTGCTGGTGGTTTTGTTGCAAAAACGCTACTTGTCCTATACAGCCCCATGTTTAATCTTTCACCATGATGGATCAATCATTAACCCTAGCGATCATCTTCCTAAGTCCTTTTCTAGGCAGTTATAGTGCGTATTTTTGTATAAACTGGCCAAAACAACAAGATCTATTATGGCGTAGAGAGGCTCACGAAATTCTCGACTTAGAATTCAAGCCCATAAGCTATAGTGGGTCTTTCTGGAAAAGCGACTGCTGCCAGAAGCCCCTTAAAATCCATCACCGCCTTCCAGTTATGGGCTACATCCTTAACCAGAGAAGATGCCCATCATGTAATAACTTTCTTTTTAAGCTTTACCCTGCACTAGAAGTAACACACCTGATAATAGCAATCCTTTTATCTCTTGTAATACCTAACGCGATTAGCCTTATATTAAATCTCCTGATTTTAAGCGCTTTAGTAACACTCTCTAGGATTGACTTTAAAACAGGCTACATACCCGACGAATGCTGTCTTGTCATACTCGTTTGCGCACTAACCATTCAATTAAATACACACACTCTTTCTAGTCATGTTCTGGCTATGATGCTTGCCTTCGGTGCACTCTTCTTGCTGAGATATTTCTTTTCAATGTTTAAAAATCAAGAGGTTATGGGGCTGGGGGATGTAAAGCTTTACTCAGTAATGGCAGCTTGGCTGGGTCCTAGCGCTTTAACCAGTATTTTACTGGGTGCAAGCCTTATGGCCATCTTGTACACTTTAGCCATGCTTATAACCAACTCTAGAGTAAGCAAAACATCCCAGATAGCTTTTGGGCCTTTTTTGGCAATATCAGGAATAGTAGTGTTTTTTTATTATGCTCAATAACCCCCCTATTATTGGCCTTGCTGGTGGCATAGGTTCCGGAAAAAGCACCATTGCAAAACTGTTTAACGAGCTTGGCATTCAATCTGTCGACGCTGACGATGTGGCAAGACAGGCGGTGGCAATCGGCACACATTGCCTTACAGCCATTCACTTACGTTATGGTGATGACATATTGCTAGACGATGGCTCACTTAATAGAAGTCTGCTCAGAAGTATAGTTTTCGATAACAGTGACGAAAGAAAATGGCTTGAACAACTCACTCATCCAGCCATTAGAAAACAGCTTCTAGAGGAACTAAACCAAGCCACTTCACCCTATGTCTTGATGGTCCATCCGCTTCTTTTTGAAACAGGTCAAAACTCCCAATGTCAATTCACTATCGCCATCGATGTTCCTACATCTTTACAGCGGGTACGGGTAATGAATCGGGACAATACCAGTGAAGTCAATGCAGATAAAATAATAGCTTCTCAGTTAAGTAATGACGAACGACTCTCTAAAGCTGACTTTGTATTGGAAAATACTGGTAATATTATTGATTTGAATGGTAAAGTTCATAGATTACACAAAGAAATTTTAGAGTTATTATGACAGATAACAAAATATCACAAGCAAAAATTGCTTGTCCGACTTGCAGTAAAAAAGTGGTCTGGTCTACAGAGAATCCAGATCGACCATTTTGCAGCTCGAAGTGTAAACTCATTGATTTAGGTGAATGGGCAAATGAATCTTACGCAATCCCCCAACAGACATCCGAAGAGGACGAGATATTTTCAGAAGATCTGAGGGTTGATGCGAATAAATCATTTTTATAAATCTTAAACAGGAAGTTTACAACACATGCATTCTCAAAATTTTTCAAAGAAAAAAGCACTGCTGATAGAAGATATGGCGGAAGCGCGTATTATGCAGAAGAAGATGCTTAATGACTTTGGATTTGGCTCTATTGAGATTGCAATGAAGGCAGAAATTGCCATCGAATTACTACAAAACACCACTTTCGATGTCATATTGTCAGATTACAATCTTGGTCGTGGTAAAGATGGTCAGGAGCTTTTGGAAGAGCTACGCCATTCTAACCTTATTCCTCACACCACAACCTATCTAATGGTAACTGCTGAAACCTCTATTGAGATGGTAATGGGCGCCATCGAGTTTCAACCAGACGGCTACATTACCAAACCCTTCTCTCAAGCAGTACTACAACGCCGACTTGATAAGATGTTAACCATGAAGGAAAAATTACTTCCGGTTAACCTAGCATTAGACGCGGGCGACCTTAAGAAAGCCATCACGGAAGCAAAAGTTATCGCCGAGGAACACCCTCAACTTGCGGGTAAATGCCAGCGTATTGTCGGTGAAAGTTACTTAAAACTTAAAGACTACAGAAATGCAATTGCTGTCTTTAATAAAACCCTAAATGAACGAAAAATGCCTTGGGCATTGTTTGGCAAAGCACAAGCAAAATTCCATATTGGCGAGCTAGATAAAGCGGAACAAATGTTCCGCCAGCTCATGATGGACAATCGCTTCTTTGTAAGTGCTTATGATTGGTTAGCAAAAATCAAAATGGCGCAGAACTTACCACAAGAAGCCCAGCAAGTTTTGATTGATGCGGTTGAACGCTCACCGAAAAACCTAATGCGTCAAATTGAATTGGGGAAGGTTAGTTTATCCCTTGGAGATTACGACATAGCGGAGACAGCCTATCGTAGAGCGGTATTTCTTGCCAAAAACTCTTGTTATAACAGTCCTGAAATATATTTTGGACACCTTAAGTCTATTGTCAAAATTGCTCAGGAAGAGCACTTACTTAGTCGACATGAAGGTAATTTCAACAATACACTAAAAAAGCTTCACAACTTGTTTTTTGATCAACCTTCTGTTCGTGCTACCTGTTACTCCTATGAAATCGATTTGCTTCTTGCTAAAAATGATAAGAAAAATGCTAAGCAAGTATTTAATACTTGGAGTGCAGAATCCAACTCAAAACAAACTACCCCTTTAAGCGATGAACAAATAGCCACCTACCAAACTGCTTTCGGAGCCTGACTATGAAAAACTTGGACATCAGCACCATATTAGCCAGTGCTATTCATGAAAGTAAAAACCAAGTTGGCACCCTGCTCTACAAATTACAGTCTTTAAAAGATACCCTTCCCCAAAGTGATCAAAACCAAGACAAGATAGTGACCATTGAAGAGTCATTAAAAAAGCTCAATGATGAGTGGGTGGAATATCTGTATCTCTATAAGCTGGCTTCTGACGGCTACGAATTACATATAGATACTTTTTTAATGGATGAGTTTTTAGACGATCAAACCTTCGCCCTACAACCATCCGCCAATGCCAAGTCTCTAGAGCTAGAGTATCAATGTGACCCAAAACTTATTGGCACATTTGATGAACGATTAATGACTGCTGTAGTGAGTACGGCTGTCTATAATGCTATCCGCTTTGCAAAATCTAAAATTTGCATAAACGCCAGTTTGGACAATGGTTTCTTAGTGCTTGCCATTGATGATGATGGCAAAGGTTTTGACAGTGATTTAATAGAAGATACCAGTGACTTCGATGAGTCTAATACAGGTCTAGGGCTCTATTTCTCTGCCCTTTCAGCCAATGCTCATCAGCTTAAAGATACGAAAGGTTTTATTAAACGTGAAGTGTCATCGCTACTGGGTGGCGCACGCTTAGCGGTTTATCTGCCTCAATAGACACGTTGTTGACTCATAAAAATAAGGCCCGCCTAAAATTTTAGTGCGGGCCTTTTTAATATTATTTAAAACCTAGCGCTTGATTCTGCTCACCACTAGGAAAATCGCTCCAAATAAAATCCCCCAAAATGCTGAGGCAATGCCAGCGAAAGACAACCCAGATACAGTCACTAAAAACGTCACTAAGGCCGCTTCACGAGTAGCATCTTCACCCAGAGCATTTTTCAAATTAGTTGCTATAGTGCCAAACAAGGCGATTCCTGCTAACGCTGCAATCATGGCAGCAGGAAATATAGAAAACATAGCGACAACCGTGGCACCGGCCATACCCGCAAGCATATAGAAGACACCAGCCGATAAGCCTGCAATATAGCGCTTAGCTGGATCTTTATGACACTCATCACCTGAGCAAATAGCCGCGGTAATGGCCGCTAAGTTAAACGCAAAACCGCCTAATGGCGCTAGCACAACGCCAGCAATACCTGTCCACGAAATCAACGGGGAAACCGGTGTTTGATAGCCAGCATTTTTCATTACCACCACACCAGGGATATTTTGTGAGGTCATGGTAACAATATAAAGAGGAATACCAATACCAATAATGGCCCCAAGATTCCATTCTGGCCATACCCAATGAAAGCTCCCTAATGTAAGGGGAATTTCACCCATACTCGCACTATTATCATTCAGCAGGACCCAAACAACGCCTGTGACTAATACCACTAACACTGAATAGCGTGGAACCACCAGCTTGCTAACCAAGTACGCCAATAACATGGCGCCTACTAAAAATATATTACTTTCAAAGGATGTAAAAACAGCAAGACCAAAATTAAACAGCACCCCTGCTAACATGGCACAAGCGATTGGTAAGGGCACCCAGCGCATGAGTTTATCAAAGCCACCAGTCAATCCTGTGATGGCGGCTAAGCCACTGGCAAAAACAAATACACCAATGGCCTCAGGGTAACTAATAGCCCCTAGGCTTGTGGCTAAAAGTGCGGCACCGGGAGTCGACCAAGCGGTAATGACAGGGGCTTTATACCATAAAGAGAGAAAGAAGCAGCTTAACCCCATGCCAAGACCAAGCGCCATAATCCAAGAAACGATAGTCGCAGGGTCCGCACCAGCGGCTTGAGCCGCCTGAAACACAATTGCCACTGAACTTGCAAAACCAATTAAGACGGCAACAAAACCTGCCACAATGGCACTAACACTTAAATCCCTTAACACACATTTTTCCTTAACATAATAAAAGCGCCCATATAGGGCGCTTGATATCCATAGTAACGCTTAGCAAATACTGTTATGGCTGCTTTTCACAGGTTTTAACACCTTCAGGTATTTGGTACCAGTCTTGCTTTTCACTGGTCCAAATATGAATAGCAGGATTCAGGATGCTGGTGTCTTCAAGTGTTGAAGGCTTCAGCTTGATACTGTCCGGCTCAGCAGGATTATAATGGTATAAGCGGTTACCACAATTAGTACAAAACTTTGCGGCGCTGATATTACCACTGTCTGCTGGGCGTTTCCATTCGGCCATTTCACCTTGAAAGCGAATATTTTTACTGTCTACAAAGGCTGTTAAGCTGAAAGCGCTCGTTGAAAGTTTTTGACATTCACGGCAGTGACAAGCTGCCACCATAGCTGGGGCGGCTAATAACTCATAAGTCACTTGTCCACACTGACAAGCGCCTTTAATAGGATATTTGGCTTCACTCATTAGGTCTTCTCACATCGTCATTGAACATGTTGTAACTACGCAGCTTATTAAGCTAATCGGTAAATTATTACACCTTAGAGCAGAGTTAGGTTCAACAAACTTTGCATAAAAAATGCAGCACTTAGGCTGCATTTTTTAATCTAAATACATTCGGTGCTATTTTTCAGCACGACCTGCAAATTTACGCTCTTCCACGTTAACCTTGATGCGGTCACCCGTAGAAATATGCTCTGGTACTTGAACCGTTGCTCCAGTTGAAAGTACTGCAGGCTTTGTTCTAGACGTGGCTGAAGCACCTTTGATAGATGGATCAGTTTCAACCACTTCCAATTCCACATTGGTGGGCATATCCAACGCAACAGGCGAGTCGCTGACCAAAATCACCTGGATGCCTGTGGTTTCTTCATTAATGAAGAGCACTTCTTCCTCAATGGAGGCCTTATTCAAATTGTAAGGTGTGTAGTCTTCTGTATCCATAAAGACATATTCTTCACCATCCAAATAAGAAAACATCGCTGGACGACGCACAAGATCAGCCAGATTGATCATGTCTGAATCTTTAAAGGTCTCATCCACTTTTCTGCCTGTTACCACATCGTACATACGCATGCGATATAGGCTCCCACCAGCACGACCTTGAGGCACAGAACGCTCAATATCTTTTACGATAAAGGTCTTACCATCATAATCTATGGCAACATTTTTTTTAATTTCAGACGCTTTTGGCATTCTCTATATCCTGATAAAAACCATTAAAAATACACACTCAATCCAAGTTTAAGTGTGTCGTCTAGTGTAGCTGAAAAAATGCCTTTGTCATCTAGACTTCACCCTTAAATATCACCAATTAATCCTCAGCTTTCATAGACGCACTGGCCATAATTTGATGCAGAGGATATAACACATCAGCGCCTAAAATTTTAGCTCGCTCAGGCGACCAACCCACGATTTCATCGGGTAAGTTTTGGTTATCTTTAAAGGGCATCTCTAAGGTTAACGCCAAGCAACGGTAAGTCTCCCCTACCCATTTGGTTGCCACCGTTAAGTTCGCTTCACCAAATTGATCCGGGGTATAGCCAATCTCTGTTTGAAAGTCTGGGCTAACCGCACAAAAAGCATCTTTGAAAATACTTTCCATAGTGGCCATTCGCTCATCAAAAGATGGCACACCCTGACAACCGTCCACAAAATTGACGGGCAAAGCTTCATCACCATGTATATCTAAGAAGACATCTACACCTGTTTCAGCCATTTTTTTCTGTACGGCCAGAACTTCTGGGCTGAACTCTTTGCTCGGATTTTTCCACTCGCGGTTTAAGTTCACGCCCTTGGAGTTCACTCTGAGATTACCGTGCACTCCACCGTCTGGATTCATATTGGGGACAACGTAAAAGCGACACTGGTTCAGTAATGATCTTGCAATAGGGTGAGACTCATCAAACAAACGTTCTAACAGGCCTTCGACAAACCATTCTGCCATTGTTTCGCCAGGATGTTGACGGGCAATGATCCAGACATTCTTGGCTAAACCCTGAGTTTTACTTATCTCTAAAAGCGTAATATCACGGCCTTCAGCGGTTTCACCGATATGATCGGTAATACAATCTTCATGGCTGGCCGCCCAAGCCAGCATGTCTAAATGGCGCTCATAGCTGTAAGGGGCAAAATAGGCATAGTAGACACTGTCTTGTTCTGGCTGATGATGAATAACCAACTTGCCGTCTTTGTATTCAGTAGGCACTCGGAACCAATATTCCCGGTCATAAGAGGCCACAGCCTGATAATCTACCCAACCATCTGGATAAGCGGCCTGGCTGGCATTCTCAAAATGAATAACACATTGTTCGCCCATTCCGCCTTGTAAACGAAAATAAAACCACTGTAGGAATTTAGAGTTTGTATCGTTAGGGATTTTTACTCTAATATTGTCGGGTTCCGTCGCGTCAATAACGGAAATATTACCGCCATCAAATTCACTACTAATCTTGATTCGGCTGGTCATTCATTTATTCCTTACACTTAAATTGTGATTCTATATTATGGCAAGTTTACCTATATTCATAACGGCTGTCGCTAATTCTTCCGACGAGCCAGCTTTCCCATTACTCTTTACTTGGTCTACACACACAGCACAGGTAAAAGAAGTATTAGTCATCCCTGATGATGCCTGGTTGGAAGATCACTCAATAGAATCAAACCCATTAGATTTAGACGAACAACAGCTCTATGAATTTGGCTTTGAAGCCAGTGACATTTTAGCAGAATGGATTAACGAATTTGATACGGATGTGGTGTATGCACTCGAACCAGAGACAATATCGCCTCTCATTGAAGCCACGTATGATGCTAAAGGTTTAGAGCCAAGTTTTGAGGTGCAAAGCATTTATACTTGGTTTGAAGAGCGAGATGTGCAATTAGATGAGGTGGTCAATGACATGGGAATCCATACCCCTTTACACCTTTTGCCACCGGACGAACTGATCATGCAGTTGTTGCAAATCGCCGCAGACCATGAACTTATCGATCCTGCCGACATAGAACAGGAATAAGGCCTTTCCTTGAGAGGAATCGGCAAATTTGGATACCCTAGCAACAGGGTACCCAAATAAAACGACTTATTGATAAGTACCACGCGCTGGACGTTCGTTCTCAATGGTAAAAATCATACCGTCTAGTAATTCCGCAAGATCCGGTCGTGCTGCAGGACCATTCGATAGCGCCACAATTTGTACACTACCATCAGGACGTAGACAGAATACGGCAGGTTCAGAAAATGGACCATCCGCTTCGTTGGCACTCAATGGCTCACTGATATAGACGCCTAACTTTTTCATTTCATCAATGCTCAGCTCACAAGCGATTGGGAAGGTCCAGTTAAACTCAGCAACATCCAGCTGAGCTTTGGTTTGAGAATCTGCAGAGACAGTCATGATATCAAAGCCAGCATCTGCCCAAGCCTGTTGTTGCTGCTCTAAAATGTTTAAGTATTTTTTACAGCGTCCGCAATGCTTGCCGCGATAAACAATCACCAATTGCCATTTACCATTGGCTTCACCTACAGTGATTTGCTCTCCAGTCGCTACAGATTTTGCAGTAAAGGTTGGAAACGCCATTCCTGCATCAATTTTCTGACTAGCCATCTACTCATCTCCGATATTCTAATTATTGAATTTTGAGTGTCACAAATAATCATACAATAGTCACTGTAAATATTTTAACTTGTGAATTACTTCCTTGATCTACTAAAAGCACTACTTAAATAAACACTTCTTTAGTTCACGAGCCATGCTTTATTTAGTAGTCTCTGTCCTCCATTTACTATTGTGATTAGCTCTACACTATGCGCCTCGTACTTGCTTTAATCTTGCTGATTATTTTTTCCACCCATGCCCATTCGGCTCCCGACTTTGCAGCGATAAAACAACATGCAGAATTGTCAAACGGTACTTATTTAGATGATGAAGCACTTAGAGAAACACTCGAAAAGAGTCAACGTACACTGGTGCATCAAGCGACCTTTACAAACTCTCAGGTAAGCTTTTTCCTAAGCACAAATGACGACATACAAACCATCGCCATTCGCGGCACCGCCAATCTTGAAAACGTTATGCTGAACCTTAATCTCGCGTTGCAAACAGACGCCACATTAGAGATCAGCTTGCATCAAGGCTTTGCCAGTGCCGCTCGGGCGGTTTATCAAGAGGTTCAACCCTACTTAGTTGATGGCAAGCCAATCACTACTACAGGTCATAGCTTGGGAGGCGCCATCGCCGTCATTTTAGCCATGTATCTTGAACAGGATGGCTACAATTTACAGCAGGTCATTACCTTTGGTCAGCCCAAGGTAACCAATGTGACTGGCGCTAAAAAGTTTATCGCCCTCCCCCTGCTACGAGTCGTGACGCCAGAAGATATAGTGCCGCTGGTGCCGCCTATCAGCCCTTTGCAGATCACCAATCTTGATATATTTTGGCACATGGGGGATGAGGTAATTTTACAAGGAAACAATCAGTATGCGCTTACAACAGGCATAAAAAGCATGCTACGGGCCACAAAATTCGGCAGTAGCATTCCTAGTGAAAAGAACTTAATAGCACATAAAATGGTGACATACCTTGCTAAGCTCAATGAATTTCAGCAAGAGCCTAAAGAAGTGACCTACAAGACAGACATCAATGTTTTTGGCTTTACACTAGATTAGCCTTAGTGGAAAGCCATGGCCTCTAGAGTAGTCTAGAGACGTAGACCTATTGGCAAACTTTCCCCTAATAAGGCATTTAGCTCATCATCATTGATTTCATCCACGCTGTTTAAACGCTCTAACCACTGACTTGGGCATTTATCTTTCTTAAGTTTGTTGGCCACTTTTTTACGATATGCCGGCATTTTATCGGTTTCATCAAGACAAACTTGGGACATCAAAACAGCGGCTAAGCCAGCTTGTTTACGCTTTTTCCAATCTTCTTTTAGACAAGCATCTAGAATAGGGTAAAGCTCTGTTTCAGGCAGTTTGACAGCACTTTGCCCTGAGAGTAAATGTCTGGAAGCCAAACGCCCAACACTCCACCATGCGGTATCTGGTTCAGACGATTTGTTTAATCGTTTGAGCAAACAAGCCAATAAAGCTTGCTTATCTTCAAGCGCCAAAGCCTCCAAAGCCCCCACCAAGCGAATAAGATCGTCGCTAGATCGAGTCGTTAGCGCTTTCATCTTTTCACGCGAACGCTGCCCTGCTGGCGAGTAGAATTGATTAAACTCTTTTAATAGCGCCTGCTGACCCATAACACTTAGACCACCAGCGATACGCCTGTACAGTGTCCAGTACTGTCCCCATACTGGCGCAGAATCATGCAGTGCCCCTGCTTTGGTCAACTTAATAACCTGTTCTACCCGAGGTTTATCTGCGGCATCACCACAGCCGGGGCGCAAACAAAACCCAACTAACTGTAGCCATTGGCGTTCATGGACAGGAGACTTACTGCGGCCTGACTTAAGGCTCAGCAACTTATCAACCAAGCGCCTTGAAGTGGCTAGATTCCATGTATCACGGCTTCCCAACAGCTGATCTAAATCTTGTTTTAAGGATTTCACTAAATCAGGAAATTGTTTCTGCCCAACATTAGAGAAACACTTCATCAAGTGTTCTTCTGCGGCGCCGGTATTGGCATGCAGTAACTCTTCTTGGGATGAAGAAGCCAACTCTTGTTTTGCTTGTGTAGAAAAATCTAACTGCCATTGGTCATTAGAATCCCTTGCCACAAGGCTGACCTGCAACACACCCACTTCGGTAAGCTGGGCGCTCACTTGCACCGCCACCTGTTCATCTTGGCATTGACTATCGAGTTCAGTAGTTAGATTCGACACAAAATGCATGCCTGAAGCGTCATGAAGTGCCCCAGGAAGGCATTCGATGGAATCATCAGCGCGGTATAAAGGGAATTGTACGGGTTCACCCACAGCCACATAAAATGTCTGCTCTAGGGTAATCGCTTGGGCACTATGGGTTCCTTTCGGTAAAATACCCACAAACTGATCATCAGCCAATTGTAGATATAAACTATGAGCAGCCCCACTTTCTATGCCCTTACCCTCACCTGCTAGAGCACTTAGGTACAAGGCGGCACCTTTCGCCACTGCTGAATTAGGCTCTGGCGCTAAACAACTCAGTAAAGGATGGTCAGACCATGACGTCAGTTGATCAAGAAAGCGCTGTTTTAAGATTTGGCTGTTAAACAGACCACCGTTAAATAACACAGCATCTGGCATACTATGGCCTGTGGCCGCAACAATCACTGATTGGTGCTGGGTCAAAAAGGCCCCAAGATGTCGAGTGAAGGCAGCATCCGCTTCGTAAGGCAAGCCTAGTGTATGCATACCATAGCTACTTTTCACGACCTTATCGCTGAGGGTCACGTTAGGCAAAAAACCTGTTTCCACCTGTTCGAGTAAGGCCTGCTGATACACATCAAACTTTTGCGAACCGCCAATTAAACGGCGACCGCCACCCAGCACAGTAATACTGACTTTTTCAGGAGCATTCGCAGCTAACAACTGCTCTTTCGCTTGGCGTGTTTGCTGTACCAGAGCGGCAAGTCGACTGGTAGACAACGCAGATATTTGCTGAGGGTCTAACTGGAAAGCAAGGGCTTGATCAAGATTATCGCCCCCTAGTAAAAGGTGATCTCCAACCGCAATACGCTTCAGAGTAATCTCACCCGTTTGAGTATTAGATGGTTTTATTTCTACTAAACTGAAATCGCTTGTGCCGCCACCAATATCCACCACTAAGAGCATTTTTTTATCGGCAATCGCAGCCAATTTGGCGTCATCATTCATATAATAATAACAAGCTGCCTGAGGCTCTTCTAATAGGTATAAATGTTTCAACCCTGCTAGCTTCGCCGCTTCCAGAGTCAAAGCACGGGCTTCTTCATCAAAGGAAGCTGGCAGCGTCAAAGCCACTTCTTGCTCTTCCAATAAGGCCTCTGGGAATTGCTGATTCCAACTTGCACGAATATGCGCCAGCAAGATTTTACTGGCTTGCAACGGGCTAAGTTTTTGGCCGTTTTCACTGCCCCAAGGCAGAATTTTTGCTCTTCTATCGACCTTACTATGACTTAGCCAACTCTTAGCACTTTGTACCAGTTGATCCGCACGTCGTTGACCTAACGCCAATGCGCCACTGCCCACAATACAAGCGAGATTATCGTAGGCTGTCTTTGTCCAAGGTAAAACGGTCGAAGGCGTTTCATCTTCTGCCAATAGATAAATAGCACTGGGCAGATAGTCAAACTCCTGCACCGAATTATCCGCCATCACTTGCGGCATCGATAATAACAGAGGTTCTGTTACTCCCGCTGAAAGGTAAGAAACCACACAGTTCGTAGTGCCTAAATCAATACCCACTCGATAGCTATTTGGTGACATTAAGACTCCCTAACTAAAAACTCAATTGTCCAACTTAGATCCGATTGACTGTCGTGAGCTTGCAACAACAGCAAACCAAGCTCTGTCACTTGCGCGGTTAAGTAAACGCGCACCATGTCGCCCGCTTGATAATGTCCCGCTTCTAAACTTACTGACAAAGGGCTCAATTCCAATAGCTTGCCAATAGCGAAAGAACTAATCACCTTGCCGATATTATCGGTTTCACCGTCCTGGGATTGGAAGAATCGAAATGTCACCTTTTCCCCAACGACCAAAGAAAATTCATTGGGCAACATTAGCTCACTTGAACCTTCTTCCAAGCCAAACGGCGCAACACATAAAGCATCGACAGGTGTTGGCATACCAGGTATAGCCGGCATAGGACTGGCGACACCAATATAGTAATTAGCCGCTAGACCACTTTTCACCTTAATGCCGCCCTCGGCTTGAGTCTGAGCATAAAAGGTTGCGCCTTTGGCCACCGCATAGTCCAAATGACTTGGCACCAGCATAACTGGAGATATGTCCTCAAGAAGCTGTGCTAATTGAGCTTCAATACGCTGACGAATCATGCTTGCATTAAAGACACCACCATTGAGCAATACTTTGCTTGGCTTGGCATCATGCTGGGCTAAGAATTCGCTGATATGACGTGTGATCGCAGGATCGGTTTCATAATCTAGGTTAATGGTGCTGAAACCACTACGAGTCGTTTTTTGAGCGTGCTCACCATAATTAACTTCAGGAAAAAAGCCTTGTAGTAGTAGAGTTTCTACATCTGTTTGAGTAAGCGTTGCTTTAATGCTGTTATTGAATAAGCTACGGCCACGGCTGGGTACCACCACACTCACTTCAGCGAGGGAAGCATCAGCTAACAAACGTTCTTTTGCTTGTCGGCAAGCTTGAGTTAAACCACTAACCTGCCAAGCTTCCAGTTGCGTCCCAGACTGAGCCAGTTGTGCAGCAAGATGATAACTAAGGGTCATATCCATGTTATCGCCACCGAGCAGGATGTGGCGACCCACAGCGACACGCTCAAGCCCTAGCGCACCGTCTTTCTCAACCGCTTGAATCAAGGACAGATCGGTTGTACCACCACCCACATCCACGACCAAAACCTGATCATCAACCGTGAGTTTATCTGCCCAGTTAGATTGATCCCCTAACCAGGCATAAAACGCCGCCAACGGCTCTTCAATTAAGCGCGCACGCAGCCCTAATTGTTGCGCGACTTGTTCTGTCGCAACCCTTGCCGCTGGATCAAAAGAAGCGGGGACTGTGATCACTACTTCTTGGTCTGCCATCGCAGCTTCTGGAAAGGCAAGGTGCCAAGCCTGAACCAAATGCTCTAGCAAGGCTTGAGTAATATACTGGGGAGAGACTTTAGCAACCTCGTCTAAAGCGTCTATTGGTAAAACCGCTTCATCGACTGACACACTTGCATGGCACAACCAGCTTTTTGCACTTTGCACCATACGCCCAGAAGATTTTGCTCCCAACTCGCGGGCGAATTGACCAATCACACTGGAGGCTTTCCCCCAAGGTAGTTGCAAATCACTTTCTAGAAATTCTGTTTTATGAGGGTAATAAACAAATGACGGCAATAATGCCAATTCATCCACCTGCCCTGGAGCAACCAATTGAGGAATTTTTAAAGGTTTAATTTGTCCTGCATCGTCACCATTTTTAGCAGAATAAAACACAGCCGAATGCGTGGTACCGAGGTCGATACCAATAAAATACTGACTCATGATTACACCTCGACTTGGGCAGGAGCAATAATGTGCAAACGATCGGTTCGACTTACTTTTGGCAATCGAATGTCCGTCACCTGCCAACCGGGATGCACTAGCGTACCCTGATAAGGACCTTCGCCAGTGACGCGACCTTCCAGTTTGATCTGGCTATTGTCGTAATCGGCTGCCACTTCTATGCGGCTGTTTTCCGGGCTATGGTTCACTACTTCAAGCGTAAAATGCCCAGACAAGACTTTGGCACAACCTTTATGGATTTGACGAGCAGCAGCCCCCACATCGCTATCACTGTAGTCATCAATACTTTCTTGTAAGAAATCGATGAAACGAGCTTCTTGCTGTAGAAGCTGTAGTAGATGCAATGCACCATCTGTATTGACTGTGTCTAATACGGGTGCTGGCACTTCAATCTCACGGATAACTTCTACTGTCTCCGTAATAACTTTTGCGTCAACTTCTTTGGCCAATAGCTCGCCATGGCTTAGCTGCTGACAACGGGCCGCATATTGACCATCACCAAGGTATTTAAAAAATTGCCCAAATGCGCCCGCAAAGCGAGCGGCAAAGGATACAGGTTTAATTTCACTACTCATAACTTACCCATTCTGCATTTCTTCAAGCTCAAGCCACCTTTCCATAGTGTTCTCAAGTTGTTGTTCTTTTTCAGCCATTTTGGCCAACGTATCTTGTACTTGTTGCGCATCACCTGCGTAAAAATCCGCCCCAGCTGTGATTTCTTGCAAAGCTGCCACTTCGCTTTCAAGACTGGCAATCAACTCTGGCATACCATCAAACTCTCGTTGCAACTTATAACTCAACTTAGCTTTTGGTTTAGGTGCCGTTTTTTGTTCTACCGGTGCTTTTGGCGTTTCAGCAACGACACTGGGTTTTGCAGTCTTTACATCATCGGTCTGAGAGGTAGATTCACTTGGGAATTTACCACCTTGTCGAATCCAGTCTTGATAACCACCAACGTATTCGCGTACACAGCCTTGCCCTTCAAAAGCAATCACACTGGTAACAACGTTGTCTAGGAATGCCCTGTCGTGGCTAACTAACAGCAAGGTGCCGTCATAATTCATTAGCAGCTCTTCCAACAACTCTAGAGTTTCCACATCGAGATCATTGGTCGGTTCATCCATCACCAACAAGTTAGCAGGTTTGGTAAACAGCTTGGCTAACAAAACTCGGTTTCTTTCACCACCAGACAATGCTTTAACTGGGGTACGAGCTCTTTCTGGGGGAAATAGGAAGTCGCCTAGGTAGCCGATCACATGCTTGTTCTGGCCATTGATTTCAATGGTTTCTTTGCCTTCGCCAACGTTCTCAGCAACCGTTTGTTCAGGATCGAGTTGCTCCCTAAGCTGATCAAAATATGCGACTTTAAGCTTGGTACCTATACGCACAGCTCCTTCAGCCGGCTCAAGTTGGCCCAGTAAAATCTTCAAGAAGGTACTTTTACCACAACCATTAGGACCAATCAGTCCGATGCGGTCGCCTCTTGAAACCACAAGGTCCATGGGCTGCAAAATAACTTTGTCGTCAAACGCATGAGCAACCTGAGTGAATTCAGCCACCATTTTGCCTGATTTTTCTTTGCTCTCAATGGCCATTTTGGCATTGCCTTGACGGTTAATACGCTCTGAACGTTCAACGCGTAAAGCTTTCAATGCTCGAACTCGGCCTTCGTTACGGGTACGACGCGCTTTAATACCTTGGCGAATCCACACCTCTTCTTCCGCTAGGCGCTTATCAAACAAAGCATTAGCACGTTCTTCTTCCTCTAGCAGTTTTTCTTTAAACACTAAGAATTCATTAATATTACCGCTGAACGACAATAAATTACCGCGATCAAGCTCAACAATACGGTTAGCCAGCTTTTCAAGAAAACGACGGTCATGGGTAATAAATAGGATCAAACCACGGAATTGCTGGAGTTGTTGTTCCATCCATTCAATGGTGGGTACGTCCAAGTGGTTGGTTGGCTCGTCCAGTAACAATACATCAGGGTTAGAAATCAGCGCTTGTGCGAGTATCACTCGGCGGCGCCAGCCCCCTGACAACTCAGACATTAATTTCTCAGCCGGCAGTGCCAATCGCTGCACCATGTGATTCACACGTTGTTCGAGATCCCAACCTTGAATTTTGTCTAACTCTACTTGAATGTCTCCAAGCTCATTACTGTGATCTGTGTCTAGATCTTCCAGTAATTTGTAGTAACGAGACATAAGTTCATGCGCTTTACCTGCCCCTTCACTTACCACTTCACGCACTGTTTTCTCATTGGCATCAGGTAACTCTTGAGGCAATTGTGCTAAGCGCATGCCTCCTTCTAAACGCACCACACCTTCATCGGCGACTTGTTCGCCAGAGATAATTTTAAGTAAGGTAGATTTACCGGCGCCGTTGCGACCTATGATGGCAACCCTTTCACCAGCGTTTGCAGAAAAACTAATTTTTGAAAGCAAAGGATTGTGTCCGAATGCAACACTCACCTGCTCTAATGACAATAGACTCATATCTATCCAAATAATGTAAAAATTTTGTGGCGGTATATTAGCATTCTTCCTAACACAGATTCAGCAATTACCCGCACATAATCACAAAAAGTCCTTTGCATGGACCGCCGTATAAATGTGCAAACAATTTGATAAAAATTCCACTTAGCCGCACATAAATGGCTAATGCTTGTGTTATCTTACAAGACATAAAGTTAAATTTTTCTCAGCTAAGTTAATGTCACATTAGCCGTATACTTGAAAGTGGAGTATTGAATGGAATTAAAAAATAAAATAGGCCCAATCACGGCAGTGGTGGTTACCGGTGTTGCAATATTATGGATGGCGACAGGTGACAATGGTTTAACAACCGCCCCTTCACAGACAAACCAAAGCGCCACGACAGACACTCAAGTCAGTACTGCAAAAGCAGAATCAAAACCCAGCTATTCCGTTCAAGCGCAAACAATAACTGCTCGCCCAATACAATTGCACCTTCCACTTAGTGGAAAAACACTTGCAAATGAAACCCTTGAATTAAGAAACACCTTCCAAGGCCGTGTCGTACAACTTTTCGCCGACAAAGGTGACACAATCACCGAAGGGCGTTCTATTCTAAAAATCGATACCAGAGTGTTAGCCAGTCAAACTGAAGAGGCTAAATTAATTCTTAAGCAAAGAACGCTAGAGTTCGAAGGTATTAAGAAACTTTCCTCGAGCAACTACAGCACTCGGGTTAACCTTGCTCAAGCCGATGCTAATTTAGCCACCGCAAGAGCTAATTATCAGTCTTTGTTAATTGACTTAGAAAACGCCAATCTAACGGCACCATTCACTGGCGTGCTAAACACCTTAAACGTGCAAAAAGGCGCTTTTCTGACCAACGACGCTTCCGTAGGCACCTTGGTTTCTCTTGACCCTATTAGAGTTCAAGTAAACATACCGCAAAATAAAGTCAGCAAAATTGATCTGGGCACACTAGCAGATGTGACCTTCGAATCTGGTAGAAGTGCTGAAGGCACAGTGTCTTATATTAGCACCACAGCTAATGAGGCAAGTCGTACCATTAGTGTGGAAATACTCGTCGACAACCCTGATTACAAAATACCAGCTGGACTCTCTGCAAATGTTGATTTCTTGTTAGAGGATCAAAAAGCCCAAGCATTTTCACCTGCCCTGTTAACCCTTGATGACAGTGGCAACACCGCTGTCAAGGTTTTGGATGTCGACAACATTGTTACCCTCATGCCTGTGGAAATTGTGAAATCTGAGCGGGACAAAGTATGGGTGACCGGATTACCCGATAACATCAATATCATTACCGTGGGCCAAGGCTTTGTTTCGCCAGGCGATAAAGTAAACGCTCATTATCAAGACTAAGGATAAATCCGATGCAAAAAGTTATTGAAGCGGCCCTAGCGCGCTCAAGAACCGTCATGATGTTCTTTGTGTTGATACTCATCGCTGGTACGGTTTCTTATATTGAGATCGCCAAAGAAAGTAACCCTGACATCACCATTCCGATGGCTTATGTGTCAGTTTCTTTAGAAGGCATTTCGCCTGAAGATGCAGACAGCTTGCTGGTTCATCCTCTTGAAAAAGAGCTTAAAGGCTTAGAGGGACTAAAGGAATTGCGTTCCACCGCCTCGGAAGGTCATGCGTCGATTATTCTTGAGTTTGATTCTGGTACAGATATCGATCAAGCCATTATCGATGCCCAAGAAAAGGTAGACCGAGCCAAAAGTGAACTGCCTGATGACGCAGACGAACCCACGGTTAATGAAATCAACCTGTCGACTTTTCCTGTTTTGCGAGTGAACTTATCTGGCAATGTTGACTTTGCAGTTTTGAGCCAAGTTGCCAATAACCTTCAAGACGCTATAGAAGCGACAACCGGTGTATTAGAAGCCGCTATTAGTGGCGACAGAGATCAGCAAGCACAGATCATCATCCGCCCAGAACAGCTTGAAGCTTACAACTTATCTCTATCAGATGTTGCCAGCTTTGTGGCCAACAATAACCGTCTTGTGGCCGCGGGTAACTTAGACACAGGCGCAGGTAAGTTTGCGTTAAAAGTTCCTGGGCTGTTAAAAACCAAAGAAGACATCTTAAACCTTCCAATTAAGGTAAGTGGTGACGATGTGGTGCTTCTTGGTGATATCGCCACCGGCGAGCTTACTTTTGAAGACGCCACCAGCTATGCGAGAACAGCCGGTCAGCGAAGCATCACCCTGGCAGTATCCAAACGAGTTGGCGCTAATATAATCGAAACCATAGAGAGTGTTAAAAATGTTGTCGCCGAGCAAAGTCAATATTGGCCAGAAGGCGTTCAATATCAGCTCACAGAAGACCAATCTAAAGAAATTGAAACTTCCCTGAACGATCTCTTTAATAATGTGCTGGCGGCTACTTTGTTAGTCATGATCGTTATTGTTTGGGCGCTTGGCATTCGCAGCGCATTTTTAGTGGGCATAGCCATTCCGGGCGCTTTCCTATCTGGCATTCTGTTACTGGACATACAAGGCTACACCATCAATATGGTGGTACTGTTTGCGCTGATACTAAGTGTGGGTATGTTGGTGGATGGCGCCATTGTGGTCACTGAATACGCTGACCGAAAACTGGCTGAAGGTGCTTCCAAGCAGCAAGCCTACAGTGAAGCGGCTAAACGCATGGCCTGGCCCATAACCGCTTCTACAGCAACAACACTTGCAGTATTTATGCCTCTGCTATTCTGGCCAGACATTGTTGGTGAGTTCATGCGCTATATGCCCATCACCATCATAGCTACTTTGGCCTCTTCATTAGTCATGGCGCTAATCGTTATCCCAACGATCGGCTCCATCATAGGTAAGAAAGGCGCCTATTCAGACAAAATGCTCAACACCTTACGCATTACCGAAACGGGTGATTTAAGCTTACTTAAAGGCCCCTCAGGCTTCTATAGCCGCTTATTAGCTCGATTAGTTGAGCGTCCAGTCTGGGTATTACTTTTCACCATAGCTTTGATGATCAGTATTTTTATCAGTTACGGTAAGTTTGGTAAGGGTGTAGAGTTTTTCCCCAATGTAGAACCTGAAGCCGCCAGCCTTGATATCCGTGCCCGCGGGGATTTATCCCTGAACGAAAAAGATCAGCTCGTTAAACAAGTTGAGCAACAAGTACTTGGCTTCCCAGGCCTGAAAAGTACGGTTGTGTCTGTCTATTCAACACCTGGTAATAACGCCGCCACAGACAGTATCGGCACCATGAGTTTGGAGTTTACCGACTGGTATAGCCGTGAGCCTGCCAGTATTATCTTAGATAAGATCCGAGCCAGAACCAATCAAATCCCGGGCATTGAAGTAAGCTCTGAGGTGCAACAAGGCGGACCTCAATCCGGTGCAGATATTCAATTGCAACTTAGTTCGAATTTCACCGAGGCCTTAAATATCGCTGCGGATAAAATCAGTGCTGAACTGCTCGCTCGTGATGAAATTATCACGGTCAGTGATAACCGTTCATTGCCCGGCATTGAATGGCGAATAGACATTGATCGTGCCCAAGCCAGTCTCTATGGGGTAGATGTCAACATGCTTGGCAATGTCACTAAGCTGGTTACGACAGGTATTACGTTAAGTGACTTTTTACCAGAAGGCGCTGATGACAAAATCGATATTGTGCTCCGCTACCCGGTTGAGCAGAGAAATCTAGAGCAATTGGATCAACTACAAATTCCGACTGCCCAAGGCAGCATCCCAGCCAGTAACTTTATTCACCGCTATGCTGCGCCGAAACAAGGGGTAGTAAATCGAACAGATGGCAAAAAGACTGTGACGATTGAAGCGGATGTTAGAGATGGGCTGGTTGTCGATGAGGTCATTAAAGTTATCAAAGCTCAACTCGATGCCTCTCATTTAGGGGATAATGTATCCTATGAGTTCCGTGGTAATACCGAAGATCAACAGGAATCTATGATTTTTTTGATGAAAGCCTTTGGTGTGGCTTTCTTTATCATGGCGATTATTCTTGTGACTCAGTTCAATAACTTCTTCCAATGTCTATTGATTCTGAGTGCGGTTATATTTTCTACCATGGGGGTATTTATTGGCTTAATGGCCAAAGGCGAACCTTTTGGCGTGGTTATGAGTGGTGTTGGTGTCATTGCTTTGGCGGGCATAGTGGTCAACAACAACATTGTATTGATTGACACCTTTAATAGCCTACGTAAGCAAGGCATGTTGGTGCGTGAAGCGGCCATTCGTACAGGGGTACAACGCTTGAGACCGGTTATGTTAACCACTATCACCACCATACTGGGGTTATTACCTATGGTGTTCCAGCTCAATATTGACCTAACTCACCAAGCAATGAGTGTCGGCGCGCCTTCGGCTCAATGGTGGACCCAGCTATCAACTGCCATTGTTGGCGGACTCACCTTTGCGACACCTTTAACACTGATACTGACTCCTTGCCTACTGGTATTGGGGTATCGTAAAAAGGAAAAAGCTCAGCTTGAATCCATTCACTTTGAGTAAGGCATAAAAAAACCCTCAATGTTTGGCTTAACCAAGCATTGAGGGTTATTTGAGCTAAGTTATTCTAGCTAAAGAAACTAATCTAGTTGGCCTAACGCTTGCTCAACATCCGCAATAATATCGTCAATATCTTCTAAACCAACCGATACCCTAACTAAGCCTTCAGCAATACCTGCCTTTTGCTTTTCTTCATCCGTTAAGCGTCCATGGGTAGTGGTAGCAGGATGGGTCACCAAGGTTTTGGTATCGCCCAAGTTACCGGTAATCGACATAAGCTTAGTGCTATTAATAAAGCGCCAAGCCGAATCGCGTCCACCTTCTAGCTCAAAAGATAACAGACCACCAAAGTCTTTTTGCTGTTGTTTCGCCAGCTCATGATACTTATGACTCGGTAAACCACCATAATTTACCTTCTTCACTTTCTCGTGCGCTTCCAGGTATTGCGCCAACTTAATGGCATTGGCTGAATGGGCCGTCATACGCAGAGACAAGGTCTCTAAACCATTGAGCAAGACCCAAGCATTGAAAGGGCTCATGCAAGGCCCAGCACTGCGCATAAAGGCAGTGAAAACATCAACGATTTCTTGGCTAGCAATAAGCGCCCCACCCAAACAACGACCTTGGCCATCGATGAACTTGGTAGCGGACTGCATAACGATATCCGCGCCCTGTGTCAGAGGGTTTTGCAATGCAGGGGTTGCCAAAACCGTATCAACACAAAGCAAAGCACCTTTGTCATGTGCTAATTGTGACACTTTCGCCACATCAACCACTTCGTAAAGTGGATTAGAAGGTGTTTCAAAATAGCAAAGGCTTGTTTTATCTGTAATGGCCTCTTCCCATGCGGCATAGTCAGTCGCATCCACATAGACCACTTCAACACCAAACTTAACCGTATAGGTGTTAAAAAACTTCACGGTAGAGCCAAAGATATTGCGGGAACAAACCACACGATCGCCAGCACTTAGTAAGCTATAAGCCAGTGTCATAAGCGCTGCCATGCCAGAACTGGTTGCAATGGCGGCCTCACCCTTCTCTAAGCTGGCTAAACGCTTTTCAAACAAACTTACGGTTGGGTTAGTAAAGCGGGAATACACATTACCATCATCATCGCCAGAAAACTTACCAGCAGCCTCTTCAGCGCTGGCATAGGCAAAACTAGAGGTCATGAAAATAGCTTCACTATTTTCTTGTTCTTGGGTTTGCGCGACACCTGCGTGAATGGCATTTGTCGCATCTTTAAAATTCGACATTTTTTATCCTTAAATACTCACTGAACGTTGAATGCATACTTTTACTTTAGTCGAGATTACATTGGGTGCATCATATCGCTAGATGCCGTCACTTCAACATTCGTTTTATTGGTATCGTTACGGCTACCTTCTAAGTTGGCTAGATAGTCTGCATCAATGTTGCCAGCAATGTAGGTTGCATCAAAAACTGAGGTATCGAATTCACGTACATCAGAGTGTTTCTCATCAATACAAGCTTCAATCAGATCATCCAAATCTTGGAAAATGAGCTTATCAGCGCCGATCAGTTCACAGATATCATCTACATTGCGATTATGTGCAATCAATTCGTGGGCAGCTGGCATATCGATACCATAAACATTTGGATAACGCACTTCAGGCGCAGCGGAGGCGATATACACCTTCTTAGCACCTGCCTCGCGGGCCATTTCAATGATTTCTTTACTGGTCGTACCACGAACAATCGAGTCATCTACCAAAAGCACGGTTTTATCTTTGAATTCAAATGGCACAGGATTAAGTTTTTGGCGTACAGATTTTTTACGTACCGCTTGTCCGGGCATAATAAAAGTACGGCCAATGTAGCGGTTTTTCACCAGGCCTTCACGGAATGGAATTCCAAGAGTCTGTGCGATCTGTAGTGCTGCTGTACGGCTGGTATCCGGAATTGGAATGACCACATCAATATCATGATCTTGCCATTCACGCTGAATTTTTTCAGCCAGACGGTCACCCATGTTAATACGCGCTTTATAAACCGAGATACTATCAATAACAGTATCTGGACGCGCAAAATAAACGTATTCAAACAAACAAGGGCGTGGTACTTTTTTAGGCGTGCATTGACGCATGTGGACCTTGTGATTGACATCTAAAAAAATGGCTTCTCCCGGCTGAATATCGCGCTCTACTTTAAAGCCTGCAGCATCTAATGCCACGCTTTCAGAAGCAACCATGTACTCAATGCCCTGCTCTGTTTCACGTGATCCATAAATCAATGGACGAATACCATCTGGGTCACGAAAAGCAAGAATGCCATAGCCAGTAATGAGAGCGGCTACCGCATAACCACCTTCGATACGCTGATAAACACGCTCTAGCGCATTAAAGATGTCATCGGGAGTTGGTACCAATTTACCTTCTTCGTGTAACTCATGAGCCAATACGTTTACCAGCACTTCAGAATCCGAAGTAGTATTGATATGGCGTAAATCAGACTCAAACACTTCACGTTTCAACTTCGCTGTATTGGTAAGGTTACCATTGTGAGCGAGTGAAATGCCGTAAGGAGAGTTTACATAGAAAGGTTGAGCTTCAGCAGAGCTTGAAGTGCCTGCTGTTGGGTAGCGAACATGGCCAATACCAATATTCCCAAGTAGTTTTTTCATGTGACGTGTACGAAACACTTCACTGACAGGACCATTGTCTTTACGTAAACATAAACGTCCATTATGGCTTGTGACCATACCCGCAGCATCCTGCCCACGATGCTGAAGAAGCGTTAACGCATCAAAAATTGCTTGGTTAACTATAGACGTGCCTACGACACCAACGATACCACACATGTTCTAGATCCTCGTATTGGGAAACGGCGGCTGGTTCAGCCGCAACAGGTTTTAACAATTTGATTTAACTGGCAAACAACTAACTGCTTAAGGCTCGGTCAATCAGACTTGGATTAACCAACTCCGAACCTTTACCAAGCATTTCTCTTGTCCAATCTTTTAATAGTACTAGCTGTGGAATCAGCTGAGAGGATTTCCACATATCTGTTTTTTCTATGGCTGGGCTCAAACTTAATAGCGAAACAAAGGCCACCACAACCATACTGCCGCGAGCAAAGCCAAACACCATTCCCAGCACTCTGTCGGTACTGCTTAGTCCAGTAACTTGTATGAGTGAGCCTAACAAAAAGCTTACCAATGCACCCACTACCAAACTTGCAATAAACAAGGAGACAAAAGCGACAATGTATCGAATCTGATCACTTTGCACTTGTTCTACCAATAAGGATTGCATTGGATCTGAAAACTTTACAGCGACAACAAAAGCCACCACCCAGGTAACGAGGGAGAGAACTTCTTTAACAAAACCTCGTTTCAAACTTAACAAGGTAGAAATTACTACCACTGCAATAATTAACCAATCAATGGTGGAAATTGCATCTAACGAACCCATTAAAACCTCATTTCAATCATATGTCGTTGTAAGTCCTGTCACTGAGGATCTACACACTATGCTTTACTAATTCACAGAATATTTAATAACAAAGCCGCTTAATCGGAAGTCTTTCTTAATTTGATCACGTGCTTTTTCCGATACTTCACGCTTAAACTCAGGTCCTACATAGACTTTATAAAGAGAGTTAACGGTAATGCTGTAAGCGTCGTAATTAGCATCTTTTAATTTAGCCACCAAACGTTGGGCATTTTCTTGACTCTTGAACGTCGCGATCTGCAATGTCCAGCGTTCAGCGGGCTTAGTCGAAACCGCCGGGGCAGGAGTCGCTTTCGGTGCAGAAACACTCGGAGCAGGCTGGGGCTTTTCAACGACAGAGGCTTTGGCCGTCGGTTTTTCAATTAGGTTGGTGACAGTGTTGCCAGCATTGGTTTGTTTAGGAACGGGAATAAGCTGAATTTCATCGCTGGTAGATTCTTCAAAAGTCGAGCTTGGTGCCTGCGTTATTTCTTCTAAACTTTGTACAGGTTCAATTTTTTGCACGACAAATTCGGGCGCTTTGGCTAGTTCAACTTGTCTATCAAGCTCAGCGGGGCGTTCGCCATCTAATACCAAGGGCAAAAGCGCCGCAGCGGATAAAACCATTATCCCGGCACCAATCAATCTATACTTAATGGCATTATCGATCATAGTTAATCCTGGGGTCGTTGCGATAAAAGGTAGTCAGTTACCGTCACAAATGATCCAAATACAATCAGTGCACAGTTTTCTTTCTGCGCCACCTGATAAGCCGCTTCACACGCTAATGCCACACTCCCGTAGGCTTGGCTTTTAGTCGCCACATTAGCTGGCAATAAGTTTATTATATCCGTACCTTTCGATCCTCGCGGAACATTCAAATCCGCACAGAACCAAGCACTAAAGGCGCCACTCAGGTGTTCAACAACGCTAGCGATATCTTTATCTTTTAGCATGCCACACACCGCAATAGCAGGCTTATCTAACTCAGCCAACTTGGTTGCCAACTGCTGAGCGGCCTCAGGGTTGTGAGCAACATCCAAGAAAGTTAATGGCTCACTAGAGACTTGTTGAAATCTACCTGTCATTTGACAGTTCGTTAGCAAATCCACTAACTCGGCTTTTTCTGGTGCTAATCCCATATAGGTTAATACGGCGACAACCGTTGCCGCATTTTCTAAAGGTAACTGTGGCATTGGCAGAGAGGTGTAATTTGTTTCCCCTACTGCACAAGACCAAGATTGAGCATCTTGACTAAGGTGAAAATCAACACCTTTTTGATACAAGTTAGCACCAATTTTCTTAGCTGTATCTGCCAAGGACTCAGGTGGTGCAACCACACCACTGACCAGTAGTTTACCGGCACGGGCAATACCAACTTTTTCTTGAGCAATAACCTCTAAACTGTCCCCTAACCAATCGGTATGATCCAGAGCAATAGAGGTGACCACCGCCACATCTGTATCGACCATATTAACGGAGTCGAGACGACCGCCTAGCCCTACCTCAAGCACCCAATAGTCAAGCTGCTGCTGGTCAAAAATCCACAATGCAGCAAGGGTACTGAACTCGAAGTAAGTAAGAGAAACATCACCTCTTAAGGCCTCGATAGTTTCGAAAGCTTGGCAAATTAATGCATCATCACAAGGGACATTATTTAGGGCGATACGCTCATTGAAAGCGATAAAATGAGGGGAAGTATAGGTACCAACACGATGTCCTCGTGCGGTGAGAAATTGCGTCAATAAAGTACAGGTCGAGCCTTTACCATTGGTGCCAGCTACCGTAATGATTTTTGCTTTAGGCCGGCCAATATTTAATTTGGCCAGCACCTTAGCACCACGCTCAAGACCAAGCTCAATTTCAGTGGGGTGCTGGCTTTCAATATATGAAAGCCAGGCATCCAATGACGGGTGGGTCATTTAATTAAGCCGCCTTATTGGTAAGCAATGAAAGAATATTATGCAAACGCTGACGCATGTCTTTGCGCGTAATAATCATATCAAGAGCACCTTTATCCAATAAGAACTCACTGCGCTGGAAACCTTCTGGAAGTTTTTCACGAACAGTTTGCTCAATAACGCGAGGGCCAGCAAAACCAATCAAGGCATTTGGCTCAGCGACGTTTAGATCACCTAGCATAGCAAGAGATGCAGAAACACCGCCAAACACAGGGTCAGTCATTACCGAAATATACGGAATGCCTTCTTGCTTCATGCGTTCAAGACCTGCACTGGTTTTTGCCATTTGCATAAGAGAAATTAATGCTTCTTGCATACGAGCACCACCACTTGCAGAAAAACACACAAGCGGGATACGTTTTTCAAGACAAACATTCACAGCTTGAATAAAACGCTCACCAACGATGGCTCCCATAGAACCGCCTAGGAAGCTAAATTCAAAGGCAACGGCAACCACCGGCATGCCGTTTAACACACCTTCCATTGCAACCAAAGCGTCTTTCTCGCCTGTTGCTTTCTGAGCGGCAACGATACGATCTTTATAACGCTTAGAATCTTTAAACTTAAGCTTGTCTTCTGGCTCTAAGTGAGCACCGATTTCTTGACGACCTTCTTTGTCCAAGAACAAATCTAAGCGACGGCGCGCGCCAACACGTAGGTGGTGTTCACACTTAGGACAAACATCTTGGTTTTTTTCAAGCTCTGGGCGATAAAGTACGCTTTCACACTTAGGACATTTTTTCCATAAGCCTTCAGGTACAGAACCTGCAGATTTCTTCGACTCACTGCGTACAATCGAAGGAACAAATTTATCTAGCCAGCTACTCATTTAATTCTCCATATCTTTGTAAGCTAATGCTTAGGCGTCCATTTCGGTACGCATAGGCTTTAAAATCGCCCCTAACGCATTAGCAATGTATTCTTTTTCGCGTTCTTGATTTTCAGCAATGGCATTTACTAGCACACTGCCTACAATGACACCATCAGCGCATCGGCTAACCGCTGCGGCTGTTTTTGCATCACGAATACCAAAACCCACCCCAATTGGCAGGTCTGTAATCGTGCGCAATGAATCTACATGCTGCTTGACACTATCCACATCAAGTTCAGCAGAACCTGTGACACCTTTTACCGAAACGTAATATACGTAGCCTGAAGCTAGGTCACATATCTTTTTAGCGCGTTCAGGTGTTGTTGTCGGCGCTAATAGGTAAATCAGGTCAATCTCATTTGCTTTGAAGTATTCTACTACATCTGTCGCTTCTTCTGGAGCCAGATCGACTAATAAAATACCGTCTACCCCAGCTTCTTTTGCTGCATCGGAAAATGCTTGATAGCCGAAGAATTCAATTGGGTTCAAATAGCCCATCAAAACCACAGGGGTTTCAGTATCCGTTTGACGGAATTCACGGATAATATCAAGTACTTTACGAACACTTGTACCCGCAGCTAAGCTTCTCTCACACGCTAGTTGGATAACCGGGCCATCTGCCATAGGGTCTGAGAACGGCATACCAATTTCAATAACATCGGCACCCGCAGCCACCAACTCATTCATAATGGTGACAGTATGATTCGGTGTTGGGTCGCCAGCGGTAATGTACGGAATGAGCGCCTTTTTACCAGATTTTTCTAAATTTTCAAAACACTGTTTTATACGACTCATACTTCAATACCATCCAATTGCGCTACTGTCAGAATATCTTTATCACCACGGCCCGATAAATTCACCACGACAATTTGGTCTTTATCCATAGTCGCTGCCAGTTTCATACCGTAGGCAACCGCATGGCTTGACTCAAGGGCAGGCATTATACCTTCAAGACGGGTTAAGTCACGGAAGCCTTCCATCGCCTCATCATCATTGATTGCCACATAGTTGGCACGACCAATATCTTTTAGCCATGCATGCTCTGGTCCCACGCCCGGGTAATCCAAACCTGCCGATATAGAATGGGTGCCGATAATCTGACCATCATCATCCGCCATTACATAGGTACGGTTTCCGTGTAGCACCCCAGGACGACCCGCAGACAAAGGTGCTGCATGACGACCTGTCTCGATGCCATCACCACCCGCTTCAACGCCATACATGGCAACAGATTCGTCTTTGATGAATGGGTAGAACATGCCAATGGCATTAGAGCCACCGCCGACACAAGCAACCACTGCATCAGGTAAGCGCCCTTCTTGCTCCATACATTGCGCTTTAGCCTCACGGCCAATCACAGCTTGGAAATCACGAACCAATTTAGGATATGGGTGAGGTCCTGCGGCAGTACCTATAATGTAGAAGGTATCATCAACATTACCCACCCAATAACGCATGGCTTCGTTCAACGCATCTTTAAGGGTTTTCGTACCTGATTCAACCGATACAACTTCTGCCCCTAGCAGTTTCATACGATAAACGTTTAGAGATTGACGACGAATATCTTCCGCCCCCATGAAGACCTTACACTTAAGACCAAGACGCGCCGCCACCGTAGCGGAAGCAACACCGTGCTGACCCGCACCCGTTTCCGCAATAATATTCGGCTTACCCATGTGCTTAGCCAATAAAGCTTGGCCAATGGTATTGTTGATTTTGTGAGCGCCAGTGTGATTCAAATCTTCACGCTTTAGATAGATTTTTGCGCCACCCGCCTTTTCAGTAAGACGCTCGGCAAAGTACAAAGGAGAAGGTCGGCCAACATAATGCGCCAAATCCTTATCAAAAGCGGCTTGAAATTCTTGGTCTTTAGAAAGACGCTCGTACATCTCAGTCAGATCATCAAGTGCGGCCATTAAGGTTTCCGAGACAAATACGCCACCATACTGACCAAAACGGCCATGGGAATCCGGCAATTCTTGGTTGATATCTTTAATATCCACTTTTTGCTCCACTGATAAATTCTTTTACTTTAAATTTGTTTTTAATGCCTTTCGACAATTCTACACCACCACTGACATCAACAGCGTATGGTTTAGTGGCTTTTACCGCTAATTTTACATTTTCTGGGCTTAATCCCCCAGCTAAAACGATGGGCTTAGGCATTTGCTTTGGTATCGCTGCCCAATCAAAAGATTCTCCCGTGCCTCCTGGCACTCCAGCCTTGTAGGCATCGAGTAAGATAGCCAAGGCACTTGGAAAAGATTCTGCTTGCGCTTTAATATCTACACCATCTTTCATTCGTAAGGCTTTTATGTAGGGTCGATCATACTTTACGCAGTCAGACTCCACTTCATCACCATGAAATTGGATCAACCAACGGGAGTTTTGTGACACTACTTGTGCCACCTGCTCTTCGCTGGCATTCACAAACAAGGCAACAGGCGTCACGAAAGGAGGTAGTTTCTCAACAATAGCATTGGCTTGTTCTGGACTAATGTAACGAGGGCTTGGCGGATAAAAAACAAAACCAAGAGCATCCGCTCCCTCTTCACAAGCATGCAGCGCATCCTCAAGGTTCGTAATGCCACAAATTTTAACTCGGCAGGTCATAAACAGGCTCTTGAATAAAAGGTAAAAAATGTGGCCCTAATGGTACTTGAGGTAATTTAAAATGTTCTGGGTATTGCGCATCAACAAAATACAAACCCTGTGGTGGCGCTGTCACTCCCCCTTGGGCACGATCTTTAGCATTAAGCACTTGCTTTGCCCAAGCAACCGGTTTCTCGCCAGCCCCAATACTCATTAGCACGCCCGCGAAATTACGAATCATATGATGCAAGAAAGCATTGGCGCGAACATCTAAGACAATATAATGGCCGAGCTGCTGAATTTCGAAATTTAAAATGGTTCGGATAGGGCTATTCGCTTGGCAACCAATAGCACGGAATGAAGTAAAATCATGGGTACCTAAAAACACCTTGCAGGCTTGCTGCATGGCGCTGACATCAAGGGGTTTATAAGTCCAGGTAACGCCTTTAGACAATACCGCCGGTCGAATCTCTGAGGAATAAATCACATAGCGGTAACGACGACTCACAGCACTAAAGCGCGCATGAAAATCCTCATTAACCGGCTTTGCAGCCACTACAGTTATGTCCGCAGGTAGATGAGAATTCACGCCTAGCGTCCAAGCACGCATAGGACGATCACAATCGGTTTCAAAGTGTACAACTTGTGCACTGGCGTGAACACCTGCATCGGTTCGTCCAGCGCAAATCACAGTGACCGGATGATTTGCGATAACACTTAACGCTTTTTCTAAATTCTCCTGAACCGTTGCCACACCGTATTTCTGAGCTTGCCAGCCTTTGTAAGCGCTGCCATCGTATTCAACAACCAATACCACTTTCTTTCTAGTCACTTGGGAACATCCGCTCCATCATACTCTTAGCTTCTGCTACTTGCTGTTCGTTACCTGTTTTGGCGACATCTTCAAAGATCACACGGGCACCTTCATCATCTCCCATGTCCATGTAGGCACGAGCTAGATCAAGTTTAGTGGCAACTTCATCACCACTGGCGTCAAAGAAATCGAACTCTTCTTCATCGTCACTTTCTACTTCATCTTCAATGGCATCTTCAACACCAAAGGATGGCGCTTCGATCTCTTCTTGAGCTTCCGCTAAGGTTTCTTCAATTGAGTTAGCAAGGGCCTCATTGGGGTCTTGATCAAAGACTGCAGACTCATCTACATCATCTTGCTCAACATCGTTCAACAAACTAGAAACAAAGGATTCTTCTTCACTAATTTCTTCTTCGTCGAGATCATCAAGCCCGTCCAACTCATCACTAATATCTTCTATTGGATCAACCGTTGGCACAGACTCTTCTTCAATTGTTTCGTCTTCATCTTCGAAATCAATTTCCGCAAAGTCATCTTCAAGCTCTTCTGCTTCTGGGGCAAGCTCCACTTCTGGCTCGTCATCTTCTGGGAATTCGAACTCATCTGCCAACTCGGTTTCTTCCACTTCAAAAGACTCTTCTTCAAAAGTGTCCAAATCATCAGAAAGTTCAGAGTTATCATTAAAATCAAAGGCAAATGGATCTTCTTCAACAACTGGTTCTGGCTCTTCTTCAGCAACCGCTGCTACAACAGGTGCGGCAGCAACTGTTGCTAATGCCGCGCCACTGGCGAGGTCGAACTCATCCGTTGCGCGTTCATCCTCTTTCTTCTTGCCGCCCTTACGCAGCAACATACCACCTAAGAAACCAAGTAACATTAAGACCACGGCACCGATGGAAACAATAATCGAATTACCAAATATTTTATTGAAAAGAGAATTTTCTTCCGCCAACTCTTTTTCACGGCGCATTTGGTCCGCTTCTAAAAGCTGATCTACTGTATTTTTCTGCTCTTGTAGCGCTTGTTGCGCCTGGCTAAATTGCAACTGCAGCTCAGCCATTTGTTTGTCTTTTAGACTTATTAGTTGCTCTAGTGTAGCTAACTGCTGATTCAAATCTCCCAGCTTGTCGGATAACTCAGCTTTCTCACGCTGCTCTTTATCTAACAACTCCTGAGAAGCGGACAGTTGGTTTTTCAATTCCGCAACATCCTGACCACCGCCACCATTTGAGCTGGCGTTAGATTGAGGCAAAACACTTTGCCCTGATGCTAAAGTCAATTTATCACTAGCTGAGGCATTGCTCGCTGCAGCATTTTTAGACTGAGCCTGAGTATTTAACTGAGCCTGCTCAACACCTCGAGAGGCGCTATTAGACTTAAGCGCCATCCAAGCTTGATGCTGTCGTTCGAATTCTTGCTGAGACATAGATTGATTAAACAGTGCAATCTGATCTTCAGTAGGCAAGCGTAAAATAGCGCCTTCTTTCAGCAAGTTGATATTGTTAGCATAAAAGGCTTCTTGGTTAAGCGCCTGAATCGCCATCATGGTTTGATAGATGGTTAACTGGTTACCTTGACGATTTTGATTAGCAATCGACCAAAGAGTATTTCCCTTCACCACATCAAGTTCAGCACGAATTGGCAGTTGATTAGCACTGGATACCGCATCCCTGAATACACTGTTAGTTGCGCCAGTTGCGCCTGCTAAACTAGCCGCCTGAACCACTTCACTTTGGGATTTTTCAACCCGAGCAGATTGCTGTAATGGCGTAAGATATTCACGAACCACCTGCCCACTAGGCCAGCGTGCCGCCAAGACAAAATGCAGTTCTTCGGCTTGCAGAGGAGCATCCGAACTAACTTGAACAACCAAACGGCCGTTAGCTTGAGTGACATCGAATTTCAGTTCAGAAAGTATTCTGGTGGGAGCAAGGCCAGCTTGGCGAAACTCACTTTCGCTACCAAGACGAACTAAAATATCATTGCTTGTCAGGCCTGCGGCATCAGAAATAACGATTTGACCACGATAGGGCTCATCCACATTTGAATTAGAGGTTAACTCACCCAATTCCAGAGCTTGGCTACTGGACGCGTATAGTAAGCTTGAAACGGCCATACTAATGAGGGTTTTCCTAAGCATATGCTTCCCTTAATTTGCAAAAGTGGATATGTGAATTTTATAAGTATCTTACACAGGTGACTATTTATCAATAGCTTTAGAATCAATGGTTTGTATTGTCTTCCCATGAAGACAATTTTCACTGAATAATTGCTCTTCTAGTTGTCACACAGCACGCTTTTAGTCATTAATTTAAACTCCACATTACTGCCTCTTACTCATTCCAATTAGAGATAAGAGCGAGAGCTGTCAAACCGCTTGACTGAATCAAGCATAGATAAATGTGACACATTAGATTTCGGCCATAAAAAAACCTCGTCAGATAACATCTGACGAGGTTCGATTATTGCAAGCAATAACTGGTAGAGCTTGGGTGTCGGGTAAGAGAAGCTCATTACTGAACCTCCCTCCCCTAAGAACTGTACGTGCGAGTTTCCCCGCATACAGCTCAAGCCTTTATAAGTCTAGCAAGCTAGACCAGCAGCTATAAATAAGTTTCAGTCGATTTTAAAGTCCGCCAAGGGGCATAGCCCCCCAGCAAAACGCTTAGCTCTTCGGTAGCTTAGAAAGAAAAAGTGTGATTCCTCCAGCTAGCAAGACAACACTCAGTGGAGAGAAACCTAGGCTCGAAAGCGCTAAAGTTAGCCCCACAAAAGCATTGATACGATTAGCCAATGCGTCAGAACCCACATTCACAGAGTTATCCATAAGAGGACTCCTTTGCACATGCGCTATCTGGGTCTCATGAAGAGCCGGGCCAGATAGGTTCAGACCTTGTTACCTTTGGCGTTCACAGTAGCCCGGATGGTAACAACCCGACTGTTACTTACGATTATATAATTTAGCCATCGAACTGTCTCTATTTAAGAGTGTAGTTTTCGATGACAATTAGGATGCAACAACTGCAAGTTGTCCAAATTATCGCTCCCGCCCCGATGGCGCTCGATCACATGATGAATGTTCCATCCTGTTTCGGGCGTAATCAGTTGGTTACAACAAGGACAGCGTCGTTGCTGTCGTTTCCACAACGTAAAGGCTTTTCGCATTCCCATCTCTGAGTTTCGGAGGACATATTCCAAGCGTTGCTCGAAATACAGCTCATAGCTCGGGTCATAAGGATTCGCTTCACCTTTAATTTTTGTATGGCGCGTTATTTTCGTATCGGACGCATAAACAAGGTTCACCACTCCTTTATTAGGAGAGTTGCCAAAGAATACCCACTTCCGCTTTCCAACGGTCATAAAGTATTTCTTCGCCACCCATCGCTTTTGGCGATTTGAGTGACGGCGTTTACACCATTGCCATAGCATTTTCCAAATACGATAATCGAGATATTTGAATGTTTCCTTCGATGCCCCACCTTTATGGTAATTAGCCCAACCACGAATGATTGGATTCAGCTTGGCAATTAATAACCAAGCAGGCACTGCTTTGTAACGCACGAAAACATCTTTTATCTTAGCCAAAACGTTTTTCAAGTTTTTAGCAGACGGCTTGTTTAAGAACTTACCGTTGTATTTCCTGAGGTTCTGACCAAGAAAATCAAATCCACGCTCTATGTGTGTGACCAAGGTTTTCTCTTTAGAAAGTGTTAGCCCGCGCTCTGCCATAAAGGTTTCAACCACTGGTTTCACTCTTTCTTCCAATAACTCCTTGGAGATACCCGTGATAACAAAGTCATCCGCGTACCGCACATAGTTCACCTTCGTTTTATAGGAGGCTTTGGTATTCTTCTTCCCGAAATGAGATTCCAATACGCTTTCCAACCCATCGAGTGCCCAGTTAGCCAGTAACGGAGAAATGATTCCGCCCTGTGGAGTACCCGCGTCGGTGTCATGAATTCGTCCCGACTCCATGTAACCCGCCTTTAGCCATTTCTTGACGATCTTCCTGTCCAGTGGAACATTTTGTATCAGCCAATCGTGACTAATGTTGTCGAAACAACCTTTTATATCCCCTTCCAGCACCCATTGCGCAGATGACTTGCGGCTTAGATTGACAAATAATTGCTCAATCGCATCCACTGCCGAACGCAATGGTCGAAACCCGTAGGAGTTTCGATCTGCCCACGTTTCACTAACAGGCTCCAACGCCAGCAGATATAACGCCTGCATGGCCCGATCCAACATAGTCGGTATCCCTAACGGACGTCGACCGCCGTTCGCTTTTGGAATGTAAACCCGACGCAGTGGTTTCGGTTTGTAACCTTTTGAGGTTAGTCGAAACATGGCAGACCATTTACTTTTAGGGGAATCCCAAGTCTCACCGTCGATCCCCGCAGTCTTACGACCACGATTCTCAGTGACACGTTTAATGGCGATAGCTTTGGCGGAAAATGAATGTACCAACATACGTTGGAGCTGTTTCACTTTACGCCATTGCTTTTGTTTAGCAGCCTTCGCGATCCGTACCTGTAGCTCTCTCACTTTGAGATGACTGGCTTCCCAATCAATCTCATGCCATGAGTTAGCAAAGCGGGATGACGCAGGCGCTTCATTTGATGAAATGCTCATCTTGCAGTCCTCCTTAGTGAAGAACACCCGCAAGATGGAGGCGGATTTATCCCCACAGGGGAATAAATCTTTCCCCTGTGGGTGTTCATATTTATTGAGTCAAAGACTCGTACTTTCTACTACAGAAAGCTTTACAGGCTTTCACACGATTAAAGACCAGATAGAAGTCTGCACTCTTTCGAGTTAGGGCAAAGCTTGAACCCCTATCTCATCCATTACAGATGAGCATTCGCTTTCTCTATCCTCCTTTCCCCGCAACACCAACAGATCCTCTTACGATTCACCTGCCACAAGGGCGATATTACGGGCTTACCGAGTTCCGGCATTTTTCACACATTGGTTTAGGTTCTGTCTGTCCACCGGTGGTGCTATATCAGCGTATACCCAGATGTAAAAGGTATAACCGACCACATACCATTTTGGTCAGAGCCTTATAACAAAGCTTAGCTCTATGCGGCTGACGGTGTTTATCAACAGTTCACTTGCGTTAACCATACCAACAAGCCTAGCACCTCAACCGCGCTTTGTTCGCGATATCTATACCCACCCTCACGGATGAATATACCCGTGACGGGGGTTACATTGTCAGGAAGCTTCGCACCCCACCGTTACCAGTGACGCACTATCCCTAGGCTACTAATGGCTGAACATTAGGTCTCGTTACCTGCAAACAGGTGAGACAATGAAAAATACCAGCTTACGCGCAAGCGATAGCTAGCATAGGTAATAAAACACATGATGTTGCCTACTTCAGTAATCCCATAAAAACGCGGATGTACCTCAGTATGCTTTATGAAATGAGCATTATCCGTTGATGGATTTTGCCTTTATGAATAGAGCCCTCATTGATATGAGAAATCTTTTTTATAAAACTACGATGGTTACGTAGCATTTTATAACTAGGCGCGCACGCCCGAGATTCTACCCTCTTAATTAGAGGGTCCGATGCTCGGGGGTTTAACGCCCGAACATCGGGATTTTATATTATTACTATTTTTCTGCGGGTTATTGGGTGTAGATACTAACACATGTTAGTATCTACTGACGTCGTAGCCCGCGAGGCTAGCTACCTCCGCGACTCTCGTCGCACTACATCATACCGCCCATGCCACCCATTCCGCCCATGCCACCCATATCAGGCATTGGTGCACTTTCAGGTGCAGGAATGTCAGCAATCATTGCTTCAGTAGTAATCATTAGACCGGCAACAGACGCTGCTGCTTGTAGAGCAGAACGCGTAACTTTTGCTGGATCTAGGATACCCATGTCTAGCATGTCGCCGTATTCACCAGAAGCGGCGTTGTAACCGTAGTTACCTTCACCCTGCTTCACTTTATCAACGACAACAGATGCTTCCGCACCAGCGTTGGTTACGATCTGACGCATTGGCGCTTCCATAGCACGTAGTGCTAGAACGATACCAACGTTTTGATCTTCGTTATCACCTAGCAGACCAGATACTTTGGTCAGTGCACGAACTAGGGCAACACCACCACCAGCAACAACACCTTCTTCTACTGCAGCACGTGTTGCGTGAAGTGCATCGTCTACACGAGCTTTCTTCTCTTTCATTGCAATTTCAGTTGCCGCACCGATTTTAATAACCGCTACACCACCTGCCAACTTCGCAACGCGCTCTTGTAACTTCTCTTTGTCGTAGTCTGAAGTTGAGCTAGCGATTTCTGCACGAATTTGATCAACACGACCCGTAATAGCTTGAGCATCGCCTGCGCCATCAACAATCGTTGTGCTTTCTTTAGTCAAAGTAACACGCTTAGCTGTGCCAAGTTGCTCGATGCTGGTAGTTTCTAGAGAGAAACCAACTTCTTCAGAGATCACTGTCGCACCCGTTAGAATTGCAATATCTTCTAACATAGCTTTACGACGGTCACCAAAGCCTGGGGCTTTAGCCGCAGCAACTTTCACGATACCACGCATGCTGTTTACAACTAGTGTTGCAAGTGCTTCGCCTTCAACATCTTCAGCGATGATAAGCAATGGACGAGAAGCCTTAGCAACACCTTCCAATACTGGTAGCAAGTCGCGGATGTTAGAGATCTTCTTATCAACCAACAAGATGAATGGATTTTCTAGCTCAGCACTCATAGTTTCTTGGTTGTTGATGAAGTAAGGAGATAGGTAACCGCGATCAAACTGCATACCTTCAACTACCGCTAGCTCGTCTTCGAAGCCAGAACCTTCTTCAACGGTAATAACACCTTCTTTACCTACACGCTCCATCGCTTCAGCAATGATCTTACCAACAGAAGCATCAGAGTTAGCAGAAATAGTACCTACTTGTTCAACAGCACGAGTGTCAGCACAAGGTGTAGACAAAGCAGCAACTTCTTTGACAACAGCTTCGGTAGCTTTATCGATACCACGCTTAAGATCCATTGGGTTACGACCCGCAGCAACGGCTTTAAGACCTTCAACAACGATAGCTTGCGCAAGAACCGTTGCCGTTGTTGTACCGTCACCCGCCACATCGTTAGCTTGAGATGCGACTTCTTTAACCATTTGTGCGCCCATGTTTTCGAACTTGTTTTCTAGTTCGATTTCTTTTGCAACGGACACACCATCTTTAGTGACAAGCGGTGCACCAAAAGATTTTTCAATAATTACGTTGCGACCTTTTGGGCCCAAAGTTACTTTTACTGCATCAGCAAGTACGTTCACGCCTTTCAGCATTTGCTGGCGAGCGCTATCGCCAAATTTAACTTCTTTAGCTGCCATTTTTTATATACCTTAAACTGTTTTAAATACGATAAAACGAATTAGAATTGTGAAAATTATGATTAGGCTTCTACTACGCCGTAAATCTCATCTTCTTTCATAATCAACAATTCTTCACCATTGATTTTAACGGTTTGACCTGAGTACTGGCCAAACAACACAGTGTCACCAACGCTAACAGCCAATGCTTGCACATCACCATTAGACTGAATACGGCCAGTGCCAACAGCCAAGACCTCGCCTTGAGTAGGCTTCTCGGTCGCAGATCCAGGCAGTACGATACCAGATGCAGTTGTTGTCTCTTCTTCTTTACGTCGAACAACAACGCGATCATGCAAAGGACGAATATTCATTGATCATTCTCTCCGATTAAAACAATACCAGGACTCCCCTGGCGGGAATATTCTCGCTTATAGCGAGAAACTATATCGACTTCTTATATACGGCTGACAAAATGCATTTCAACCCCACATATCGAAATTATTTTTTATTTAGCAGGTCATTTTCTTCATTCACAAATTCACCTTCAATGATGTCACCTTGCTGAGCAGCGGATCCGCCACGCCAATGACGCCCGCGAGTCATAATGCTGCTCATAAATTTAACAATTAGACCCGCCGCAAAGAGTTTGCGCAAAGGAGAAATTAACAGCAATGCACCCAGTGCATCGGTCATGAATCCAGGAATTAATAAACATAAGCCTGCAAACATCAGCATAACCCCTTCTGCCATTTCCGATGCAGGCAATTCACCACGCTGCATTTTTTCCTGGGCTTTAAGGGATGTTGCTAGGCCTTGCTTACGGATAAGTGTCACACCTACAATAGCGGTTAAGAAAACCAAACCTACTGTGGCCAAGCTACCGATTTGACCGCCGACTTTGATCAACACAGTCATTTCTATAATCGGTATTAAAATAAACAGTAAAAGAGCAAATCTCATGATCACCTTCTTCGTATCGAGTTCAGATTAATATCTATGGGCAGTGTAATGACTAATCAAGCAATGGAACACTTTAAATCACAAGTGTTCCTTATTTTAAGCGAAACTCTGACAGGTGAATGCATTTCATACGGTGAAGTGGCCAAGCGAGCAGGATTCCCAGGCTACGCCCGCCAAGTTGGGCAATTACTGAAAAAACTCCCCAAAGACACCAAACTGCCTTGGCATAGGGTAGTCAATGCACAAAAACGCATTAGTTTTGCGGAGAACACAGATGCCTATTTAAGGCAGAGAACAAAACTCGAAGAGGAAGGTTGGCTTATAGTGGGGACCAAGCTCACTCTTCAGGAAAAAGGGCCACTTAACAAAGCGGCCCAACCTTATTAGTCTCTAAAGTTGGTAAATTGAACTGGTTGCTTTAGATCCGCACCGCGCAGCAGCGCCATGACTTGCTGTAAGTCATCACGTTTTTTACCGGTAACACGTAATTGGTCACCTTGGATTTGCGCTTGAACCTTCACTTTACTTTCTTTAATCATTTTAACGATGCGTTTGGCTTCGTCCGTTTCTAAGCCTTCTTTCATTTTAACGGCTTGAGAGGCGCGCATGTTGCCTTTTTCTACATCATCTTTTTCTAAACTTTTTAAATCTATGCCACGGTTGACCAATTTTTGATTTAGAATGTCAGACATCTGGCGAAGTTGAGGTTCCGCTTCAGCTTCCATAACAACCGCTTTATCTTTGATTTCATAGCCAGCTTTAACACCTTTGAAATCATAACGTGTTGTTATTTCTCTGTTAGCTTGGTCTACAGCGTTGGTGACTTCGTGCCAGTCAAGCTCGGAAACTACGTCAAATGATGGCATATTATGCTCCTTTGCAATTTAGATAATGGATTTTTGCGGGATGATAACAGGGATTCAAAGAAAACACCTAATGGAAAACACCACATGAAAAAAACACCTTGGCTCGTGGTTGGCGCGGGCGCCATTGGTTTATTCTGGGCCTGTAAGCTCGAAAAACTAGGCTACCCTGTGCATCTTGTTTATCGCACCGATAAGCCTGGCAAGAAAATCACCCTAGACAGCTTTGATGAGGATGACCCACAACAGCCGGTGGTTTCTACCCACAAAATTAAAAGTTTTAAAGTGGATGAGCTCTCCAAACAGTACGAGCAGGTTTTGTTTTGCACCAAAGCTTATGATCTCAATACAGCTTTCCAAAGCGTTCAGCACTGTCTCACGGAACACGCAACCATCGCTTGCTTATGCAATGGCATGGGCGCCCAGCAATTAGTGCAAAAACAGCTTAAATCTAGTCAAACCCTTTGGGCTGGCGTCACCAGTGAAGGGGCGCTTAAGCTAGATGTGAATCGAGTGAAACACACAGGGTTCGGCGACACTTATTTTGGCCTTTGGGATAGCACACTCGAAGAGGCAAACTTCCCCATCGAGTCACTACAAATCACCAATATTCATCAAAAGCTCATAGAAAAGCTCGCGATTAATGCGGTAATCAACCCCATCACAGCCGTGTTTGGGCTATATAATGGCGAAGTGCTGGATGATGATTACGCAAACCTTTTCCATCAAGCCCTTGCAGAACTCGACCAACTGTTCAGCCACCCAAAATTCCTTTACTCCGACCAGAGCCAACACCTCACTTTAGATACACTGACTCATAGGGTGAGTAATGTGGCCAAGCTCACTCGTCTTAACCGCTCTTCTATGCATGAGGACATTCGTTTACACAGACCCACCGAGAACCAATTTATCTCGGGTTTTCTGATCGATAACAGCCCCATAGAAATGCCCATTCAGACCTTGCTGTATCAAGCGGTAAAATGCGAAGAACACGAGCCTTTAGAGAAACTCAAAAAAAAGCTCCTAAGCGTTGCTTAGGAGCTTTTTAAAAGGCACCAAACCTTAATTAAATTTTGGTAACTTTTTCTTTGGTCAATAGGATTTTCTTGTCTTTATAAAGCGCACCTAATGCTTTTTTATAGGTCGCTTTACTCACTTTAAAAACCGCATAGATAGCTTCTGGGGAGGCTTTGTCCGTTAACGGTGATTCTCCCCCCTGCTTATCTAAGTACTCCAGAATATCATCTAGGATATTCTTAACTTTCTTATAGCCTACTTCTTGTAAGCTTAAATCAATCTTGCCATCTTCACGCATCTGCTTGATGAAGCCAGTTGTTTTCTCGCCTTTACGCAGTTGTCTAAAGGCATCATCAAAAAACAACACGCCCCAAAAGCGGTTATCAATCACACATTTAAAGCCTATATTCGTTTTATCACCAATAATGATAGAAACTTTATCGCCAACCTTGTAAGGAGCTTCTTCACGGTTAAGCAAGGCATCTACTTTTGTTGTGGCAACAATTCGATTAGTAAACTGGTCCAAATAGATAAACAGTAGGTGTGTTTCGCCCTCTTCCACGCGGTTTTTCTGCTGACTAAAGGGTACTAACAAGTCTTTTGGCAAGCCCCAGTCAAAGAACGCACCTACTTGGTTAACGGCTACAGAGGTTAATGCCGCAAACTCACCCACTTGAGCTTTAGGCAGGTCGGTGGTGGCGATCAATTTATCGTCAGAATCCAAATAGACAAAAACGTCAATCTCTTGATCTAGCTTTAGATCTTTTGGTACATAGCGTTTTGGCAGTAAAATTTCACCTAGTTGCCCAGCATCTAAGTACACCCCAAAATCTTTTTCTTTTACGACTCTTAAAGTATTTAAGCGTCCAATATTTGCTGTCATGGTTTCTCCAACTCGCTTTTTTGCGCACTATACGCACTTAAATTAGAAGCACAAGACTACAGCTTTAAGAGCGCTCAGTTTTATTTATTGTTCGTCCACTTTCATGCATGAGGCAAAGGATTCATCTAACACTTCACGACCTAGGGATTCCATTTTGGCAATGTTATTTTCAGGTATATCGGCAGTGTCGCCATAATACTCAATGGCCTTTTCAAGACTTTCTTCACGCAACAAATGCAACATAGGGTATGGAGAGCGGTTGGTATAATTGGAAACATCATCAGGATCTGTACCAGAAAAACAATAATCCGGGTGGAAAGTCGCCAGCTGATACACTCCCTCACAACCTTGCTCGTACATGAGGTTTTCCGCTAGATCAACAAAGTCTAGATAGCGGTAAAAATCCTTGAACAAGGTAGGGAAAACCAATAGCGTAGTTTCAGTTTCTGGGTATTGGTCAAGCCATTGCACTTCTGCGATCAACTCTTCAAGTGCAACATCAAGCTTTTTAGAACGCAGCACGACCACTTTAACTGTCTCTCGCTCCACTTCTCGTTTCGCAAACGGACAAACGTTATGTTTGATAATAAATTCATTCACCCATTTCATGGTCTGGGTGGTAACCAACTCATCCGTTAATTGCATAGCTGTCTTCTTATTAATGTTTCGATCATTTTAAAGCAAAGCCCACATAGGGTCTAACTTAACCTTTGAAAACAGGTTATCATGGGACTTATAGTCCATTTTAGTGGAGGGTTTAGCATTTGAACTATCCTCTACTTCCGTAACAGAGAGTTTACATGTCATTTGCTGAATTAGATCTTGATTTTACTATTGTCCAAGCAATTAACGACCTAGGTTTTGAAAACCCTACCGAGATCCAAGAACAAGCCATTCCAGTCGCCCTAGACGGTTCCGATTTACTTGCAACAGCCCCAACAGGTACGGGTAAAACCATTGCCTTTTGTGCTCCTGCCATTCAACATATTTTTGATCGAGACGAGTCTTCAACCACCGCACCAAAAGTTATGATTCTGGCTCCAAGCCGTGAATTAGCGCGCCAGATATACAATGTTGTGGAACAACTCACTCAACATACGCGAATTCAGAGCCAGCTTATTATTGGTGGCACACCTTATGGCATGCAGCAGCAACAGCTAAGTGAACCCTGTGACATCCTCGTCGCTACGCCAGGTCGCCTTGTGGAGCTTGACCAAAAGCAATGGCTAGACTTAACCGATGTTTCTTACTTCGTAATTGATGAAGCGGATCGCATGCTCGACATGGGTTTCTCCAATGCCATTAATCATTTAGCGAAAGAGCTCCCTCAAGAACACCAGACTTTGATGTTTTCTGCCACTTTAGAAGGCGAAAAAATGGGACGCTTTGCCTCCCAACTACTGAAAGAAGACACAGAACAAATTCGTTTAGGAGAGTCTTCTAGAACTGTTCCTAAGCAAATTCGTCAAATTGCCTACCGCGTAGACAGTGACGAACACAAAGAAGCCATTCTAAAACACTTACTGAGCCAAGAACGGGTTCAACAAGCGGTTTTATTTGTCTCGAATCGCGAACATGTAGACATTTGGGTACAGCGCATCCGTAAAATGGGTTTAATGTGTGATGGCCTTCATGGGGATATGAAACAAGGCGATCGCAGCGAACACATGAAGCAGATGAAGCGCGGTCGACTACAGGTTTTAGTGGCAACAGATGTAGCTTCTCGCGGTATTGATTTACCAGAAATCAATACCGTTATTAACCTTCGCCTCCCTCGTAAAGCCGATGCTTACATACACAGGGCTGGTCGAGCTTCTCGTGAAGGCGCTCCAGGTGAATGCATTTCATTAATCGATATTAATGATTTACCTATGATTGAGAAGATACAGCGTTTCATGCAAACCAATGTAAAATTTGGCCGAATCGAAGGGCTAGAGCCAAAAACCAAGGCTCGTTTACGCAGCGCAAGCTCGAAAAAGAAGAAGAAAAAACCTACCGCGAAAAAGTAATTTAAACGGCGCAATCAGACATAAAAAAACCTGCATCGCAGGTTTTTTTATGGGCAAACATAATGCCTTTTAAAAATCATCCAAGTTAATGGTGTGCTGTTTGCGTTTTGCTTTGGTGATGAGATAGCCACGGTTATGCTTATTAACATGTACCTTGGTGGGAATAACTTCAACCACTTCAATACCGTTATCAGACAATTGATGAGCTTTATCAGGATTATTCGTTAATACCCTTAGTTTATGAACCCCTAAGGCTTTAAGCATATTAGCTGCGACGCCGAAATCACGGTCGTCTTGAGGTAAATGCAACATTTCATTGGCCTGGTAAGTATCATAACCTTGATCCTGTAACGCATAAGCATCCAACTTGGCGTACAAGCCGATGCCACGACCTTCTTGGCGCAAATATAGGATATAGCCACCCTCTTCGTGGATGCGGTCAATGGCTTCATCTAATTGTTCACCGCAATCACAACGGCCCGATCCAAAAACGTCGCCAGTCAAACATTCAGAATGCAGACGCACCAGAGGCGCATTACTCGGCACACTACCTTCTTTACCTTCGCAAAATATAGCAATATGTTCTTTGCCAGATTCATCTCCATCAAAAGAAATAAACTCCGCCATCACGTCTCCAGCCCGAACCGGGATCACTACTCGACGCTTAATAGTTAACTCACTCATAACGATTTCTCTTTGAAGATTCTTTTTCAAAATATGCAATTACAGATCATCGCCTCTTTATTTGGGCACAATCCTATTTTTCAATACGCAGTTACGACTAATTTGGATGAATAAAATAGTTTTAACGTGACTTAAGGCTTATTACTCGTGAAACCAAACCTTCACGCAAGATGGTTTAAAGGTAATGCGGTGCGACTGACAATTCTGCGAAGCAAAAAACTCGAGTGAACACCTGTCACCCCAGGAATACGAGTAAGCTTTCCCAACAGGAACTCGTGGTAATAATCCATGTCTTCTACCGCGACCTCTAACAGGTAGTCGGCAGATTGCCCCGTCACCATATTGCAGGCAATCACTTCGGGGAAGGACTCTACCTCGGCCTCAAACACTTCGAAACGCTCAGGAGTATGCCTATCCATACTAATTTGTATGAAAGCCGTTAACTTTAAGCCCAGCATTTTCTGGTTAAGCAACATTACTTGGCGATCTATTACCCCAGTTTCTTCCAAGGCTTTAACACGACGTAAGCAGGGAGAAGGCGACAAACCAACACGATCGGCCAACTCCTGGTTTGTTAAGCTAGAATCTTGCTGTAATTCTCGCAGTATACTTAGATCAATTTTATCAAACCTCACGTATCACCTCTTAATAACCAATTAATAGCCATAATACGCAATATTATGCCATAAAGATTTATTTTTCTTTAAAAAACGCAATCTTTTACCTCATTTAATTCGTTATCATATTCCCATAACAAAGCGATCCATAAATCGCGCAAAATAACACTGCAGGCTTACCCAGCCTTACCATAAAAAGGAATAGCAAATGACATCTTTTGACCACACTAAATATACGCCATTCAAGCCAGTTGCCTTGGAGAACCGCACTTGGCCGGACCAAGAAATTACTAAGGCTCCAATTTGGTCAAGCGTTGACCTTCGTGATGGTAACCAAGCCCTAGTTGAACCAATGACAGTGGAACAAAAGAAGCAGTTTTTTGCCCTACTTGTGGACGTTGGCTTTAAAGAGATTGAAGTGGGCTTCCCTGCAGCGTCGCAATTAGACTTCGATTTTGTTCGCTGGTTGATTGAAGAAGAGCAAGTACCAGATGACGTTTACATCCAAGTATTAACACAAGCTCGCCCAGAGCTTATTGAGCGTACTTACGAGTCCTTAAAAGGCGCCAAAAAAGCCATTGTCCACGTTTATAACTCAACATCTAAAACTCAGCGTGAACAAGTGTTCCGCATGGACATGGAAGGCATTAAGCAAATTGCTGTGAATGGCGCTCAATGTGTTAAAGACCACGCGGCAAAACACCCTGAAACAGAATGGGTTTTCCAATACTCGCCTGAGAGTTTTACCGGCACAGAAACCGATTACGCTGTCGAAGTGGTTAATGCTGTTGCAGAAGTCTGGCAGCCTACCCCTGAAAACAAGATCATTATCAACTTACCTGCAACAGTCGAAGTAGCCACCCCGAATCGTTTTGCAGACCAAATTGAATATTTCTGCCGAAATGTCGAAAAACGTGACAGCATGATCATTAGTTTGCATACACATAACGACCGTGGCTGTGGTGTTGCCGCAGCGGAATTAGGCCTTATGGCTGGTGCCGATCGTATCGAAGGTACATTACTTGGTAACGGTGAGCGTACGGGTAATATGGACGTAGTCACCATGGCCATGAACATGTACAGTCAAGGCGTAGACCCTGAGCTTCAATTGAGTGATATGGACCGTATCATCAGTGTTGTTCAAGCTTGTACCTTGCTACAAGTTCATCCTCGCCACCCTTATGCTGGTGAGCTTGTCTTTACTGCTTTCTCTGGTTCTCACCAAGATGCTATTAAAAAGTGCTTGGCGAACCAAACAGACGACAAACCTTGGGATGTGGCTTACTTGCCAATTGATCCTCGTGATGTGGGCCGTAGCTACCAAGAAGTTATCCGAGTTAACAGCCAATCCGGTAAAGGTGGTATCGCTTATACTCTTGAGCAAGAATTTGGCTTGGCATTGCCACGCTGGTTACAAGTTGAATTTAGCCCAATTGTACAACGCTTCGCCGAACAAGATGGCGGCGTGGTAAATGGCGAATCAATGAAAGCCTTGTTTGAATCCAGCTTTATGACGGGCACTACGCCGTACCAGCTAGGTCGTTATGATTTAACCAAGGACGAAAGCGATACCGTTAATGCTGAGTTAATCGCAGAAACTGGCAAGATTCAAATTACAGGCTCAGGTAATGGTGCGTTATCGGCTTTCAGTGAAGCTCTAGGCCAGCACTTTGGATTACGTGTTGATATCATTCAGTATCAAGAGCACGCCTTAACTGTTGGCAGTGACTCTCAAGCCATTGCATATGTTCAAGCGAACATTGATGGCGAGCGATTCAATGGTGTCGCGGTAAACAGTGACATAGTATCGGCCTCTATTCAGGCATTGTTGGCTACTGTTAACCAAAAAGTTACTCAGTAATCACCCATAAACAAAAAACCGCCTCATCCGAAAAACTGCATGAGGCGGTTATTTTTATGCCTGATAAATAAGATTATAAGATATCTTCAAGAATAAGACAGTCGCCCTCTTCGTTTCTGCTCGCACTCACCTTATCCAATACCTTTTGTGCCGTTTCTTTTTGGCTACTCGGCATATATTTTGAATCAACTGTTGCTTGCAGCTTTTCTAAGTAATCATTTAACTTAGGTGTGCAGTAGTCATCCAGCGCTAATGCATTCGTAGAACCCATGGTGGCAGCAGCTAGAGTCAAGGCAAGCAAAGACGTTTTCATTGACATGGTTTTTTCCCTGTAAAAGTTTCAGTTAGTGACATGACTAACATTATAAACTTCACCCCCTAAAATGTAACGACCCCTTTTGATATATCAAAACCAACTTCGTAACATTAAGTACACTGGGTTCAATTTTCGTAAATCCGCATCATTGCAATATTCAATAAGTTTATTATCAGCCGCGCTGACTTTAGCTAAGGCGTAAATCCATAATCAGCCTAATAACATCTGCTAGCGAAACTGCTGCATAGAAATTTACACATAAATGCTCATCAACAGACTGATTTTATAGGTGCGGCTTTAGCCGCAGGCGGAATTGATGGTAATCAAACGCAAACATGTAATTCAAAGATTAGCTCAAACAGCATCGGTAACCGTGGTTCCTGCGGAACCATTTCCGCATAAATGCGTACCTACAGTTGCTCCTCTGTATAAATTAAGCTAATTCTGTAGGTGCGGCTTTAGCCGCAGGCGGAATTGATGGCAATCAAGCGCAATCACGTAATTCAAAGATTAACCCAAACATCATCGTTAGTCGTGGTGGATGAGAAGCCATTTCCGCATAAATGCGAACCTACAGTTTTTTGTAGGTGCGGCTTTAGCCGCAAGCGGAATTGACAGCAATCATGTAATTCAAAGATTAACCCAAACATCATCGGGAACCGTGGTTCCTGCGGAACCATTTCCGCATAAATGCTAATTTTGTAGGTGCGGCTTCAGCCGCAGGCGGAATTGATGGTAATCAAACGCAAACATGTAATCCAAAGATTAGCCCAAACATCATCGGTAACCGTGGTTCCTGCGGAACCATTTCCGCATAAATGCGAACCTACAGTTTTGTAGGTGCGGCTTTAGCCGCAGGCGGAATTGATGGTAATCAAACGCAAACATGTAAGCCTGAGATTAACCCGAACATCATCCGTAACCGTGGTTCCTGCGGAACCATTTCCGCATAAATGCGCACCTACAGTTTTGTAGGTGCGGCTTCAGCCCCAGGCGGAATTGACGGCAATCAAACGCAATCATGTATTCCAGAGATTAATCCAAATATCATCGGTAACCGTGGTTACTGCGGAACCATTTCCGCATAAATGCGAACCTACAGTTTTGTAGGTGCGGCTTTAGCCGCAGGCGGAATTGACGGCAATCAAACGCAATCATGTAATCCAGAGATTAACCCAAACAGCATCGGTAAGCGTGGTTCCTGCGGAACCATTTCCGCATAAATGCGTACCTACAGTTGGTAATCAGCATAAATTGCGATAACTTTGTAGGTTCGGCTTTAGCCGCAGGCGGAATTGATGGCAATCAAGCGCAATCATGTAATCCAAAGATAAGCCCAAACATCGTCGGTAACCGTGGTTCCTGCGGAACCATTTCCGCATAAATGCGTACCTACAATTGGTCAGCAGGATTTATTGGGGGTGTTGTTTGGAATTAGGGAAGGTTATGGATTCGCATTTACGCTGACGCGTCGAGGCACGAGACAGGCGCAAGTAAATGGAAAACCATAACCTGCGTTGTACCATGGCTCAGAACGAAAAACCCACTTTATCTTCAAGAGATTTTCCGCGTCCCGCTAAAGCGGTACCTACTTATGTATGGCTGAAACGAAAAAACCCTGATAGCAACTAAGCTATCAGGGCTTCTCTTAATTTAAAGCTAGACCACCTGCTCTCACATGCGTGTCTGCAATAAAAAACCCCACACAGCGTTGGCTATGTGGGGCTTCTCGGATTATAAAGCTTGACGACGACCTACTCTCACATGGGATCTCCCACACTACCATCGGCGATGGCGCTTTTCACTTCTGAGTTCGGGATGGGATCAGGTGGTTCAACGCCTCTATGATCGTCA
>NZ_JBRAND010000005.1:0-243680 GCF_052747885.1 Marinomonas dokdonensis
CGTCTCGTAAGACTTCAATTTTTTTGATCAACCTCTAACAAAAGCTAGTAAGTCGATCTTCTGAAGTCTCCAGCGAGCGCCCACACAAATTATCTGATTATCTATTTTAAAGAGCGTTGCCGTACCACTTAAGCTGCTTCGTTTCTCTTAAAGAGTGAAGCCCTGTCCGTGTCAGCGAGGGCGTATATTAAGGATCTACAGATTTAGTGCAAGTAGTTTTTTAACTTTTTGTAAAAAAGTTTTTAAGCAAAGGGAATTGCTTAATACGCATCAAAAGAAGAGGAGCTAGAAAGGCAGTTACCCATAGAGCAATCGTGATATCGCTTTTCACCTGCCACCATAGATGGGCGACGATAGCTAAGGCTGCGAAGTAGACATATTGATGCAGTTTCTTCCAATTCACACCAAGACGCTTCATCATTTTTTTGGTGCTCGTCATTGCCAATAAAAGCAAAATGACAAAGGCAAATAAACCGATATAGATATAGGGGCGCTGCAATACATCTTGGATGATCCACTGCCAACTGAGGCCTGCATGAAACACTAGATATATCAGTAAATGGAGCAATGCATAAAAGAAAGCACTCAGGCCAACAAAACGACGGTATCTATTTAAGAACTTAAAATTAGTATTTTTAACAATGGGTGTTATTAGAAGCACACCCACCATGGCGACACTTGCCCAAATACCACTTAGTGTCATAAGGGGTTCAGCAGGGTCAGGAAAGTAGCGCCCAGTTAATAGTGAATACACCATCCATGCCAATGGTAATAGAAACACTACCAGTACAAAGGGCTTTTCTTTCCTATCCCAAAACTTTGCCACGTTTAGTAGTTCCTTTTTAAATCCATTCCCGAATACAGGCCTGCGACTTCATCGTAGCCATTAAACATTTCGGTTTTGATAACATTAGGGAAAACGATGCCACCTGGCAAACGTCTTTCTTGACCTTGTGACCAACGTGGATGATCAACCTGTGGATTTACATTGGCGTAAAAACCGTATTCGCTGGGTGCCAACATACTCCAAGTGGTTTTAGGCATATGCTCAACAAAACGAATTTTCACAATAGACTTGATACTCTTGAAACCATATTTCCAAGGCAAAACGAGTCGAACAGGAGCACCATTCTGATTAGGTAGAACACTGCCATACATTCCAACAGCAAACATAGCTAGTGGGTGCATTGCTTCATCTATTCTTAGCCCTTCTCGATAAGGCCATTCAATCCCGCCGCCATTCTGCCCAGGCATTTGTTTAGGATCATAAAGTGTTTCGAAGTACACATATTTAGCTTTTGAGGTGGGTTTAAACTGTTTCAGTACATCACCTAGCGACACACCAACCCAAGGAATAACCATCGACCAAGCTTCTACACAACGCAGCCGATAAATACGCTCTTCTAGCGCCGACATGTTGATAATATCGTCTAAATCAAACTCGCCAGTTTTCTCTGCTTCGCCTTCTACCGTGATCGTCCACGGAGTAGTTTTTAAACTTGCGGCTCGCTCCTCTGGATCCCCTTTACCATAACCAAATTCGTAGAAATTATTGTAGGTGGTAGCCACATCAAAAGGCGCAACGTTTTCCCCTGCGCCATAAGCTGTTTCTTTAATCGAATTAAATGCATTGGCAATATTTGCGTGAGGCTGCAAGCTATTACCAGATTGCACTGCTGCAATAGCGTTACCGACCAATCCAGAACCTAGGGCCAAACCACTAGAGGCCTTCATAAACTGGCGGCGATTTAAATAAACGGACTCATCGGTAACTTCATGTTCAGCACAATCTGAACGGCGTTTTTGACGAATTAGCATGATAGACCTCCTATGTTTAATAAGTAGACACAAGTGAGTCTAACAAGTTCAAAAAAAAGCCCCCGTTAGGAAACCTCGACATTAACGAAGCTTCCTAACGGGGGCTGATTGCGATCTCTAAAATTTATCGAAATCGTTTTGACACGATTCCAAGCAATCCCCAAATACCATAAAGGCAAAACAATCCCATCAGCACTAATGCGGGCTCTAGGGCGATCAGTACTAAGGATAGAACTGCGATCAACAGAACCACAAAAGGCACTCGCCCCTTTAGATTTAAATCTTTGAAACTGCGGTATTTAACGTTACTCACCATTAGCAAACCTACAATCGGCACAAGCAAAGCCATAATAGTAGACAAAGCCTCTCCTGAAACACCCTTATCATTGGCCGCCCAAATAACACCTGCAACAATCGCCGCTGCGGCTGGGCTTGGCAAACCTGTAAAGTAGCGTTTGTCTTCAATTCCTACCATGGTGTTAAATCGAGCCAATCGCAATGCAGCCCCAACAGCATAAATAAAGGCAGCAATCCAACCGACTTTGCCTAAAGGCGCTAGAGACCAAGTAAAGACCACTAGCGCAGGCGCAATACCAAATGACACCATATCTGCCAATGAATCGTATTCAGCACCAAAAGCACTCTGTGTTCTCGTCATCCGAGCAACACGACCATCCAAACCATCGAATACCATCGAGATAAATATTGCGACTGAGGCATTTGAGAATTCACCATTCATCGCCGCAATAATGGAGTAAAAACCAGAAAACAGAGCGGCCGTGGTAAATAAGTTTGGCAGTAAATACACTTCTCTGCGTGGCTTTTTAAGGGAGTCTTCACTGCTTGACTCAATAGCGTCATCTTCTTCTAACGCGCTTTCTTTTTCGTGCACTGACATATCGTTACCTTAATTATTTGAATCAAACGACCAGTTTTTTAAATGCTCGTTTTGCCGCCGCTATCGTAAAATCGATATCTTCATTGGTATGAGCCTGTGAAATAAACCCAGCCTCAAATGCTGCAGGTGCGAAGTATACGCCTTCTTCCAGCATATAATGATAAAAGGCCTGAAATTGTTGCAAATCACATTCTTGCACTTCGCTAAAACGACTTACTTTGTCTGCTTCCGTAAAGAAGAAGCCAAACATACCGCCAACGCTGACGACACAGAAAGGCACGCCAGCTTCGTCCGCCGCCGTTTTTAATCCTGTCACTAAGCGCTTGGCTTTTTCAGCGAGTTGCTGATGAAAACCCTGAGCACTGATATTATTCAGCACAGCCAAGCCTGCCACCATGGCAACTGGGTTGCCAGATAAAGTACCGGCCTGATAAACAGGGCCTAATGGTGAAATATGAGACATAATTTCGCGCTTACCGCCAAATGCCCCCACTGGCATGCCAGCGCCAATGACTTTACCCAAAGTCGTCAAATCTGGCGTAATGCCAAAATGTTCTTGCGCACCACCTAGAGCAACACGAAAGCCAGTCATGACTTCATCAAAAATGAGTACTGCGCCAGACTCATCACACGCTTCGCGCAGGGTCTCTAAGAATCCCGCTTCCGGCAAAATACAGTTCATATTGCCGGCAACAGGCTCAACAATGATACAGGCAATTTGATCGCCGATCTCTGCAAAGCATTGTTTAACGCCTTCAATATCATTGTATTGCAAGGTCACGGTATGTTGAGCAAGATCCGCAGGCACGCCTGGAGAGTTTGGCACACCAAGTGTCAAAGCACCTGAGCCTGCTTTCACTAGTAAAGAGTCCGAGTGGCCGTGGTAACAACCTTCAAACTTCACAATTTTATCGCGCCCCGTGTAACCACGAGCCAGTCGAATAGCACTCATAGTGGCTTCAGTACCTGAGTTCACCATGCGTACCATGTCCATAGAAGGAACAAGCTCGCAGACTTTTTCTGCCATGGTGATCTCGATCTCGGTTGGCGCACCAAAGCTTAAGCCTAAATCCAACTGTTCACGAACAGCATTCAATACATCTGGATGGGAGTGACCAAGAATCATTGGCCCCCAAGAACCTACATAATCAATGTAACGTTGCTTATCTTCATCAAATAAATAAGCGCCCGACCCTTGTTGAAAAAAGACCGGCGTGCCGCCGACACCGTTAAAAGCACGAACAGGAGAGTTAACACCACCGGGGATACGGTGTTGGGCACGAGCATAAAGTTCTTCAGAACGACTCATAGTGATATAAATCCATAAAAATTTAAAACATGGACAGGGATACAAACACCTATCCGATAAAGTATAAAAAAGTCTCGACTGGCTATTAATCTTCTTTCAATAAGAACTCGTCCAATCGATTACGACGCACCAGACAATATGTACTATCGGGTAAGTGCACCAAAACCTCTGTGTTTTTGGTGGTTTGAAACCAACTCAACATGGTTTCTAAAGAATCAGGCTCTTCTAAGCACACCAATGATTGGCAATCTAACGCCAACATAACATCGATGCAATTCTTATCTTCTTGAGTAACCAGCCAAGGCTGAGGACCTTCATTTAATGTTTGTAAAAGATCTAAAACCTCACCGCAATCCAGTAGATACCAGCGACGTCTGTGCTCAAACACCGCATAGTCTAGCATACTCGCAGCAAAATCTTTCACTTGCTCAATTGGTAACAAATGGGGAATGACGATCACAGAGTCCGCTACAGGAGCGATCTTTTGCCTACGCAAATGACGCTGGAATGCGCTCACACTCGATGAAACCCCCATGTGCTCAAGCCTTTCAATGAAGATCGACTCCTGACCCAATAAGGTTTTGGAAACTAAACAAGACAGCACGATGACAAACAGGGCTGGTGCAATCACCTCAGATGAATGGGTCATTTCTATCATGGCGAGCAAAGCCGTTAACGGTGCTTGAAAGCAGGTGGCCATCATGGCGGCCATTCCCAACAGAGCAAACAAAGCCATATTACTGCCTGTCATATCAAACCATAAAGCAACTTGAACGCCTGCTAAGCCACCAATCATAAAGGTTGGACCTATCATTCCACCGGGAATACCTAAACCAAGGCTTATCGCACTCAACAGAACCTTCACCAAAATAAGCGCCAGCAAAGAGTAGCCAATAAGCTCTCCATGCAATAGTTGAGAAAATGAGTCAAAACTACTGCCCATTGCTTGGGGCAAGTAGATGGCAACAGCCACAGTAATAAGAGCGACGACCGAATAGCGCCAATGCACAGCAATAAACTCAAGCTTCCATAGATGCCGCTGCAGCTGAAAGAAAGTACTGGCTAAAACCACGATAAAAAGCACTAATGCTAAACAAGCAAAGACCAAATCTGTGGTAATAAAAGATAGAGTGATATTACCCACATCAAAGACCTCAATAGGCCCGATTAGATAACGACTTACGTGTGTTGCGATGACCGCTGACAAGAGAATCGGCAATACATAACGCATTCGATACTCTAAAAAGATGACTTCAAAAGCGAACAAAACACCCGCTAAAGGGGTATGAAAACAGGCCGCGATACCACCCGCCACGCCACAAGCAATAAGTGTCTCGACACTGTACTGGGACAATTTATTACGCTGAGCAAAACCCGCCCCGAGAGACGCACCAATGTGCACCGTCGGACCCTCTTTGCCCACAGATAAACCGCCGACCAAAGCGATCACTGCCGAGAAAAACTGCACTACGGCATTACGCCACGGCAAGCTGCCTTGGTGGTAATTTAATCTCTCAATGACAAAAGGAATGCCGACTTTACTGTGTTTTTTTGGCAAGAACGAAAAAAGCCCGATCAGTAACAAACAAGCTACTACAGGCAGAGCGACTCTTATTTCTACCGGTAAAGATTCAAAGTCATCAATACCGCCGTTCATTAAGGGCTGTAACGGCAGGTATATCAGCATATAAAACAATGCCATGACCAAGCCACTGAGTACGCCACATACCGCACCTAAAATCGACAAAATCATCAGATCACTGTGGTGTTGAGTTTTGGCTTGCCATTTTTCTTTTAAATTTAATCCTTTCAGGCTCATACCTCACTTTCAACAAAGCCAAAATTCGGGCACTATTAATTGCATCACATTTAAATTCAAAATTACCATTTTTTCGGTAAAAACAGTAGGAAAAGACACGTGTATAAAATAGGAATCGTAGGTGGAACGGGTTATACCGGTGCCGAGTTATTAAGACTTCTCGCCAATCATCCTGAAGTGGAAGTAAGCGCCATCACTTCACGCAGTGAAGAAGGCAAACTGGTTTCTGACATCTACCCTAGCTTACGCGGCCACTACGACCTACGTTTCACTAACCCAAGCGTTGATGAATTAGCAAAGTGTGACCTAGTGTTTTTTGCTACGCCACACGGTGTTGCCATGGACCAAGTTCCTGAATTAATTGATCGTGGTATCAAGGTTGTCGATTTAGGGGCAGATTTTCGTATCAAGGATACCGTTGAGTGGTCTAAATGGTACGGCATGGAACACAGAACTCCAGATTACGTTGCCAAGGCGGTCTATGGTTTACCTGAAATAAACCGTGAAGCGATCAAGGGCGCACAACTTGTTGCGAACCCGGGCTGTTACCCAACGGCAACACAACTTGGTCTCATTCCATTACTAGAAGCAGGTTTAGTCGATCCTGCGCACCTTATTGCAGATGCGAAATCTGGTGTTAGTGGTGCGGGTCGCGGTGCCAATATTGGCTCTCTATTATGTGAATCCAGCGAAAGCTTTAAAGCCTATGGGGTGGCGGGTCACCGTCATTTACCGGAAATCAAGCAAGGTTTACAGCTCGTCAGTGATCAAGCCATTGGCTTAACCTTTGTTCCTCACCTAGTGCCTATGATCCGTGGTATCCATTCTACTATGTACGCCACACTGTTAGACACGTCTGTAGATCTACAGAGCTTGTTCGAAGAACGTTATAAAGATGATTTCTTCGTTGATGTGATGCCTGCAGGCAGCTTGCCAGAAACACGCAGTACTAAAGGGGCAAACTTCTGTCGTATCGCGGTTTACCGCCCTCAAGGTGGTGATAAAGTGGTGGTGTTATCTGTCATCGATAACTTAGTGAAAGGCGCGTCAGGTCAGGCCATCCAAAACATGAACCTAATGCTAGGTTTAGCTGAAAACCAAGGCTTGACTGCTTTAGGCATGATGCCATAACAGTCCGTCACGTTAGGCGCTCTTGTCATTAAGCGCGCCTAACTAAATTCTATCGACTCGCTTTGTTAAACACATATGAGTCATGACCTTATGTAAATTCGGCCACGTCTCAATCTCTTCACGAATTTCATTCAGGCGCTTCATGGTTGGCGCTTGCACAAGCAGTAATAAATCCACGTCACCACTGATGGAGTGGGCAAGTTTCACTTCTGGGATGCTTTCCACCATAGGCACGACGAGATCGCAAGATAATGGACGGAATGTCAAAGCCAAATAAGCCTCAACACCCTCTTCTTTTGAAACCGCCGTATGGGCATGATACCCAGTGATGACCCCTTGCTCTTCCAGACGTTTAATTCGGTCGGAAACCGAGGAGCGAGATAGGTTTATCTGTCGACTAATGTCCGACACAGACAAACGTGCATCTTTAACCAACAACGCTAAAATCTGTTGGTCATAACGATCTAAAGCCATATTGATTCCTATCTATCGCTAAAACCTAGCAATTTGACGAAACATCCGACAGTTTGCGAGGCAATAACCACACTTTGCTTAGCCCATAAAAATGCTTTTCATCATATCCTTTCATCATTCATTTAACAGCTCTTTTTGTCTATTTTTCAAGGACATCCAATGCAATATCAACGAACACTCGGCCCGCTTCAGGGCATGGCCATGACAGTCACCACCTTTATTGGAACAGGGTTGATGATCTTACCCGCTATATCCGTCACTCAAGCTGGCTCTTTTGCCTTTTATGCTTGGCTCATCACCGCAGCCATGGTGATCCCTATCGCCTTTATCTTTGCTTTCTTAGGAGCGAAGTACCCCTCTGCTGGGGGCGCATCACACTATATTGGTAAGGCATTTGGAGCACATTATGAAAAAGCCGTCGGCTGGCTTTTCTTGAGTATTCTACTGTTCGGCCCAGCTGTCGCCGTAAAGGTGGCAGCAGCCTACCTAGGCATAATCATAGACATTCCAGAGATGAACTTATTGGTACTAAGCTTGATCACCATTATTGCGCTGACACTATTTTCCGTGGCGGGCATTCAAGCTTCAGCACGCTTTCAGACAGGTGTCGTTATTGTGATGATTCTGACCATTATCTGGCTGTGTGTCATTGCCGACATTGGCAGCAGTGTGAGTGTGATCGCCACTCCTGAAAGCCCTTCCGACTGGCAAACAACCTTATATGCCACAGGGGTCATATTCTGGTGTTTTCTCGGCATAGAGGTCATGGCCCACATGGGCGCGGAATTTAAGAACCCTACACGAGACTTTCCTATCGCTCTATTAGGCGGCATTACATTGGTTATTCTGGCGTACCTTAGCTTGGTGTTATTGATCGCCTACCACCACACCTATGGTGATGAAGTGACTAATAGCCAATCTCTTGCCTTACTGGTCAATAAATTAGTAGGAGATACTGGCAGCAAGCTTTTTGCACTAGGCGCTTACATTATTGCTTTCGCTAATGTTGCCATCTACATTTTAGGCTTCGCGCGTATGGTTCAGTCCTTAGCCACACAAAACGCGCTGCCTCATAAGTTTGCGCTACTATCTCCACAAGGCACGCCGATTAATGCCGTGTTACTGGTATGTTCCATCGTACTCTTATCGATTGTTTTTTCTGAATTGTCCGGCTGGGAAATGGCGTGGTTTATCGAAATGACCAACAGCAATTTTTTATTGATCTATGCTCTCACCTGCATTGCGGCATTTAGATTGGTGAACAACACACTTAAAGTTCTTGCAGCATTAGCGCTAGTAAGTTGCCTTGGCATGGCGTTCTTTATTGGCATAAATATGCTCTTTGCGATCGCGATTATGATCACTGCGTTGTGTTATGAGCAATGGCGCAAAGCCCATCACATAAGTGAGAAGAATAACGCACTTTCATAGCTTCAACGCTAAATTATTAGCTGAATCCTTTAGCGTCCAATATCTCTCTTTTTTGCAAGAATTGGACGCTACCCTTCTATTGGTATGTCACGAAACTGGCACAGTAACGACATAAGAATGTCATTAAAATACCTTAACTTTAGTCTCCCCTGCCCATCAACTTCGGAGATAAAAATGCTAATAAACCACTTTCGTCGTACTCTAGTCGCCACTTGCCTAGCAGGTGTTGCCCTAACCGCCTCGGCCAATTCTTTTCAGCGTGTTGCCAGTTTCCCTGTTGCTCAGAATCTAGGCAGCAAGCCTATTGCTACCGAAACATCAGCGGAAATCATCACAGCGTCGGAAGATGGTAATACCCTCATTTACTCTGATAGCCCATTGGGTGGTATCGGCTTTGTTAACATCAAAGACCCTCATAATCCTCAAGCGGCGGGATTCTTATCCCTAGATGGCGAACCTACTTCCGTAGCAAGTATTGCAAACTGGGTGGTTGCTGGCGTAAACACTTCCGAAAGCTATGTAAAACCTAGCGGTTATTTAGCGGTAATAGATCTTAACAGCCAAAAAGTTGTACAGCGTTGTGACCTTGGCGGCCAACCCGATTCAGTCGCGATTTCAAAAGATGGCAAGTACATCGCCGTGGCGATTGAGAACGAACGAGATGAAGACCTAAATGATGGCGAGATACCACAGCAGCCAGCAGGCTATCTATCGGTCATCGACTTCAATATGGACACTGGTATTTGCCAAAGCGTTCATAAAATAAACCTTAACGGGCTTGCTGAGATTGCACCGAATGACCCAGAGCCAGAGTTCGTCGCTTTTAACGACCTTAATGAAATCGTGCTTACTCTGCAGGAAAACAACCATCTGATCATTATCGACGCTAACAGCAAAAAAATTGTTAATGACTTCTCGGCTGGCACAGTAAACCTTTCTAACATTGATACCAAGCGTGATGGCGCCTTGGTCTTCAATGAGAGCTTAGAAAACGTTAGACGTGAACCCGATGCGGTCAAGTGGCTCGACAATGAGCGTTTTGTGATCGCAAATGAAGGTGACTACAAAGGCGGCGCTCGCGGCTTTACTATTTTTAACAAGCAAGGGAATGTCTTGTTCGAAAGCGCGGAAAGCTTCGAGCATGAAGTTGTAAAAACAGGTCATTACCCAGAAAAGCGCTCCAATAAAAAAGGGGCTGAGCCTGAAGGTTTAGAAGTCGCTAAATTCGGCAACGAAACTTATATTTTTGTCATGTCAGAGCGCGGCTCTATTGTCGGGGTTTATCGTGACACAGGCGCAGCACCAGAGCTTATACAAATGATGCCTTCCGGTATCGCTCCAGAATCTGCCATTGCGATTCCGCAACGAAACATCATTGCTACCGCCAATGAAGCAGACCTTGTGGAAGATGGAGGTGCTCGCTCTCACGTGATGCTCTACCAATGGCAAGAACAAAATGCTAACTACCCAAGCATAGTGTCGCAAAACAATGCTTCTGGACAACCGATAGGTTGGGGGGCGTTATCTGGCTTGGCCGCTGACTTGAAAGCACCAGGCAAACTATATGGGGTTAACGATAGCTTCTATTCCGCACAGCCTGCTATTTTCACCATCGACGCAAACCAAACACCGGCTCGTATCACCCATAAATTAACCGTGACACGCCAAGGAATGCCAGCAGAAAAATTGGATTTAGAAGGCATTGCGGTTGACCCTAAAGGCGGCTTTTGGCTAGCCTCTGAAGGCCATCCTGATAAAGAAGTCCCGCACGGAATTTACCATGTCACGGAATACGGTGAGATTGACCAAACCATACCTTTCCCTACTGAACTACTAAAACATCAGCTACGTTTTGGGGCTGAAGGCATCGCTTTAGTAGACGATGCCTTGTGGGTCGCGATTCAACGACCTTGGAAAGACGATGCTAAAGATCGCACCAAGTTATTACGCTACGACCTTACCAACCAATCATGGCAAGCGGTTTACTATCCGTTAGAACCAGCTCAAAAAGGTTGGATGGGGCTGTCTGAAATTACCGCGCACGATGGCATGTTGTATATCTTGGAAAGAGACAACCAACTGGCGCAAGCAGCGAAAGTGAAGCGTTTGTACAAAGTGGATCTAAGCTCATTAAAACCTGCCGCTATCGGCTCGCAACTGCCTCTGGCGAAAAAGGCACTAGTACACGATTTCTTACCAGAGTTAAAAGCGGGTAATGGCATAGTGGTTGATAAAATTGAAGGCTTCACTCTTGATAGCCTAGGTCAAGGCTATGCAGTAACGGATAATGACGGCGTCGATGACAGTACAGGTGAAACTTACTTCATCAAGCTTGGTACACTTCGCTAAGCTAGTTACTCTTTCGTAAAAAACAAAACGGCCTCAACTTTGAGGCCGTTTTTCTTTTTTGAACCCGCTGTTCCATCAGTAAAGACCACTCTTTTATTGCCTTACAGGCCTTCAAAATTGCTGTACAATGGCGCGAAATTGAACTCATAAATATTCTTGGAGAAAACCATGCCTTTATTAGACAGCTTCCGTGTAGACCACACCAGAATGGACGCTCCAGCGGTACGTATTGCCAAAAGCATGTCGACCCCTAAAGGTGATGACATCACCGTTTTTGATCTACGTTTTTGCATACCAAACGAAGAGATTTTATCGGAAACAGGTATTCACACGCTTGAGCATTTATTCGCCGGCTTCATGCGTGACCACTTAAACAGCGACCAAGTGGAAATCATCGACATTTCCCCAATGGGCTGTCGTACAGGTTTTTACATGAGCCTGATTGGTACACCAGCAGAAGACCAAGTGGCTTCAGCCTGGAAAGCAGCGATGCAAGATGTATTAGGCGTTAAAGCAAAGAACGACATTCCTGAGCTTAACGAATACCAATGCGGTACATACGAAATGCACTCCCTTGAAGAAGCGCAAAAAATCGCCCAAATGATTTTAGACCGCGATGTGAAGGTGAACAGCAATGAAGAGCTTTACTTGAGCGAAGAGTTCCTAAAAGAACACAGCTAAGCAAAGCTTAAAGAAACGAAAAGGGTGTCCAGTGGACACCTTTTTTATGAACTCTGATACAGGCTTTAAGTTGTTTTATTAAGCCGTGGATTTTACCGTAAACAAGCTGACTCCCATGCCGACGAATAGCCCACCACTAATACGATGAAACCACTTAACCTTCTTGCCATCCGATAGTAAACGTTTTGCCTTACTCCCCAAATACCCGTAAGTAACTAAAGACATAAAAGAAAAAAGCATAAACACGCCAGTCATGATAGTGAACTGGGGAAGAACGGCTGACCCTATCGTTAAAAACTGCGGGAACAAGGCTGCAAAAAAGACGATAGGCTTGGGGTTGGTAATGGCGACAACAAAACCCTCTCTAAAATAAAGGCTCCAAGCTTTTTCATCACTGCCTTGTGCTTCAGACAAAGTCTGCCCGTTAAGTGCTTTACTACTACGCCATTGCTTTATTCCCAAATAAATTAAATAGGCCGCACCTATCGTTTTAACTAGGGTAAACAAGCTGGAAGACGTCATCAAAATCGCACTGAGACCACTGGCAGAAAGAGCAGATAAGACAAACAACCCCATAATATTACCTAATGCAGAAGCCGCAACACATCGAATACCATGAAGAGCACCATTGTAAACGGCCAAAAAAACAGCAGGGCCAGGGCTGATGATATAGAAGAAGGCAACAGCGCAGTAAATCAGCAAAGTATCCGTATTCATTTGTCCCTCAAATATTTATCCTTGTGGAATATTGTTAAGCTTGCCTCATGTGCAAGCAACTGGTTGCGTCACCCTAACGAGCGAAAAAATGGCTTTAGGGTTAAATCACTTTCCATACTAACAAAAAATTATTGGCAGGCATGTTAATTTGCGCCACCAGCTGCATATTTTCAGCCCACTCTTTAAGCTCGGCAATATCACGAATACCACCACAACCACTCTCTGCTAAATGCTGATCAAACTGTCGATTGCCCTCGCTGGTGTATTCACCATCAATATTCATTGGCCCATATTGGCAAAAGATGCCACCGCGTTTGAGGTGTTTACCTATGGTTTGCATCATCAGCTTAGCATCGTGCTTTTGCATAATATGAGTCGTATTGGCAGTAAAGACCGCATCGGCGTCTACAGCTGGCCAGTCGTTCTTACCCACATGAAACACCACTGGGGCGCTCACATTTGGCAACTCTGCTTCCGCTAACCATGCATTGATGCTCGGATGATTCTCCTGCATATCACTGGTTTGCCAATTGAGATGCGATAAGTGTTTTGCAAAAAAAACCGCATGTTGGCCGGTGCCAGAACCAATTTCGAGCACTTGCTGACGGTCTTTAAACCACTCAGTTAACTGCTCAAGAATGGGGTGTTGATTTCTTTCACATGAAATTGAAAAGCCTTTACTCATATGGATCGCTCAGTCTTTATTGAAAATGTTTTTATCATCTCCTTTAGCCTAAAAATTAACAATGCTTACCCCGTTGAAACCTTTTAGTTTGCGCAATTTCTTAGGCATACATGCCAGTAAAACCTACGCACTGAACTCTTTTAAAGCTGCCAATGCATCATCCGCTTTGTCTGCTGGAACAAAGATATGGTCATGGTAATAAGCTGCGATCACATTGGCACTAATGCCTCTATTTGCCAATTTATTTGAGATGGCCGCGGTCAACCCCACCGCCTCTAAACTGGAATGCACGGTCAAAGTGATTTGCTTAAAAGTTCCGCTAAAAGCAAGATCAGCCTCTTCTGCCATGCTTTTTTCCAGTACTAAGGTGACGCCTTCTTCTTCACAAAAAATGCCGATGGGATTTAATGACACATACTCACTTACTGAGCCATCTAGCGTACAAAATACATAGTCAGTCTCTTTTAAAGCAGGCTCCATTGAAGCCAATAAGGTTTCTAACTCTTTTATTCCCGACATAACCACTACCGTTTCAAATTAAATTCAAAGATGACCAAGTAAACCAAGAGTACGTCACTTGTGGCTTAGAGCAAAATCAACATCTCCACACATTCACATAACAAAACAATTCTTACTATCTTGTCGTGTTCTAGCATTTTCCAAAACCCTATAGTGTGATTACATGTAAGGGCATTCATTAAATACCACAAGGATATAGGTAGCTATTATGTTTCAAATTCCAACATGGCGTAAGTTCCTTGCCATCACCCCTCTCTATCTGATCAGTACCAGTTTATTCGCAGCAGGTCAGGCTGCAGACACAGTTGCCCCAGAAGCCTCGACAGGTCTTCAAGAACAAGCACTAATCAAAGCCAAAAACTACATGGTGGCGAGCGCGAATCCAGTCGCCAGCCAAGCGGGCTACGATATTCTAAAAGCCGGTGGTTCAGCCATAGATGCACTCGTTGCCGTACAAATGGCACTAGGTTTAGTAGAGCCTCAGTCATCCGGTTTGGGTGGTGGTGCTTTTGTTATGTATTACGACGCCAGCAAAAAACAACTCACCACATTCGATGGTCGTGAAACGGCACCAATGGACGCCACACCGGAACTTTTCCAAGACGAAAAGGGTGAGCCTTTATCTTTTTACACTGCCGTTGTGGGTGGTCGTTCAGTGGGAACACCGGGCACGGTAAAATTAATGGGCGAATTGCATGATCGCTACGGCACTCTACCTTGGGAAGACCTACTTGCCCCCGCAGCTCAGCTCGCTCAAGAAGGTTTTATTGTTTCGCCACGCCTAGCAGAATCGATCAAAGGTAGTGCGGAGCGCCTATCTCGCTACCCAGAAACCAAAGCCTATTTCTTCAATCACGATGGCACGCCTAGAGAAGCGGGCTCTAAGCTTACTAATACTGCCTATTACGAAACGTTGAATCTTTTATCCACCTATGGTCCAGAAGAGTTTTACACAGGCAGAATTGCCAAGGACATTGTGACGAAAGTACAAGGCATTGGGGATAACCCCGGAGTCCTGTCCGAGCAAGACTTTGCCAACTACAAGGTGAAAGAGCGTACCCCTGTGTGTTTACCATACAAACAATTCGATATCTGTGGCATGGGTCCACCGAGTTCCGGCGCTCTAACTGTGGGTCAAATTATGGGCATCACAGAGCAATTTAATCTGGCAGAGATGGGACCAAACTCCCCTGAGGCATGGCAGATTATCGGGGATGCCTCTCGTTTAGCCTTTGCGGATCGTGGCCGCTATATGGCCGACACAGATTATGTGCCTATGCCAGAAGGTCTTCTTGATAAGAGCTACCTTGCCGAACGTGCTAAGCTCATCACACCCGGCAAAGCTTTAGATTCAGTGGCACCAGGTTCACCCCAGTGGCGCTTCCCGATCGCTCAAGCAGACGATATCGCCATCGAATTGCCTTCCACCAGCCATATTTCAATTGTGGATAAAGATGGCAATGCCGTGTCGGTCACGACCACCATCGAAAATGGCTTTGGTTCCAACGTGATGAGTAATGGTTTCTTGTTGAACAACGAACTCACCGATTTCTCGTTTAAGTCTTTCCAAGATGGTTACCCAATTGCCAATCGCTTAGAGCCGGGTAAACGCCCTCGCTCTTCTATGTCACCAACCATAGTGATGAAAGACGGTGCCCCTTACCTTGTCGTAGGTTCTCCCGGTGGCTCGCGCATCATTGGTTATGTCGCGAAAACCCTCATCGCGCATTTAGAATGGGGCATGGATATTCAGCAAGCCATCTCGCTGCCAAACATGCTTAACCGTTTTGGTACTTATGATATAGAAGAGGGTTCAAACGCCGAGGCTTTTGCAAAACCTCTGACTGATATGGGTTTTAAGATCTCCGTGCGTGACCTGAACTCTGGTATTCAAGGAATTATCGTTGAAGACAACCAGTTACTGGGCGGTGCAGATCCAAGACGAGAAGGTTTGGTGTTAGGAGACTAATACAATAACGGCGTGCCCTAGGGCGCGCCGTTTTCTTGGTAACTTGAACGAGACTATCCATCTCCCCATTGCCGTTTACTCAAAAATTCCACCTGCGCCAATTCACTATCTGATATCCCACCTTATAGATAGCAAACATTCTAAATGACAATGATTGACGATTGTATTTGTTATAATATAACATAACATTTCAATCCTATATCTGAGGTATTTATTATGAGACCTAATATCCATCCGGAATATCGCAAAGTGCTTTTCCATGACACGGTTGCGAATACCTACTTTCTCATTGGCTCTACGGTAAAAACAACGCAAACAGCTGATTATGAAGGTAAAACCTACCCTTACATGACGCTAGATGTGTCCAGTGCTTCCCATCCTTTTTACACAGGTAAGCAAAGTGTTACACAAAAAGATGGTCGTATTGCCAAATTCAATAAGCGTTTTAAGCGTCAGGAAAAATAATCATGCAAGTACTCAGCTCATTAAAAAGTGCCAAGCGACGTCACCCAGATGCCCAAGTAGTTAGACGCAGAGGGCGTATTTACGTTATCTGCAAATCCAACCCTCGCTTCAAAGCAGTACAGGGTAAATGTCGAAAAAAAGTCTAATCAGACTTCGCCAAAACTATTCAAACCGGTACACCTATCTCCCATATTGCTGGGCTCTAGGTGTGCCTGTCCTAGTAAAAGGTGCGGTAAAATCCAAGAAGGCTCGAAACCACACACTTTTAGCCCAATATAAAGCCTCACCAGTCGAAGCAAGGCCATTACTTTCGAATCGAAAGTAAAAACCAACAAAATCTTAGCTTTCCAAAGCCATAACCTTTATATCCCTTTTTATTCAGCTGTTGCTCAATGGCTTTTCTCCCTAAAATTCTCTCCATATTGAAGTGCTGCTTTCTGGCACTCTGTTTTGCAATAGGATAGATAATGACAATTTCACATGGTTTTTTATGGCTCACGGCAGTAATTTGGGGTTTTGCTTTTGTCGCGCAAAGCGTCGGTATGGATTTATTAGGCCCCTATAGTTTTAACGCGACCCGCTTTACTTTAGCCGCTCTTTCAATGTTGCCGCTGGCCTATCTTTTCGAAAGGCATAGAAGGGCAGACTTATCATTAACCCTTAAGGCTGGCGCCATTGCAGGTCTAGTGCTGTTTTTGGGCGCGACCCTGCAACAAGTCGGTTTGCTTTATACCACCGCGGCAAATGCCGGCTTTATCACCACCATGTACATGCTGTTTGTTCCCATTGCGGGCTTATTTCTAAAGCATAAAATTGCTCGTAATACCTGGTTTGGAATTGTCTTGGCATTGGTTGGCTTATTTATGCTGACAGTCGGGCCAAACTTAAGCATTCAAAAAGGCGATGGTATAGAACTGATTGGCGCTTTCTTTTGGGCAGGGCATGTATTAGTGGTGGGTTACTACTCTCGAAAAGTACCGATTATTAGTTTTTCGATCGTGCAATTAGTCATTGTGGCGGCTTTATCCTGGCTGATGGCCCTCAGTTTCGAACAACCGACTTGGCAAGCTATTAAATTAAGCTGGTTACCTCTGGTTTATGCGGGCATAGCTTCATCGGCCATTGCCTACTCACTGCAAACCTTAGGGCAAAAAAATGTCGCACCAAGCTCCGCTGCGCTGATTTTATCGACAGAAGCCGTGTTTGCCGCCATCGGAGGCTGGTTATTAATGAATGAGACTCTCTCCCATCGTGAGCTATTAGGCTGTGCCTTTATCTTTGTGGGCATGATGGCAAGCCAATGGCCGACTAAACAAACTAAAGCAGCGGATCAAGCTGTGCCATTGAGCTAATTTATATTGAGTGGCATACCACGCTTTACTGGCTGTGCGAGCACCATCATGGTACGGGTGTCACTCAAATCAATGAGCCTTTCTAACAACTCATCAAGCTTAGACATAGATGTCACGGCAACACGCAACATAAAAGCAGAAGGTCCCGTTACGTTATAGCAATCAATCACTTCTTCAAGACTCAACACCAAGGCTTTGAACTCTCGCTCTTTGGTTCGATAAACTTCACATTCCACCAAGGCGGTAATCGGCACACCAACTTTTTCTAAATTAACCGTCGCATGGTAACCGGCAATAACCCCTTGCTCTTCTAGCTTGCGCACTCGCTCGGTGACCGCCGGTGCAGACAAGTGCACCAGTTTACCGAGCTGAGCGTATGTCATTCGAGCATTTTCTTCTAATGCCTTGATGAGTTTTAGGTCTATTTTATCCACAATCGCTCCTACAATTTATTTGCTTTCATGGGATCCAAGGGTTTTAAGCTACTTATAAAAATGCCGCTAAGAATGACTTCTTAGCGGCATTTTGGCATAACACTTTCAGCTCAAGCTTACAGGCTTAATACCTTCTCACCACGAGCAATACCCGATACACCAGTACGGACAACTTCGAGTAAGTGTGCACCACCCAATGCTTGTAGGAAGCCGTCTAACTTATCCGACTCACCTACGATTTGGATGGTGTAAATAGAAGGTGTCATATCTACTATGTTGCCACGGAAGATATCCACTGTACGTTTTACTTCAGCACGCTGAGCGCCAGTAGCACGTACTTTCACCAACATCATTTCACGCTCAATGTGCTGACCTTCTGTGAGATCCACCAATTTCACCACATCAATCAACTTATTCAGTTGCTTAGTGATTTGCTCAACTACTTGATCTGAACCATAAGTGGTTAGCGTTAAACGTGATAGTGTCGGATCATCAGTGGCCGCTACGTTAAGTGACTCGATGTTAAAATTTCGCTGAGAAAACAGACCAACAACGCGAGACAAAGCGCCCGGCTCGTTTTCCATTAATACAGAAATAATGTGTCTCATGTTAGGTTCGCTCCGTTTTGCTCAAGAACATATCGCGCATAGAGCCACGAGGCACTTGCATTGGATAAACGTGCTCTTCTGGGTCCACGTAGCAGTTAATGAAGACTAATTGATCTTCCATTGCAAACGCTTCCGCCATTTTGGCATCCAGCTCATCTTTACCACGAATTTCAACGTACTTGTGACGGTAAGCGTCCATCAGTACTTTGAAGTCTGGCAAAGAGTCTAGATATGAGTTGGAGTAACGACCCTCGTAGTTCATATCTTGCCATTGGCGAACCATGCCAAGGTAACCATTGTTCAAACACAAGATTTTCACTGGTAAGCCATATTGCAAACAAGTCGAAAGCTCTTGGATGTTCATTTGGATACTGCCTTCCCCGGTGATACACACAACGGTTTCTTTAGGGAAATTCATTTTAACGCCCATGGCTGCTGGTAGACCAAAGCCCATGGTGCCTAGACCGCCTGAGTTTACCCAGCGATTCGGCTTGTCAAACTTATAGTATTGCGCCGCAAACATTTGGTGCTGACCGACATCGGAAGCAACAAAGGCATCGCCTTTGGTAGCACGCCAGCAGGCTTCAACCGCCGCTTGTGGCTTGATCTTTTCACTGCTGGTGTCATAACGACCACCGTGCACAGCACGCCAGTCATTAATTTGTTTCCACCAGTTTTCTAGCGCTTCTTTATTAGTCGACTGGCCTTCAACCAAAGACAGCATTTCTTCTAATACCTGGCTAACAGGACCAACGATTGGCACATCTGCACGAATGGTTTTCGAGATCGCAGCTGGGTCAATGTCGATATGAATAATCTTAGCCCCAGGGCAGAACTTGTCTGGGTCATTGGTCACACGGTCGTCAAAACGCGCACCAACCGCAAGAATCAAATCACTGTGGTGCATGGTCATGTTGGCTTCATAGCTACCATGCATGCCCAGCATGCCGACGAATTGCTTATCGGTGCCCGGGAAGCCACCCAATCCCATTAGAGTATTGGTAACAGGCGTGTTCAGCTTTTTCGCTAAGTCCACTAATAGTGGCGACGCATCGCCCATGATCACACCGCCACCCGCATAGATGATCGGGCGTTTCGCCGCTAGCAATAACTCAACAGCTTTTTTGATCTGACCACTGTGGCCTTTGCTTGGCGGATTGTAAGAACGCAAAGACACAGACTCTGGGTATTTGTATTCAAATTTCTCGCCCGGCATGGTCATGTCTTTTGGTACATCAACGACCACTGGTCCAGGACGACCAGAACTGGCAATGTGGTAGGCTTTTTTCAGGATCATTGGGATCTCTGAAGGGTGCTTAACCGTGAAGCTGTGTTTAACGATAGGACGGGACACCCCGATCATATCGGTTTCTTGGAAGGCATCTTCACCGATCAGGTAGCTCATGACCTGACCACAGATAACCACCATTGGAATAGAATCCATGTAAGCGGTTGCGATACCGGTTACGGTATTCGTTGCACCAGGACCAGAAGTCACCAGTACTGTCCCAGCTTTACCTGTTGCGCGCGCATAGCCATCTGCCATATGCGTCGCCGCTTGTTCATGGCGAACAAGCACATGTTTTACATCAGATTGACGATGCAAAGCATCGTAAATATGAAGTGCGGCACCACCTGGATAACCATAGATATATTCAACTCCCTCATCTTTAAGGAAGCGAGCAATCATTTCACCACCGGATAATAACTCCACCTTATTTCGCCTCTATTATATTATTCTGTCTGCACACTGTATGGGCTCTATTGTAACCGTATAAGCTAGGCAGATTAAAGTTGGTAGAACGAAGTTTGCTAAAACTAATGAGGTAACCTGAAATTAAGGGCACTCAAACGCAAGAAATCGCAGTTTTTACACTGCCCGCGTCTTTTCGCGAGGGGAAGTATCAAAAGGCAAACATCACGCTTTTCAATACTTGTGTTTATCAGATTGCATCTGATTGAGAGGGCTGATGGCCCCTAAAAGGACGTAATCGACAGGGTAGCGTCGAAAATATAGGAATATTCTGGAGCTTGCCCAAAATATTGTCAACACCCACTCCGGAAAACTATGATAAAACTTGCTCTAACCTACACTTCATGGTGTCATAGCAAGATTATTTGACTAGGAGTTTTAATATGGCCAGTGAGCTCAATCAACAGCGAATTATTGATGAATTTTTGCGCTGTTTCCGAAAAATGCTGATGGATCCAGAATTGGCAGGGGAATTAGTACGCATTGCCAAAGAGAATATCAATGAGCCAAATGCCTACGAGCGCATTGCGGCAGAGGTCTCTAACCAAACCACGCTTAAAATCCAAGAAAACCACACAGAAGCGGACCGCATGTTCGTTAAATTGCTAATGGATGTGGTGAAAGGCGACTCTCTGCTTTACTGATCTTCCTGAGCTAGGCGATGACCTCGCCTAGCCAAGCCTATTTTGGTACCTGTTTTGCTACCCCCATCTTTATCTACCAGTGCAGATCTCGAAAAATTAGCCAGCGACATTAAGCAATGGGCCACAGAATTTGGCTTTGCCGAAGCACGCATTGTGGAGCCAGAGCTTGAGCAATATCGCCCTCAGTTTGAGCAATGGTTAGAAAAAGGTTACCACGCAGGCATGGACTACCTTGCCAACCATTCAGAATTACGCTTCCAGCCAGACAACTTACACCCAGGCACGCAACGCGTTATTTCCTTGCGAATGCACTACTTGCCTCAATCCGTCGAGACCGTAAAACGCCTTGCCACCAAAGACAAAGCTTATATTGCTCGTTACGCTCTGGGCCGTGATTATCATAAACTGATCCGTAAACGCCTGACACAATTGGCAAAAAAGATAGAAGCTCAAGTAGGTGCTCATGGCTATCGAGCCTTTGTGGACAGTGCGCCTATATTAGAAAGGCAAATGGCAGAACAAGCTGGCATGGGTTGGATAGGTAAAAACACCCTATTATTAACCCCCAAAGCAGGCAGCTGGTTTTTATTGGGGGAAATCTTTACCAACCTTCCATTGCCGGTGGACGAGCCAACCCAAACACGTCACTGTGGCAGTTGCACCGCTTGTCTCACCCAATGCCCAACCGATGCCTTTGTTGAACCTTGGGTGCTGGATGCTGGCAAATGCATTTCCTATTTGACCATTGAGCATAAAGGCCCTATCCCTGTAGAACTGCGCAGTAAAATGGGCAATCGTGTGTTTGGCTGTGACGACTGTCAGCTGGTCTGTCCATGGACAAAGTTTGCTAAATACACCACGGAAGATGACTTCCAGCCACGTCATAACCTTGATTCGGAAGATCTGGTCAGTTTATTTGAATGGGATGAAGCGACCTTCCTTAAAAATACCGAAGGCTCCCCTATTCGACGTACGGGCTATGAAAACTGGCGACGAAATCTTGCGGTCGCACTGGGTAATGCGCCTTTTTCTGAGCGAGTCATGAAGAGTTTACAAGCCGCATCCAATGATGCCTCAGAGCTGGTGAAAGAACATGTTGATTGGGCCATTGCACAGCAACACAAATAACCTCAGCTATAAAGCAGGCAATTCCTCCAAGCCTTAATCCCTATGGGAACTAATCAGCGGCTAAATGTTCAAATTAACCATCATGACTTTGCTAAATTGGCATTTTTTTGCTTTGATGGTGATCCAACATATGAGGTATTTTTTTGCACGACTCACAGCTCATTGATCCATTTGGTCGCCGAATAGACTATTTACGCATCTCTGTCACAGATCGATGCGATTTTCGTTGCACCTATTGCATGGATGAAGATGTTAGCTTTCTGCCGAAAAAAGACATCTTGTCTTTAGAAGAAATCGTGCAAGTCGCCAAAACCTTTATCGCCATGGGCACCAAGCGTATTCGTATTACCGGTGGTGAGCCCTTGGTACGCAAGAACATTCTTTGGGCACTTGAGCAAATCGCCTCAACACCAGGCCTGGAAGAGTTAACCATTACCACCAATGGTTCACAGCTCTACAAAATGTCTCAAGACCTACTTAATGTGGGTGTGTCCCGTATCAACATCAGTTTGGATACTCTTGATCCTCAGCGTTTTTTTACGCTCACTCGCCGGGACAAATTCCAGCAAGTGATCGATGGTATTGAAAAAGCCGCTTCCTTACCCTTTAAGCGCTTAAAAATTAACAGTGTGATTTTAAAAAATCACAACGATGATGAGCTGTTTGCCCTGACGGATTTCGCGCTTCAGCGCAATATGGACATCAGCTTTATCGAAGAAATGCCACTGGGCTACATTAGTGACCACGATAGAGCGGCCACCTATAAATCCAGCGACGAAGTCATTCAAGATTTAAGTCAGCACTACCAACTAACCCCAAGCACCAGCACGACCAGCGGCCCTACTCGTTATTATCAAGTTGCCGGCCATAGTCACCGTGTTGGCGTTATTTCCCCCCACAGCCATAACTTTTGCGACACCTGTAACCGGGTGCGTTTAACCGTAGAAGGTCGGTTACTACTGTGTTTGGGGAATGAACATTCCAAAGATTTAAAGCCTTATATTCGACAAGCGCAGTCAAACATCACACTGCAAGAAGCGATTATTGAGGCCTTGGCACTTAAGCCTGAAAAACATCATTTTAACCTAGATGAAGCCCCACAAATATTGCGTTTCATGAGCGCAACGGGAGGCTAACAAAGGACCCCTATGAGCAAAGTTAAAACCCCTTTCCGCCCTTTAAAAATCAGCGTACTAACCGTTTCCGATACTCGTACTCTTGCCGAAGATACTTCTGGTGATGCTCTGGTTGAGCTTTTACAAAATGCAGGCCACAAGCTGAGTGAGCGTCAAATCGTTAAAGACGATGTCTACCAAATGCGCGCTGTGGTGTCCCAATGGATCGCCAGCACTGAGACTCATGTCGTGTTAATTACCGGTGGCACAGGCTTCTATTCTAGAGACAGTACGCCTGAGGCCATGACCCCTTTGTTTGATAAAACCATTGAAGGCTTTGGTGAGCTGTTTAGACAAATTTCTTATCAAGAAATAGGCACTTCAACCATACAGTCTCGTGCTGTCGCTGGGCTCGCTAACCAAACGCTGGTCTTCTGTCTTCCGGGCTCAACAGGGGCTTGTAAGACAGCTTGGAATGGCATTTTAGCAGAGCAATTGGACGCTTCTCATCGTCCTTGTAACTTTGTCAGCATGCTAATTGGCCCTTATGTCTCACCTCTGCATGAGGTCTAAGCTATGCCGCCACTCATGCCCTTTGAAGAGGCACTAACAAGCCTACAGGAAAACAGCAAAACTCTGGTGCAAACCGAAAGCTGCGAACTGGCTAATGCTTTAAATCGGATTCTTTGCGAAGACGTGGTTGCTCAGTGTTATGTCCCTCCTTGTGACAACAGTGCAATGGACGGTTATGCCTTGCGTTATGAAGACTGGCAAGCAGACAAAGCTCTGCCTGTTAGCCAATACATTGCCGCAGGCCATGCACCGGAGCCACTACAGTCGGGCACTTGTGCGCGCATTTTTACCGGTGCCAACATCCCTGTTGGTGCCGACGTGGTCATCATGCAGGAAAATGCCCAAGTCACTGAGCAAGGGGTGATATTTACCCAACAACCTAAGCTTCATGACAATATTCGCCCTCGGGGGCAGGATATGTCCATGGGCCAAACTGTACTACGCGCGGGCACCAAAATTAAAGCCATGCACATAGGCCTGCTGTCCAGTTTAGGCATCACGAAAGTGAGTGTTTACCAACCTTTAAAAGTCGGCATTTTAACAACAGGTGATGAGCTTGTCCCAGCAGGCCATGCCCTTGAAGCAGGCCAAATATATAATTCCAACGGCCCTATGTTGCAAGCCCTCGTTAGCCAATTAGGGTATCAAGTTACCTGCGTCTTGCATGTAAAAGATGAAGAACAAGCAACCCTTGACGCTCTAACCAAGCTTAGTCAGCAATGTGATGTGATTTTATCTTCTGGGGGCGTCTCAGTAGGCGAGAAAGATTACGTGACCCATTGCCTTGAACAAATGGGTCAATTGCACTTGTGGAAAATCGCCATTAAACCTGGCAAACCCTTAGTACATGCTAGCGTCAACGGTGTGCCATTTTTGGGTTTACCGGGCAACCCGAGCTCCACTCTGGTGACCTTCCACTGGTTTGCTCGCACCTTACTGGCCGCCAGTGCCGGTCAGCAAGCAGCACGACCGAGGGCTTATCCTGTCACTGCAGGCTTTAGTCGTAACAAAAGCATTGGTCGAGATGAATTTATTCGCGTTTCTATGGATGAAAAAGGCTCAGTAATCGCTCATCGCCAACAAAGTTCTGGGGCGCTACTAGCAGCTTGTGAAAGTCTTGGCTATTTACACATCAAGGCAGGAGAACTGATCGAAGAAGGAAAAGAGTACGACTTTTACCCTTTTAGTGAGTTCTAATACAGATAGATCGCGACTATACTCAAACAAGGCCCAGCAAATTGTTCATGACATTTTGCTGGGCCTTTATCTTTTAAGCTTACCCTTCAATAAAAGCGTCTTTCAGTAACTGGCGGAACCATAAGTGTGCCGCATCGTGTTGATAGCGCTCGTGCCAAATCATGGAATAATCGAAGGTTCGATTAAAGAAGGGCAATTCAAATAACTCAAGTTCTGGTGCCGTCGCCACCATATCTGCAGCAAATAATTCCGGCACGGTTAACAGCAAATCACTGTCCATTACCACTCGTGCAGCGGGCACGAAATTGGGTAATTGCACGGCCACATGGCGTTTTGCGCCCATTTTTTCGAGTTCTCTATCTACTGCGAAGTACTCTCTTCGACCTAACACCACCTGCACATGGCTGGCCGCTAAGTAGCTTTCTAAGGTTAAACCTTGCAGAGTATTAGGGTGATTCTTTCTTGCTAAACACACAACCCTATCACTTTTTAATGGTGTCGCATGAACATTACTAGACGGCTCTTTCGATAACACAGTCACAGCAAGATCCACATCCATGTTGTCCCAGTCGAGACTTAGGTCTTCATTCCAAGCTTTCACATCCAACACGGCATTCGGGGCTTGCTGTCGAAATTGATCCAAGATCTTAGGAAGCACAGTCAAAATACCAAAATCGGTGGTTGATAAAGTAAAACGACGCTGGCTGGTAAGGGGGACAAAATCTTTTGGCTGAATTAGGCTTTCTAATGCCTGTAGCGTCTCGCCTAAAGTAGGTGACAAAGATTGGGTCTTGGCGGTTGGGGAAAGCCCATGGGAGGTGCGAACAAATAACGGGTCGTCGAAAATTTCTCTAAGTCTGGAGAGGGAACGGCTTACCGCAGGCTGGGAAACATCCAATCGTAACGCCGCTTTGGTGACATTCAACTCTTCTGTTAACACTTGCAAGATGTGCAACAGATTCAAATCTATATCAGATAGTTTGATTTCTGACACGAATACCCCCTAGTTAGAGAAAGCTCTTCTTGTTATGACTACTGATTATAACAAGCTTTCTTCCAAGCAGGGGGTCTCTGGCAATATTTATCGTAACGCTGCGTTAATTTCGTCTGCAGTCATGCCTAATAAATACAGAATGCCATCTAAGCCCATATTATTCATTGGGCAAGGAGCTTGTTGTCTTACCAAAGGCTTAGCATGCAAGGCTACGCCCAAGGCCGCATGATTCAACATCAGTAGATCATTCGCCCCATCACCGCAGGCAATGGTTTGTGACCAATCTGTACCCTGTTGAGCAGCGATCTCTGATAACAGATATTTTTTACGCTCACCATCTACAATCGGGCCAAGGTGTTTACCAGTCAATTTGTCATCGACAATTTCGAGCACATTGGCATGCACTTCACTCATATCATAAGCCGCTTTTACACGGTCAGCGAAATAGGTAAAGCCGCCCGATAGAATCGCCGTATGCCAACCAAAATGATTCAACACCTTCATTAGGTTTGCGATGCCATCCATATGCACAATGCGTTCATACACACCATCCATGACTTCACTGCTTAGCCCTTCCAGCAAAGCAAGACGTTGAACAAAGCTTTCAACAAAATCAATTTCGCCACGCATGGCACTGGCTGTCACTTGGGAGATTTGCTCACCAATACCCGCCTCAACAGCCAACTCATCCATGACTTCTGCTTTGATCAAAGTAGAGTCCATATCAAACACAGCCACACCACCACGACGAATATCGACGCTATGAGTTTGTAGAATATGATCCACTCCAGTGGCATCCGAGCGTTCTAGGAGTTGCTTCTGCAAAGGTTTTAGATCAGCAACATCAGAAGTTAGAACCAGCTCAACCACAGCGACATCTGCCGCTGCTGAGGTTAGGTAGCGGCTTTCGCCAGAAACACTGTGATTTGACGCTAACCACTGAGTAAATTCCTCGAGGAATTCAGCGTTCAAGTTGCCAATTAAAGTAATGCGGGCAGACATGTAAACTCCTTAATTCAATAATGGCAGCTACTATAACAAATCGCCTTTTAGATGAAAGCAAGGAATGTGGGTACAAGGCTAGAAAAAGCCGCTAGGCTTCCAGTAAAATTTAATTCAATAAGCACCTGTTTTAATTTAAAGAATCCAGAAAACCGCCGTTATGATAGGTATACTTAAATTATGAGCTCTATTGGCGTGGTTTTTTCATCTACTAAGCCAATTCGGACTCGAGTCACCCTTTTATCTCGATAAGTTTTTGCAGGACATTAATGAGAACATTGAAAGAAAGTCGTTTTATGGTTTTTTTACGTGACAAGGTTAACGCCGCTGCCGTCACTGTCACGACCTTTATCGCACTCATCGTTCTTACTGTTTGTCTTTTTTTATATACCCTCACCCATGCCTTGGGGAACTACCTGACCCAGCAAACCGAAGTGTTGGGCAGTAGTTTGGCCACCCAAGCTGCTTTTAATGCCACCCAATCCATTCTCACCAACGACCTGTTAAGCCTGAATGTGTTGCTGAATCGTCTGGTCATTGACGAAAACATTTTGAGTGCTCGGGTATTTAATAAAAAAGATGAGCTTTTAGCGGAAGCAGACAGCAGCCAAGCCAATCGGATAGCGGATCAAGATTACCGTCCAAGTGATCAACGACGCATTTACAGCTCCAGCATTAAATTCCGTGACGAAATTGTCGGCCATGTACTGATCACGTTAGATAAGACCCCAGCCCAAGCCACGTTACAGCACCTTAATAACCTGTTAATCGGCGTGGCGATCTTCTCCACCACCATTGCGGCCATCATAATATTGCTGATTACTCGCTGGCTTTATAACCCCATTAACGACGCCAGCTATGCCTTAGAAAGCTTAGTAAAAGGCCATAAAGACATTCCGCTTCCACAGCCTAAATATCGCGAAGCAAAACAACTTTGTCAGCAAATTGAGTCGGTACAAGCCTTGGACTTTACCCCACAGACACCGCCTGTGATTGAAACAGAAGAAGTAGAAAAAACGCCCGAAAAAGTGCAGTTTGAAATTAACTTTGATGAAATTTTTGCCGAATCACAGAAGCGTAGCTGCGTTCTCTACATAGACATAGTGAACTTAAGCGAATGGCACAAAAGCATGTCTGAGCTACAGGTTGCCAACCTACTCACCCCTATTTATCGCGCCATCTTTCAAGCCAGCGACCTTTACCTTGGTCAAGTTAAGCAATACAAGAACGATGGCATTATGATTTTCTACAGTGCAACAGACTGCGAAGATAACCTATACCTTAATGCCGTCAGCACAGCCCAGTTGTTCTTAGGCTTAGTGGATCAGCTAGTTTCCACCGAGCTTTATGAAGAAGCGCCTGCCCTTGAGTTCCACTTAGGGCTACACAAGGGCAACAGCAAAACTGCCGAGATGGTACATCAAGAAGATTTCGTCGCCGACGATATGGGCGAGCTTTTAACGGAAGTTGAAGCCTTAAGGCAGTCTCAGAGCACCAATGTGCTGCTCCTGAACGAAAACATATTCACCCTTCCCCATATACAGAACCGAGTATTCACAGGCTTACCAGAAATTCTGGAACATAATGACGAAGAATTGATGGCCTACGCGGTGAAAGGGTTATCTGGTAAGTACCAGCAAAAAGTGCAGCAACACATAGAAGAAATGAGCAAAGCAGTTGTTTAGTACTTGCTTGAGGCCAATAAAAAAGATCGCTTGAGCGATCTTTTTTTAACTCTGCCGAACACAGGTTCGACTAGTCGTTCTCGATGCGGATCACATCGTCCAAACACAGGCCTTTCTTGTCCATAATGAGGCGCAATTTGCGTAACGCCTCCACCTGAATTTGTCGCACTCTCTCGCGCGTTAGACCTATCTCTGAGCCGACATCTTCCAATGTGCTGGGTTCGTGTCCACGAAGCCCAAAACGGCGTGCAATCACCTCACATTGCTTGTCACTTAGCTCATTGAGCCAGCCTTCTATATTTTGTAGAACATCCCCTTCTTGGCGATCTTCTTCTGGACCTTGATGCAAAGTGTCAGCCAGAATATCCACTAGGCTACCGTTATCAACATCGCCTCCAACAGGCGAATCAATGGAACTCACCCTTTCATTCAAGCCCAACATTTTCTGTACATCTTTTACTGGGCGATCCAGCATTTCGGCTATTTCTTCCGCACTCGGCTCATGATCCAATTTCTGGGTAAGCTCTCGCGCAGCCCGTAGGTAAACATTTAATTCTTTCACCACATGAATGGGCAATCGAATGGTACGGGTCTGATTCATGATGCCACGCTCTATGGTTTGACGAATCCACCAAGTAGCGTAAGTCGAGAAGCGGAACCCTCTTTCCGGGTCGAACTTTTCCACAGCACGAATGAGCCCTAAATTACCTTCTTCGATTAAATCTAATAAAGACAGCCCACGGTTCAAATAGCGACGCGAAATCTTCACTACCAGCCGTAAGTTACTCTCTATCATGCGCTTGCGGGCTTTCTCGTCCCCTTTCAAAGCAAGGCGAGAAAAATATACTTCTTCTTCGGCACTGAGCAGTGGCGAAAAGCCAATTTCACTTAAATACAGCTGGGTCACATCTAAACTTTTGGTCGATGCGTTATCGCTGTACATTGCATTGACTGCAGACTCAAATTCTTGATTTTCGGCTTCTTCGTCAAGAATAGCTTGTTCGCTATCCTCTAATTCAAACTTACCAGCATTCAACTCTTCCGAGGTTACCTTTTCCATATTGGTTAACTCCATACTGCCTCCCCAAATACCAACTTTTAGCTATTGTTTTTTTGGTAGAATTTTTAGCGGATCTATCGGTTGACCATCACGGCGCACTTCAAAATGAAGCACTGGTTTGTTACTGCCTTTTCCTCCAATTACAGCAAGTGAGTCCCCTGCTTTAACATTCTGCTGTTCTTTAACGAGAATGCTTTCGTTATACGCATAAGCACTAAGGTAAACATCGCTGTGTTTCACTATGACTAGATTGCCATAGCCAATCAAACCATTACCTGAATAAACAACTACACCATCAGCAGCGGCCTTAACTAACGCGCCTTTTTTGCCTTTGATGTCTATACCTTTACTACTTACGCCAGCGTTTGAAAACCCCTGAGTGACGGTGCCATCCACTGGCCAATGCCATGAAGCGACATTTTGAGGTGTATTTGTAGCTTTTGTAACCTTGGTTACAGGGGGGTTTTTAGCACTTTGAGTTGGAGTTGGTGTGCTTGCCTTGGCAGCACGAGTTGGGCTGGTTTTTGCTACCAGTTCTGGCTCGGTTTGAGCACTCTTAGTGGGTACTGATAAACGAATTTTCTGATTTGGGTAAATCACATAAGGGGAAGAGATGCGATTATATTCCGCCACATCTCGGTAGTCTAAACCATAGCGAAAAGCAATAGAAAACAGGCTTTCACCGCTTTTCACCCGATGATAGCCAGTGCTCGGAATCGCACTTTGACTAGAAGAAGTTGAGCGGCTGGTAGGGCTACTAGCCGAAGAGTAATGCAGTACTTCATAGGAACAAGCAGTGGTAAAAAAACAAGCTAAAGCGACCCAACCAATACGGTAGGTTTTAGAGCAAAACAGTGTTTTTACCACGCTCCAAATTAAAATAAGTTTACCTCTCTTACAATCAACTTTAGGGGTTCAGGATACATTCTCGGAATTTCGTAAAGATGTGTAAGAAATGAGAATAACACTTAAAAAACCCACTAAAATGAAACCCATTGGCCATAGCAAATCTTGAGTCACTTGAAAGCCAACACTCTGCCAAGGCCAAATTAAATGCTCTTCAATTGGCAATTTTTTACTGCCTACTTCAACCCAACGGTCGGTGACTTTCCATGGCCAAACCTTTACTAAAGCCCCTAACATCACTCCTGTTAAGGCTGCTAAAGTGACATTTTTTGCATGTTCTAATAAATACCCTAACAGCTTAGAAAAACTGAGCAAGCCCACCACTGCCCCTAAAGCAAAAACAATAATGATCGCCAAATCAAAGCTTTTAATGGCGCTTAGAACAAAGCCATACATGCCCATCATTAATAATAAAAAACTCCCCGATATGCCCGGTAAAATCATCGCACAAATGGCAATCATACCCGCGAAGAAAACCATCATATAGGAGGTGTTCAGCTGAGTTGGCACCAACATAGACAGACTACTGCCTAACGCTGCGCCAACAATAAGTAGCACTATATGCTGCCATCGCAGCGGTTTAATCTGAGTCAGCAGAAAGACAGCCGAAGCGAGGATCAAACCAAAAAAGAAGCTCCATAAGAAACTCGGATAGGTCGCAAGCAAATGGGTAATAAGGCCTGCTATGGCGAAAATACTCGTCATGATGCCAAGCCCTAACGGCAATAAGAAAACGCCATCAAAATGACGCCATAAGCCCTTGAAGTCCCATTTAAACAAAAGCTGAATACTTTCTTTATTCACGCCACTTAAAGCACGTATCAGCCTGTCATAGACACCTAAAATAAAGGCCATAGTGCCGCCAGAAACCCCAGGCACCACATCTGCTGCGCCCATAAGAACGCCACTTAAATATACTTTCAGCCACTTAGGCATGTTCTAATCCTTCTAATAAGGGCACAAAATGAGCGGGTTGTGTCCCTAAACATTTCCAACGATCGCCTTCTTTTCGCCAGCAACCTATTTGCGGCGTTGGGTGGTCAATCGGCATAATTAAAATGCCCTGCTCCTTTAAGCAGCTAGTCAGTGCCAAAGGAATTTTACTGGCCATGGCGGTAATAATTACCGCATCCATGGGGATGTCAGTCGACCAGCCTTGCTGTCCATCCGCAAATAGATATTCCACATTATTGACCTGCATCTCTGCCAACCTTTGCTTAGCTTTGAGATACAAAGACTCTTGTCTTTCTATGGTGTGCACCTTATTGAAAAAGTGCGCCAAAATACAAGTTTGATAACCAGAACCCGTGCCTACCTCTAATACTCGGCCAAGACGCGCGTAACTTAATAGCCACTGGGTCATACGAGCAACGGTTAATGGCTGACTAATGGTTTGGTTTTTACCTATGGGTAATGGTGTTGCGGAATAAGCAAGATGCGAAAAGGCAGACTCAACAAACTGATGGCGCGGTATATCCCCCATGAGCTGAAGTAGCTCAGTATGTTGAATACCATGGGCCATTAGTTGTTGAACCATTTTAGAGGCTTGCGGTTCAGTGTTTTTTACCAGCCAGCTAAGATCACGTTGCTTCATGGACGAATTGTATGCACCCATTCTTCAAGTGATGATTGGGCCTGATAACAGGTCATATCGGTATGTATTGGGGTAATCGACACATAACCAGATTCAATGGCTTCAAAGTCTGTTCCCGGGGAACAATCGTTAGGCTCTGATAAAGCGCCGATCCAAAAGCTCGGTAGCCCTCTTGGATGAGCGGCAGAAATCGGCTGTTGGGCACGATGGCGATAGCCTAAGCGAGTCACTCGAATACCTTTAAGCGCCTCATAAGGCACATCTGGAACATTGATGTTGAGTAAAATCCCTGCGGGTAGCTGTAAGGTATGAGAGTCTTTTAAAAGCTGAGAAATCACCTGCGCGGCACATTCAAAGTGTTGTGTCCCCACCAAAGAAACCGCCAAAGCAGGACGCCCTAAATGGCGTGCTTCCATGGCTGCAGCGACCGTGCCGGAGTAAATAACATCATCCCCTAGATTAGCGCCATGATTAATACCCGACACCACCATATCCACCTGACCATCTATCATGCCAGACAAAGCCAAATTCACGCAGTCTGTGGGGGTGCCATCCACTCGAAACTCATGCTCTGCCACTTGTGTGGGTTGCAAGGGCCGCGTCAATGTTAGTGAATTGCTGGCACCACTTCGGTTACGATCGGGGGCGACGACTAGGGTTTCATATTCTTTAGAAAGTTGTCTCGCGAGGGTCTTTAGGCCCAATGCGTCTATTCCGTCATCATTCGCGATCAATATTCTCATGGTACTTCTCGGCCGACTTATCCGTGACATCAATCATCTCCCGTAACACACTGGTGGCAAAACACCCTTTTGTGAGAGAGAACTCTACGATCAACTGCCTTTCCTCTTGACCACTGCCTAGCAATTCCCACGCCATATTCATTGGCACTAGACGGGCCAAACGGCTATCTCTAGAGAGTTCGAAGGCTATCAGTGCATCAACAATGTCTTGATCGTCAGCTAGGGACGCTTTAATGATGGCTTCACGCTGAGGGCCAGTGCCGGCTTCCCAACCGCCGCTAATCAAAGGTAATACAGGGCTTACCTCACCTTGCAGAGCTTGCAAGTGAGTTTTCGCATCCATCTGCTTCACCCTAAACTGCTCGTTTACTTGTTGATATTGAGCAATGTCGCCATCGCACAAACGTGCCCACATGCCATTTTCAACTTGATCACTGAGAGCTTGGTTAAAACACCAAGAGCGTATTGCGGAAAGCCAAAAGGACTCTGTCTTGGCAAGCTTACGTTTACTTTGCCGCCCTTGGAGCACAAAACCTTTTCCGTTGTGCAAATTATTGCCGTTTATGCCGAAGCGTTGAGGGCCATAATAGTTAGGGACGCCCCCTTGCTTAATCAGGGTTAAGCGCTGTTCTAGCTCGGTGATATCCCCTTGGATGTTACGTATTCTGAGCACAAAGCGGTTGGCAATATGAGCGCCTGTACGCAGTTTTTTAGAATGGCGTAATTGCACGATTAAACGTACGCTCTCTGGAGCACGAAAGGCTTCTTGGATACCGCTAAGGTCTGGCTCCTTATTCACCACATGCAAACAGAACCACTGACGAGTACAGGCATGGCGATCTTTAACACCACTGTAAGTCACCTTGTGGCTGGCAATGCCTGCCATTTGCGCTAAACGCTTAGCAAGAAAGTCTGTATTCACCCCTTGTTTTTCGATGAAAACAAAACAAAACTCCCCTTGCCCATCTGGCTCAAAACCAAGCTGCTCTTCTACATAGAAATCTTGCACATGGGTTTTCAGATCCCCCGTGACATTTGGCTTTGACCAAGCATAGCGCCAATCGGTATTCATAGATCACCTTGCTTATAAATCAAGGCCACCGCTTCCACTGCGATACCTTCTTTACGCCCCGTAAAACCGAGTTTCTCTGTGGTGGTGGCTTTTACGTTCACAACCCCTATATCCACCCCAAGATCCTGGGCAATATTGGCTCGCATATCGTCTATATGAGGACGCATTTTTGGCGCTTGGGCGATGATGGTAACGTCCACATTCGCCACTGCGTAACCCAAGTTTTGAATTTCTTGATAGGCGGTACGCAATAATACTCGGCTGTCTGCGCCAGCAAAGTCTGGATCAGTATCTGGAAAGTGTTTGCCAATGTCTCCTAACGCCGCAGCGCCTAGCAGAGCATCGGTTAAGGCATGCAGAGCGACATCTCCATCTGAGTGCGCAAGCAAACCTTGATGATAGGGAATCTTCACCCCAGCCATAATAATAAACTCGCCGTCAGCAAATTTATGCACATCAAAGCCATGGCCTATACGAAACGGTGTCATAAAGTGTTTTCCCTTATTGTCGGTGGGTTACCCAATGATCCTTGTGCTTGTTGTAAGAGGGCTTCTGCCATCACAATATCTTCGGGTAAGGTAATTTTTAAATTGCGGCTTTCACCTTCTACCAAGGCAGGCTGCCAGCCAATCATCTCCATCGCGGAGCATTCATCTGTTACTGGCAAACCTTGGTCTTTGGCTTTTACTAAGGCCTTGTGTAAAGCATCTGCAGGAAATTTTTGTGGCGTTTGCGCCAACCAAATGTACTGACGATCCAAGGTGGTTTGTACGCACTGGGCACTGTTTTGCTGTTTCACAGTATCTTTCACAGGCGTGGCCAACAAAGCCCCCTGCTCTCCTTGATGACAAAGGATTCGTTGCAAACCAGAAGCACTTAACAGTGGGCGGGCGGCATCATGCACTAAGACAGCTTGATCTTGAATGCCTTGCGTTTGTAAAAGCATCGCTAGGCCATTCAAAACCGTATCACTGCGTTCATCACCGCCATTGAAACGAATAACTTGCGGGTGAGAGAACCACTGGGAGTCGGGCCAGTAAGCATCGTTTTCACTGATACCGACCGCAACACCAGCAATGTGCGGATGATCAATAAACAGGCCAATAGTACGATCTAGGATAGTTTGGCCAGACAGGGACAAATACTGTTTTGGACAAGCCGCTTGCATACGTTGGCCCACGCCAGCAGCGGGTATGATCACCCATATTGGCGCGCTCATTTCTCCACCATACGATAGAAGACTTCCCCGTCTTTAATGTATTGCAGCTCTGTGCGGACATGCTCTTCTACAGCTTCTTCCCCTAAACGAAGGTCTTCCACTTGAGCTCGTAAAGCATCATTACGATGTTTCAAACGTAAGTTGATACGCTCTTGATATTCGATTTGCTTGGCCAATTCTTCTTGGCGTTTCACGCCCTGCTCACCGTAATAGAATCGGTATGACTGATAGCCAATGGCACAAATGAACACCACCAATAACAAACGCGCCATAACGCCCTCAATAAAAAATAGATTCCCTATTATCAAAGGAAACGAGTGAAAAAAAAACAAAAAAAGGGAGAACTAAGTTCTCCCTTTGATGAGCTAGGTTAAAATTAACCTTGGCCTTTGATCTCAGCAAGGCCTTTGTAAGGTGCTTTGCCGCCCAATTGCTCTTCAATACGTAGCAATTGGTTGTACTTAGATACACGGTCAGAACGACATAGTGAACCAGTTTTGATTTGGCCAGCCGCTGTACCAACAGCAAGGTCAGCAATCGTTGCATCTTCTGTTTCACCTGAACGGTGAGAGATAACAGCCGTGTAACCTGCAGCTTTCGCCATGCGAATAGCTTCTAGTGTCTCAGTCAAAGAACCGATTTGGTTGAATTTGATCAAGATAGAGTTAGCGATACCTTCGTCGATACCACGCTTCAAAATCTTAGTGTTAGTTACGAACAAATCGTCACCTACTAGTTGGATTTTGTCGCCTAGGATCTTAGTTTGGTAAGCAAAACCTTCCCAGTCAGACTCGTTCAAGCCATCTTCGATAGATACGATTGGGTATTCTTCACATAGCTCAGCTAGGTAGTCAGAGAAACCTTCAGAAGAGAAGACTTTGCCTTCACCTTTCAAGTTGTACTGACCGTCTTCAAAGAATTCAGACGCTGCACAGTCCATCGCCAAAGTGATGTCTTTGCCAAGCTCGTAACCAGCGGCAGCAACAGCTTCTTTGATTACCGCTAGAGCTTCAGCGTTAGATGCCAAGTTAGGCGCGAAACCACCTTCATCACCTACCGCAGTATTCAAACCACGAGCACTTAGTACTTTCTTCAAAGCATGGAAGATTTCTGCGCCGTAGCGTAGAGCTTCACGGAAGTTTGGTGCGCCAACAGGCTGAACCATGAACTCTTGGATATCAACGTTATTGTCCGCGTGCTCACCACCGTTGATGATGTTCATCATTGGTACTGGCATAGAGTAAACGCCAGGTGTGCCGTTTAGATCAGCAATGTGTTGGTAAAGAGGGATTTTTTTAGAGATCGCCGCCGCTTTAGCCGCCGCTAGAGATACCGCCAAGATAGCGTTCGCACCAAAAGTTGACTTGTTTTCAGTACCATCAAGGTCGATCATGACTTTATCAAGTTCTGCTTGGTCTGCAGCAACTTTGCCGATTAGGGCATCACGGATAGGACCATTAACCGCCGCAACCGCTTTTAGTACACCTTTACCCAAGTAACGGCTTTTGTCGCCATCGCGTAGTTCCAAAGCTTCACGTGAACCGGTAGAAGCACCAGAAGGCGCACATGCAGAACCGACAGAACCGTCTGCTAGGATAACATCAGCTTCAACAGTTGGATTACCACGAGAATCAAGTACTTCTCGGCCCTTAATATCAACGATCTGACTCATAAAAAACCCCTTTAAATAAGTAAAAAACCACAAATGAAAAATTTGCGAAGATTATTTTTCTTTACCGGCATGTTTTAGTGCTGCATGAACAAATGCACTGAACAAACCGTGTCCGTATCTAGGTGTTGAAGTAAACTCTGGGTGGAACTGACAAGCCACAAACCAAGGATGATCCGCGATCTCGATCATTTCTACCAAAGAGTTGTCAGCAGAACGACCAGAAATGGTCAAACCTGCTTCTTCTAGGGCTGAAACATAGAAGTTGTTTACTTCATAACGATGACGATGACGTTCTTCAATAACTGCTTTACCGTAAGCTTCGAAAGCTTTAGTGCCTTCTGTTAAGTTACAGTTCTGCGCACCAAGACGCATAGTCCCACCCAGATCAGACTCCTCTGAGCGGATTTCTTTGGAACCTTCGGTATTGGTCCATTCTGTAATCAGACCAACTACTGGATTCTCTGCTTTTAAGTTGAACTCTGTACTGTGAGCACCAGCCAGTTTGGCAACGTTGCGAGCGTATTCGATGACCGCAACTTGCATGCCCAAACAAATGCCTAAATAAGGCACTTTGTTTTCACGAGCGTATTGAGCGGTCAAAATTTTACCTTCAACACCACGCTCACCAAAACCACCAGGAACAAGAATCGCATCCATGCCTTGAAGGGCTTGAGTGCCATTTTCTTCAATGGTTTCAGAATCTATATAATGAAGCTTCACTTTCGTTCGAGCATGAATACCCGCGTGATCCATGGCTTCTATTAGAGACTTGTAAGCGTCTAATAGCTCCATGTATTTACCAACCATAGCGATATTAATCTGTTTTTCAGGGTTCAGTTTGGCAACCGTTACCTTGTTCCAGATTTCTAGGTCAGGGGTATTACAATCTAAATTAAAGTGATCAACGATTAGACTATCCAAACCTTGGTCATTCAACATCTGCGGAATACGGTAAATAGTATCCGCATCCGGCAAAGAAATAACCGCGCGCTCTTCTACGTTCGTAAACAAGGCTATTTTCTTACGCTCAGGCGCTTCGATAGAGACTTCAGAACGACAAATAAGAATGTCTGGCTGAATACCGATAGAACGCAACTCTTTAACAGAGTGCTGAGTAGGCTTGGTTTTGGTTTCGCCTGCGGTACGAATGTAAGGCACTAGCGTCAAATGCATAAACAATGCACGACGGCCGCCTAACTCAACGCGAAGTTGACGTACTGCTTCAAGGAAAGGTTGTGATTCGATATCACCCACTGTGCCACCGATTTCCACCAAGGCAACATCTGCACCTTCAGCGCCGGCTTGAACACGACGTTTAATTTCGTCTGTGATATGTGGGATAACCTGAACCGTACCACCAAGATAATCACCGCGACGCTCTTTTTTCAGTACGTGTTGATACACACGGCCACTGGTAAAGTTGTTGCGTTTGCCCATCTTAGTGGAAATAAAGCGTTCGTAGTGACCTAAATCTAGGTCTGTCTCAGCACCGTCTTCTGTTACAAAAACTTCACCGTGCTGGAATGGACTCATGGTGCCAGGATCCACGTTGATGTATGGATCCAATTTAAGCATGGTGACTTTCAAACCACGAGATTCAAGAATTGCAGCCAAAGATGCTGACGCAATCCCTTTACCTAGTGATGAAACCACGCCGCCTGTGACGAAAATATATCGTGTCGCCATGAGTGTTTAACCCGCCTTAAAGTATAAAAATATGAGAGATGATGGCACAGCCAAGTGCACCTTCAGGACGGATGAGAATACTAACATTGCAAGCCCTTTTGCTCAATGTAAAACGTGCTTGTTTTGTCCTATGGGACAAAAATGGTGGATATAATTTAACCTAATAAGAAATGAAATTCGCTTTCCATACTGAGTAAAAAGTTACAGACTGTCTTCCTCTTGGCAAAGGACTTAATTGAAAAACTCACTATGACACCTATACAACTCAATGGGCTATATCAGCAGAATCAAAGCGTGCAAGCCATCATTCAATATATTGAGCAATGTCTACAAGGCTCCCAGCGTACCTTAATCGGCCTAACGGGAGGGCCAGGCTCTGGTAAGTCCAGTTTAGCGACCTATTTAGCCGAGCACTTTGCCCACCAAGAAAATGCTCTAGCGGCCTTATCTATGGACGGTTTTCATCTGACCAAAGCACAACTTGCCGAGCGCCCAGACGCAGAACACGCCATTGCTCGCCGTGGTGCCCCATGGACATTCGATAGCCAAGGTTTTGTAAGTGCGGTGAAAAACATTCGTGAGAGCTACCAAACTCATGATCTGAAATGGCCAAGTTTCGACCACCAGCAGGGCGACCCAGTGCAGGATGCCCTAAGCATCGGAAAACAAACCAAAGTGGTATTAATTGAAGGCCTCTACCTGCTCCACCAAGACGATGGTTGGCAAGAAGCCGCAGCACTTTTCGATCAACATTGGTTTTTAGATGTGCCGCTTGAACTTGCCATAGAACGCTTGGCGAAAAGACACATGCAAGCTTGGGGCTTTAGTCATCAGCAAGCCATGGACAGAATCAATGCCAGTGATGGTTTGAATGCACGCCTTGTAGAAAGCTACAAAGGCAAAGCGGATCGCTTGATAAGTCTTTAATTTATTTTAGGGAAGCGGAAATGAAGCTATCTGTAAAAAAGTGGCTAATTTTACTCTGACCCTAATTATCTAAGTTGCCCCTTTCACACCACCAGTGCTAACATTTGTGCGTACGGTATTTTAGGAACGACACATGGATACTAGAATTCAATTTCGTGTTGATGACGAAACAAAGCACCTAGCTCAACAAATGGCAAAAAGCCAAGGCCGCACACTTAGTGATGCATGCCGCGAACTTACAGAGCAGATGGCAGACCAGCAAAGAAAAGCTTTATCCCATGACACATGGTTAACAGAACAAGTAAACCTCGCTTTCGATAAATATGATTCTGGTAAAGCCGTGTTTGTTGATAACGAGTCAGCTAAATCTCTCATGGAAGCTCGAAAAGCAAGAATACGCAATCGAGGCCAATAATGATTGTGTGGGAAGAAGAATCCCTAAATGATCGAGAAAAGATCTTTGAGTTTCTGTACGATTTTAATCCTGATGTAGCAGAGCGAACCGATAACATTATTGAAGCTAAGGTTGAAAACTTGCTTCAACAACCGCTAATGGGTGTGCAGCGCGATGGATTACGAGGCAGATTATTAATTATTCCTGAAGTTTCAATGATTGTTTCATATTGGGTTGAAGGTTCAATCATTCACATCATGCGAGTTCTACACCAGAAACAAAAGTTCCCTACGGACTAGGCGACTAACACCTAACTTGAGCTATGAGAGGGGCTGTGAGAACTAACTTTACTCTGCCCCTAATTATTGTTTCATCTGTGTTTGTCTCTGCCCTGCCAATATACACCTTCAACAAATAAAGATTAGCCCCCTGAGTAGGGAGCTAAATATACTCTGACGCAAATTTTCAGTTAACCACTATTTTGAGCCTTAAACGGATGGCACTCTTGCAATCACCTTAATCTCAAAATCAAAGCCTGCCAGCCAGTTTACTCCAACAGCCGTCCAATTCGATGGCGGAGTTGTATTGAAAAGAGCTTCCTTGACTTCCATGATTTCGCCAAACTGATTTTCGGGATCAGTATGGAAAGTTGTGACATCAACAATATCTTCAAAGTCACAACCTGCCGCAGCTAAGACGCTCTTTAAGTTTTCAAATGCCAACTCGACTTGCTTTTTAAAGATTGGCTCTGGGCTACCGTCTAGCCTGCTTCCTACTTGCCCCGACACAAACAATAAGTCTCCGGATTTTATGGCAGCAGAATAACCATGAGCCTCATACAAAGCGTGACGTTCTGCAGCTTTTGGTAGTATCGCTTCTCGATTTGACATAAATAAACACCTTCATGATAAGAAATGGTTTGTTTGCAGCGTGTATAAAAGGCAGATTATGGGTAAAATCCACACCACTGACATACACAACGTATGTCACTTTATTTTAAATACATTATGTATGTCAAATTTATATACGCACCGTATGTTAAAGGTAAGTTAATGAATAAGAGACAGGAGCAAATGGCCGAAACTCGGCTTAAATTGATTCAAGCAGCAAGAAAAGCCTTTACCGAAAAAGGGTTTGCGAAAGCTTCTATGGATGACCTAACGTCAAACGTTGGCTTAACAAGAGGTGCGCTTTATCATAATTTTGGCAACAAGCTTGGCTTATTGGCTGCGGTTGTTGACCAGCTTGATTCGGAAATGGCGACAAAAGCCAAAACAGAGGGCGACAAGGCTGCAAACGAGTGGGAAAGCTTGTTACAGGAGGGAACCGCCTATATTGAAATGGCACTGGAGCCAGAAATACAGCGCATTGTTTTGCTGGACGGACCAGCCTTTCTTGGTGACCCATCGCAATGGCCAAGCCAGAGCGCATGCCTGCAAATCACTATTGAGAAAGTTAAGCGATTAGTGAATACAGGTGTTTTGAAGGATGTCGATGTAGAAGCCGCATCACGCTTGTTAAATGGCGCTGCGCTTAACGCCGCGCTTTGGGTTGCCGCAAGCGATAAACCAGAAGCTGTGCTGCCAAAAGCAATAGAAGCCTTCAATGCCCTGTGCAGTGGGTTGGTTAGAGAATCATAAGGGCTATGGGTCAGAGGCTAATTTTACTCTGTCCCGGATTATCTACATAGAAACCATAGGGGAGACACTTTGGCGCATAACGCCCTGTTAAGGGGCTGCTTGTTAGCTACTCTTTCTTCGTAATTTATAGTAATCAGTAATTTCTAATGTAAGTTCTTTTAAACTTTTTAAATTCAATTTTTCTTCGTCTGTTAACCTATTCCAAATGTAGTCATTTGGCCTTGTCATAGGAGTGATAATTCTGTTGACTGAATTTGAAATAACTGTGAGGTGTTTAAAAACTTTACGTTGATATTTTTCTAACCCTTTACTCTTAGTGCGGGAGTCAATCTCCAGCATCACATTTTGCAATGTAGGGACGTAAAACTGATTAGTTTTGTTCACGGCATTGTACTGCATAAGAGTAATAGCATTGGTCAAATGAGAAGCAGTTGTCTTATTCTCAAGGCTTGAATAAAACTCAATATCTTGAAGCAAAAGATTAAGTTCTAAATTTGCTTTTTTTATCACATGCTCTTGAACCTTTTTTTCTGCTGAATTTTTTTGTAACTCCGTATATTGCCAAGATATAAAAGCCAATAAAACAGATGATAGAAACCACAACACAAAAGGTTCATTTAGAATTTTCAAATTCTTGGAAGTCATAATACATATCCTTATATTAAAACTAGCTAAAACCAAGAGCAGCTAACGCAAAGTTAACGTGCCAAAACCGCGCAGCGTTTTTGGTCACTTTTGAACGTTTTGTTATGTGCGTACTAAAGACATTGGGACGAACCTAATTCCATTGAACTCGGCTTCTTCACCTGTTGCTACGAAACCATTACGATTGTAGAAATCAACAGCATTCACCGATGAACGCAGGCTAACTTCACGAGCATCTGTCTGATTGAGCAAATAATTCAATAAAGCACGACCCAAACCTGAACCTTGCTGTGAATTAGCAACAAATAAATGTGTCAGATAGTTCCCCTCACGTAAAGCAGCAAAACCAATGACTTCCCCACCTGATACGACCTTAACAGATGAAAACTTCTCATGGTCAAAAGTTGTCGCTAGATCAGGTAAAACTCTATCCTTATACTCTTGCTTTCCCTGTTCGTTAAACAATGGAAGCACATCCTTGTCTGAGACCTCTGAAACAAGCCTTATCACTGCCTCTAGATCCGATTTTAGGACCTTCTGGATTTCCATTTTCCCTCCAAGCACATAACATCTTAATAGTGCGCACTCTCGTTCACACGTATTCCAAACCATCTAAATAACTTTATAACCTACTGAATTTAAATTAATTTATAAAGCTATTCACAAAACTAAAAGCGAGCAATACGAGCGTGCGCGATATTCCTTTTATCCACAGCACATTATTTAGACACTCTAAAACCTTGTTGATTGATACTAAAAGACTTTTTGGTTATCTACCAGTAAAAGCACATGAATCCATGACGGATTATCTAGGCCATGCATCTCTTAAAGCCACTAAATACATGACTATTCTAAAGTGACAGAGCTCACTTATAACATATAGTCTCGTACAGGCATCTTGAAGAGCTTTGTCTGGTCAATAGTCACTTTGTTATGACGATCTAGCATGTAATTTTGGGGTGATGAGGCTTTTTCAGCTAATAAGAAACACACTGAATCCCCGAATAGCATTCGCTGCTTCACTTATGGTTTGAGGGACGTTTTAGTTATGACTAAGCAAGTAACTTACTGCATGTTTTATTCGGCTTTCGATATCGGTGATGTGATTCGCTGTAATGCTTGATGGATTGTTCTTGACCAACAACTTTGCCCGTTCTTTTTTCAAATTCTGTGACGATACATAGCCAGTTTTCCGACGAAACATTTAACCTCTGGAGGATGGGAAGTAGCGAGACATCGATAGCACCGCGTTTGCCTTCTCTGATAATACGGCCTGTCATGTCCACCAACTCAAGATACCCCATGAGTTTGAATGGTAGCCCATCAGGCATGTCTTTTCTTGGGTTACCGACAAAAGGGTATAAGGCTTTTGGTTGGTGTTTGCTTTTAGCCGAGACCACCCGTTGTTTTATGCTAGTAAACTCAGAATCTTCAGGTGTTTTGGCCATGTTCGCTCGTAGTGGGTTTAGGTCAACATAGGCCATGCAGGCAATTAACGCCGCTTCGTCTAATAAGGCTTGGGACTTAAAGCGCCCTTCCCAGAAATGCCCTGTGCATCCGTCTTCAAAGTTGGCTCTTCTGGCGATCGGTTCGTTCAGTTCTTTCATAAACCAGCTGATGTCCATCAGCCGTTTTCTATAGGTTTTAGCAGAGGCTTCAGCTAGCGTTATAGCATAATCAGGTAAAACCTCTTCTTTTTCATATTGTTGAGTAAATAAGGTGCCTTTATGAAGCTGATGCCAACGTTGTATAACTTCTAATGTTGACCATGATTTGGCTTTATCTTCATCTATGTGAAGCACAATATGGAGATGATTACTCATTACAGCATAAGCACAAACATCAATAGAAAAGACACTGGCAAGGAATAACAGACGGTTCTCCACCCAACCCCGCCTATGCTCATAACTAGTTCCGTTTATTGGATCTTCACCACACAAAAAAGCACGGCGAACGCACCTTGAGACACAATGATAATAAGGGGTATCAGATAAGCACACTTGCTGGTTTCTTGAGATAGACATCATTCTCTTCCTCTTCCTTGAGAAAACATAAATTCAGTATAGAAAAGATCACCAAGAATATCTTAGAAAATGACTAAAGCCACGGATTTACTAGCTTTTAGAGGTGCATGGCCTAGTTAAATAATGGGTTGAATGCACGCCTTGTGGAAAGCTACAAAGGCAAAGCGGATCGCTTGATAAGTCTTTAATTTATTATAGTGATGCGGGGAAGCGGAAATGAAGCTATCTGTAAGAAAGTGGCTAATTTTACCCTGACCCTAATTATCGTGGATTCAATTTTTGATATTTCAGATATCAACTGGTCAAATCTATCCGATAACTTCTGAAGCAAAATAATCTCCTTATAGCCTAACGCCCTGTTAACAAGCAATAAAATAGTTGGCTAAAATTAGCGACGAAGGAGCAAAAGCCAACTGTTTTTTTGTCCTTGTTTAACAGCTTGTTAGCTGTATTTAATTCTCATGTAGAACTTTTGTCAGCATTCGTCCTTGAAGGTTAAATAATCCACTAGGTTTTCCGATTCCATTATTGCCAATAGAGTTTTCATTATCTATTGACTGATTCAAAAACGAAAACATAGCATGTGATGGTTTGTCCTCAGGTGGACATTGACTTAAAGCTTCGCGAGCAGACTCTTTAAACTTTTCTTTTTCGCCTATAACAGCAAGATCATCATTCGCTATTCGTAGGTATTCAACCTTTACTCCCAATTCTTCATCTGGAACAATTTCATATTGATACAGTTGATATTCTCTCGTTTGTGGACATTGAACACCGAAGATAAATTCAGCTTGATATGCGACAAACAATCTACTCATTGAACCGTGTTCTCTTGCTTTATTAAGAACCGCTTCTATAGAGTGACAAACAACTTGAGATAAATACTCCCCCGTAAGAATATTATCTAAATCCCGATCCAGAAACATATCTTCACTATAGTTATCATTATTTCTCAAATGCTTTCTTTGCTCACAAGACATTACTATTTGATAACGCCCTTCTGAGAAGGTTGGATAAAGCTCTGACAAATGGTTTTTCATCGAATTAATTAAATGCTGTGCTACTAAAGAACTACCAGCGAATGCAATAGCACATGAACTTTCATATCTATTACCTAGGTAACTATTAAACCAGTCTCCACAAAAATTTAACCCTTTAACCCTAATTGGCAGTTCGATTACTTTTCTGAATCCTTTTACTAAAATTTGATTGTGTTGAGTAATATGGCTATCCGCAGCAAAATAGATTCCTTCTTCGAAACCACCTCTACTATAACCAGCAATAACTAGAGTCATCGATAATCCTTGATACAACTAACGCTTAATTAAACGGCTAAGTAACGTTGGCTATAATCGCGTAGCGATGGCCAACTGTTACGTGTCCGATTTGAATTACCTTGTTACATTTTCTTTCCCACTCTAATCCCATAGCTTTGATTATCGAGCGTGACTCGATAAATCAGGGTATCAGGAAAAGCATGATTAATTATTTTTATCATTTCTAATTCTTTACGTGGGTCAATTTTATCTCCAAAGTATACGGCTTCAACTGACTGTTCTGATATGTTTTTCAAACCTGTATCAGAGCATAGTATTCTGCATTCACACTCATGTAGCCATTGTTCATGCTTACACTGTAGTGCTTTTAAGTACGTGAAATTATTTTTATGGTTAAGTGAAAAGAGATCTATTTCATGTGGCTTAGTTACATAATCTACTTTTGTGTATGCAAACGTATCCTGCTCATTTAATTCTCTTAGTGAACGATAGAGCTCTTTAGCGTTATATTTAATACAGAAGCCTTTAAAACCATCAGCATAAAGAGACCACATTATCATATTAAAAATGTGTGAACGTTCATCACCAGGTATATCTGATGACGTAGAATATATGCCTAATTTTTTAGTATATTCAATAGAAATACAATGTTCTTTCTTAGCTTGCTCAAGAACGAAATTAAGAAAGCCATCCGGATTTTTAAAATACCTTTCTAGTACTAGTTCTCTTGCGTGATTTGTATCAATACCTTTTTCATCACAAAGCATATCCGTCATGTATTTAACGCACTTCGTAATTAGTTCATCTCTATTATCTGGCAATATAGTTTTCGTTACTCCTTCAAATGGATCATTTAACGATGCCTGTGTGGATAACCATATTTTTCTTTCTTGAAGAGCACTTTTTGAATTGTCAGTAATTTTATGAAATTTATATATATAATCAAAATCCACTCAATACTCCGTTAAAATGTAACATTTTAATAGTGCGCACGCTCGTTCACATGTATTCCAAACCATCTAAATAATTTTATAACCTACTGAATTTAGATTAATTTATAAAGCTATTCACAAAACTAAAAGCGGGCAAAACGAACGTACCCATTATTCCTTTTTATCCACAGTGTGTTATTTCGATACTGCAAAACCTTGTTGCTCGATACTAAAAGACTTTTTGTTTATCGGCCAGCTCAAAAACGCAGTTTCATGATTGTTTTTTAGACAATACTAGCAAAGAATTGGCTAAGCAAGTTGTCGCACTGAAATACGACCCACGATACGAGGTGTTTGAAAAATGACATTCTGACGAGGTAGGCGGCAATTTCGAGGAGGAATGTCATTTTCAAATGCCATCAATAATCCGAGGGTTCGGAGGTTTGTGTTTGTCGCACTGAAGTACGCCCCACGATACGAGGTGTTTGAAAAATGACATTCCGACGAGGTAGGCGGCAGTTTCGAGGAAGAATGTCATTTTCAAATGGCGTCAATAATCCGAGGGAGCCGGAGATTCGTGTTTGTCGCACTGAAGTACGACCCACGATACGAGGCGTTTGAAAAATGACATTCCGACGAGGTAGGCGGCAGTTTCGAGGAAGAATGTCATTTTCAAATGCCATTCATAATAAGAGAGGTTGTGTATATCCGCTTTAGATTGGCAGTTGTGGTGAGGGCTGCCATTCTACTTTGCCTTGCCAGTCAGGATGCACCCAAAGGTCACCGATGGCGACCAGTTGGTTGTCTTGGTAGATGTAGGGTAAATGATCTCGCCACCAGCTGGGGATGCTTTGGTCATTGAGCCATTTTTTCAGTTTGCGAGTATTGCCATTGGCGAGGGTAATACTGGCACCTTGCGGGCGTGGTTTAAGCTCGCAGTTAACGGCTCCTAATACTCTTACGCTATCGAAAGAGCGAGTCAGCCATTGCCCTTCTATTAGTTTACCAAGCACTACAGGGCTTTCTTGTGGCAAGACATACAAACAATGTTGATGACGTTGTAGGCGTTTTTCCGCTAGCAAGACTTCAGGCTGTTTGTCCCCAGCACTGGTGAGCATGGTATCTAGATTCACCAGCTGACGGTGGGGCAAAGAGATATCGTGCTGAGCCAAGAAATGACGTAACCAAAACTGCCTTTCTTCTGCTGCCAGTTCGGCCAATTCCGTGAGTATTAAGCCCCCCTTAGGGTTACACCAGCTTGCTAATTGCTGCTCTGCAAAGCGTGCTAGCATGGTGTAATCTGTCTCAATGCGTTGAGCAGTTGAGGCAATATTTTCCTGCATTTTGGGAAAGCGAGACACCAGAGGAGGAATGACACTTTGGCGTAGAAAGTTACGCGTAAAGTGTTCGTCAAAGTTGGAGTCATCCTGCACCCAACTCAAAGCAAAGCGTTCTGCATAATTTTCTATTTGAGCTTTGCTCACAGACAGCAATGGCCGTAACAAACGCGCACCTGTCTCTCCAAGAGCCCTTTCAACAGGCATGCCAGATAAGCCTTTGCCACCTGTACCACGCAATAGACGAAACAATACCGTTTCGGTTTGATCCCCTTGATGGTGAGCAAGCAGTAGCACATCTTTGGAAGAGACATGCTGTTCAAAAACCTCATAGCGAGCTTTGCGGGCGGCATCTTCAATGGAAGCTTGTGTCTGTAAGCAGACCTTTTCTGCGACGAAACCCACGCCCCAGTCTTGGCAAAGCTGCTGGCAAAACTCTATCCATTCATCCGCCTTTGCACTCAAACCATGGTGTATATGAATCGCTGTTAATTGCTGTCTTTGCAGTGGGGAGACTTGGTTAACCAGAGCATGCAACAGAACACAGGAATCCACTCCGCCACTTAACCCTACCCACACGCGTCCGGCGTCAGCAAACAAGGCCTCAAGCCATGCAGGAGAAAAGGTTAATGCGTTAGTGTCATCCACAAAGCGATCTGTTCGCATCATTTACTGCCCTAAAATCACGGTTTTAAAAACAAAAAAGCCCCCATGAAGGAGGCTCTTTCTTACTCGAAAAGCTTACAGTCCGTAAGACATCAAACGCTTGTAACGGCGTTCTAGCAATTCTTCTGTGCTTAGAGCTTCCATACGATCTAGCGCCGCTAGTACGTTCTCTTTTAGGTTTTGTGCCATTTGCTCATGAGCATTGTGCGCGCCACCTAATGGCTCAGGGATAATGTTATCCACAAAACCTAGCTCTTGTAGACGCTGAGCGGTAATGCCCATAGCTTTCGCTGCATCAGAAGCTTTGTCTGCGCTCTTCCAAAGAATAGATGCACAACCTTCTGGAGATATTACAGAGTAAGTACCGTATTGCAGCATCATTAGCTCGTCACATACACCAATGGCCAAAGCACCACCAGAACCACCCTCACCAATCACGGTAGAGATGATAGGAGTTTTTAGGCGTGACATTACAGCCAAGTTGAAGGCAATCGCTTCACTTTGTCCACGTTCTTCCGCACCGATACCAGGGTAAGCCCCAGGAGTATCGATTAGCGTCACGATTGGCATGTTGAAACGTTCTGCTGTTTCCATCAAACGTAGGGCTTTACGGTAGCCTTCTGGACGCGGCATACCAAAGTTACGCAATACTTTTTCTTTAACTTCACGACCTTTCTGGTGGCCAATCACCATTACAGGGCGGCCGTCTAAACGTGCAATACCACCGACAATGGCGCGATCGTCTGCATAGTGGCGGTCACCGTGCATTTCTTCGAAGTCAGTAAAAACGTGGTTGATGTAATCTAGTGTGTATGGACGGCGCGGATGACGGGCTAGTTGAGAAACCTCCCATGCTCCTAGATTACTGAATAGGCTCTGAGTTAGAGCAATTTTTTTATCTTCTAGACGACTAATTTCATCACTGATATTCAGCTCATTGTCGTTGCCGACAAGACGTAATTCTTCAATTTTTTGTTCGAGTTCAGCAATCGGCTGCTCAAAAGAAAGATAATCTAAATTCATGTTTAATTACACTGCTGTTTGGTGGTCATCAAATACAAAGGCAAAAGTCCTTCACCCTTAACTCTATCGGTAGCCTCCGCAGAGCCGCTACCGAGTATATAAATTCTTAAATGCGCCTAAGTATACACCAACTGAACATTTTGTTTACCGTATTGTTTCTGAAGTTGGTGAATTAATTCATCATCCGGCAAGATTTTCCATGCAGGCCCTAGGCGAATGTCCCCATGGGCTTGAGGGGTATCAAAACCTATCACGACATCACAGCCATCGCCCTTAAAGGGCTCCATGCTGTGAGCAAGGCTTTTGATTTCTTCTGGGGTAACGGTTTCCGAATTCCACGTAATGCGCAAGGCTTCTACATAGCGAATACGTGCTTGAGGGATATCCAGCATGTTTCGAGCAATGACTTTTTGGCCACCACGGAATTCATCCACACTGATTTCACCTTCCACCACGATCACTTCATCTTTCACAATCACGTCTTTGAAGCTTTCATAGTTATCTGGGAAAACGGTGACTTCAATGCGCGCCGAACGGTCGTCTAGGGTGACAAAAGCAATGTTGCCGCCCTTCTTACTCTTGGTGATACGTAGATCGACAATCAGCCCCGCCATGATCTGGCTGTCGCCACGCTTCGGCTGTAAATCGACGATGCGTGAGCGCACAAAACGGCGTAGCTCTTTCTCGTATTCGTCGATCGGGTGCCCTGTCACATACAGGCCGAGAGTGTCTTTTTCACCATCAAGACGCTGACGCGGCGGCCACTCATGCTGGATGCCCACTTCGTCGTAGGCATTTTCAGTGTTCTCTTCTACGGCTATGCCAAAAAGGTCCATCATGCCGGCATCTTGGCTTTTGGCGTCTTGCGCTGCACGCTTGAGGGCATCATCAATGCAGGCAAACAGGGTCGCTCGGTTGGGTCCTATGGTGTCAAACGCACCGGAACGAACCAGAGCTTCCATGACACGCTTATTAACCTTACGACCCACTCGCTGACAGAAGTCAAAAATATGTTCAAATGGGCCATCTTTACGAGCTTCAACGATGGCCTCGATCGGGCCTTCACCCACCCCTTTAATGGCACCGAGACCATAAACGATGGCGCCCTGTTGATTAACGGTGAATTTATACACAGACTCATTCACATTGGGCAGTTCCAACGCCAATTTCATGGATCGACATTCTTCGATGAAGATAACGATCTTGTCGGTATTCTGCATATCGGCAGAAAGCACCGCCGCCATGAACGGTGCAGGATAATGGTTTTTCAACCAAGCGGTTTGGTATGACACCAAGGCATAAGCCGCCGAGTGAGATTTGTTAAAACCATAACCGGCAAATTTCTCCATCAGGTCGAAGATGTTACCTGACAGGTCTTTGTCGATATTGTTTTTAAGGGCGCCCTCCATGAAGATAAGGCGCTGTTCCGCCATAACTTCTGGCTTTTTCTTACCCATGGCACGACGTAATAAATCGGCACCACCAAGGGAGAATTTCGCCAATACCTGAGCAATTTGCATTACCTGTTCTTGGTATAGGATGACCCCGTAAGTAGGCTCTAGCACTGGGATCAAATCATCGTGTTGATAGTCCGAATGTGGGAACGACATCTCAGCACGACCGTGCTTACGGTTAATAAAGTCGTCCACCATGCCCGAGCCCAAAGGACCCGGACGGTATAGGGCTACCAAGGCGATAATATCTTCAAAACGAGATGGCAAGAGCTTTTTAATCAACTCTTTCATACCACGGGATTCCAGCTGGAATACGGCAGTGGTTTCAGCACGTTTTAACAGGTCGTATGTGGATTTGTCTTCTAGATCGATTAGGGAAATATCCAGAGGAGGTTTACCCTCTAGTTCGTTAATCGCATCAATGTTTTTTACCGCCCAATCAACGACGGTAAGGGTTTTTAGACCCAAGAAGTCGAACTTAACTAAGCCTGCCTCTTCCACATCATTTTTGTCGTATTGGGTTACCAGACCCGAGCCGTCTTCTTCACAATACAAGGGGGCAAAGTCGGTAAGTTTGGTGGGTGCGATCACCACACCACCGGCGTGCTTACCAAAGTTTCGCACCACACCTTCTAGGGAAATGGCCATTTCCATTACTTCGGCGGCGTCTTCATCCCCAGCTAAAAACTCGGGCAATGCAGGCTCTTCTTCCAGCGCCTTTTTCAGGGTCATGCCGATTTCGAACGGAATCAGTTTAGAAAGCTTGTCTCCTAAACTGTAAGGTTTGCCCTGAACCCTTGCTACGTCTCGCACAACCGCCTTCGCCGCCATGGCCCCGAAGGTGATAATCTGAGACACCGCATCACGACCGTAAGTTTGTGCCACATAATCGATGACTCGGTCACGATTATCCATACAGAAATCGATATCGAAATCCGGCATGGAGACACGTTCTGGGTTCAAGAAACGTTCGAACAGCAGATCATATTCTAGTGGGTCAAGGTCGGTGATTTTTAAGGCGTAAGCCACTAGCGAGCCCGCACCTGAACCACGCCCAGGCCCAACGGGAATATCGTTGTCCTTTGCCCACTGGATAAAGTCCATTACGATAAGGAAGTAACCTGGGAAACCCATTTGGTTAATGATGGTTAACTCAAAATCTAGGCGATCCCAATATTCTTGCTTGCGATTAGCAATGCGGTCGCCGTATTTCTTGGTTAAAAAATCAAAACGCTCTTGTAGGCCATCGTAGGACAACTTGCTGAAAAAAGACTCCATGGTCATGCCTTCCGGCACGGGGTAATCTGGCAAGAAGTATTCGCCTAGCAAGACATCCACACTACAACGCTTGGCGATCTCAACCGTGTTTTCTAGGGCTTCTGGAATGTCTTCAAACAAGGCTTCCATTTCATCTGCCGTTTTGAAGTATTGCTCCTCAGAATAACGGCGCTTACGACGAGGGTCATCCAAGGTCACCCCATCATGAATACACACTCGCGCCTCATGGGCTTCAAAGTTTTCACGCTTTAGGAAGCGTACATCATTGGTGGCCACCACAGGACAAGCCAACTGCGCGGCTAAAGGCACCACAGCGTGAATATAGTCTTCTTCTCCTGCACGGCTGGTTCTTTGCAATTCTACATAGAAACGATTCGGGAAAATCGACATCCAGCGCTGCAAGCGTTGCTGAGCTTCTTCACCACGGCCCTTTTGTAGCAAGACACCCACATCGCCTTGTTGCGCGGCAGATAAGGCAATAACATCTTCACTGTGCTCTTCAATCCACTGTCGAGCGATGATTGGACGCCCTTCAACCTGTCCAAGCTGATAACCTTTTGAGATGACTTCGATGATGTTCTTGTAACCCTTGTTAGACATGGCTAACAAGGTTAAACGCGTACGCTGCTCTGTCTCGTCATCTTCTTCAATAACAACATCGGCACCACAAATAGGTTTAATGCCTTTGTCCATCGCACCTTTATAAAAGCGTACAAATCCACAAAGGTTATTTTCATCGGTAATGGCTACCGCAGGCATGGCCATTTGCTCAGTAGTGCCTAGTAAGCCTTTAATTTTTACCAGACCGTCGACCAATGAAAATTCTGTGTGGACACGTAAATGTATGAACGATGTAGACACCCTATGATCCTTCTATAATTCTTTTGACTGGGCCAAAACTACGACGATGCAATGGCGTTAAGCCATGATCTTTAAGGGCCTGCAAATGTACAGCGGTGGGATAACCCTTGTGTTTTTCAAAGCCATATTGTGGGTACTCTTGACCATAAGCCACGATATCTCTGTCTCTGGAAACTTTTGCCAGAATCGAAGCCGCTGAAATAGCTTGGTGCCGCGCATCGCCTTTCACCACCGCTTCAGCAGGACAAATAAGTGCTTTAGGAATACGGTTGCCATCAATTAAGGCATGCTCCGGCGCGACCTGTAAAGCGGCGACAGCACGAGACATGGCCAACATACTCGCATGCAAGATGTTTAACTCATCTATCTCCGCCACGGATGCACTGGCAATGGCATAGCTTAGGGCTTTTTGTTTGATCTCATCAAACAAGGCTTCGCGTTTTTTCTCACTGAGTTTCTTGGAATCTGCCAATCCTTCGATAGGGTTATTAGGGTCCAAAATCACCGCAGCAGCAACAACTTCACCCGCCAATGGCCCTCGTCCGGCTTCGTCGACACCCGCGAGTAAGCTTCCTAGGTATACCTCACTGACAAAGGGCTCCATCATGCCTTCCCTGCCGTTTTATCTGCAAGCATAGAAATAATGGCTTCAGCTCCTACTTGACCTGCGTTCTTTTTTAGCATCTTGTGTAGATCAAGGTATTTTTGCTGAATGGATTCATCGTCCACAAAGCTTTTCCATGTTTGTAGCAGCTGCTTAGCAAGGTTCTCCGGTGTGGCCTCATCTTGTAATAACTCTGGCACCAAAGGCTCATTCGACAGAAGGTTAGGTAATGACACGTAGGGAACCTTGATCATTCGCAACATGATCCAGTAGGTCAGTTTGTTTACTCGATAGGAAACCACCATAGGTCGCTTCACTAACATAGCCTCTAGGGCAGCAGTACCCGAAGCCACAAGTATTGCATCAGAAGCCGTCATGACAGTGCGAGACTGATTATCAATAATCTCGGCTTGCAATGAAAACTCTTCTAAAATGTGTTTTATCTGCAGCTTTCTCGCCTCATTGGCGGCCGGAATAATAAAATTCACTTGGGGCTTTTGCTGTTTAATTAATGCCATAGCTTGTGCAAACAGTGGCATTAATTGGGAAACTTCACCTTCCCTTGAACCTGGCAAGATAGCAAATAGCGGGGCATCCGTCGGAGCAATGTTTAGGATTTCTCGGGCGAAGTTAACATCACTGTGCAAAGGGATTTCATCTGCTAGGGTATGACCCACACACACTACCGGAATGTCGTGCTGATGGTAAATCGGCATTTCAAACGGAAATAATGCCAGCATCAAATCGACAGATTTTTTAATTTTGAAAATACGCTTCTGGCGCCAAGCCCAAACCGACGGACTCACATAATGGACAGTAGGAATGCCCGCTTGCTTGAGTTTACGCGCCAAAGGCAGGTTAAAGTCAGGAGAGTCTATACCTATAAATGCAATGGGGGGTGAATCAATACAGTTCTGATAGAGATTTTTTCGAATGGTCAATAGCTCTCGCAAGCGACCCAGCACTTCCACCAACCCCATCACTGATAAACGGTCCATAGGTACCATGCTTTGCAAACCTTGCTCTGCCATCAAAGGCCCACCAATGCCTTCAAAGATAGCATTCGGCTGAAGCTTTTTGAGCGACGCAATCAAGTTTGCACCCAGAATGTCTCCAGACGCTTCCCCCGCCACTAGGACATAACGTGTTACTGACGCAGTTTGCATTAATTCTATTCTCTTATAATAAAAAAACCCCGAATGCTTCCGAGGTTTCTTTTTGTTCGACGACTCAACTTAACTTAGCGAATAATGCCGCGAGTGGAGCGTCGAATGGATTGTACAAAAGCTTGTACTTCTGGAATGAGGCTAAGTTCGCCATCTTCTATGTAGTCTATGGCAAGTTCTAGGGTAAAACCTTTTAGATAGACAGCTTTGTAGGCTTGTCTTAAGGCTTTGATCACATCACCGCTAACACCGCGACGACGCATACCTTCGAAATTCATACCATGAGCTTTTGCAGGGTTGCCCGACACCATGACAAACATGGGCACATCTTTCGAGACCATAGAACCCATGCCACACATGCTGTAAGAGTTGACCTGACAAAATTGATGCACACCCGTGTAGCCACCTAGGATCACGTTGTTGCCCAATTTTACATGCCCAGCAAGTGCCACATAGTTAGCCAATACATTATTATCACCAACAACACAGTCATGACCCACATGGGTACTGGCCATAAACAGATTATAATCACCAATACGGGTAATACCTTCGTCTTGAATGGTACCTCTGTGAATGGTGGCATTCTCGCGAATGACGTTATGATCGCCAATCACAAGCTTTGTCGCTTCACCCTTATACTTTTTATCCTGATTCGCTTCGCCTACCGAAGCAAATTGATAAATTTCATTATGGGCGCCAATCGTCGTATGGCCATTAATAACCACATGAGACTTTACAACACTACCTTCCCCTATGGTGACATGGGGACCAATAACAGAATAGGGTCCTATTTCAACGCTGGCATCAACGTTTGCATTGGGATCAACTAAAGCCGTAGGGTGTATTGCCACTATACCTTCCTGTCTGCACACAAAATGGTTGCGGAGCAAGCAAGCTCACCATCAACCGTTGCTTTACATTCGAATTTCCAGATACCACGCTTTTCAGTGATAATCTTAGCTTCCAACTGTACACGGTCACCCGGCACAACAGGACGTTTAAAACGCAGTTTATCAGAACCTACGAAGTAATAGATAGAACCATCTTCTGGTGTTTTACCCATGGTCTTGAAACCAAGGATACCAGCGGCTTGTGCCATGGCTTCAATAATCAATACACCTGGCATCACTGGGTGATCAGGGAAATGACCGTTGAAAAAAGGTTCGTTTATGGTCACGTTCTTGTAAGCAACAATGGACTCATTTAGGTTTAGCTCAACTACACGATCCACCAACAAAAACGGGTATCTGTGCGGTAGGTATCGGCGAATTTCATTAACGTCCATCATTTAGTATCAACCTTTTCTAATAACTTGTTCACTTGTTTTCTTAAATCTAAGACCTGCTTCGCGGTCTCGTCCAATCGTCGTATTCTTGCTACCGTTTTTCGCCACTTTGAAGTCGGTTCCATTCCTGTTCCGGACGAATAAGAACCCGCTTCTAATATGGAATGACTGATTAAGCTCATCGCTGTGATGTGTACTCTATCGGTCAAAGTCAGATGACCAGTAATTCCTGAGCCACCTGAAATAGTACAAAATTCGCCAATATTCACACTGCCAGCAATCATTACACCGCCTGCAATAGCGCTATTATCGCCAATTATGACGTTATGGGCAATTTGAACTTGATTGTCTATTTTCACCCCATTGCCAATACGAGTGCTTTCGAGCGCGCCTCGGTCAATGGTGGTATTAGCTCCTACTTCAACTTGATTGCCAATTTCTACCCCACCCAGTTGATTAATTTTTTCCCAACCGTCTGTTCGAGGGGCAAATCCAAAACCGTCTGCACCAATGACGCATCCACTGTGTAGAATGCAGTCATCACCAATTTTTACATCATGGTAAAGGGTCACATTAGGGTAAAGACGACCGTTGCTACCAATATGTGCATTTCGACCCACCACACAGTTCGCACCAATCACTGTCCCTGAACCTATCGTCGCACCCTCATCGATAACACTGTTCGGCCCTATGGTCACATCCTCAGCCACTTGGGCTTGATCGGATATGGTGGCACTTGCATGCACACCTACCCAAGACTGAGTTTTCGGTACAAATAAATGAGACAACTGCGCGAACGCTAAATACGGATTTTGAGTAATAATGGCATTTTCAACGACACTGGCCTGCTCCACTGATTTAACGAGAACAGCACCTGCACCACTTGTTTTTAATTGGTTCGTATACTTTGGATTGGCTAAAAAACTTAACTGCTGTCGGTCTGATTTTTCAAGTGTTCCCAAACCAGAAATCACTAAGTTGCCATCACCCTTTACTTTTCCTTGTACTCTTTCAGCCAATTCGGCCAAAGTATAGCTCATAAATTAGTTTTCCTTATTGATACGCTGCACTAACTCACTTGTTATATCGACTTTTGCCCCAGCATACAAACTTGCTTGACGGTTTAATACCAACTCAATACCTTGCTCTTCTATCAGGGCTTTTAGCGCCGCTTCACCTTTTGGCGTCAGGTCTTGAATAAGTTTTTGCTCTAGGGTGCGCGCTTCATTCTGCATTTTTGCGGCCATCGCTCGGACTTTTTTATCATGATCAGCAATAGCTTGACGGCGTTTTTGGTACTCTTCCGGTGATAATGTTAGCTCATCACGTTTTAAATCTTGAATCATACCATTAACAACGTTCTCTTCTTCTTTCAGACGGGCATCCATAGCAGCAACTTTTTGCTTAGGCTCTTTTGCCGCTTCCAGACCGATCTCACTGTTTAATAGAGCCGCTCTAAAGTCAAGCACGGCAACTTCTGTTGCTTGCAAAACCCCCACAAAAAATAATGTAGAAAGCGTTATCATGACTTTTAGCATTGCTTATCTCCCTGATCCTGATGATTTAAGTTTAAAAAGTTGTACCTAGCTGAAATTGGAAAAAGTCTGTGCTGTCGCCATCTTCATCGTTAATTGGCCGCGCAAAATTAAACGACAACGGTGCTATAGGTGTGATCCAAGTCCAGCTCAAACCAATACTATAACGTATCTCACCTAAATCTACGCCTTCTTCGCAATTATCATTATCCGCAAGACATGAATCCGTAAAGACGTTACCCGCATCCAAGAATAAAGCCGTACGTACAGATTTATGATCTTCCACCATAGGCAAAGGGAAAATCAATTCAGCCGTACCTGTGATAAGAATATTACCACCGATCGCAGAAGTATCTGTGTCATCGTCATCATAAGAGTTTTGTGGACCTAATGATGAAGATTCAAAGCCACGAACTGAGTAGGAGCCCCCTGCAAAGTAGTTTTCAAAGAAAGGCAGCTGATCCGAGTCGCCATAGCCTGTACCGTAACCTAGACGAGTTTTTAGGCGGAACAACCAAAGGTTAGAGTTAGAAATATTCCAATACCTTTGCGAGCTCAAACCTAGCTTAGCGTACTGTTGATCTCCCGCTGGTGTTGCCACCTCTAAAGACGCTGTAGTGGAATAACCATTGGTTGGCAATACACCACCGATCAGATCACTATCACTCCAGGTTAGCGTGGTAATCAAATCGTCGTAACTATCCCCATATTCATCCACATATCCGCTGGTTTCATTGGATGGGTCATAACCAAGGTTTACGGTCGTTTCTTTAACCGTGACACCAAAACTTAGACGTTGTGTGTCTGATATCGGATAACCATAGCTCACACCCACACCAATTCTATCCAAGTCGTAATCTTCAACATCGTCGTCGTCGTGATTACTGGTTTGATAGAAGGCCTTCACCCCGCGACTAACACCGTCAACTGTGAAGTAAGGGTTGTCGTAAGAAATAGAGTAATCCTCAGAGGAGTCGGATCGAGAAGCATTGAAGCTTAGCTTATTACCCGTACCCAAGAAGTTACGTTTGGAAATACCAAAGCCTAATACCGTACCATCCTCTTGGGAGTAACCCACACTGGCCTGAATGCTACCAGACGCCTGTTCAACCACGACAACATCTAGATCTACTTGGTCGGTTGTGCCAGGTACAGGACGGGTACGAAGATCAACACTACCAAAGAAGCCTAAACGCTCTAATCGACGTTTGGATGCTTGAATATCAGAGTGGGTCGCTAATGCTCCTTCAAACTGAGTCATTTCACGGCGCAATACTTCGTCTTGAGTCTCACTGTTACCACTAAAGATAATACGGCGCACATAAACTTTCGGGCCAGGGGCAATTTGATAACTCAAATCCACCGTATGATTGTCATGCTTATTAGGAATGACGTTTACATCCGTAAATAAATAACCGCTATCGCCAAGTTCCGTAGAGATGTTTTCCATAATCTCAGTAACCTGACTTCTGGAAAATGCATCGCCTGTCTTTTGATCGATATGTTTCCATATTCTGTCTTCAGAGATCGGCAAACTACCACTCAGAGCCACTTTATTGATGAAGTAAGGTTCACCTTCTTCAACGTTAATCACCACATAAACTTCTTTCTTATTGGCAGACAAGCTCACTTGACTAGATACCACACCAAAGTCCAAATAACCTTTATCTAAATAAAAGCTTTTTAGCTTATTAATATCACCGTCAATTTTCGCTTTTGCGTATTCGTCAGCAGAGCTAAAGGGGTTCCAATAACCCGTCTCACGCGACTCAAAGTTTTTGGTTAGCGCTTCATCGTCAAAATGGGTATTACCAACAATGTTAATGTGTACGATTTTGGCGGTATCACCTTCATCAATATTCAATTTGATGGCAATACGGTTACGAGGCATGTCTTCCGTTTCAATCTTAACCTTAGCGCTGTATCGACCTAATCCATAGTATTGACGCTGTAGTTCTTGCTCAATCTGATTGAGGGTTTCTGGCTTATAGATTTCACCCTGCTCTAAACCGGACAACTTAAGACCACGTTCTAAATCTTCCGTAGAGATAAGGTCATTTCCCTCTATGGTTAACAAACCAATAGAAGGACGTTCGACCACATTAAAGATCACTAAATTGTTATCTTCATAGACATCTACATCACTAAAGTAGCCGGAATTAAATAAGCTATTTATCGCCTGATAAACGTTACCAGAATCGTAATGTTGACCTTGTTCGAATCCAATTAAATCAAATGCTCTTTCAGACGGCATTTGAACCAAACCATCCACTCGTACATCATCGACGCTTTGCGCTAAAACTTGCGCACTCATTAGTGTAAAAACTAGCGCTGAAACAACCTTCACATATACCTCTCTACAAGCGGGCAATATCATTAAAAATAGCAATCGCCATCAAGGCAAATAGTAACGAAGCACCCACACGGTAAGCCAAATTCTGAATACGCTCAGTCACTGGCTTACGACGTACAGCTTCAATGCCAAAAAACAATAAATGCCCACCGTCTAACATAGGAATGGGCAATAAATTAAGAACACCTAAACTCACACTGAGATAGGCCATAAATTTTAAAAAAGGCTGTAAACCAGAGTCCGCTGACGCACTAGCCACTTTTGCGATAGTGATTGGCCCAGATAAGTTATCGACCGATATTAACCCCTGCACCATCTTCACTACGGATGATACCGTTAAAGAAACCATATTCCAGGTTTGACCTATACCGTAAGACAAAGACTCGAACACACCATATTGGTTTTCACGTATTAAACTCTTGTCCCACACCGGTGGTTGCACCGCGAGCCCTGCGTAACCGACTTCACGACCATCACGCTCTGTGGCTCTAGGTTGTAGTAGTAACTCTCTCTGTTGACCATCACGAGCCACCGTTACAACCAATGTCTGATTTGGGCTCATTTGGACTTGGTCAACAACTTCTTGCCAGCTGCTAATGGCAATATCATCAATCGACAAAATAACGTCTTGCGCCAGAAAGCCCGCTTGCTGAGCAGCACCATCAGCGACCACTTGGGCGATAACAGGCGCTACATTAGGTTGCCAAGGCACAATACCAAAAGCACGAATTAAGTTGCTCGGCTGTTCACCCACCAACCAGCGATCTAGGCGCGTAGTAGTCTCTTGTAACATCTGGGTTTCTGACACTTGATAGCGAACCTTAATGCCTTCAGTTTTGCCAATCAAGCTTGCTAACACTAAATTTACATCTTCCCAAGAATTCACGGTTTGATCGGCTATCGAAACCAGCTCATCCCCGACCTGTATATTGGTTTGCGCTAACGGTGAATTATCAGCAATAGCGCCAATTTTCGGGGCGACGGTTTGTATTCCCATCAAAGCCACCAGCGCATAAATCACAATCGCCAATAAGAAATTGGCTAAAGGGCCCGCTGCAACAATGGCAATACGCTGCCAAACATTTTTACTGTTGAATGTTTGCTCTTTAAGGGATTCAGGTACGCCCCCTTCACGCTCGTCGAGCATGCGGACATAGCCCCCTAGGGGAATAAGTGCCAAGGTATATTCCGTGCCAGTTTTGCCCACATAACGATAAATCGGCTTACCAAAACCAACCGAGAAACGCAGTACCTTTACACCACAACGGCGAGCAATAAAGTAATGGCCAAATTCATGGAAGGTAATTAGAACCCCCAAGGCCACAACAATAGAAAGAATATTTTGAATCATTAAAAATCACCTTGAGCAATGACATGATGGGCAAACTCTCGGGTTGATAAGTCCGCTTGAAACACCACATTTAACGACTCGACAGGGTCTATGTTCATGCCAAAAAGCACGCGTTCATTCACTCGTGCAATGTCTAAGAAACCTATTTTCTTTTGCAAAAATGCCGCCACAGCCACTTCGTTGGCCGCATTTAAGATCGCCATAGCAGTACCCCCTAGATACCAAGCTTTTGCAGCTAGGTCTAAGTTAGGAAAACGCTGCAGATCTGGCGCTTCGAAATTTAAACAACCGATTTCCACTAAATTCAATGGCGGCACTTGAGTGGTCACCCGATTTGGCCAAGTCATGCCGTAAGCAATGGGAATTTTCATGTCTGGGTTACCCATTTGAGCGATCACCGAACCGTCCAAATAGGACACCATGGAGTGCACTATGCTCTCAGGGTGAACCACCACTTCAACATCGTCAGGCGTCACATCAAATAGCCAACAAGCTTCGATTAACTCCAGCCCTTTATTCATCAAGGAAGCGGAATCAATAGAGATTTTTTGCCCCATGGACCAGTTCGGGTGATTACAAGCCTGCTCTGGCGTCACGCTTTTCATGTCTTCTAAAGACCAACTTCTAAATGGACCACCAGAGGCCGTAAGAATTATCTTTGCAACATCTTTCTTAACCGCGCCTGTGGCCGTTTGAGGCAGGCTTTGATAAATAGCATTGTGCTCACTATCAATCGGCAATAACACGGCACCATGCTTTTTCACTTCATTCATGAAAAGCTGGCCTGCTGTGACTAAAGACTCTTTGTTAGCAAGTAAGATACGCTTGCCGGCACGGATTGCTGACAAAGTGGGTTTTAAACCCGCAAAGCCCATAATCGCTGCCATGACTTGATCAACGCCATCCTGCGCCGCAATGCTTTCTAATGCTTGATCGCCCCACTCTATGGAGACATCCAAGCCAGAGCACAGTTCACGCAATTCATCACAAGCCTCAGCGCTGCCCATTACCACTCGCTCAGGTAAAAAACGATGACAAATCTCAGCCATTTTTTTAACGCTGGAATGGGCTGAAGCATTCACTAATTTAAATTGATCCGGATGCTGGGCAATCACATCTAATGTGCTTTGGCCTATTGAGCCTGTTGCGCCAAGCAGACAAATACCCTGCATTACAACCATCCAACCAAAATTAAAAATAAGACAAAGATCGGCGCCGCTGCGGTTAAGCTGTCGACTCTATCCATGACACCACCATGCCCAGGAATCAAGTTGCTGGAGTCTTTAAGACCCTCATGACGCTTAAACAAGCTTTCCGTTAAATCCCCTAGCACAGAGACCGAGGAGGTAACCAAGGCCACTAGCGTTAACGCCAACCACTCGCTGAGAGAAAAATCACTCATCACAGCAAACAAACCTATGCCGCACTGAGTTAACAGGAGACCACCAAACACGCCCTCCCAAGACTTACCAGGGCTCACAAATCTAGCCAATTTACGCTTACCAAAAGCACGCCCGGCAAAGTAGGCACCCGTATCCGCGCCCCAGATTAATCCCATTAGCACTAATACCCAGACAACAAAATTGTCAGATTGTTTCAAAACCACTAACGCAGACCAAGTTGTGAGTAAAACCAAAACACCAAACAACAGTCTCGCCGCGACGTGGCGCCAAACAAGCTGATCGGGATAACGCATCACCCAATACAAAGCCAATAACCACACTAAAGGACTGATATACAAGGATAATCGCGGCCAATTCAGACTTTCTAGAAGGTAACAGCAGGCGGCAACCACCAGAGCAAAACCAAGGCGCCCAACAGCTTTTTGCACGCCCGAAAGTCGCGCCCACTCCCACGCAGCCACGATAACTACGCCACCCATTGCTAAGACAAAACTGCCTTCTTCTAAAACAAATACAGCGCAAATAAAGAGTAGCGCCATAATCACAGCACTAATAATACGAGGGACTAACATGGGTTATCGACCACCATAACGTCGTTGACGGGTTTGATAGATTTGCAACGCTTCATCAAAATGGGATTGACCAAAATCAGGCCAGAGCACAGGTAGGAAAACAAACTCAGCGTAGGCGGTTTGCCACAACATAAAGTTACTAATACGCTCTTCCCCTGATGTTCTGATTAACAAATCGGGTTCGGGTAAGTCGGACAGCGACATATGCTGAGCCAACATTGTTTCATCTATTTGATCTGGATCTAGATTCCCTTCTGCCACTTGCATTGCCAATTGTTTAGCGGCTTGGGCAATATCCCAGCGGCCACCGTAGTTAGCGGCAATCACCAATACCATGCCTTGATTGTTGGCTGTCGCGCTTTCCACACGCTTAATCTGTGCTTGTAGGCTTTCACTAAAGCCAGATACATCCCCCATAACTTTTAAACAAATATCGTATTTGCTTAATCGTTTTTGCTCTTTCTTCAGGGAACGCATAAAAAGACTCATTAAACCGTCGACTTCCACCTTAGGTCGTTTCCAGTTTTCACTGGAAAAAGCAAATAGGGTAAGTACCTTAACGCCAGCACTTGCCGCAGCTTCCACCGTACGCCTTACAGCGCCCGCACCTGCGGTATGACCGGCAATACTGGGCAAAAACTTTTGTTTAGCCCAACGGTTATTTCCGTCCATGATGATTGCGATATGAGCAGGGATATTAGTTAAATCCTCTACCATTTCAGCTGAGTCAGACATAAAGCTACCTTAGTCAATAAAAAAGGCGAGCATGGCTCGCCTGCTCGCCTTTTCTATTAAATTTCCATCAAATCTTTTTCTTTCGCAGCTAAACGTTCTTCAACCAAAGCAACAAACTTGTCAGTAATTTTTTGCACTTGATCTTGACCACGACGATCATCGTCTTCAGAAATTTCTTTCTCTTTAACAAGGTCTTTCAAGCTACCATTGGCATCACGACGAATGTTACGGATCGCAATACGGCCATTTTCTGCTTCGCTTTTTGCTTGTTTGAAGTAGTTACGACGGGTTTCTTCCGTCAATGCAGGCATAGGAATACGAATCAAGCTACCGTTTGTCGCTGGATTCAAACCTAGGTCAGACTTCATAATGGCTTTTTCAATCTCAGGAACTAGGTTACTTTCCCAAGGAGACACACCCAAGGTACGCGCATCTTCAACGGTAATGTTCGCCACCTGGCTAAGAGGTGTTTCAGAGCCGTAGTAGTTTACTTTCACAGAATCCAAAATGCTTGGATGGGCACGGCCTGTACGAATTTTTTTAAACGCAACTTCCACAGAGGAAACCGCTTTATTCATGCGATCTTCTGCATCTTTTAGAATTTCGTTAATCATAACTTCCTCACTTAATCAGAGTGCCTTCTGAGCCACCAACCATGATGTTAGTCAGTGCGCCAGGCTTATTCATATTAAATACTCGAATTGGCATATCATGGTCGCGAGTCAAACAAATCGCTGTTAAGTCCATGACACCTAACTGTTTTTCCAATACTTCGTCATAGCTTAATGTATCATATTTTACAGCATCTGGGTCTTTCATCGGATCAGCGGAATAGACACCATCGACTTTAGTCGCTTTCAATACAACATCAGCATCTACCTCAATACCGCGCAAACAAGCAGCAGAGTCTGTTGTAAAGAAAGGATTGCCCGTGCCCGCAGAGAAGATCAGTACATCACCTTCTTTCATCAAGCGCATAGCGCGACGACGGTCATAAGGTTCAACGATACCAGTCATGGTAATCGCAGACATAACACGAGTGGCGATATTGGCACGCTCTAGCGCATCACGCATGGCCAAAGCATTCATTACTGTTGCCAACATACCCATGTGATCACCGGTTACACGGTCCATGCCCGCTTGGCTAAGTGCCTGTCCGCGGAACAAGTTACCACCACCGATCACAATACCAACTTCTACACCAATGCCACGCAGTTGACCAATTTCTAGGGCAATACGATTGAGTACTTTCGGGTCAATACCAAAGGACTCATCTCCCATCAGCGCTTCACCGCTTAATTTAAGTAGAATACGTTTGTAATTTGGGCTTTTCTCTTTTGGCATATCAACCTCCGGTCATGGTTTTATCTAGAAGAATAACTGAAATCGACATCGCCGACCTCATAGTTATGCAATTCTCATAAAAAGGGGCAGTTAAACTGCCCCTTTTCTTTGCAAGACATTACAACTAGGTATTAACCTTTAAGTTGTGCTGCCACTTCTGCTGCGAAGTCAACTTCTGCAACTTCAATACCTTCACCTACTTCTAGACGAATGAATGAAGTGATTGTCGCGCCAGCATCTTTCACAAGTTGACCCACTTTAACTTCTGGGTTCTTAACGAAAGGCTGCTCTAGCAAGCTGTTTTCAGCCAAGAATTTCTTAATGCGACCAACAATCATTTTGTCAACGATTTCTGCTGGTTTACCAGCCATGTCTGGCTGTGCACGAATGATTTCTTCTTCTTTCGCCAAAACGTCAGCAGGCATGTCTTCGCCTTTAACAACACGAGGAGCAACAGCTGCTACGTGCATAGAAACGTCTTTAGCCAACTCAGCGTCGCCGCCTTCAAGTTGAGTCAATACAGCAATTTGACCGTTGCCGTGTAGGTAACCACCTACTAGGCCACCTTCAACGATTACTGCACGACGAGGCGTGATGTTTTCGCCGATTTTCTGAACCAAAGCTTCACGAGCGCTACCGATTTCACCCGCTAGCAAAACTTCCATATCAGTTTCTTTTGTTGCAAAAACAACATCAGCTACTTTATTAGCGAAGCTTACGAAGCCTTCATCACGTGAAGCGAAGTCAGTTTCAGAGTTAACTTCAACCAATACACCGTAAGATGCATCGTCAGCAACACGCATAACGATAGTACCTTCCGCTGCAGTACGACCCGCTTTTTTAGCTGCCTTCATACCACTTGATTTACGTAGCTCTTCAATCGCTACTTCGATATCAGCGTTAGCAGCGACAAGTGCTTTTTTACACTCCATCATGCCAAGACCAGTACGTTCACGTAGCTCTTTTACCAATGCTGCAGATACTGCGGCCATGTCAAATCCTCTTTAATACTAATTCAAATTTAAAAAAGGGGGCAAAATACCCCCCTTTAGAAACCAGCACAAACTAGATAGTTTGCTTACGCTTCAGCCGTTTCGCTTACTTCAACGAATTCGTCAGCGCTTCCAGCCGTTGCAGAACGGCCTTCAAGAACCGCGTCTGCAAAAGCAGAAACGTACAACTGAACAGCACGAATAGCATCGTCGTTTGCAGGAATGATGTAATCAATACCATCTGGATCACTGTTAGTATCAACGATACCGATAACAGGAATACCTAATTTGTTTGCTTCTTTGATAGCAATACGTTCGTGATCAACGTCAACTACGAACAACACATCAGGAAGACCGCCCATGTCCTTGATACCACCCATAGAAAGCTCTAGTTTTTCAAGCTCACGAGTACGCATCAAAGCTTCTTTTTTAGTCAGCTTCTCGAAAGTACCATCAGACATTTGAGTTTCAAGCTCACGAAGACGCTTGATAGATGCACGGATAGTTTTGTAGTTAGTCAACATACCACCTAACCAACGGTGGTTAACGTATGGCATACCAGAGCGAATCGCTTGCTCTTTAATCGTTTTAGATGCAGCACGCTTAGTACCAACAAACAAAACCTTGTTTTTGCTTTCTGCCATTTTCTTAACAAGCTCAAGTGCTTCGTTAAGAGCTGGAACAGTGTGCTCAAGGTTAATGATATGGATCTTGTTACGAGCACCGAAAATGAATGGCTTCATTTTTGGGTTCCAGTAACGAGTTTGGTGACCGAAGTGTGAACCAACCTGTAGAAGGTCGCGCATAGAAACTGTAGGCATTATCTTATCCTTTAATTTTGGGTTGTTTATGCTTACCAGCTAAAAGCATCAGTCAATAAAGGTTTAAGGCAACCTAAGACACCCCAGACACTCTTATTTATTGCGGTAAGATCGTTAGTTTTTTAATGTTTTACACCTTTTTCGAACCCTTGTTCGAAAGGCGGGCGTTTTATACCATATTTGACGCCAAACAAAAAGACTTGCGAGCATTTTTGCCGACTCAAACAAGGTCGTTTTTTTCCTAGAGGGAGGCGATTCTGCCGCCTAACTCATGTAGAATGTCTGACCATTATAGATAGCAACAATTTAAGACAGTTTTATTATGAGCAACGAAATCTTACAAAAAGTTGAAAACCTAACGAAAAATGGCCGCAGCCCAGTACCTGCACCAACCCCTCGTCCAGCAGCAACTCGCTTCAATGATATTAGTGATATTGAAGGTATGCGCGTCGCGGGCAAGTTAGCCGCTGACGTACTGATTATGCTTGAAGAATACATAGTGCCGGGCATTACGACTGAGCAAATCGATATTTTGGCACACAACTATATTGTGGATGTGCAAGGAGCGATTCCTGCGCCGCTTAACTATCATGGCTTTCCTAAGTCTTGCTGTACTTCAGTGAACGATGTGATTTGTCATGGCATACCAAATGACAAGGCCCTAAAGAAAGGCGATGCGGTGAATGTGGACATCACCATCATCAAAGATGGCTACTATGGCGACACCAGTAAAATGTTTTTTGCTGGGGCAGCATTGCCTCACGCAGAACGCCTAGCGAAAGTCACACAAGAATGCCTATACCTAGCCATTGACATGGTGAAACCTGGCACTCGTCTTGGCGATATTGGCGCTGCTATTGCCGCTTATGCTCACAAGCATCATTACTCAGTCGTTGAGGAATATTGTGGCCACGGTATTGGCACCACTTTCCACGGCGAGCCACAAGTGGCTCACTACGGCAAAGCTGGCACAGGCTTCGAACTTGAAGAAGGCATGACCTTTACCATCGAGCCTATGATTAACGCTGGTAAAAAACAGGTTAAGCATACAGGTTTGGATAACTGGATTGCCAAAACCAAAGATGGCCGTTTATCTGCTCAATATGAACACACCTTATTAGTGACTGCAGATGGAGTTGAAGTTCTTACACGCCGCCCAGAAGAAACACGCTTCTCATAAGAGAGCGTGTTCTACCCTAATCGTTCTTTAACGTTTTCTAGTATTTATCGAGGCTTTTGATATGGGTTTCCCTGCTTTTCCAGACGCTCCGCCACTGCTGACACAAGAAGAAAAAGACACACTGTCTGCCACCAACTGTTCGATCAAACACTACAAAGACGTTTTAGAAGAAAAAACTCTCGCTTACAACGACCTTTTTCACTCCCTTTATCCCATTGAAAAATTAGTAAAAGGTCTGGCAGCAGTCTATGACGAAGCCTTAAGTGCGGCATGGACTTCTAAAGGGCTCACTCAAGAAAGTAATGTTAGCCTAATCGCGGTGGGCGGCTACGGTCGTAGCGAACTACACCCTAAATCCGACATAGACCTGCTCATCTTGATCGATGATCAAACCGACGTACCGAAAGAGAAAATCGAAGGCTTTATCACCTTCTTGTGGGACATCAACCTAGATGTTGGTCACAGTGTGCGCACTATCAGTGAATGCGCCGACATAGCACAAAGTGATGTCACCATTATCACCAATTTGATTGAAGCTCGGACCTTATGCGGCTCCCCTGAACCGCTCAATGAATTGAACCGACGCATTGATAATGAACACATGTGGGATGGCCACTCTTTCTATAAGGCCAAGTTAGAAGAACAGAAACAGCGTCACGCCAAATATCAAAATACCGCTTACAACTTAGAACCTAATCTAAAAGAGTGTCCAGGCGGTTTGCGTGACATGCAAGTGATTGACTGGGTAGCCAAACGCCACCTACACACTAGCCGCTTTAGTGAACTGGTTGAAAAGGACTTTTTGTCTGAAGACGAATACGTACAGTTAAAAGGTGCAGTAGGCCACTTATGGCGTATTCGCTGGGCATTGCACATGATCGCAGGCCGCAAAGAAGACCGTCTATTGTTTGACCACCAACGCTCACTCACCAAATTATTTGGTTTTGACGATCTGGACTTGAAACGCAATGTTGAGCGCTTTATGCAGGGCTATTATCAAAGCGTAGCCGCCATTCAACAGCTTAATGATGTCTTGCTGCAACACTTTGAAGAGTCCTTTGTGCCAAGTGATGCCTGCAATAACATCCAAATCATCAACGACCACTTCCAAATTTATAACAACCAATTAGAAGCTCGCGACGATGAACTTTTCCAAAAAGATCCGACCTGTATGCTTGAGCTTTATGTGCTGTATGGTCAATTTGAAGACGTCCAAGGCATTCGCGCCAACACCATGCGCCAATTACGTGACAACTTGGATTTGATTGATGACGACTTCCGCAACAACAAGCGCAACACAGATTTATTCCTAGACATCATTTCCAGTCGCTACCGACTCAGCAGCATTTTACGATCCATGAAACATTTGGGGTTACTTGGCCGCTACCTACCAGAGTTCGGTGCCATTATCGGACAAATGCAGCACGACCTTTTCCACATATACACAGTAGACGCCCACACCCTACAACTTGTGGAAAACTTACGTCGCTTATGGTTGCCGGAATTCAAGCAAAAATTCCCAATTTCCTCACAAGCCATTCGTCATGTGCCAAAAGTCGAGCTACTGTATATTGCAGGTCTTTACCACGATATCGCTAAAGGCCGTGGCGGCGATCATTCGGAACTGGGCTGTGTCGATGCCCAAGCGTTTTGTGAACGTCATGGCTTGTCTAAACAAGACACTAACTTGGTAGTGTGGCTGGTGCGTAACCACTTGTTTATGTCGGTGACAGCGCAACGCAAAGATATCTCCGACCCAGATGTGATTTGGGAATTTGCCAGCTATGTGAAGAATCAAGAATACCTAGATTACCTCTTCATTCTTACCGTCGCAGACATTAACGCCACCAACCCTACTATGTGGAACAGCTGGCGCGCCTCTTTAATGCGTCAACTTTACTTGGAAACCAAACGCGCCTTGCGTCGCGGCCTTGATGATCCAATGGATGCCGCCATGCTCAGCGACGAACACAAGCAACGAGCACTAGAGATCATCATTGAGCGTAATGTTGATATCAGTGACGCTGAAGACATTTGGCAGACCATAGAAGACGAATACTTCATCCGCTCGAACGGCGATGAGATTGCGTGGAACACAGAAGCCATTTTGGCTCACCGTCCAAGTGACAAACCCCTAGTCGCGATTACACCACTTGGGGGGCGAAACTTCTCTGGTGCCAGCAAGATTTTCATCTATACCCAGATCAACAAGCATTTATTTGCGGTGACCACGGCCATTTTCGAACAACTGGGGTTAACGGTACTTGATGCCAAAATCAGCCACACCACGACGAACTATTCGCTGGATAGCTTTGTGGTTATGGACAGTAACGAAAATGGTACCGACCTGCACCTTGATAACGAACGTATTAAGATGATTCGTGACACTCTCACGGAGCAATTGGACTCGCCATCTTTATACGCCAGCCTAGTGCAAAGACACACGCCACGCATCTTAAAAATCTTCAACTCCCCTGCAACTGCGCACTTTGTTAGCCAGCCAGATGAAGTTTGGTCAGCACTTGAAGTAACTGCACCGGATCGTCCAGGGCTACTGGCACTGATTGGCCAGTTCTTTATGAATCACAACATCATGTTGCATAAAGCCAAGATCGCCACATTAGGTGAACGCGTGGAAGATACCTTCTACATCACTGAAGAAAATGGCAATCTGATCACAGATAACGATAAAATGACCGAAATTTGCCGTCTACTAAAAGAGAAAATTGACCGTTTTTCTCAGTCTATGGAATAAAACAATGAACCCTTTTATACATTCTTTGCACCCCTATCCTTTTCAAAAGCTTGCAGAGCTCTTAGAGGGGCTCACCCCGAATCCAGACAAGCCATTGATCAAGCTTACCATTGGTGAGCCTCAGCACGAGCCACCAAAGGCTGTTGTCGACACCCTACAAAACAGCTTGTCTGGGGTCAGTAAATACCCAAGCAGCAAGGGTGAATTAGCTTTACGCCAAGCCATTGCAGACTGGACAAAACAACGCTTTTCTCTTACTGAGTTATGCCCAGAAAGCCAAGTCCTACCGGTTACTGGCACTCGCGAAGCTCTGTTTGCCATTACTCAAACCCTAGTTGGTGAGAAAAGCCCTGCTTTGGTCCTTAGCCCTAACCCTTTCTACCAAATTTATGAAGGCGCTGGCATTTTGGCAGGGGCTGAATTGCACTTCTTACCTTGTGGTTCTGGTAACCAATATAAGGTGGATTACCAAGCGGTTAGTGATGAGGTTTGGCAACACTGTGAACTGCTATTTGTTTGCTCACCGAACAACCCAAGTGGCACAGTGACCACACTTGAAGATTACGAATTCTTGCTTAAAAAAGCAGCGCAGCATAGCTTCACCATAGTGGCGGATGAGTGTTACTCGGAAATCTACTTTGGCGATCAAGCCCCACTTGGCTTGTTGGAAGCTTGTCAAAAACTTGGCAACCTTGATTATAAAAACTGTTTGATTTTTCAGTCTTTATCAAAACGCTCAAACTTACCGGGCCTACGCTCTGGTTTTGTTGCCGGTGATGCCAGTCTATTAAAACCTTTCTTGCTATACCGCACCTATCAGGGCTGCGCTATGCCAATTCATCACCAACAGGCATCGATTACCGCTTGGCAAGATGAAAGCCATGTGCTGGAAAATCGTAAAATTTACGATCGTAAATTCTCACAGGTTTTAGATATCTTAAGCCCAGTCATGTCGGTAAAAAAACCCGAAGCAGGTTTTTACCTCTGGCCTGAATTGACCATGCAAGACGAAGATTTTTGTAAGGCTCTATATGAAGAAGAAGCCGTACTAGTGCTGCCAGGCAGTTACCTTGGCCGTACGGTAAATGGCCACAACCCAGGTAGCCAGCATGTACGCATGGCACTGGTGGCCGAAGAATCAGAATGTGTGGCAGCCGCTCAGCGAATTCGCAATTTTATAGAGCGCCACAACTTAAACTCAAACGCTTAACTTACTTTAGAACTCAGTCGGAGAAACTCAAATGAGCGATTCAATTTTCGCATTCGGTCTTGGTATCGGAACTCAAAACAAAGAAGGCAACTGGTTAGAGGTTTTCTACCCTGCACCGATTAAAGATGCCGATAAAAGCGCTCTAGATGCTATTTTAGAAAGCACTAACTACACCAGCGGCAACGACACCATCGTTCTTGATGAGGGCGACCTAAACCGCCTTCACATGAGCCTTTTAAAAGCTGGCAACATCGAACAAGCAGAATTGGCTTCGCGCCTTAAAGCTTCTACTCAACCGGTTGTTTTGTGTGTACTAGCAACGGATACCGCACCGGCTAACCCAGCTGAAGTCTATTTGAAGCTGCAAATGATCTCTCAACGCCTAATTCAACCACACAATACAGTACTAGATGGCATGTTTGGTCTATTGGTCAATACCGCTTGGACGAGCGAAGGCCCAATTGATGTTCGTGAATTGGCAGAGCGTCAATTGAGCGCGCGCATGGAAGGCCGCACTATCGAAGTCTTCAGTGTGGATAAATTCCCTAAAATGGTGAACTTTGTTGTACCAACGGGTGTTCGCATTGGCGATGCAGCACGTATCCGTCTTGGTGCTCACCTAGGTGAAGGCACAACCGTTATGCATGAAGGCTTTGTGAACTTTAACGCCGGCACACTGGGCACAAGTATGGTTGAAGGCCGTATTTCTGCAGGTGTTGTCGTTGGCGATGGCTCCGATCTTGGCGGTGGTTGTTCTACCATGGGTACCTTATCTGGTGGTGGCAACATTGTCATCGGTGTTGGTGAACAGTGTCTTATCGGTGCCAATGCTGGTATCGGTATTGGCCTAGGAGATCGTTGTACGGTTGAATCTGGCCTATACATCACTGCAGGATCAAAAGTAAACGTATTAGACGAGAGCAACGCATTAGTATCGACAGTAAAAGCCCGTGACCTATCAGGCCAGTCGGATTTGTTGTTCCGTCGCAACTCTCAAACCGGTGCCATTGAGTGTAAAACTAATAAAACGGCCATTGCACTGAACGAAGCCTTACACGCTAACAACTAATGAATAAAGAGCCACTTTCGTTTAGAAAGTGGCTCTCATTAAATCGAGTAGATATGATTAAAATTTACGGCATTAAAAACTGCGACACGATGAAGAAGGCCTTTCGCTGGCTGGAAGAACATCAGCTTGCTTACGACTTTCATGATTATAAAAAACTTGGACTCAGTGAAGAGCAGGCGAAAAGCTGGCTTGCTTCTCAGGGATGGGAAAACATCATCAATAAACGCGGCACCACTTGGCGTAAATTAGATGAGTCATTAAAAAATAATATGAATGATGAGTTAGCCCTGGAAGCGATCCAAAGCAACACTTCGATGATAAAGCGCCCAATCCTGGTGGCCGAATCAGGCGAGCTACTGTTAGGTTTTGATGCTGAGCGATACCAGCAAACGCTAATTAATCAATAGCAGGCGTATAGATGAGGCGAGACTCTTTGTGCGTAATGGTAGGTGTTACCGCAGGAGTATAACCAGCTGGCGCAACATCAGAACGAATTACAGGCACAAAATAATGCTCTTGAACAATTTGCTGCTCTGTAAATGCACTACAACCAGCTAAAATACAGCTCATTAAGAAAACAACACTTAATTTCATAACCCCACCTTTAATGAATTCTTCTGCAATATTAGCAGAACTTTTCTTAAAATAGTGGAAATAAAGACAAAGGTAAACAATGAATAACCTGTCACCGACGCTTGAATTAGCCCTAGACCTTATCTCCCGACCATCTGTCACACCTGAAGATGCAGGTTGCCAAGATTTGATGATCGCTCGCTTGGAAAAAATCGGCTTTAACATTGAGCCCATGCCTTTTGGTGACGTAAAGAACTTTTACGCAAAACGTGGTACGACAGGTCCTAACCTGTGTTTTGCAGGCCATACAGATGTGGTACCTACTGGTCCGGAATCTGCTTGGAAAGTGCCACCTTTTGAGCCAAAAATTCTTGATGGTATGCTGTATGGTCGTGGCGCAGCGGATATGAAAGGTAGTCTTGCGGCCATGGTGACAGCGGTAGAAAACTTCATTGCAGAACACCCTGATCATCAAGGGCAAATCTCCTTTTTAATTACCAGTGATGAAGAAGGGCCTTTTGTTGATGGTACCACTCGTGTGGTGGATGCCTTGATGGCAAGAAACGAAAAAGTAGATTGGTGTATCGTTGGCGAACCTTCCAGCACCAATGTACTGGGTGACATTATTAAAAATGGCCGTCGCGGCTCTTTTAGTGGTGACCTGACGATATATGGTAAGCAGGGGCATGTTGCTTACCCTCATCTTGCTAAAAACCCTATCCATCTGGCTGCACCCGCGTTAGATGAAATGGCTAACGCTCATTGGGATAACGGCAATGACTTTTTCCCGCCAACCAGCTTCCAAATCTCTAATATTCAGTCTGGCACGGGTGCCACCAATGTCGTTCCGGGCGAATTAAAAGCGCAATTTAACTTCCGCTTCTCTTCCGAGTTAGATTTTGATGCGTTGAAAGCCAGAGTGATCGAGATTCTTGAAAAACACCAGTTAGAGTACGACATTCAGTGGACCTATAATGGTTTGCCGTTTTTAACCCGCCCAGGTGAATTGGTTGATGCCATTGTCAGCTCAGTGCAAGAGACAGTAAATATCACCCCTGAACTTTCTACGTCTGGTGGCACATCCGATGGTCGCTTTATTGCTAAAATGGGTACCCAAGTAGTAGAACTTGGACCAATTAACGCCACCATACATCAGATCAATGAATGCGTTGATGCCGAGAGCCTTAACCAGCTTTCGAGTATCTACCAAGGCATCTTGAACAAACTTTTTGTGAAGTAATTGATACCATGCGCATCAGAGCATACTTACATCGTCTGGCTATTAAACTAGGCAATAATCCAAGACTCGCCATCATGAAAATGGTGCAAGGGGGCTTGGTGTTTCTGTTTGGTAGCTTGATGATCATGGTATCGGATAACGTCCTTAGCGACTCTCTTAGCCAAGAAATTATTGCCTTCTGTGGCCTTGTTGTTGCCGCAGCTGGCGTCTTATGGACGCTAGTAGGTTACCTTTCTATGAGTGTCTTAAGGCTTTATCACATGATGAGTAAGAAGGATTAAACCATGCAACCCGATATAGAAATTTACGTTTTGTCCTGCCCAACCAATCGTATTATCGATTGGCTAACAGGTGAGTTCCTTGTCGTAAAAAGCCCTGCCACCAGTGGGCTTACTACAAAATTATGGATTAAACATAATGAGACGGACATAGAAGTCACTATTCTGGAGCAAGCGGCGGGTAAGCGTTTTACTTCTATTTGGTTCAATTCCGATAAAACCCCTTGGGCGACAGATTCAGACTGTGCCCAACATGCCTATCAAGCGTTACAACATGAAATACGTTGTAACTTCCAAAGTTGGGAAGAAGCTGGCGATCAAGATCCAGATCAGTGGTGGCGCGTCAACGCAGATGGCGCTGGCCCGTTTATCTGGAATTAACCTTTCTAAGCGTCACACTTTCCGACAATAAAAAATAGTAATAGAGAGTTTTACATGCAAATCACACTTCTTAAAGGCAAACTCCACATGGCCAGTGTTTCTCAAGCAGAGCTTTGGTATGACGGTTCCTGCGCGATCGATGCCGATTTGGTTAAATTAGCTGGCTTTAGAGAATTTGAGAAAATTGATATTTACAACGTGGATAATGGTGAACGCTTTCACACCTATGTGATCCTAGCGGAAGCAGGCTCAGGAACCATTTCCATGAATGGTGCTGCGGCTCGTAAGGTACAAGTAGGCGATCGTGTCATTATTGCTGCTTACGGACAAATGGAAGAAGAAGCTGCAGACAACTTCAAACCTAAACTGGTCTACTTAAACAAAGACAATACGGTTGAGCGTACCACTAACACAATTCCGGTACAAAAAGACTAGGTATCTTCCCTATCGATTAGCAACAAAAAAGCCTGCTGTGTCATCACACAGCAGGCTTTTTTTTACAAACTTGATAGCTGATTAAGCTAATACAGCTAAGGCAGCCTCATAGTTTGGCTCATCCGCTGTCTCTGCCACTTGCTCTGTATGAAGCACTTGGCCATTTTCATCAAGGACAACAATTGCACGAGACAAGATGCCCTGCAAAGGACCGTTAGTGAAGGTCAAGCCATAGTCCGCACCGAAACTAGAACGGAAGCTTGAACCTGTATCAACATGGTCAATACCTTCCGCGCCACAAAAACGTGCCGCAGCAAAAGGTAAGTCAGCAGATACACATACCACATTTACGTCTTTAAGCGCGGCAGCCGACTCGTTGAACTTACGTACTGACGTTGCACAAGTTGGCGTATCAATAGACGGAAAAATATTCAAGACCAGTTTTTTACCCGCAAAGTCTGCCAATGTCGCGACAGATAGATCTGTTTTTACCAATTCGAAATCTGGCGCACTAGAACCTACAGCAGGCAATGAACCCACTGTCTCAAACGGCGTGCCTTTAAGTGTAACTGTTGCCATTTCTATAACCCTTTTTAATATTGAATATTAAGATTAGCCACGAACGATGGAGACGTTTTCAGCTTGTTTACCTTTCTCACCTTCGGTGACATAAAAACGTACCAATTGACCTTCTACCAAGAAGCGGCGGCCACGGCCACGGATAGCACGGTAATGAACAAAAACATCGTCGCCATTATCCATTGTTAGGAAACCAAAGCCTTTAGAAGAGTTAAACCATTTAACAGTCCCCTGCTCACGGTCATCATCTTCATCTTCTTCTGAATCGGCATTAGCAGCAGGCGCTTTAAACTGGCTCAGAACCGCCCCAAGGTAAACAGAAACAAGAACAAAACCAAAGTAGGTTAAAAAGTTTGTTCCTACTTCTTCTTTTAAAACGGTTGCCATTAGAAGCGGAGCAATCAATGCGATCACTAGGCTAATAATAAAGGTTTTAAGTGAAAAAATATTTGAACCAGCAGAAGATCCTGTGTTGCGCGTAACATTTTCCTGATGATCATTCATAACAATGTCTCTTATCAAATTTAATTTTGGTGTGAATAGAAGCTTTTCTAAAAACGAAATAAGGCTTCATGTAATTTACTAAAGTGAATAAATGCAAATTTACTAAACTCTTCCTGAAATCGTCATGGGAAGCGTAACAAGATAGTAGTAAAATATCTGACTTCTTCAAAAACAAATTTCAGCAATTCCAGCGCGTTATGTAAAGATTCACATAACAAAACGTATAGAAAGGCTAAAATCCTCAGAGTTTAGCTCATTAAGGTTAACACACAGATGGCACCGATGAATACCTCAGAAAACGACCAACGTATCGACGAACTCGAAATTAAGCTTCAATTCCAAGAAGATACAATTGATAGTTTGAACGCAGCCTTAATCAGACAGCAAAAGGATATGCTATTAATACAAGAACAATTATCATTACTTGTTAAACAATTAGAAACCTATCGCCAGCAGCAATCAGAGAATGAGGCGGTCCATGATAATGAAAAACCACCCCACTATTAAATCTCAGCATCCAGAGATTTAATAACATATATATCAAAGCGCCCGGATTTACCTTCTAGCTGATAAGTTGGTTGAGAAGCATTTAAAAAGGGCGCGCCTTTAGGACGTTTTACCACCACACGATATTGCGCAAGTGACATAGCCATAGGCAGAAGCTCGTCTGCATCTAAATCAGCCCCCACTAAATCACGAAAGAAAGCCATTTCTTTTTTAGCCGCCGCAGTGGATTTTTCCATATGAGGAAACATAGGATCTAAATACACCACATCGTATGCTTGCCCTGATAGCGTTTTAATATCGCCATCCAGCAAGGTCATCTGCTGAGAGATCACGGCAACCTCTTCGTTTAAAGACGCTCGATACAAGCCGTCTTTCAGCAATGCTCGGACAAAACCAACTCGCTCACACAAATGCACACGACAGCCTAAACTTGCCAATACAAAAGCATCCCGCCCAAGACCAGCCGTGGCATCCAGCACGGATAATTGGCCGCGTTTATTAAGGCCAACCGCTTTGGCTATGTCTTGTCCCTTGCCGCCACCGAAGCGACGCCTGTGGTCCACCGCACCTGAGGTAAAATCCACAAAGACAGGCTTAGGTGCTCCTTTGCCCGTTTTAGCCAATGCCACACCACAGGTTGAAAGGACGAGCAGGTAATCGTATTCCTTCACGAATTTAAGAGGAGATTTCAGGGTAAAATAATTCAAACTCAATTGTTGGGCGAGGTTTTGAGCTTCTGTAATAAGTGAGGTGTCTTCGGCACTGACTGCAAGGGTATTAGGCAAAGACGTCAATTCCTATTAAGACATTGCGAGGGTTAGCGGAAGAAAGTGATTCTGTCGCTTGATATGCATTTAGAGCTTGTTGTGTAGAAGTATTAAAATCCCCATAGGGACTAAAACGAGCGCTGGATTCAGCCCCCATCACACCATCAAAATCTGCTACGGAACTGGGAACAGGCTTTGCCGACACTAATTGCTGAGACGAACTGCCATTGTAGCCTGCATTTTGCGTGCGGCCATGAGTTGGCTGAGAAACCACTGGAAATTGTGAATTAATTTGCATGACCCCTCCTCAGCTATTTAGCCATTATTGATAAACAATGGCTAAGAGTAAAGCAGCTAAAATTAAACGATAAATCATGAATGGCATGAAGCCTATGGTATTTAACCATTTTAAGAAAAAATAAATACACAAATAAGCACTAACCGCGGATAAAACCACACCCGAAATTAGGCTACTCCAATCCACTTGTATATCCTTAGTAATGAGTTCCACCAGTTTTAAACTGCCAGCGGCGAGAATCAAAGGAATAGACAATAAAAACGAGAAACGTGCAGAGCATTCGCGGGAAAAGCCCATAAAACGTGCCGCCGTCATGGTAATACCAGAACGGGATGTGCCTGGAATAAGCGCTAACGCTTGAGCAAAACCTATCACCAAAACGGATTTGAATTTAAAATCGTCTTCGACTTTTTTGCTTAAGCCATATCGATCCGCAAGCCATAATAAAATACCAAAACCGATAGTAGTGTAAGCAATCACTTCGATAGAACGAAGGTGTGTTTCTATAAAGTTACCGAATAGAAGCCCAGCAAGACAAGCAGGAATGGTCGCTAAAATAATCCACCAAGCTAAGCGACTCTCACCACAGCTTTTACCACCTTTAAATGTACAACACCAGGCTAGGAAGATATTCATAATATCTTTGCGAAAATAGCCTACTACGGCAATCAAGGTACCAATATGTACAGCCACATCAAATGCTAAGCCTTGGTCTGGCCAATTCAATACTTGGGCAGGAAGAATTAAATGCGCCGAACTGGAGATGGGTAAAAACTCAGTCAGACCCTGTATTAATGCAAGAAAGACAATGTGGTACCAAAGCATAACCTAGCGTTTTCCTATCCGTGGTGCTTGTTTTTCCCAAGTGACGTTATCACGTAAATAAGTGGGGATGGCATCATAACAACTTTGCATTTCGCCGTTTGCAAAGGCCAATTGTGCAAGCTCGGCAATACTTGCCGCCCTTGGCAAATTTTCTGCCAAGACGTGTGCAGGAGCGTTTGGCAATAATGCCGACAGTTCTTGCTGATAGCACCAGCCTGAACCAATTCCTTGGTAATCTTGAGCAAGACTTGGCAAGTTATCAGGCTTAGCGACTCGTTCTTCCAGTAACAACTCAATGCTGTATTGACCATCAGCTTTATTCACATGATAGCCCCCTAGATAAACTTCACCCATACGGGCATCTAGAGCACTCAACCAATAATTCTCACCGGTTTTCTGGAAGCCTTCTAGAGCCATGGCCGCCAGTGTAGACACGGGGATAACAGGTTTATCGGCACCGTAAGCCAACCCTTGTACGACGCCAGCGCTAATCCGCAGCCCAGTAAAAGATCCAGGACCGCGTCCAAAAGCAATGGCGTCTAGATCGGACAAAGATAATTCTGCTTGAGCAAGGATTTGCTCGACCATAGGGAGGATTAAGGCATTATGTTGACGGGGCGCGATGCGGAAATCTTCCAACACCACACCGTCTATATTCAACGCCACAGAACAAGCTGACGTTGAAGTATCCAAAGCTAATATTGCTGTCATCGAATCTCTAGGCCTTTAAGGAAGCTAACAGACCTTGTTTGATTTCGTTAAGATCACCAACACCGTTTACGCTAACAAATTTAGGCGCTGCTGCGGCATCTTGTGCCAGCCAATCTTTGTAATAGCCGATCAATGGTGCGGTTTGGTCATGGTAAACACCCAAACGCTTGCGAACAGTTTCTTCTGTATCATCAGCACGTTGTACTAAAGGTTCACCTGTCACATCGTCTTTGCCCGCTTCTTTTGGTGGGTTATACACTAGGTGATAAGTTCGGCCAGACGCTTCATGAACACGACGACCACTCATGCGACTAACGATTTCTTCGTCTGCTACATCGATCTCAACAACAAAGTCGATTTTTACGCCAGCGTCTTTCAATGCATCCGCTTGTGGAATAGTACGAGGGAAACCGTCAAACAAAGCACCATTTACACAATCGTCTTGTGTTAAGCGCTCTTTTACTAGGCCAATGATGATGTCATCAGAAACCAATTGACCGGCATCCATAACCGCTTTTGCTTTTAAGCCCATATCACTGCCAGCTTTCACTGCGGCACGTAACATATCGCCTGTTGAAATTTGAGGAATCCCAAATTCTTCCGTGATGAATTGAGCCTGAGTACCCTTACCAGCGCCAGGTGCACCTAATAATATTACTCGCATAAAAAGTCTCCAAAAGTCAGCTATATACTGAATTACAAGTTTTCTTATTTTTATCTCGCATGGACACGCGAATAACGCGAAAACACCGCGTTCGAAAATAGTAAACTTGCATGCTATAAAATGAATGGTCGCCAAGCATACCCAAGCAAGCTATTAGTATGCAAATTTACTGACGGATTTTTTCACTTTTATTGTGCTTATAGTGACTATAAGCACAATACGGTGAAACTTTAGCCGGTATTTTGCATACCACTTGCGATACCTGCCATAGCGATCATTAGCGCCTTGTTAACCTCAGGATTATTCTCATCCTTACGGCTGCGATACAGAAGCTCAGCTTGTAGGTAATGCAATGGGTCAATATAAGGGTTACGCACGTCGATAGACTGGCGAATCGTCTTATTATCTTCGATTAGGCGCTCTTGCTGTTTAAGTGTTTTCACAAGAGTACTAACTTGTGTCAGCTTACTGCGCAATAAACGCCCCAAGCCTCTTAGCTCTTCCCCTACTAGACGCTTTTCATAGTACTCAGCAATTTCTGGTTCTGACTTGGCCAATACCATGTCGAGCATGTCGAGGTAGGCCCCAAAGAATGGCCATTTCTTATGCATTTCTTGGAGTTTTTCTAAGTTTCCAGATTCCACTGCTTGCTGTAGCGCACTCTCAGCTCCCAACCAAGCAGGTAGCATTAAGCGAATTTGCATCCAAGCAAATATCCAAGGAATCGCGCGTAAGCTTTCCACACCGCCATCAGAACGACGGCGAGCAGGACGTGATCCAAGAGGCAATTTAGCCAACTCTTGTTCTGGTGTAGTGGCTCTAAAGTAAGGCACAAAATCTTCATGACCACGGACAATGGAGCGGTATTGATTCATACCCACTTCGGCCATTTCATCCATGATGGCGCGCCACTCATCTTTGGGCGCTTGCGCAGGCATTAAGGAAGCTTCCATCACGGCAGAGCAATAAAGCTCTAATGAACGCACCGCAATATCCGGAATACCGAACTTGAATCGGATCATCTCCCCTTGCTCTGTCACCCTAATGGCACCATTCACCGAGCCTGGTGGTTGAGACAAAATAGCCACATGAGCAGGACCGCCACCACGACCTACGGTACCACCACGGCCGTGGAACAAAGTCAGGTGCACACCGTGTTTCTTACAAAGTTTGGTGAGTGCTTCTTGCGCTCGGTATTGGCCCCAAGTGGCTGCTATTTGCCCAGCATCTTTGGCGGAATCTGAGTAGCCGATCATGACTTCTTGATGACCATTAATGTAGGCTTTGTACCAAGGCAATGAGAATAGTTGTTCGATAATTGGCTCAGCATTATCCAAATCCGCTAGCGTCTCAAACAGAGGCGCGATACGCATTGGGAAAGTGACCCCAGACTCTTTCAACATTAGGGCAACAGCCAACACATCAGAAGGGGCGCTGGCCATAGAGATTACGTAGGAACCAAAAGAGTTGGCTTCTCCTTGCGCGATCATGGCAAAAGTGTCTAACACTTCCTTCACTTCTTCGCTTGGCGACCAGTCCATAGGCAATAATGGACGTTTAGAGTTAAGCTCTGTTAATAAGAAGGCTTGGCGAGACGCTTCGTCCCACTCCGCATAATCCCCTAAACCATAAAAACGAGTAATGGCAGACAAGGCATCAATATGGCGGGAGGCATCTTGGCGAACATCCAAACGTGCCAACGTCATGCCAAAGGTTGCCGCACAACGAATTAGGTCTAGTAAAGAACCATTGGCGATAACCTTCATGCCGCTGTCGATAAGCGATTGGTAACACAATACTAGATCATCAATCAGCTCTTTACTGTTGAGGAAGATGCCTTCATCGGAGGCCGCTTCGCCATCTAAACAGGCTTTGGCCCAGTTTTTGGTAGCGATCATTTTGTTTTCAAGCTGACGTAACACTTCACGATAGGGCTGAGCACTGTCGCCCACTCGATCGCGCATTGCTTGGTTGCACTGAATCATGGAAAATTCAGAACGTAGAACCGAAAGATCCTTGATGTACAGATCCGCGGCCATCCAGCGAGCCAATAGGGCCACTTCTTTGGTGACGGTATGAGTAACATTTGGGTTACCGTCTCGGTCGCCCCCCATCCAGGTTGCAAAACGAATTGGGGCTAAATCTAGCGGCAGACTTTCGCCATTAGAATACTGGCTAAACTGCTCGTCTAATTGACGGAAGAAACGCGGTACAGCTTGCCATAAAGACTGTTCAATTACTGCAAAGCCCCATTTGGCTTCATCAACTGGGGTTGGGCGCTGTTCACGGATCTCATCCGTATGCCAAGCTTGGGTAATAATCTCTTTTAAGCGACGAATATGCTTGGTTTCTTCTAAAGGCAAGATATTGTCTTTATCCAGCGCTTCTAGCTCACTGGAAATATTATCGTATTTACGAATCAGAGAACGGCGCACGACTTCGGTAGGGTGAGCGGTTAACACCAATTCAATGGATTGATTACGCAAGGACTCAAGCATTTGCTCGCCGCTAAAATCTTTCTCGGCTAAACGTTTTAGCAGATCACCAATCGGGTTTTGATAAACCCCTAGACTTTCATTGGTACGGCGGCGATGCACGCGGTGATACTGCTCGGCAATGTTCGACAAATTAAGGAACTGGTTGAATGCGCGAGCAACAGGGACAATCTCATTGTCATCCAATTTTTCTAGCGCGGCGATTAATGCGGTGGAGTCGCCTGTGAGTCGTCCATCTTTAGAAAGCTGTCGAATGTTTTCGACCTTCTCTAAAAAGCCTTCCCCTAAATGATTACTCATGGTTTCCCCTAAGCAATCCCCTAGTAACCTGACATTTTCACGTAATGATGCCTGACGATCGTTCACTATATCCCTCCTACTCATCACCTGGTCAAGAATAACCAGATCAAAATATTGTTAATAACTTGAGTCTTAACATACTCGATTAAACGACATTTTTTGAATTTCTATAAGCCTTCGCGCTTGGCTTGGTCCCATAGTTTATCGAGCTCTTCCAAACTCGTTTCTTGCAACGACGCCTCTCGCTCCCCCAGTAGCTCTTCGATACGACGGAAGCGGCGACGAAATTTAACATTGGTTTTCATCAGTGCGACATCTGGCGAAACAGACAAATGACGCGCCAAATTACTCATTGCAAAGAGCACATCGCCCATCTCTTCTTCCACATGGGTTTGATCTTGTTCGCTCAATGCTTCTTCCAGCTCGTCAAGTTCTTCACGAATCTTGGCGAAAACAGGGGCAACATCAGGCCAATCAAAGCCAACTTTGGCGACTTTTTTCTGTATTTTCACCGCTTGCATCAAGCTAGGCATCGCACTGGGTACATCATCTAAGATACTTTGACTCTGCACGCCTTTACGAGCTTTTTCTTCGGCTTTGATTTTCTGCCATTGCAGGCTAATCTCTTCATCCGACAGTTCCGAGGCTTCGCCAAAGCGTGATAACTCACCACCTGGAAACAAGTGTGGATGGCGACGTAGCATTTTATCCACCAACCCATTGACCACATCGTCAAAATCAAAAACCTTTTGCTCACTAGCGATTTGAGCCTGAAAGACCACCTGAAACAGCAAATCGCCTAGCTCTTCTTTTAAGTCTGCTAGGTTCTCTCTTTCTATGGCATCCACCACTTCATAGGCTTCTTCCAAGGTGTACTGGGCCAAACTTTGGTAGGTTTGTTTAAGGTCCCAAGCACAACCAGACTCTTTATCGCGCAAGCATGACATCAGGGTCAGCAAAGACGTTAGTGATTCACTCAAAAATCTTTTTCCCTAAACACATTCAAGACATTGGGCAACTGGTTGATGCGATGGAGCAGTTTACTCAAGGCACCAATCTCTCCCACCTCAATGGTGAAACGAATACAAGCGGTATGGCTCTCCTTTGCCGACAAGGTATTCATAGACAACAAGTTTACTTTTTCATTGGCCAGCAAACCTGTTATGTCATTGAGTAGGCCCGTGCGATCATAAGCTTCTACCTGAATGTTCACTGGGTAAAGATTATCAAGTTCCTCACCCCAGTTTACTTCCACGATACGCTCAGGCTCGTCCAAGCTTAGCTGCGCTATGTTCAAACAATCCTGCTTATGTATGGAAACACCACGTCCTTGGGTTATGTAGCCCATAATGCTGTCACCCGGAATCGGCGTACAACAACGGGCCATTTGCGTCATCAGTTTGCCCACCCCAAGAATATGAATATCGTCATCGGAAGACTTATGACGACTCTTCTTAAGACGAACAGGGCGTATTGGCGCAGAGCCACCATCAAGGCTGTAAAACTCATCAATTGATCGTAACACTCGCGCCAATAAGATATCACCGGCACCCAATGCCACATATATATCTTCCGCATTGGATAAATTAAATCTTGATGCAATTTTGGCAAGATCAATGCGGTTGTCGTCTATTCCTAGGCGTTTCAACTGTTTATCCAGTAGGGTTTTACCTGCCTCTAGATTTTTCTCACGATCTTCTTTTCTAAACCAGTTCTGAATTTTGGCTCGGGCACGGTTGGTCTGTACGTAACCTAAGGTAGGGTGCAGCCAATCTCGGCTTGGCGTGCCCTCTTTCGAGGTCATAATTTCCACTTTGTCACCCGTTTTTAGGTGAGTGACCAAAGAAGTAATTTTGCCGTTAATTTTTGCTCCACGACAACGGTGACCAATTTCCGTATGAACACGGTATGCGAAGTCTACCGGGGTCGCATTCACAGGCAAATCAACCACATGGCCATCAGGGGTAAAGACATAAATACGGTCTTGGTCGATGTCACTACGAACTTGCTCTGAAAGGGACTCCAAATCCCCCTGTACTTCATGGAAGTCCAAAATGGTACGTAGCCACTGCAATTTTTCTTCGTAGCTAGAACTGTTCGAGCTTAAATCTGTACCCTTATATTTCCAATGGGCACACACCCCAAGTTCCGCATCTTCATGCATAGTATGAGTACGGATCTGTATCTCGACAGCACGCCCTTGAGGACCAATCACCGCGGTATGCAATGACTGATAACCATTGGTTTTTGGATTACTGATATAGTCATCAAATTCTTGCGGAATAGGACGCCACAGGTTGTGTACTATTCCTAATACCCCATAACACTCCATGGGCTCGTTAACGAGAATACGCACAGCACGCACATCATAAACTTCATCGAAACTGATGTTTTTTCGCTTCATTTTGCGCCAAATACTGTAAATGTGTTTGGCGCGGCCCATTAGGTCCGCATGAATGTTAATCGCTTCTAAACGCTCACGTAGCATATTGATCACATCATCAATGAACTGCTGACGGTCAAGGCGTTTTTCATCTAGGCATTTGGCAATGCGTTTGTAATCGTTAGGGTAAAGATAACGGAAGGAAAGGTCTTCCAACTCCCACTTAATATGTCCAATGCCCAACCTGTGGGCCAAAGGGGCGTAAACACTTTGCACTTCAAGGGCGACGGTGACCTGGCGGTCTTCATCTTGGTGTTTAGCTTCTTTAATGGCACATGCACGCTCTGCCAACTTAATCAGCACGACGCGGACATCGTCTATGATAGACACAAGCATTTTACGTAGGGATTCAAGCTGGTTTTCGCTGCTGCCAAGCACTTCTGCTGCCGAATCAGCACTGAGGTTTTTAGAGACTTCCCCCATGCGAATAACGCCTTCGATCAAAGACGCTACTTTACGACCAAACATATCCACCACGCGGGAAATTGGTAACTGATCTTCCCTTACCACTCGATACAAAGCGGCGGCCAATAAAGAGTCTTGATCGGCACGAAAGCCGGATAAGATTTCAACCATTTCTAGACCTGCACGGAAGGTACTCGCTTGAGCCCCCCAGTAGGAAGGTCGCGCCGATTGCAATTCCGCTAGTCGCGCCACTTCGCAAGCCATGCGCAAGGGCACTCTAGAATTGTCATCAATTTCGTCAGCAAATTGCGCCATCCAGGCATCAATATCAACCGTGCCATCGTCCGTAATTGGATGATCTTTTCTTACCGTTACCATTTGCTTGTCCTTTATTTACTTCTTTTCTGCAGCAACATCATGGTTTCAATATGTGAAGTCTGTGGGAACATCTCCATCAAACCTACTTTTACCACTTGATAGCCATGCGCTACAAGATACTCTGCGTCTCTTGCTAAAGTGGATGCGTTGCAAGAAACGTACAAGATTTGTCCTGGTGATATTTTAACTAGGTTATCTAAGAACTCAAAAGCCCCAGCTCGTGGGGGATCAAGTAACACCTTAGTGACCCCTAGTTTTGCAAATTGTCGTTTTGCTGGCTGACTTAAATCCGCAGCAATAAAATCAATATTTTCTAAATCATTACATTGGGCATTCGCTTGAGCCGCCGCCACCATGCTTGGCTGCACCTCTACACCAATCACTTTTTTAGCATGCAATGCCATGGGTAAAGAAAAATTTCCAACGCCACAAAATAAGTCTAACACCACATCGTCTTCGTTAGGTTGCAGCCAACTAATTGCTTGATGAATCATTTTCTCGTTCATCCGCGCATTTACCTGAATAAAGTCTTGCGGGTGATACGTCAGCGTCTGCTTGCCTAGGTCATAATGGCGCATCTTTTCTTGAGCAAGCGTCACTCTGCTTTCTTCTGGTGCTTGCCAATAGAGCTCAACTCCTAAAGTTTTTGCCCAGTCACTCCAACGGGCTTGAGTAGACTCAGTAATAGGTCGCGTTAAGCGAAACAACACGGAAGCACCACGGGTGTCTTCAAGTAGTTCGACATGGCCCACAGCAGTGGCCATGTCGTCATCAAGAATGGTGTGTTTTAGACTTTTATAGATGTCTTGCAAACGCTCGGTAAGTACCAAGCAATTGCTGATTTCGACAATATCTTTGGAAGATTTTTGACGAAAGCCTAGTAAGGCTTTGCCCGATTTAACCTGCAAGGCTAAGCGTGCACGTCGTCGATAACCAAAAGCCTGATCGGTCAATGGCTCAATGGGCTGCTCACTCACCTTACGTAACTGTCGTTGCAACCAATCGGTTTTCGCGAGTAATTGTTGGTCTTGAGTAAGATGTTGGAAGCTGCAACCACCACACTCTGCAAAATGCTGACAAGTGGGCGTCATACGGTAAGGACTTGGGCTAACAATATTGACTAGGTTGGCTTCGTCAAAGTTACGTCCCGCTTTAGAAACCCTAGCCTCAACGGTTTCCCCCGGCAAAGCACCGCCAATAAAGGTTACCTTACCTTGCTGTCGGGCAACGCCTTTCGCTTCGTGCGTTAAGCCTTCTACCTCAAATTGCTGTATAGGCCCAAGGTTTGTCTTTGCTGCCGAGCGGCGGGATGGCATTCTCTTTCTCAAGGGGATCTCTCAATACTCAATAACGAATTGTAAAGTGCTATTCTAGCGTATCTAGATTTGATTCCATACCAGATACAAAAATCAAAACACTCTAAATTCGTCACTTAGCTGGATTTGCCTTGAGTGTCGCACACCCTCACCGCTGCTGAATCTATTTCTACCTTCAGGAAAAAACACCCGTGGACAAGTAGCGGTCGCCACGATCACAGACAATGGCAACAATCACGGCATTTTCCAATTGTTTGGACAGCTCCATCGCGGCATACACGGCCCCACCTGAAGACACGCCACAGAAAATACCCTCTTCTTTAGCCAACCTTCGCATAGTGACTTCGGCATTTTCTTGGGCCACATCCATCACAGTGTCCACGCGTTTTTCATCGAAAATAGAAGGCAGGTAAGCTTTTGGCCAGCGTCGGATGCCAGGAATACTGGCCCCTTCCTGTGGCTGCAGACCAACGATTTGTACCTCTGGGTTTTGCTCTTTAAGGTACTGGGAAACCCCCATGATAGTACCAGTAGTCCCCATAGAACTTACAAAGTGGGTCACGCTGCCTTGGGTTTGCTGCCAGATTTCCGGCCCTGTGGTCAGATAATGCGCATTAGGGTTATCTTGGTTTGCAAATTGGTTCAGCACAATACCCACCCCTTGCTCTTGCATCTCAAGGGCTAGATCACGAGCGCGCTCCATACCTTCTTCTTTCGTTACCAAGTGCAAGATCGCACCGTAGGCGGACATCGCCGATTTACGCTCTTGGCTCATGTTATCTGGCATGATGAGATGCATCTTGTAGCCTTTTATGGCCGCGGCCATAGCAAGCGCAATCCCAGTATTACCACTGGTTGCTTCGATCAGGCTATCACCCGGTTTGATGTCACCACGCAACTCAGCTTGTAAGATCATATTTAACGCAGGTCGATCTTTCACAGAACCTGCTGGATTCTGCCCCTCAAGCTTTAATAAAACTTCGTTGGAACTGTTTGGGTTGATTCGCTGGAGTCGAACCAAGGGAGTTTGTCCAATGATGGACTCTATACTAGGATATTGAATCATAAAAACTTCATTGACATTAATGTCGTAGGGATTGAAAATTAACATTCTCGCTTATTTAAAAGCACTTTACCGCAACAATATAATAAGAAAGCGTTATAAACTTAGTTTATATTCCTATTTACGGAGACCAAAATGCGCGCGTTTGGCACTTTAGCATTACTACTATGTACACTATCTTTAGCGGCTTGTGATTTTTTTGCGGGTCCATCTGCCGACATCCCAGATAATGAGCTAAGACAAAAGTGGCGTGAGTGTAAGTATTTATCTAACCCTTCTCGCACCAAAGCACTAGCGTGTGAGAATTATGAGAGAGAATGTGACCGTCGTAAAGGGAAAGGCAATTTCGCTTGTTATTAATTTCACCTCTGGTTTCATCCTACTATGAAGCTATTTGGATTTATTAATCTCCTATCCTTAAGACACAAACTCTTTTGGCTGCTATTTGCCCCCATTTTAATCATCTCCTTATTGAGTAGTCTGAGCTTTCTGACTACTCGCTATCATGACCTTAATACTAACCTGCTCGAACGCGCCAATAACATTGCCCAACAGGTCGCTTTGAGCAGCGAATATGCCATTGTCTTTACCGATACCAATATGATGTATCGCATCATGCAAAGTGCGTTAAGGTATGATGAAGTTGACAGCATACAGCTTTTTAACAACCACCAAGAAGTCATCGCAGAGCTTGGCAGCACTCATATCAAAACAAAAATTGAGATACCAAGCACACCTAACACTTTGATTTATGAAGACTTCCTACTAAACTTCACCCCTATTTTTTACAGCAACAACAGTCTAGACAGTATTTTTAATAGCCAACCAGAAACCCTTAACAGCAATGACCAACACAACATCATTGGCTGGGTACGCATTGAAATCAGTAAGAGTGAAATCAGACTGCAAATGTATCGATACATTGCGATACTTGCCTTTCTAACCATACTGATTGGCTCTGGACTCATTCTGTTAGCTTGGCGCCTTTCCCAGTATTTCACACAGCCTATTGATAAACTTTCTAGCATTCTGGATCAGATCGTCAAAGGCAATTTTTCGAATGCCAAGCTGCTGTCAATGCCACCCCAATACAAGGAAATACAAAACAATATCCTAGAACTTGCGGAGCGTTTAGAAAGCCATCAAGAAGAGTTACTTTCAGGGATTGAGCAATCCACTGAAGATATCCGACGCAGTATGGATAGCATGGAAGAAAAAAGTGCCCAGCTACATATCGCCAATAAAGAAGCGATGGAATCCAATCGTTTAAAATCTCAATTCCTTGCCAATATAAGCCATGAAGTACGTACGCCATTAAGTGCGATACTGGGCTATACCAAGATACTGCAAAGCAGCAATACAGACACACAACAGCGTCTATACCTAGAGACCATTGAGCAATCTACCAATAGCCTACTGGCCATTATTGGCGACATTCTCGATTTTTCAAAAATCGAAGCAGGCAAATTGAATTTTGAAAACAACCACTTCAATCTAAAAGAGCTGGTTGATGAAGTTTACCAAACTCTCAGCGCCAGTTTACTGACTCGAGATAAGCAGATCGATTTGGTTCCAGACTTTCAGGCCAACGTTCCAGACTGGGTGATTGGCGACAGCATTCGGGTACGACAGATACTCACCAACCTCATAGGGAATGCTATAAAGTTTACTCACCACGGCTATGTGCAAACGAAAGTGGAAGTGCTGTCCCAAAACAACGACGAACTCGTCCTCAGCTTTCAAGTAATCGACACGGGTATCGGCATTCCAGAAGAAAAAATCAACAATCTGTTCAAGCCATTTTCTCAAGTAGACACCAGCACCACACGAAAATTTGGCGGAACAGGCTTAGGCCTAGTCATCACTAAGAAGCTAGTTGAGCAAATGCATGGCAGTATCGGCATTAAAAGCGACCAAATCAGCGGCTCCAATTTTCACTTTACCCTAAAACTAAAACCTTCAAGAAACACACCCGCTAAACGAGAAAGTTTAAATCTAAATATTCTAATGCTGGAACCCAGCAAGAGTTATCAAGATTACCTTTCCAACTATCTTGATTCGATTCGTGTTAACTGCACCAGCTTTAATCAGATTGAACCCATTATCAATCGTTTAAATAAACAACAAGAAAAAGTTGATGCTTTACTGATCAACATAACCCCTAATGATCATGAAAGCATTCAAGACGCAAAGGAACTGGTGCATTTTGCCAAGAGCACTTTTGATATTCCTAGTATCTTAATGATTCAAAATCCAGAAGAACTGGCTCGCCATCCTGGCCTGAAGCAGATCAGCCAAAGCATTTTGCTAAAACCTATTAGCCACAACCGCCTGTATAAGGCGCTCGATAATATAAAATACCCCGCCAGCACACAGCCTGTTGAAAGCAAAAGAACCCTGCCCACTAAGCTGCAGCACCTTAATATTCTGGCGGTGGATGATATGGCGATTAACTTACAGCTTTTCAATCATTGGTTGTCTGGCAACAACCTCAATGTTTCTCTCGCTTATAGCGGCATGGAGGCCATACAAATGGCCAAAACCACCCAATACGACATCATCTTCATGGACATTCAAATGCCTGAAAAAAATGGCATGGAGACCACCCAAGAGATTCGTCAGATTGAGACCTACAAAAACACCCCAATTATCGCGTTAACAGCTCATGCACTAGGGTCGGAACAACAGCAAATACTTGCCAGTGGTATGAACGCCTACTTAACCAAACCGGTGGATGAAGAAATCCTCCTTAACACCATAGAAGAATGGTGTGATAGCAAAGGCGGATACTTAGAGCAGGTAGACGAGAAACTGGTCAATATTTTTGATTTGAAAAAAGCGTTGGGCATGGTCAATGGTAGGGTCGACATTGCCAAGGATATGTTTGAAATGCTGGCCAATACTCTCGATGACGAGCAAAAGCTGCTGCAACATCATCTAGCCAATCAGGACACAGAAAAGCTAATAGAAGTGGTGCACAGGATTCATGGGGCATCCAAGTACACGGGCACCATAAATATCGCACGCCATGCAGGCTTTTTGGAAACCCATCTAAAAGAGCTTGGTTTAGAGGATGTTGACGGTGTCTTTGAGGATTTTATCGACGCCATTCAAGAGTTGCTAGACAACCAAAAACTTATTCCTTGGCCTCAAGAATAACAAATGCCTGAGCGTATTTTTGCTCATCTGTGAGGGTTAGATGCCAATTAACCTTACCTTCAAACCTCTGCTCAATACTGTCATCGACGGATAGCATAGGTTGCCCTGACGCTAGATTACTCACTTCAAAGTGCTGGAAACTCACCCCTCGTCCGATTCCTGTTCCTAAAGCCTTTACTGCCGCTTCTTTAGCCGCAAAGCGCTTAGCCACAAATGCATCCGCTTTGGATTTATGCGTCATGCTTAGCCACTGCTGCTTTTCATTGGCTGTTAGAATACGGCCAACAAAACGCTCACCAAGACGCTCAATAGAGCTGGCTATCCGTGCGATTTCCACTAAATCTGTACCTATACCTATAATCAAAACATCTCTCTCTATTTAGACACTGAGCATCAATAACGAAAAATCGGCACACCAAACAAACGCTCTCCTTGATAGGCTTGCTTAGGCAATAGTTTACGAGCCGCTACAGGCTTGCCGTTCAATAACCCATCTATCCAGTGGCGATGTAGCTCTTTGGCTAGATTCAATACAGCTTTGTTCATCCATTCTCCCTGGTGATAAGCCTGTGCCAAACGCCCCTCAACAAACAAAACAGGCAGAACCTTGGGTTGCTCACCATAGTAAGGACGTAAACCAAACCGCTGATCAAATTGATACAGGGTATCTTCTTGAACCTCTTGGCCACGACCTGTGGTTGATAAGTTAATGGCCATTCCCAACTCATCAAACAAGCCCATTTCAAAACGTCTTAGCAAGGGCGCAATCGGTGCCCCTGATGCCAAGCTATCAATGAGCCATTGGTACAAGGAGTAGATGTTCGGTAAGGGTAAATTCAGCGGCAGAAGTTTCGCAATCAACTCATGACTATACAAGGCTGCGTATAAAGGTAAACCTTCGAGCACTTTCCCCGCTTTGAGGGATTCCAACTGTCGGATAGTTTTTAAATCCGTGCGACCCGAACACTCAATGTCATAGCATAAAAAAGGCCCAGGAATCACCCGAGCCTCTTTTTTTGCTAACCGCCATACACCTCGAATCAAACCTTGATCCTGAGTGAGCAGATCTAGCAGCACCTTTTCATCTTGAAAAGCGCGAGTATGAATAACGTACGCCAAGGCGCGCATCAAGCTTATTCTTCTTGATAACCTAGACTGGCTAAAGCACGCTCATCATCGGACCAACCGGAGCGAATTTTAATCCATAGATTAAGCATAACCTTCTGCTGGAAAAGTTCTTCCATATCTATGCGTGCTTCTTTACCAATCAGTTTAATTTTCTCGCCACGATCACCAATAATGATGCGTTTCTGGCCATTTCGCTCAACCAAAATAAGCGCACTGATGTGAATAACCGAGCCTTCGTAAACAAACTCTTCAATCTGTACAGCCACTTCGTAAGGCACTTCTTGACCTAACTGACGAGTGATCTTCTCACGTACAATTTCCGCGGCCAAAAAACGCGAACTGCGGTTAGTAATCTGATCTTCAGGGTAGAAAGGCATCCCTTCTGGAATATAGCCCGTCACCAGTCGTTCTAAGCGGTCGAGGTTTTTGTTGCGTAATGCCGAAATAGGCACCACTTGAGCAAACTCCATACGCTCAGCTAAATTCGCTAATCTTGGTAATAGGCTATCTTGCTGTTCTAACTGATCGACTTTGTTGACCACCAAGATAACCGGACAGGAAGCGTATTTAACCTTCTGTAATACGGACTCATCTTCTTCCGTCCAACGGTCTGCGTCCACCACGAATAACACTACATCCACGTCTTTCAATGCCGCGGAAGCGGTTTTATTCATAAAGCGGTTTATGGCTTTTGTCTCACCAAGGTGCAATCCAGGTGTATCCACATAGATCGCCTGCACCTGCCCCTCGGTTTTAACCCCTAAAATTTGATCGCGGGTCGTTTGTGGTTTTCTGGACGTTATGGATAACTTTTGGCCCAAAATATGGTTAAGCAGCGTGGATTTGCCGACATTGGGTCGACCAACTATGGCCACATAACCACAGTGAGTAATTTCTTCCTCAGACATCTTTTTGTTCCAATAGTTTTAGCGCTTTCGCAGCGGCATTTTGCTCGGCAATACGACGGCTGTTACCCTTGCCCTGAATAGCCTCATCACTCAACTCAATTTGGCAATGAACATAAAAAGTTTGATCATGAGGCTCACCTTGAATGTCTACGACTTCATAATTCGGCAACGCGTATTTACGACCTTGCAAATATTCCTGCAAGCGAGTTTTCGCATCTTTCGTCACCACTTTCAAGGACGTCGCATCCAGTCGAGATTTATACCAATCCAGAATATGAGTACGGCAAGTGTCCATACCGGCATCTAAATAGATAGCGCCGATAATGCCTTCCACGGAATCCGCTAAGATAGAGTCACGGCGGAAGCCTCCGCTTTTCAACTCGCCAGCACCCAATTTAAGGAAATCACCTAGCTTAAATTCTCGGGCCAATTCGGCCAGTGTGTCGCCTTTTACTAAAGACGCACGCAATCGACTCAGCTCACCTTCCTTGGCTTTCGGGAAGCGATGGAATAGATCTTCTGCGATCACATAATTAAGAATCGAGTCACCTAGAAACTCTAAACGCTCGTTATTTTTGCCGCCGAAGCTACGGTGTGTCAGTGCGAGCTCCAATAGGCCTAGGTCGGCAAAATAATAACCTATGCGGCGACACAATTTTTGATACAGTGAACTCAAAATTACTCCAAAAAATCTTTATTCAATCAGACCATTATTTTTAAAACTTGGAACGCTTAACAACTCATTCCAGTGTAGCCACACGTAAAAGGCACGGCCTTTCATATTGGCTTTCGGTACAAAACCCCAAACACGACTATCTGAACTGTTATCGCGATTATCACCCATCACAAAATACGAGTCTTCTGGTACAACCCAGTCACCTTCAAGCGGATTCTGGTAGTAAGAATTGTAGACTTCGTGATTTTTACCTCCCAAGTTTTCCACAAAAACCCGTACCGGCTCTTTGTTAGGATTTAGGGAAGTGGATAGCTCCGCCACTAAATTCGTCGCTAAAACCTGCCCGTTGATGGACAAGGTCTTATTATGATAACTGATCTTATCCCCTGGCAAACCCACCATGCGCTTAATATAGTTCAAGCTTGGATCACGAGGGTATTTGAACACCACGACATCACCATGTTTTGGCTCATTGGTTGGAATCAGGGTCGTATTTAAAACAGGCAACCTTACGCCATACTCAAACTTATTCACCAAAATGAAATCGCCGATTTCTAAAGTGGGCAACATGGAGCCAGATGGAATTTGAAACGGTTCCACCACAAACGAGCGTAAACCAAAGATAACCGCCACAATCACAAAGTAAGATTTTACTTCCGTGACCAGCTTAGGGGTTTGTGCAAGCGTTTGCTTAGTGTCTTTGCTGATCGCCTGACGTGCTTCTGGTGTCATTTCTGCCAGCACTAACTTGCGCTTTGGCAGATAAACGATGCGGTCATACAACCAAACTGCACCGGTCACAAAAAAAGCAATCGCTAAAATCAGCTCAAAATCAAAACCCATTACATCTCTCCATCGCTGCGTGATGTCATCACGCTGGGGTAACTGTTAATGCTTAATTATCTATTTGTAACGCCGCTAAGAAAGCAGATTGTGGCACTTCAACGTTACCAACTTGCTTCATACGTTTCTTACCTTCTTTCTGTTTCTGCAACAGTTTTTTCTTACGGCTAACATCACCGCCGTAACACTTAGCGATAACGTTTTTACGTAGTGCTTTTACTGTGGTACGCGAGATAACCTTCGCACCCACCGCCCCTTGAATCGCCACGTCAAACATTTGGCGAGGAATCAGATCTTTCATTTTTTCACACAAAGCACGGCCTTTAAATTGCACGTTATCCTTATGCATTATCAACGCCAGCGCATCAACACGCTCACCATTGATAAGAATGTCCAAACGGCATAGCGGTGCAGGGCTAAAGTGACTGAAGCTGTAATCAAGAGACGCAAAGCCACGGCTACAAGACTTCAATTTATCAAAGAAGTCCATTACCACTTCATTCATTGGCAGTTCATAGCGTAGCTGTACTTGCTGTCCTACGTATTGCATGTCTTTTTGCATGCCACGTTTTTCAACACACAAGGTAATAACGTTACCAAGGTACTCTTGTGGCACAAGAATATTCGCTTCCACAATAGGCTCGCGCATTTCTTTGATGGTACCAGGATCAGGCATTTTAGATGGGCTATCAACATTGATAACGTCACCGTTATTCAGCTCCACTTCAAACACTACTGTTGGGGCTGTGGTGATCAAATCCAGATCATATTCACGCTCTAATCGCTCTTGGATGATCTCCATGTGCAGCATACCTAAAAAGCCACAGCGGAAACCAAAGCCTAGGGCGTCGGAGCTTTCTGGTTCGAAGAACAAGGAGGCATCATTTAGCGTCAGCTTATCTAGCGCAACACGGAAGTCTTCGTAGTCGTCGGAGCTAACTGGGAACAAACCCGCATAAACCTGTGGCTTAACTTTTTGGAAACCCGCAAGTTGTTCAACGTCCGGCGTCGAAGCGTGCGTGATGGTGTCACCCACTGGCGCCCCATGGATGTCTTTAATACCGGCCACAACATAGCCCACTTCACCGGCTTTCAAGACGCCAGTCTCTTTACGTTTTGGTGTAAAGATACCAGCCATGTCGACAGGGTGAACTTGCTTGGTCGATTTAATGAAGATTTTATCTTTCTTACGCAAAGTACCTTGCTTGATACGTACTAAGGAAACAACGCCCAAGTAGTTATCAAACCATGAGTCGATAATCAGTGCTTGCAGTGGTGCATCCACATCCCCTTCTGGTGGTGGGATGGTAGCAACTAAACGCTCTAGTACATCGTCTACACCCATGCCAGTTTTCGCAGAACAGGTGACCGCGTCCATGGCATCAATACCGATAATTTCTTCGATCTCTTCACACACACGCTCAGGCTCGGCTTGCGGCAAATCAATTTTGTTCAGCACAGGCATAACTTCTAAGCCTTGCTCGATCGCTGTGTAACAGTTAGCGACTGATTGAGCCTCCACGCCTTGTGCGGCATCTACTACCAAAAGGGCCCCTTCACACGCAGCAAGAGAACGAGAGACTTCGTAAGAGAAATCCACGTGCCCAGGGGTGTCGATGAAGTTTAGCTGATAAGTTTGACCATCTTTGGCATGGTAATCCAAAGTCACACTCTGGGCCTTGATGGTGATACCACGCTCACGTTCTATGTCCATAGAATCAAGTACTTGGGCGGACATTTCACGCTCACTCAAACCTTCACAAGTTTGGATGAAGCGGTCAGCCAAGGTAGATTTACCATGGTCGATATGGGCGATGATACTGAAATTACGTATGTGCTTAAGATTATTAGAAGACACTATTTACTCACACTTTAAAAGCGATATTAGGCTCAGTAATGGTTAACGGTTATGGTGATAGGCAAGGCTAGTTGCCACTTCAACATAGGTGCAAAACATTTGTTGCTGCCCTGTGGTTTATGACGCCACTCGTTAACAATTTCTGAGGATAGAAATGGCGAGCATTCTACCGAAATTCCCGTCAGGACTCCATTCATTTAGAGTGCTTAGGCAGGAGTTTTTAACACCACACTCAGTCATCTTGTTGCCTAGGCCTATTCACAGATGATTAAGCTTTGTTTTGAAGAATACGCTCAACCGTATCAACCGTTGCTTGAGTATGGGCATCAATCTCTAGATTCACCCGACTGCCCGTTACCAAATTCACAAAATTGGTCAATCTTAGGGTTTCAGGGATCAAGGAAACCTCCAACCAGTCTGGGCCAATATTACTGATGGTTAAACTGGCGCCATTCAGGCCAACATAGCCTTTATCGAAAAGGTAGCGTCTTGCATCGACTTCTTGCTGACGGTCAGTCGTAAAACGAATGTGGACACTCTCATCGATCTGTTCAACGCCGACCACGCTAACTGTGGTCATAATATGACCAGACATTAGGTGACCACCAATCTCATCACCAATGCGTGCCGCTCGCTCAAAATTCACTTTCGAACCAACAGTAAGCTCGCCAATGTTAGTCAGCGCTAGGGTCGTATCAATCACATCGAAAGTTAATTGGTCTGTGGATATTTCTGCAACGGTCAAACACACACCATTAATGGCGACACTTGCACCCAACTGCTGACCTTGCATACTGGCTTCTGGGAATTGTATTTGTAAACGTTTATTGCGACCCACTTTTTCTACCAGAGCGACTTCTCCGACACCCTGAACTATTCCTGTAAACATATAATTTCTAAACCTCGTAGGGGAAATAAACTGAAATTGACACCATATACGCATCACTGGGGAAGAATTAAACACTAATAGTAAAAGCTACGCCACCTCTAGCTTATAGAGACTTATCATTCACTCACCAATAGGGTTATCCACAGGTTGAGGGGATAACCTGTCATACAGGGGGTACTCGGGAGATAGCTACGAGTCATTATTCACCCAGAAACAAAAAGCCCGTTTAAAACAAAGTTTTAAACGGGCTTAGAGAAGAGTTAAGAAAGTATCAGTTATACAATTTTTCGATCATCTCTTGTGTCACTAGGGTAATACCATCTTCATTTCGATAAAAACGCTCTGCATCCTGCTGAGCATCCTCCCCTATGATGGTGCCTTCAGGTAAACGGCAATCCGAATCCAAAACAACTTTTGTAAGGCGACAGTTACGGCCAATATCACACCTTGGCAAGATCACTGAGCGATTAACGTGAGAGTAAGAGTTCACCCTAACATTGTTAAAGAGGATGGACTTTTCAACTGTAGACCCAGACACAATACAGCCCGCCGATACAACAGAGTTTAATGCCGTCCCCATACGCTCCTCATAATTGTAATTAAACTTAGCCGCTGGGCGCTGGTAATGGGCGGTACGTATTGGCCAATCTTCATCGTATAAATCTAGTTCTGGCACTAAGCGGGTTAAATCCATATTAGATTCCCAGTAGGCCGTTAAAGTACCTACATCACGCCAATATGGGTGTGAGTAGCTTTCATTTTTTATCACGCTTCGGGAAAAGTGATGCGCCTTGATGGTACTTCTACCCACAAAGAAAGGAATTAAATCTTTACCGAAATCATGGCTGGAATCTTTGTCCCCAGCATCCGAGCGAAGCTTTTCACATAAGAATTTCGTATTGAAAATGTAGATCCCCATGCTCGCCAAAGAGACGTCTGGGTTACCCGGCATAGTTGGAGGATTGGAAGGTTTTTCCTCGAAAGCAATGATATTGTCGCTTTCATCGACATGCATAATACCAAACTGATTCGCCTCATTAACCGGCACTTCAATACAAGCCACCGATACATCTGCACCGCTCTCAATATGCTCTTTGAGCATGATGCTATAGTCTTGCTTATAAACATGATCACCCGCGAGAATCAAAATATATTCGCTATCTAGGCCATCAATCATACTTAAGTTTTGATAAACAGCATCCGCGGTACCTTGATACCAATCCCCTCCAGTCTGTTGTTGGGCAGGCCAGAGCTCAATAAATTCATTAAAATCTGAACGAAGAAAGTTCCAACCTCTTTGTACATGCTGATTCAATGTGTGAGAACGATATTGAGTTAATACCGCTATGCGGCGCATACCCGAATTTACACAATTAGAAAGTGGAAAATCGATAATTTTATACTTGCCAGCAATCGGCACGGCAGGCTTTGATCGATTATCCGTCAATTGTTTCAGCCTAGAGCCTCGACCACCCGCCAAGATAATAGACAGGGTTTTCATACACGCCGTATTTAAATCCATATTAATTCCCTTACACTAAAGACTTTAAATATTATTTTTAATAGTCACACTCTACTTGAAACTCAATTTCGGTATACTCTTGAATCAACCTAACACCTAAAAGATAACAACATGATGAAAATTCTCTTTGCTGCTTCAGAAATTTATCCTCTGATTAAAACAGGTGGGTTAGCCGATGTAGCCGGCGCACTTCCCTTAGCATTAAGGAAAAAAGGCTGTGATGTTAGGCTGATCATGCCTGCTTATAACGGCATACTAGATAAAGTAGCCCCTATTCATAACACTATCAACCTAGGAAACCCTTTTGGGGTAGGTGATTTACTGTTACTGGAAAGCCACCTACCTGAAAATGACACCCCTATTTGGCTAGTACAATGCCAAGCCTTGTTTGAACGGGATGGTGGCCCATACGTCGATAATCATGGGTTAGATTACGCAGACAATCACCTTAGGTTCGCCGCATTTTCGTGGGCAGTGGCTCATATCATTTCTAACAGTACCGTCATTAATTGGCAAGCGGATATTGCGCATTTAAATGATTGGCAAACCGGCCTAGCCGCGGCCTATTTACACAGCTGGGGAAACCAAGATAGCGCAGTCGTCACTACGGTTCACAACTTACGTTACAACGGTAGCTTTGCTCAAGAAAAGTTCTATGATCTGCAATTGCCTCACCATATGTTTAACATGCATGGTCTGGAATTTTACGGACAGTTTTCTGCGTTAAAAGCAGGACTTGTCTACGCTGACGCCATTACTACGGTTAGCCCAACTTACGCCAGTGAAATTTTAACCCCTCACTATGGGGACGGTTTAGACGGCGTTTTAACCGCTATGCAAGGTAAGTTAACCGGCATTCTTAATGGTGTAGATTATGACCAATGGTCGCCTGAAAAAGACGCTTTACTTGCCATTAATTACGACAAAAACAGCTTACATCTTAAGCAAGATAACAAACGCTTACTATTAGAAGAATGTGGATTAGACACCCATCTCGACCAGCCCGTGCTAGGTATAGTCAGTCGTTTAACGGAACAAAAAGGTTTGGACCTAGTACTCGAAGTCATGCCGAATATGTTAGAGCAAGGCTGTAAGCTGGTACTGCTTGGTTCAGGAGACAAACAACTCGAAGCAGGCTTCCTTGAGCTACAAAAACGTTACCCTCAGCAAGTCTCTGTGCGCATCGGCTACATGGAGGACTACTCTCACCGCTTACAGGCGGGTGTCGATGCGCTTCTTATTCCATCGCGCTTTGAACCTTGTGGTCTGACTCAACTCTACGCCCTTAAATACGGCACCCTGCCTGTGGTTCGTCGAACCGGTGGGTTGGCAGACACTGTGTTTGAAGGCGGTGATAAAGCTAATGGTTTCGTCTTTGAAGAAGCGTCTGCTCATGCTTTGTATGAAGCCTTACAGCGCACGGTTGAAGCCTTCCGTGATACTGAAAAATGGCAGCAGCTACAAACCAACGCTATGTCATACGACTATAGTTGGCAAGCGGTTACAGACCAATGGCTTGGCCTATACCAATCACTTCTCAATAACCGCTAAAACTTAGACTAGAACGGCCACAGGCAAGACGTACTTTCCTGTGGCTGAGTTCCTACAATGAAAGCCAGCTCTACCTTGTTATCACAACGGGGGGCTGCAATCTCAAACTTATCCTTAAGAATACTATAGCGAAATGCGCCATCCGGTAGGCTGCTTGGCAGCGAACGTTGCGGCAAAGCTTTGGCAAAATCCATCCAGACTTTTTGCGCGCCACTGCTACCGGTGATGCTCAAGGGCACATTATCGTCATCCCCTAGCCAGATAACAGACGAGTAATCTCCGGTAATGCCTACAAACCAGCTGTCTTTTTGACCATTGGTTGTCCCGGTTTTAGCCCCATAAGTTAAATTAGGAAACTCTCTTTTCGACGCTCTCGCCGTACCTATCTCAGGCACTTTTGTCATGCCATCTAGGGTCACCGCAAGGGCGGCATCCGTGAAAGGGACGTTACCCTTATGGGTGAAGCGTTTAATGAGCCTGTCCTGTTGATCAGTGACCGCCAGCACCACACCTAACTCACTGCTTCGTCCTTGGGAAGCAATCGGCTGATATAAACGCGCGACTTCAAATGGGGACAACTCTAATGCCCCCAAAGTCGTAGAAGGTCGCATGGTAAAGGGTCGCTTAACCCCCAAATCACGTAAGGTTTGCCCAATTCTGTCGAAGCCTAATTGTGTGGCCAGATTTAGAGTCGCTAAGTTATATGACTTAGCCATGGCTTCATACAGATGAACTTCCCCATGCAACTTGCGATCATAGTTTTCTGGTTGCCAGACTTCACCACCTACATTAAATCGCAGGCGTTTATCTTCAATTTTCGACCACCATGTATATTTACCCGAGGCGATCGCCGAAAGGTATAAAGGAGGTTTCACCAAAGAACCTATCGGTCGTACAGCGCCTAAGGCACGGTTAAAGCCCGTATAGTGATCCCCACTAGAGCCAACCACAGCACGAACCTGACCATTGCCCCGATCCGTAATGACCATTGCCGCCTGCAAGCCTTGTAACTTTTTATCGCGTTTTTCTAACGCTTTTACTTGTCGACGTACAGCAATGCTGGCCGCTTGCTGTGCGCGAATGTCGAGTCCCGTATAAATGCGCAAGTTCTCGGTGGCGAGCGTATCTTCATCAAAATCCCGAGACAGCTGTAAAGACACCAAATCTAGATAGTCGCCATACACCGAACGAGATTTTTGCTTTTCCGATAAACGAATCGGTCGTTTTATTAACAGTTGATAATCCTTATCCGTCAGCCTACCCTGCGCTTTCAAGACAGCCAACACCGTATTACGACGTGACATAGCCCGCTCGGGAGAGCGCTGCGGGTTATACAAAGAAGGACCTTTCACCATCCCCACCAGCAAGGACAATTCATCAATGTTCAACTCGTTAAGCGGACGGGCAAAGAAATGCTGACTGGCCGCAGCGAAGCCGTGTAAACCACTGTTACCTACTTGAGCTAAGTACACCTCGTTCATGTAAGCGGTAATAATGTCTTGTTTAGAATAGTGATACTCAAGCAACAAACTCATAATCACTTCGGTGAGCTTTCTGGTATAAGTTCGCTCGGAACTTAAATACATGTTCTTCACCAGCTGCTGAGTCAAGGTTGAGCCTCCCTGACGACGAGAGCCATGGGTAAAATTCACCCAAACAGCACGAGCAATACCACTTAAAGAGATCCCCCAGTGCTGATAAAAATCTTGGTCTTCCACCGCGATAAGAATATCGATCAGACTAACAGGGATTTGTTCGAAAGTAAGAATCTGGCGCCGCTCAGTATTACCCCCATATAAAAAGCCGATTCGCTGGGGTTCAATTTGCGCTTGATCAACCGCTTCACCACTAAGGGTATGGATGGCGAGTTTACCATTTGGAAACGAGAATATTCGTCGAGCACTTTCATGGTAACCTAGGTGATCTACATAAGACCGTAAGTAAGCACTCACCTTTGTATTACTGCGTGCAGCCCAACCCACTTTTTGGCTATTCCGGCCAAACCGGTAGCCATTGTCTTTTAACAAGGTTTCTAAATCCGTTTTGTTCCAAGGTGAACCACTTTGCAAAGTGATCGGAGCACTGTAAACCTCGGAAGGCACCTGCCACTTTTGGCCTTCAAAACGTGCCACGACTTGGCCATTTAACCACCAAACCCAAAGGGCAAATGGGATACTGGCAAGAAGGCCTAAGATGATCCCCCATTTAAAAACAAACCGTATAGAACGACTCAAAAAAGAGGGGCGACGCTTTCGCGATACAGATCGTTTACGGCCAGGTGAGGATTTTCGAGTGGATTTGGCAGGGCTTTTTTTAGTCATGGGCGCAGTATAAGGAGCTTAAAGTTTAGGATCAATGTCATCTAAGAAACTAACTCAGTTACTGCATATTGACTCAACCGCTCAGCCGTTTTAGAGTCATCTTTTACATATATTACAATTTACTTACTTTTTTCTATTTTTATAATTGTGGGATACCGCTAAGATGTGGTCACAATTAGGTAACAAATACTAAAGCTTGTTAACATTAAAACAAAAACATTCACCAGAAGAAGTGTAGCGATCACGTGTTTAATAAACATCTAATACCCAACGTAGAGAACTTACCGGAAGGTCAGGCCTTAAGTGTTAATATTGAGCAACACCATTTTCTTATTACAAAATACGATGGCCAGATCCTTGCTTATAAAAACTTATGCCCTCACCAAAATAAACCTTTGTCGCAACCTACAGACTGCGCATTCGATGGTGACGGCGACTACCTAAAATGTAAGCACCATGGCGCTTTGTTTTCCCCGAAAGATGGCACCTGTATCACGGGCCCATGCCAAGGAAGTCAGCTCGCCAAAGCCACCGTTGGTATGCACCAAGGTGACTGCTACCTACTATTGGCTTAATAATTTTTGGAGCAAATATGCCTCACAGGCGCGATAAATTGAAAAACACAGCTTTCTCAATTTATCGCTGGCGCGTTGTTCTAATCTGCTTAACGCTCAGCCTCTCAACTCAGGTGTTCTCACAGCCATTGCGATTGGCGGTTGCCTCGAACTTCATTGCTCCGATGACCATTATCGCCCAGCGATTTGAACAAGTTTCAGGTCATGAAATCACCCTAGCCTACGCCTCGTCGGCAAAGCTGTATGCACAAATTCAGCATGGCGCACCCTATGATGCTTTCTTATCCGCTGACACAGAAAACCCCCAAAAACTGATTGCCGCTGGGCTGGCGAAAGCGAATAGTTTTAGTATCTATGCCCAAGGTCAATTAGCCTTATGGTCCGCCACACCTTTAGAAACACAAAACTTTGATCCGCTTTTCACCAAAGCCAGGCGCATCGCGATTGCCAACCCCAAGCTTGCCCCTTACGGGATGGCCGCACAGCAAAGTCTTGAATCTCTTAAATTGTGGGACTCGGTAAAAAGCAAACTAGTCCAAGGGGAAAATATTGGCCAAGCTTTCCAGTTTGCCTATTCTCACAATGCGGATTTAGGCCTAGTTGCCCTATCGCAAGTGCTCGCCTATCAAGATCAAATTAGTCTGTCTGACAAAGAGACTGAAAAACAATTTTTGCTTATTCCGGCGAATCTGCATAAACCTATTAATCAGGCCGTGGTCTCTCTTGTAAAAAGCCCTCACCAAGAAGCAATAGAAGAATTTTTGGTCTTTCTAAATAGCCCAGATATTCAAAGGCTGATCACACGATTTGGCTATCTATCTGCCTCTCCTTCATAAGGCACTCTATTCATGACATTGAGCGCAGACGACCTATCCGCTATTTGGTTAACCCTCAAGTTAGCAAGCCTTGTGACCTGCTTATTACTGGTTATCACTACTCCTCTTGCATGGTGGCTAAGCCGTACACAATCTGTGTTAAAAGGCCCCATTAACGCCATTGTCGCCATGCCATTGGTGCTTCCTCCCACTGTTTTAGGGTTTTACTTACTCATCTTTCTTAGCCCTAACAGTGCTGTTGGAAAGCTCCTTGACCAGCTTGGTATCGCCCCGCTTCCCTTTAGCTTCACGGGGTTAGTCATTGCATCCATGGTGTATTCACTGCCCTTTGTAGTGCAGCCATTACAAAATGCTTTTTCGGCTATTGGTCGTCGTCCGTTAGAAGTCGCCGCCACCTTACGAGCTTCTCCTTGGCAAACCTTTATCTATGTTGTACTGCCTTTAGCCAAACCCGGTTATCTAAGCGCTGCCATTTTGGGCTTTGCCCATACACTCGGCGAATTTGGTGTGGTGTTAATGATAGGGGGCAATATATCTTCACAAACCAGCGTGATCTCAGTGAAGATCTACGAACATGTAGAAGCATTGGAATATCAACAAGCCCATTCTCTATCCCTGCTCATGGTGGGCTTTGCCTTTCTAATTTTGACGCTTTTGTACAGCCAAAAGAAACGCCAACACAATTTATTTGGCGGGCATAAAAAGGCCAAAACACATTCGCCATTTGGAGAACAATAATGCCTGTGGCTGAAACTCAATCTAGTTTATATCTCGCCTTAAAAAGCTTCCCCAGTGCTGACGGACAATTTTCTCTTGATGTGAAAACCAAGATTGCAACTCAAGGGGTCACCGCTATATTTGGGCCGTCAGGGTCAGGAAAAACCAGTTTACTACGGGCGATTGCCGGTCTCGACAGTCACTTAGTAGGGGATATTGTTTTTGAAGACCAGGTCTGGCAAAGCCAAACCCATAGGTTAGCCACCCACCGTCGCCCTATAGGTTATGTTTTTCAAGAAAGTAGCTTGTTTGATCATTTGAATGGGGAACAAAATCTTCGTTTTGCACTCAATAGAGCGGACACTAGCCAGCCCCAAATCCAATACTCAGATGTGGTGGCGCTCATGCAAATTGGCCCTCTACTCAAACGCTACCCACATCAACTTTCAGGGGGGGAAAGACAGCGTATCGCCATTGCCAGAGCCTTATTAATTCAACCCAAATTACTACTAATGGATGAACCTTTATCTGCATTAGACGAGGCTTTAAAACAAGAAATATTGCCTTACCTAGAAACCCTTTGCCATCAAACTCAGCTGCCCATTGTCTATGTTAGCCATGCGCTGGATGAGGTTATTCGCCTAGCGGATAACATGCTAGTACTGAATAATGGCCGTATCACAGAGCATGGTCCTACTCAGCAATTGCTGGGTAAACTGGGCACGACTTTTTGTCACTATCAAGATGCCAGTGTTGTCATACAGGGGAGGCTATCAGCCGAAAAGTCCGAGTGGGGGTTATCTGAACTGCATTTCGATGGCCAAAGTTTACGGGTAAAAACCCCGCAACGTAAAATCGGCGAGGATGTAAAAGTAAGGGTTCAAGCCAAAGATGTTAGCTTATCTTTAAGTGCTCACGATGACACCAGCATCCTCAATCGATTACAAGTTAAGGTAGATCAAATAGCCCAAGAACCAAATGATACCAGCATGGTCACCGTACGCTTACTGGCTGGTAACACCCCCATTTTGGCAAGAATCACCGCACTATCTGTCCATCATTTACAGCTCAAAACAGGCATGATCGTCTATGCACAAATTAAGTCTGTGGCGGTCATCGTCTAAATTTCCGCCGCTAATTGCGTCAAAAAGTCTCGCATAACTTGCTCTCTGCGCTTACCTTCCGTTCGAGCAGAAGCGGTATTCAACTGATCTGAAATATGAAATAGCTTTTTATAAAAATGATCGATGGAATAGTGCTGATCATCTAACGGTCGCGTTTCACAAAAAGGGTCTTCTGGTGCATATAATGGCCGGTTTAGCGCGCCACTTACCTGCATACAACGAGCAATTCCAATGGCACCTAAAGCATCCAAGCGGTCGGCGTCTTGGACAATTTTTGCCGCCAAGCTATTGGCAGGTTGATTGGCACTAAAACTGTGGACATGTATCGCATGATGAATGTCGGCAAAGTATTCCCTCGGGTAATCCACAGAAACCAAAAACTCTATGGCTTTATCCGCTGCCCTAAGAGAGGCTAAATGCCTTTCAGGATGGTTCTTTGGGTAAGACACACAGTCGTGTAACCACGCCGCAGGCACCACAATGGCCAGCTCTGCTTTTTCCTCAAGAGCGAGTTTCTTCGCAGTTTTAACAACTCGTGTTAAGTGAGCCATATCATGGGCGACATCACCCTCTTGGTTATTGTCTAAAAATGGCTGAAATAACATCTCATAGTTCGCTAACTGGCTTTCTGTCACAAACGAATCCTTCTAATCATTTTCCCCAAGAGCCCTACCAGCATCCCCTCTTAATCAAAAATATTACTAACCATTAGTAAACCAGAAAATTAATTTCAGTAAACTGATTTACCCCAATATTATAAATGGGTACACTGGCGCAAATTTTCTTAGATGGAATTGATTCTCATGTCGATACTTGTTGCTGTCACTCTTTTGTGGGCATTTTCTTTCAGTTTAATCGGCGTCTATCTTGCGGGGCAAGTAGATGCATGGTTCTCCGTACTCATACGCGTGTCCTTGGCGACGCTGGTGTTTCTGCCTTTTCTAAACCCTCGTCAAATTGAACGCAAAGTTATTTTACAACTCATGGCCTGTGGCGCTTTTCAGCTCGGCATTATGTACGGTTTTTACTACCAGTCCTTCCTTTACTTGTCGGTGCCGGAAGTGCTCTTGTTTACCGTCATGACACCAATTTATATTACCCTGCTCAACGACCTTATTGACCGTCGACTCAATGTGGGCTTTGTTATCAGTGCGCTACTCGCCGTTCTAGGAGCTGTGGCGATTCGCTACCAAGGCATTGACGAAGGCTTCCTTAAAGGCTTACTAATCGTGCAAGGGGCTAACCTGTGCTTCGCTGCTGGGCAAGTAGGCTATAAACGCATCATAGCCAAAGAGCGTCCAGACTTACCACAACGCACAGTCTTTGGCTGGTTCTTCATTGGTGCCTTGATTGTGGTAGTGCCTTGCTTCCTTTTAATGGGTAACACAGACAAACTACCCACGACCAATCTGCAATGGTCCATTCTGGTGTATCTAGGTGTGGTAGCCTCTGGAGTGGGGTATTTCGCTTGGAACAAGGGGGCGACCTTAGTTAACGTGGGCACCTTAGCCATTGCTAACAATCTACTGATCCCTGCGGGCATCTTGGTGAATGTACTGTTTTGGAACCGTGACGCCGACATTTTACGTTTGTCCATCGGTGCAGCCATCATTCTATTAGCGCTGGTTGTGAACGATAAATTCAACCAAAGAATCCAAGCTCGCCAAAAGAAAATGAGCCACGCCTAAACCAATTGGCCACTCACTAAGTTTCATTATTGAGTGGCCAACACCTTCTACCCTTGAAAGACTACTTCAGTGTCCAAGCTAAGAACGCATCTTGCTGGGCAACATTGGCTTTTTGTGACCAAAAGTTCAGCATCTCTGCGGCAACATCACTCACTTCAACCTTGCGCTCTGAGTTAGAACGCCACGATTGAACTTCTTCACGTGTGACTAAGCTGGCTTTGTTGTACCAAAACTTCAGCATTTCTAATGCAATATCCTCTAACCGACCATCCAGCACTGGCGCAACGGGTGAGGGAGATGCAGCGGATTTCTCAGTAAGCAAAGCGACTTCGGCGAGATAATCTCGGGTATTTTGAAATCCTGAGCGGGTTTTTAGCTGTATTTTTTGAAAGTTAACGCTTTGCTCTGAATCCCTATCGATTAAGTCAAACTGGGGGCGTTCAGCGTATTCTTGGGCTTGTTTTTGAGAGGAAACATAAGGAGCCTGCAACAAAATGTTGGTGTCTTGCACAAAGCTGACATCTAACACAAAAGGTTCCGAACGATACAGCTGGGTATCACCACCTTGGCGTAGCAATTTATTAAAGCGTACCACTAATTGGTGCTGACCTGCCGCAACCTCGACTTTAAAATCATTACCAAATTTATTCGCTGCTTGTTGGTCCACATACATGATTTCAAAGGCACGGGGCACTTCAAATGTCGCGGCTAAGAGAGGGCTTGCAGCGAGTGAAACCAAACCACCGAATAATGCCAACTTAATCGGGTGTAACATACTGTTCCTTTTAATAAGCCACTAGAAAGTGGCAAATTTATCATAATAAACAGTACTTTTTGGCCTTTTCGGCTAGCAAGAAGTGGCAAAAGCCATTAATCCATAGTGGCTGCACAATTCAACTGAGTCAGGCTTAATCTCGGTCCGCTTTGCGCACATCAGAGTCCATCACTACTTTGTTACGGCCTCTTTCTTTGGCTATGTACATACATAGATCAGCACGCTTCAATAGCTCAACCAAACTGTCCCCTGCTTTTTTCTGAGCAATACCAGCACTAACCGTAATATGAAACGGCTTGCCTTTAGGGCCATGAAATTCGTGCTCAGCAATGGCGAGTCGAACCTTTTCAGCGATATCAAAGCTTTCTTCTTCTGTCGCTTTTAGCAGGGCCACCAGCTCTTCACCACCATAGCGAAAAACATTTTTATGGGGTAACAAGGCACTTTTAATAATCATACTGGCTTCCGAGAGCACAGAGTCCCCGTATTTATGGCCGAGCTCATCATTGATCGACTTAAATTTGTCCAAATCAAAAAACACGATTGAAAAAGGTGTCTTAGCCGCCTTATCAAACATCCTTGGAGCGACATCATTTAAATGCCCACGGGAATATAAAAGGGTTAATGAGTCATGAGTGGCTTTGTGACGAAACTCTTTTAAATACCCCTTAGATAAACGCAGCGATACAAAAATACTCAACACAAATAAAACAAAAATTATTACGAACCCTAATGAGAACTGCTCCATAATATCTTGATTTAAATCATCCACATAAAGCCCAGAAACAAACACTAGCTGCCAAGGTTTGAACAATTCCACATAACCTATTTTAGCCACTGGCTGGCGGCCGCCAGGTTTAGGCCATTCATAATGAACAAAGCCACCTCCTTGATCGGCAGTATTGAGCATGTCACGAATAAAGAATCGCCCTTCACTGTCTTGCACATCAATTAAAGATTTTGTGGACATATTGGCTAAATTCGGATGTGCTAGCATTTTGCCTTGTCGATCTAATACCCAAAAATAGCCATTTTCTTGAAATGTCATTGCGCCAATGTATTTGAATAACTCTTGCTCAGCTTCGGCTGATGAAGCTCCATCCGCTAAGGATTTCTGAAAAATTTTATTGGCAAGTCCCAATGCTGACTCAACTTGTGAATGAATTAAGTCTTTGCGTTCTTTGACCACAGCAGAATGGATGTGCCAGACGATCACGGACAACAAAATCACCATGTTGATAACACTCACCAGTGATAGCGTAATAATATGATTTTGGTATCTTGGCTGGCGCATAAAATGAATAAAGACTTTCCGTCAAGTTCATGTCATTTAAAAAAATATATGGTGGCAACATATAAGGCTTAGAGTCCTTATAATTATTGTAATTATTTGTAAATCAACGAAAGTGAGCTCTCATATTGAGGCTATTATAAGGACATATATTGTATGGCAATAGCAATTTTGAGTCTTTGCCTATTTTTGATACTTTTGTAATTCTTTATAAGCCAATAAAATTCAACTAAATTGACCCCAAGTGGAGACAGATTTATGTTTCGATCCCTCAAAGCCCAAGTATACATGCTTGCGTTTGTTCCCTTCATTCTGGTCGGCTTGGTCAGTATCATTACCCAAATCCAAACCCTTAATACGGTCAACAAAGATATGTCTAAGATATCGGAAGAGACCATTATTAATGTCGAGAAAAAACGCCTTGTAACCGTCATCGACTCTTCTCTAAGTATTATTCAACCTTATATTGATAAGCCTGGTAACACGGGGATGAAAGAGGCCCTTGATCTGCTTTTCAATTATCGTTATGACAACAATGTGGGCTACTTATTTGCCTACGATGGTGATGGCAATCGGTTAATGAGTGGTTCTGGGGTTGGGGTTGGTGGTAACTACATTAACTCTAAAGATAAACACGGTAACTTGATCGTACAAAATATTTTAACCGCCGCTCAATCGGGGGAAGGGTTCACCACCTACTACTTCCCTAAGGCGGGTGAAAAAGAACCTTCGGCGAAATACAGCTATGCCGTTTGGATTGAAAAATGGGGCATCGCCATTGCCACAGGCTTTTTCATCGACGGTGTTGATACCGCCTTAGTCAATATTAATGCCTCCCTAAAAGAGTCGGAGCAAAAAAGCCTCACCACCAAACTCATCATTATCGCGCTACTTTCTGCCTTAGTCGCTATTATTGTTTTCTTGGCCATCCGATCCATTCTATCTGCCTTACATGCCCTAAGGGATGCTGTTGAAGACCTCGCGGATGGAGAAGGTGATTTAACCGCAACCCTACCAGGCAGCTCTTTAGATGTATTGGATGACACTTCTAAGCATTTCAATCGTTTTCTCGCTTCCATGTCTAAAGACATACAATCGCTGAAAGATGCGGGGGATCAACTGAATGATATTGCTGTCGTTTCTAGAGAACAGCATCAACGTTTAGCGAATGACTCCGACAGCCAGATCCAAGAAACCACCAGCACAGCCGCCGCCATCGAAGAGATGTCATCTACTGCGCTAGAAATTGCTAATAACGCAGAACTTACTCGTACATCTGCTGAAAACACAGATAAAGAAGTTCAAGAAATGCTTTCTCAGATTCAAATATCTGGTAAAGAACTGGACGCTCTGACTCAAGTTTTAAACAGTGTTGAAGGCTCGGTACAAGAGCTTGGTGGTAATGTGGACGACATCAATTCTGTATTGAGTGTTATCCAAGACATTTCCGAACAGACAAACTTGCTTGCCCTTAACGCTGCCATAGAAGCCGCTCGTGCAGGCGAACTTGGTCGTGGTTTTGCTGTGGTCGCAGATGAAGTAAGAACCCTTGCCCAACGCAGTCAACAAAGCACGGAGGAAATCAAAAATATCCTTGATAAACTCCAAGCCAGTGCTGAGAAAACCATTCAAGATATGGCCAACACAACAGAAAAACGAACTTCGGTTGTACAAGCCATGGAAACCATTACGGGTATTATTCATTCCAGCTCTAAATCCATGAAAGAGTTAACAGCAATGAATGTCGATGTCTCCAACGCTGCATCCCAGCAATCCGATGTGGTGAATGACATGTCTAAAAACATTGCGGACATTGCGCTACTTGCAGAAACCATTGGGAAAAGTTCTCAGCAAACCAGCGATCAATTCGCACGACTTGAAAAACAGTCAGAAAACATTCAAGCGGTTACCCGTAAATTTAAAACCTAATCATCCCCTACCAACCCTTAATAAAAAAAGGCCGACAACATAGCGGTGTTGTCGACCTTAAAAAGGGAAATGTCGTTACCCTTCGCCCCTAGATCGCGGCGAACTGATTCATGGTGTTATCTTTACCGGAGGCTTTCAGTGCGTGAGCGCCTGAGAAGTACTCCTTGTGGTCATCACCAATATTTGAGCCAGACATGTCTTGGTGCTTCACACAAGCCAAACCTTGGCGAATTTCCTTACGTTGAACTTCTAACACGTAACCCAGCATACCTTGCTCACCAAAGTAATCTTTCGCTAGGTTATCCGTCGACAAAGCCGCCGTATGGTAAGTTGGCAGAGTGATCAAGTGGTGGAAAATGCCTGCTTGCGCCGCCGCATCTTTTTGGAAGTTACGGATGCGATCATCCGCTTCTTCGGCCAACTCAGTGCCATCATAAGCTTGCGCCATTAGCTGTTCACGCTGATAAGCAGAGACATCTTTTCCAGCTTCCAACCAAGCATCAAATACCTGCTGACGGAAATTTAGCGTCCAGTTAAAAGATGGGCTGTTGTTGTAGACCAACTTGGCATTTGGCACTACGGCTCGAACACGATTCACCAAGTCTGCAATTTGCCCGATGTGCGGTTTTTCTGTTTCTATCCATAAAAGATCAGCACCATTTTGCAGGGAGGTAATACAATCGAGCACCACGCGATCTGCGCCAGTATTGGCCTTAAAGCGAACGAGACCGTTGGCAAGACGAGTCGGTTTAATTAAACGATCTCCTTGCATAATCGCCATATCGCCGGACTTAAGCTCAGTTAGACTCTGCACCTCTTGCCCATCAAGGTAGGCATTGTATTGCTCGGCAAGATCCCCAGGCGTTTGGGACACTGGAATCTTCTGAGTAAGACCCGCTCCCAAAGAATCCGTTCGAGCCACGATCACCCCATCTTCCACTCCAAGTTCCATGAAGGCATAACGCACCGCATTGATCTTGGCCAAAAAGTCTTCATGAGGCACGGTCACTTTACCGTCCTGATGACCACACTGCTTGGCATCCGATACCTGATTCTCAATCTGGATACAGCAAGCCCCCGCTTCAATCATTTTCTTCGCCAACAAGTAGGTCGCTTCTTCGTTACCAAAACCTGCATCGATGTCTGCGATAATTGGCACCACGTGGGTTTCAAAGTTATCTATCTGCTCTTGGATGGCTTGCGCTTTCACTTCATCCCCCGCTTCACGAGCTTCATCCATGGCTTTAAACAAATGCTGTAGCTCACGGGCATCGGCTTGTTTTAAAAAGGTGTATAACTCTTCAATCAGCGCAGGCACTGAGGTTTTCTCGTGCATGGATTGATCCGGTAGAGGCCCGAACTCAGAACGCATGGCCGCTACCATCCAACCTGACAAGTAGAGGTAACGACTGCGTGTGGTGCCAAAGTGTTTCTTAATAGAAATCATTTTTTGCTGGCCCACAAAGCCATGCCAGCAACCTAAAGATTGGGTGTATTGGCTGGCATCGGCATCGTATTTAGCCATGTCTTCACGCATAATTTTGGCCGTGTACTTGGCAATGTCTAACCCAGTATTAAAACGATTCTGCAATTGCATTCGCACAATGTATTCAGGGTTGATCGCCGCCCAAGTAGGACCTTGTTGCGCTAGGCTAGCGTTGGCTTGTTGCATTTTATTGTTATAAGTATTCATCGCGTTTTCCTCTGTTTTTCATTATGCGGCTCAGAGCCCAATGGGAAGTAAGCCTTTTATTGTGGTTAAACTGTTAACACTCTTAGAACTGTTGAGCTTGCTTCACAATCACTCGGTGAGCATGTAATAAAGGTTCCGTGTAGCCATTTGGCTGGCCCACCCCTTTAAAGATCAAATCATGGGCGGCCTTAAATGCCTGACTTTTTTGCCCCGCCTGCAGCAGTGGGCGGTAACCCTTTAAATAGCGGTTCTGCTCATCCACCACTTTTGCCATGCGCTCTAGGGTGGACTCCACCAAAGCGGCAGAACAAATGCTGTGATGCAGCCAGTTGGCAATGTGCTGACTCGAGATTCTCAAGGTGGCACGATCTTCCATCAGCCCAACATGGTTAATATCAGGTACTTTCGAACAGCCCACGCCCTCTTCTACCCAGCGCACCACATAGCCCAATAATCCCTGAACGTTATTGTCGATTTCTTTTTGTATTACCCTTTCTGACAGCGTCAGGTTTTCTGGAATAAGCGGTAGCGTTAATAAGTTATCCAACTTAGCTTTAGGGCGTTGCTTAATGCGTTCTTGTTCGGCAAATACATCCACTTGGTGATAATGCAGAGCGTGCAAAGTAGCCGCCGTTGGGGACGGTACCCAAGCGGTATTCGCCCCAGCTTTTGGGTGAGCTTTTTTGGCCTTCATCATAGCGGCCATTTCGTCTGGCATGGCCCACATGCCCTTACCAATTTGCGCTTTGCCCTGTAAACCACACTGTAAGCCAATATCCACATTACGATTTTCGTAAGCCTGTATCCAAGGTTGATTCTTGATTTGATCTTTCGGCAAAAAGGCTCCTGCCTGCATTCCCGTATGAATCTCATCACCCGTTCGGTCCAAGAAGCCTGTGTTAATAAACACCACTCTATCTTTGGCGGCGCGGATACATTCTTTTAAATTCAACGTTGTGCGACGCTCTTCATCCATGATGCCGATTTTCAGAGTATTCGACGCCAACCCCAGCATTTGTTCCACACGTGAAAACAGCTGACAGCTAAACGCTACTTCTTCTGGGCCATGCATTTTGGGTTTTACGATATAAATGCTCCCCGTACGGCTATTGCGAATACCGGTATCTTTCTTCAAATCCAGAGCAGCGATCAGTGCGGTAATGGCCGCATCAATGATGCCTTCCGGGGCAAAACGCCCTTGGGCATCCTGCATTAAATCCGACTCCATTAGGTGACCGACATTACGAACCAAGAGTAGCGAGCGGCCATGTAGGCGATACTCCTGCCCGTCAAGATCCGTAAATAGACGATCTTTGTTTAGACGACGAGTATGGGTTTTACCGTCTTTTTCAAAGCTTGTTTGCAGGTCTCCCTGCATGAGCCCTAGCCAATTTCGGTAGACTTCTACCTTGTCTTCAGCATCTACTGCGGCAATGGAGTCTTCGCAATCCATAATGGTGCTTAGGGCAGATTCAAGCAGAATGTCATTCACATTGGCTTTATCTTGGGCACCATTCTTGCCGTTCGGATCCAGCTGAATCTCTACATGCAAACCATTGTTTTTCAACAAAATAGATTCAGGAGCACTGCGCTGACCATTCACTGCCACCAACTGACAAGGCTGCTGCAAACCCGCTTTCGAGCCATCCGCAAAGAAAGCCAACAAATGGTGGTAATACACCACATAACTGGTCACATCCTGATGGGAGCCACTATCAAGTGGAAAGGTCTCATCCAAGAAAGCTTTAGCCTGCTGAATTACCATTTGCTCACGCGCTGCTTGATCAGCTGCGTCCGCGCCTTCGGCTAATTTAGGCGCCACCGCATCCGTGCCATATAAAGCATCGTACAAACTCCCCCAACGGGCATTCGCTGCATTCAAGGCGAAGCGAGCATTCTTTAAAGGCACCACCAATTGAGGTCCGGCCAGGGTGGCAATTTCTTCATCCACATGCTCAGTGGTGATGGCAAAATCTTCACCTTCTGATATTAGGTAACCGATTTCACGCAAAAATTCTTGGTAACTGGGTTGGTCGATAGGTTGCTCAGGATGACATAAATGCCATTCATCAATCTGCGCTTGCAGGGATTGGCGAGTCACCAAAAGCTGGCGATTAATCGGCGCCAAATCCGCCACTAGCTGCTGCAAATCCTGCCAAAACTTATCGGCATTTAAGTCATGTAAAGGCAATACTTCTTCATTGATGAAGTGGTAGAACCCTTGGTCTATTAGGTTATTTTTATGTAAGGGCATGTTCATCGCATAGATCCTTTTCAAACATTGATACGGTCAAAGCAAATTTAAAAGCACTCTGTGTTGCTTGATTTTTAGTCTATGACAAACTAGATTGAAATTTCACAATAAGAATTACACAGTGTAAATTTTACAAAAATGAAAAATAAAAATAGCTTAATTCGCAAAGCCCATTTCCTTGGCACCAAGATACGCAACCTGCGTAAACGCAACCATTTGACCATGGAAGACCTGTCCGCTCGCTGCATTAAAGTCGACCCAGAATGCGCCCCTTCGGTGTCATATTTATCCATGATAGAGAGGGGGAAACGTGTCCCCAGTGAAGATGTATTAGAAGTGATTGCCAGTGTCTTTCAAAAAGATCTAGACTGGTTTTTAGACGATATTCCTGAAGCAGAAGCCATTAAACCATCGAAAGGTTCTGGTGGGGGGATAAATGGCATGGCATTAGAACCCAACTTTCTGTTTTCTAACGATATATTGCAGATCGCCATCCCTGAAATGCTGTCTCAAACTGGCACCAGTGGCCGTCAATTTGCCCACCTTTTAATTCGCGCTCACCAAGAGCATCATCAAAACCATTTCCCAGATTTAGAAAGAGCTGCCGAGGATGTTGGGCAAAAGCGTTTGCCTCTAAGTTTGGAAGAAATCATTGCCTTAACCCAACGCCATGGCTTAACCATCAAGTGGTTTCGTAAAACCCCACAAAGTATTCGTGACAGCATGGGCATTGATGATTCACAGGTGGTGACCTCCTTTTTTGAACCGCCAAACAGCCTTTACATCAACCAGATAATGAAGTCTCAGCCTGTACGATTAAAGTACAATTTAGCGGTCCATATCGGACACTGTGTACTGCATGACAAGGACACTATGCGCAACGTTTTGGTAACAGGACGTGATGAAATATCGCCCTTACAAGAGCAAAATTTGCAACCTCAAAGTACAGGCATGGACGCTCAAGATGTGCTGCGAGCTTGGCGAGATTTTGAATGCAGTTTCTTTGCTGGTGCCCTGCTTTGTCCAAAAGTGCCATTTCGACAAATGCTTGATCGTAACGGCTATGAAATCAACACGGCGCAACTGGCGGGTGTTTCAGCCTCAGTGGCCATGCGCCGCATGACCGCGGTATCCCCTTACCCTCACTGGCATTATTTCGATGCTTACGCTCCGGGTAAACTCAAGGCGGTGTACCGTGGCAATGGCATTCCATTACCTTGGGGAAATATGCGGATGGTAGAAGACCCTTGCCAGCATTGGGCTGTATTTCGCATGATCAATGCACCGTTAACCGGCACGTCGTCACAAATTTCCATTTTGAATGTTGGAGACGAGCCAAGAATTTACGCATGTGAATCCATCAAGGTGGCGGATTTAGCCGACAACAGCCATGTTTTGTGTTCTGGAATTGATCTTAACCCTGCCATTGAAGCACAAGGCAAAAGCGCACAAGAGATTGCTCAGCAATTAAAACAGGCCTGTGTCGGGAACGGTGGCTCCGCCCCCATCCCTAAAGCCATCAAGAAAGACCTTATGAGTGTTGCCAAGATTCTCAACATTAATTGGGTAGAAAGAGGCATAGAAAACGACGCTAGAACCATATGCTCTCGTGGAGCGGTTTGCCCACGTACACCGAGCTGTTATCGCCCTTGCAATTCTTAATTTAAGGAAAGGAGCAAGCGAGTGGTCGTTACCAAATATTGATCATAGTACTGCCACTCGCCTAGTTCTAAAGGCTCACTAATTTTAGTGGGTATGCTGATGTCCGCCACGATTACCATGCCCATGTGGGCCAGCGCAGGCGGTCACCCCAACCAAAATGCTCGCCACAAGAATAACACCAAAAACTCGCTTCACTTGTTTCATAATAAACCTCCTATAAAGGCTATATCATAAAAAATACCCTAGCCTAGGGCAAAGAAGCTTACCTAGTTTTACACTTGCTTGTGTGGTTATTCACGGAAGGTGAAGAGCAGAATATCTTTCATTTTACGCTCCACATCCACCTGGGCTTGCTCAAAGTCTGCTTTGCTTAATTGTGGCAAAAATGGCTGTACCGTACGCAGCTTTTTAATGGCTTGTGGGTCCGCCGTCATCACTATGGCAGCATAATTAAAGGCGTCATAATAGGCAAAGGCTTGCTCTTCAAGAGCTTGTAAATAGGACTCTAGTGTCTCTTCGCCAAAGACTTGTTTGATGGCGGTTACCGCACCATACACGGCCACACCTTCGCTGAGCACATTACTTTTCGGGGTATCAAAGCCCACAGGATACAAACCCCGAACCATTTCTTGAATAACATCCGCCAGCAACATGACATCATTGGTAAAACTGCGCGCCGGGATCTGTAAGCGGTAATGGTAAGGCTGTTCTTTACTGGTAAACACCACCTCTGGCTTGGCGATATCTTGATTGATCTCAAAACCACCAAACTCTGCTTGCTCTGCTGGCTCACCGAACAAAAAAGTCACCGCAGGTAACCAAGCTTCGCGCAGCTTTTCAAGTTTTGCTATCTGTATTGCTTGCAGATCAGACACAGGCATATCCTTCTAAAATCAGTTACAAAGCTATCAGGCTGGGCAACAAGTTTGCACAGGCCTATAAACGGCGCAAACCTTAGCATATTTGAGGATATTGAGCAGTAGTCGTGCCATCCCTAATACTAAAAAACCCACCTTCATTGACCTAAATCTGAGTCATTGAAGGTGGGTTTAAGTGACCAAAAGCTTAACTTTGTAAAAACTAGGCTAACGCCTTTTCAACGAATTTCGCCGCGGCCAGCAGGGCTTCATCACTGCCATTAGTCCCGGTTAGCATGACGCCAATATGATGTTCTTGGTGCTCAAAAGGTAATGAAACACTGCAAGCATCTAACACATTGGCAAGGGTGGTATTACGTAGGCACAACAGATTAATTCGGTCGTAATCCTCATCCTTAGTTAAATCCGCGAGCTTAGGAGGCAATATTGCCACAGTAGGCAAGAGCAGCTGAACACCTGATTCTTCTTGCTGATAACGCTCAATTAACCCTTGGCGTTGCAGGCAAGTCTGCGCAAAGGCTTGCTCATCTAGTGTATCTGCCCGTCGTAGTCTTGAAGCTACTCTTGGGTCTAACTGAGCTAAATCCACAGCAAATGTTCGCTGATAAAACTCACGCGCTTCAAAAGCCGAGAATTGCCATACGGGCAAGGCCTTATAGGCTTCCAAGAAATTGACAGGACGCTCCTCAATTACAACGCCCGGCGTTTGACGCAGCTTTTCAATGGCAGCACGGAATCCCTCTGCAACCGCTGCATCTAGGTTGTCCAAACCAAAGTTGGTGGGCACTACAAAATGCGCTTGATGAGCGGCCGCGACCTTTTGCTCTGTGCCGGATAAAACCTGCCAAGCAGCTTCACAGTCTGCCACACTTTTCGCAATGGGGCCGATACTGTCGAGTGTGGTCGAAAGAGGAAGCGCCCCTTTAGACGAAACGCTTTGCTGAGATGGTTTAAAGCCTGTCACACCACAAAATGCCGCCGGGATTCGCAACGAGCCACCGGTATCACTACCAAGAGCAATATCTGCCATGCCAAGCGCCACAGACACAGCACCACCACTGGTAGAACCACCTGCAATACAACCTGGGTATAACGGGCTTTGGGGCGTACCATAATGAGGATTCATGCCTAAACCAGAATAAGCCAACTCCGTCATGTTGGTATGACCCAGTAAGTAAGCGCCCGCTTCGCGTAACCGTCTTACTGCTTCTGCATCTTCTTTCGCTGGTTCATTATCCTTTAGAAACACCGAACCTGCTCGGGTCACATAGCCCTGCACATCAAACAGGTCTTTTATGGTTACAATGGCCTTGCTCAATACACCATCAGAACAAGCACTCAAATCTTGCCCAGTAAAGCGCTGGGTTAAAATGACACCATCATTTTTGTCCAGCAAGTCTTGGCTCTGGGCGAGCTGTTGTTCAAAATCTCTTTCCTGCCAAGCTAACTCAGGGTGGCGTGACATACTTACACTCCTGTCCAAAAATCCATTATTTAACCGCTGGTAACTCGCGGGTTTGGTAGTCGGCTTGAATGCTTCGATTGAGCACAGGGTCATGCAAAGCCATGCGGAATTTTGGCGTGTTACGCACCCCACCAATGGCCGCGAAGGTGCCGCACAACATAGCACTACCATTTTCCAATTTGGCTTTTTCAATAAGTTCGCTAAGAGGGCGAATGGCCGCCAACTTACCGCTTTGATACAGTGTCCAACCTTCTCCTTCATCCACCCAAGATTGCATTTCAATCTGGTCTAGATGGTCTTCTACCTCAGCCAAGGGCCATAGCTCGGTTGCCACAGGTTTTGGGCAAACCTGCTTCGAAAAGGCCACCGAATGAGCTTCCAATTCACGGTCCGTATGATCCGAGCCTAACCCCAACCAAAAGCCGTCTTCTGCTTTAATGATCAATGGCTCGACCTCACCAGAAGAATCACCACCAACAACCTCAACCATAGGCTGCTGAGTCAACAGCAGATTCGAAGCACGATAATACAGGGGGACAGTGGAAGGAGGAGCGACACCCAGCTCCGCCAGCTCATCGATATGCTCTTGTACCGCATGCTGATCTCGTGCCGTCCAACCCGCAACCACAAGGTGATTGATCAAAAATTCTTTTGCTACGCCATTAATTGTAAAAAGCATACTCTTCCTTAAAAATTATCAGGTAAATACAAGGCTAAATTTGGAAAGGCGATCAATAGGAACACCATTAACAACATGATCAATACATAAGGAATACTGCCGAGAATAACGTCCATCATGTTGCCATTCTTACGAGCAGAGTTCACCACATAAAGATTGAGTCCGACCGGTGGTGTGATCAATGCCATTTCCACCAATATGATCATCAAAATACCAAACCAAATGGTGTCGTAACCCATTTGTGCAATGATCGGCACCACAATCGGAATGGTGGCCACCATCAAAGATAAGGTTTCAATAAAGAAGCCTAATACTATGTAAGTGAGGATGATCACCAACAAGGTAGCTGTGGCGCTCAGACCAAGCCCTTGCAATAGATCCTGCAATGCTCTGCCCACACCCGCTGCGGTGAGAGCAAAGTTCAGGACATAAGCGCCGATGACTACCAGCATGATCATAGAGGTGATCTTCACTGTGCCTACTAAGCTGCTAATGAGCATTTCTTTCGACAAGGCTTGGTAAGCCAGCGCGATGATTAAGGAGATCAAGACCCCAATCGCTGCCGCCTCCGTCGGGGTTGCCCAGCCCATGTAGATAGATCCCACCACACTGATAAATAAGAATAAAATCGGTGTTAAGGATTTCAGCGCGATGATTTTTTGACGCCAACTACTGTGCTGTTTTGGCCCCCCTAATTTCGGGTAAACAACACACAAGACTATGGTGGCTAACATAAACAACAAAGCCATCATGATGCCCGGCACAATACCGGCCAAAAACAACTTAGGTATGGAGCTTTCGGTCAAAAATCCATAAACAATCAAATTGATCGAAGGAGGAATCAGGATGCCTAGGGTGCCCCCTGCCGCGATAGAACCTGTGAATAATCTAGGGTCATAGCCCAGTTTTTCCGCTTGTGGCGTTGCTACAGTAGCGACAGTTGCAGCCGTCGCAACGGACGAGCCTGAGGTTGCAGAAAACATGGTCGCAGTGGCGATATTGGCATGAATCAAGCCGCCTGGCAGCCAAGATACCCAAGCATTTAACGCGCCGTAAGTGCGTTGTGCTACGCCACTGCGCAGTAGGATTTCGCCGATCAAGACAAAAAATGGCACTGCGATCAAGGTCGGGTTATTCGATGATGACCATACCACCTGTCCCAAGCCTCGCATGAGAGGAAAAGGACTGAAAAAACTGTCCACCCCAAAGGCCAATAAAAATAACACTATGCCAACAGGAATGGATAACGCCAGTAAGCCAAGCAGCCCCATTGAAGTAAATAAGATCATTGCTCGTCTCCTGTACCTATGGTTTCGTCCACAACCTGATGACGACCCTGTAACACTAGCAACACAGAGAGAATCAATAACACAGAGGACGACAGGGCAAACCAGATCCAGCCTGCGAACCAAATACTTTGCGGAATATACAAAGGAACCTCTAATGCTGTATTAGATAGGGCTCCGCTCTTAAGGGTTTTGGTCAATACAGGCCATGCTCGATAGGCCACATAAATCGCCACATAGGAAAGAGACGCTAGGGCGATTAAGTCATACAGGGAGCGCATTTTATCGCCACCTTTTTCACGCAGTAAATCAATACGTACATGAGCCTTAGCCGTTAAAGCAAAACAAACACCCCAGCTGGTCACCGCGGCCATCACGTACCCAGATATTTCTTCGGAGCCACTGAAGGCGACACCAAATTCTCTAAGCACAATATCAACAAGAATGATGGCAATGCAGGCTAGCAAAGCTAGACCTGCGGTTACCGCCACTCCATTATTTATTCCTTTCAGAATAGAAATAATGCGAGTCATTTGAATTAACCTTATTGAGCCGAGATTTGTAAACCAGCGACTTTACCGACGCTCATATTCCAGCGGTTTGTCCATTCTTCCCCTGCACGATCCGCCCATTCAGGTAGTACCTTGCTGCTCAAAATTTCTTTCGCCTTAGCGACATCCTGCGCCGCAGGTTCCACCAACACTAGGCTACGCTTGTCGCCTCTGCTACAAACGCCATTCCCTGTTAAACAAGCAATGTCTTCTTGCAGTGCACCTTCTGCTGCCGCCCAAGCAGGCGCCTCAAACTCTTCTGTCACTGAGGTGGCAATAAGCTCTTGATCGGTGCTGCTTAGATCATTCCACTTGTCTAAATTGATCGCAGTGACCACAGGGTCCCAGCCACCAAGCGGCAAGGTCATTAGATGAGTGGTCACTTCCCACCAACCCGCACTGTAACCAGAACCCGCACCGGTTACGGCACAGTCAATTACCCCACGCTGAAGCGCACCTGGTACTTCACCAAAAGCAATGTTGACACTTTGAGCATCCAAGGCTTCAAGGAATTTAGCCGTCATACGACCTGATGCACGGATTTTCAAACCCGCTAAATCATCAAGATTACTGACGGGAGCATTACAAAATACAACTTGTGGCGGGTAAGGCACGATGGCCAATACTTTGGCGTTGAAAGTATCTTGATAGATGGATTCGATCATTGGGCGCGCGGCTTCAACCAGGGTTTTAGCTTCGGCTGCTGTGGTCGCAAGTAACGGTACATCAAGGCCCTCTAGGGCCGGAGCATCAGCAACGGCATAATCTGCCACTGTCATACCGATATCGAACACGCCATCTCCTAGCATACGGAAGACATCGCCACCGCCAATGCCCATTTGATCATGGGTGGTCATCGCGACTTCAAACTCACCATTACTTTTTGCAGGAATAGTCTGATTCCAAAAGGGCTGCTCAAATTGCTTATGCAGTGGCAAACTACTCCAGCTACCTACCACAGACAGCATTTCGCTAGCGCTAGCCTGAGTAGACAATGTGGCCGCCAAAACAGAAGTGGCTAGAAAACTTCTCGAATTCATTTTAGTCATCATGTTCTCTTCCTGTAATTTTCAGTTTGTTTAATGTCTCAACTCTCACCCAATGTAATTATTAGCCCCTATTTTTAGGGCTTGAATTCAGTGTCGAATTTAAACATGATAATGTCAATTCGTAATATTTTATCAATTGTGATCATATTTTTTGATCACATAGAATCCTGTTCACACGGTCAAGAGGACAAAAGTAATGAACTTTGATCAACTCAAGACCTTTTTGTGGGTCGCCAAATTAGGTGGTGTTCGACGTGCCGCCAGTGAGATGAACCTCTCTCAACCGGCCATTTCTGCTCGCATTAGCGCGCTGGAAGATGAACTTGGAGTAACCCTTTTTGAACGCCAAAAAACCGGTGTCGCCTTAACCAAAGAAGGACTCTTACTACGTGCTCACGCTGAAAAAATAGAGTCCTACATGGAACAGGTAAAAGACGAACTCACCCCGAGTGATGAAGTAAAAGGGGTGATTCGTATCGGTGTGGCAGAAACAATTGCCCAGTCTTGGCTGTCCGATTTTCTGAGTGCCTTGCGAAAACTCTACCCAAAACTAGTGGTAGAACTTTCCGTGGATATCACGGTGAATTTAAAAGACCAACTGTTATCTCACCATTTGGATTTGGCCTTTTTAATGGGCCCATTGGCAGAAGGAAATGTTGAAAATGTGGCGCTTCCCACTTTTAAATTGGCTTGGTTCTGTAGTGTCAATGAAGACTCACCTCACCCCTCTACCTCACCCATTATGTCCTTTTCACGTATTTCTCGCCCTTATCAAAATCTCATCTCTGAGCTCATGCACAGATACGGTTCTGTGGGTCAAATTTTTCCCTCCACCTCCTTGTCCACCAGCTTCGAAATGGTGGCATCTGGCATAGGCATTGGCGCACTGCCGACTCAGTTAGCCCAGCGTTTTATCAAGGATAAACGCATCAAAACCTTTAACCCGGGCTGGCGACCAAAAGATTTACTCTTTACTGCTTCATACCTTAACGACCCAAGGTCGGAAATCGTCCATAAAAGCGCTTTATTAGCCGCTAACATTGCCCAACAATATGCAAAACAAAAAGATGTGATTTGATGTCATGCCCCCAGCATAGGCAGATGCTTGCGGTGTTTATAGGTCAGTGCCAACTGAATACAGTGAGCTAATTCTGGACGTTTAAAGTCATAGTCTAGAGGCATAACCAAGGCTCGATTGCCCTCATAAGTAAACGCCTCGGGATACAATTCTCGGTAGGTGGCCACCAGCTTGGTTTGACAATGCACATAGAAGTAAAGTCGATCTTCATGATCACTCTGCCAGTCAAGTCTGATACTGGTACCGGTTTTTACCCCATAACTTAACTGCCCCCACTTTAGGGACTCTTCGACTGGCCCACATTGATTCTCTTGTGCAATTTTCCCTATTAAATCCCTAAGCTGAGACAGCTTTCCAGTGATCGGCACAGGGTAACTGGTCAGTTTTTCAGATATTTCGTCCATCATTTCATGCTTCCTATGCCCCGCCATTAGTAGTATTCGCTATAGGCATACGTCATTTGACGTATACCTAAGGGTCATTCAGCGAATACTTTTTTGCGCATCGTTATTCAATACTAGCACCACGTTAGCAAATTCACTTTAGATAACAGATAGGAAGACTCAACCATGAAAGTAAAGACGTTAGTTTCCGCAATTGCTTTATCCGGTGCGACTCTAGTTGCCCTACCATCTTTCGCCGCCGATACCATTAAAGTAGGGGTTCTACACTCCCTATCAGGCACCATGGCGATCTCTGAAACAACCTTAAAAGACACTGTCTTGATGATGGTTGAAGAGCAAAACAAAAAAGGTGGATTACTAGGTAAACAACTTGAAGCGGTTGTTGTTGACCCTGCTTCTAACTGGCCTTTGTTCGCTGAAAAAGGTCGTGAGTTGCTAACCCAAGATAAAGTAGATGTTATCTTTGGTAGCTGGACATCTGTTTCTCGTAAATCTGTACTGCCAGTGCTTGAAGAGCTAAACGGCTTGATGTTCTACCCAGTACAGTATGAAGGTGAAGAATCTTCTAAAAACGTTTTCTACACTGGCGCAGCGCCAAACCAACAAGCCATCCCTGCTGTTGATTACCTAATGGATGAATTAGGTGTAGAGCGTTTCGTTCTTGCCGGTACAGACTATGTTTACCCACGTACCACCAACAAAATCCTTGAAGCTTACTTGAAAGCGAAAGGTGTGGCTGGCGAAGACATCATGATCAACTACACACCGTTTGGTCATTCAGACTGGCAGTCGATTGTTTCTGATGTGAAGAAATTTGGTAGTGAAGGTAAGAAAACCGCGGTTGTTTCCACTATTAATGGTGATGCCAACGTACCTTTCTACAAAGAGCTTGGTAACCAAGGCATTTCTTCTGAAGACATTCCAGTGGTCGCCTTCTCGGTTGGTGAAGAAGAACTTTCTGGCTTAGACACCACCCCTCTTGTTGGTCACCTTGCTGCTTGGAACTACTTCCAAAGTGTCGAAAGCGATGCTAACGATGAGTTCATCACCCAATGGAAGGCTTACACTAAAAACCCTGATCGTGTAACCAATGACCCAATGGAAGCGACTTACATCGGTTTCAACATGTGGGTAAATGCGGTGAAAGATGCCGGCACCACGGATGTGGATGCAGTTGAACAAGCCATGATTGGTCAAGAAACCCCTAACCTAACTGGCGGCATCGCCGTGATGAACAAAAACCACCACTTGAGCAAGCCAGTTCTGATTGGTGAAATCCAAGACGACGGTCAATTTGAAGTCGTTTGGGAAACCGATGGTGTTGTACCAGGTGATGCTTGGTCTGACTTCTTGCCAGGCTCGAAAGACCTTATCTCTGATTGGACAGCGCCAATTAAGTGCGGTAACTACAATACCAAAACGAAAGCGTGTTCAGGCCAGAACTACTAAGTTTTTAGCAAGCTTTCGCTTGTTAACTTAGCATTTTCCCAGTGTTGATATTTACCCCCTGCTGACACCTAGCAGGGGGAGTTTTTTAAAACGAAACTCAACCCAGATTATTCACGATAACTTCTTTTCAGAACCCTTTTTGTGACCTCTTGCTCATCAAGTTTGGCAATTTATGGATAGCAAGTAATGACTAAAAATCGCCTTTTAAAGAATTGCGTAACCTCTCATTCGCGACATGGAGTATGACCTTGAGACATTTAATTGCACTTTGTTGCTGTCTTTTTGGACTCTTATCTTTTTCAGCCCATAGCGCTGATGCAGCCCCGACAGATACCTTACTGACAGAGCTTGCAGGCGCCAAACTGAAAGATATGGCCCCCATTTTAGAACAGCTAGCAAACAATGAAGGAGAAGCCATCCTGCCGCTTTTCCATACCTTACTGGGTGGTGATCTTTACTACATCAGAAAAGACAACAGCCTAGTGGAGCAGTTCGATGATCAGGGCACTACCTTGTATCGAGATGTTTTCAACCAAACCCTTGTGGCAGATCTTGGCAAGCGGGATGTCAAAAAAATACGTGTAAACAACACCTTACGTGGTTACTTGCGTAATGCCATCGCCCAAATCCAACTCACGGCGGCCTCGCCTTTAGTGCGTGAATCCGCAGTGAGAGAGCTGCTGTCTAAACTCGACGACAAGACAGTTGCCGTTTTAGAAAACCTTTATCCAAAAGAGCAAAACGCTAAGGTAAAAGATGCCATGGCACTCGCTTTAGCCATGCACACCGCCAGCTCAACTCAAATGAGTGTGTCTCAGCGCTTAACCGCTATTGAGCGATTGTCCACCAGCCTAGAAGGGGATGTGCGTAATGCTTTGACCAAACTGGTCAAAGACGACAACCCAGATGTGGTAGAAAGTGCGACCTTAGCACTTGAAAAAATTGCCCAACGGGCAGAACGCTTTGCCTTTATTGACCAATTATTTTTCGGCTTGAGCCTTGGTTCTGTACTGCTGTTAGCGTCCATTGGCTTGGCGATTACCTTTGGTGTTATGGGCGTGATCAACATGGCCCATGGTGAAATGATCATGCTTGGGGCCTACACCACTTATGTGGTTCAGCTAATCATGCCCAATTACATCGACCTTTCCATTTGGGTCGCCATTCCAGCAGCTTTTCTCGTGTCTGGTTTAATGGGGGTGTTGATCGAGCGCTTGGTGATTCGCCATCTGCACGGTCGTCCTCTAGAAACCCTGCTGGCCACCTTTGGTATCAGTTTAATTCTGCAACAACTCGTGCGCACCATTTTCTCACCCCTTAACCGTCAGGTGTCTACCCCTAGCTGGATGAGTGGTTCATGGGAAATCAACCCTGTGTTGTCACTTACCCTAAACCGTTTGTACATTTTAGCCTTCGCGCTATTGGTCTTTATCGCCTTGGTGATCATCCTTAAGAAAACCTCACTGGGCCTTAACGTTCGTGCCGTCTCGCAAAACCGTAATATGGCCAAAGCCATGGGGGTCAAAACCCATTGGGTAGACGCCATGACTTTCGGTCTAGGATCAGGCATTGCCGGTATCGCTGGTGTGGCCCTTAGTCAACTAACTAATGTGGGACCCAACCTAGGCCAAGCCTACATCATAGATTCTTTCATGGTGGTGGTGTTTGGTGGTGTAGGTAACTTATTAGGAACATTAGTAGCCGCATTCTCACTGGGTATTGCGACGAAATTTTTGGAGCCGACCACTGGCGCCGTGTTGGCCGCCATTATTGTCTTGGTGTTCATTATTCTCTTTATCCAAAAACGTCCTAAAGGACTCTTTCCACAAAAAGGGAGGGCGGCAGAATGACACGTCTCACTCAATGGTTTTCAGAAGGCCGCTCGACGGGCAAACATACCCTGCCATTCGTGGTTATTTTATTGGCGGTCAGCTTATTGGCCAGTGCTGCCAACCTGTTTTTACCCGCTGACTCAGCACTTTATGTGAGCACCTATACCATTACTCTTTTGGGTAAGTATCTGTGTTATGCCATGTTGGCCTTAGCGGTGGATATTATTTGGGGTTATTGCGGCATTCTTAGCCTAGGTCATGGTGCGTTTTTCGCCCTCGGCGGCTATGCCATGGGCATGTACCTAATGCGTCAAATCGGTGACCGTGGTGTATACGGCAACCCGTTACTACCAGATTTTATGGTGTTCTTAGATTGGCAAGAGTTGCCTTGGTTCTGGCTAGGCATGGATCAATTTTGGTTTGCCATGATCATGGCGGTTGCCGTTCCAGGTTTGCTGGCCTTTGTGTTCGGTTGGTTGGCGTTCCGCTCCCGAGTCACTGGGGTGTATTTGTCCATCATGACCCAAGCCCTGACTTATGCCCTACTACTGGCTTTCTTCCGTAATGAAATGGGCTTTGGTGGTAACAATGGCTTAACCGACTTTAAAGAGATTTTGGGCTTTGACCTGCAAGCAGACAACACCCGTGTCAGCTTGTTTATGATCACAGCTTTCTTACTGGCGATTATCTTTGTCATCAGCCAACGTATCTTGGCATCGCGCTTTGGCAAAGTGGTGTTAGCGATCCGTGATGCCGAAGCGCGCTCACGCTTTATCGGCTACCGCACCGACCGCTACAAGGTCTGGCTGTTTGTTTACTCGGCGGTCATCGCAGGCATTGCTGGGGCTCTGTATGTGCCTCAAGTTGGCATCATTAACCCAGGCGAATTCTCCCCGATTAACTCCATAGAGATGGTCATTTGGGTGGCTGTTGGGGGACGTGGCACCTTGATCGGAGCTGTGATTGGCGCCATCTTAGTGAACTATGCCAAAACCCGTTTCACTGCGATCTTACCGGACGCTTGGTTATTCGCATTAGGGGCTATGTTTGTACTAGTGACCCTGTACTTACCCAAAGGACTCATGGGCTTATATGAAAAAATGATGGCTAAACGCCGTCCACAAGGCAGTAAGGAGTCGCAAGCATGAGCACTCTCAACAATACCGTTGAAAATTTTCGTTCCACTTTCCGTCGTGACCAAGTTTGGCCTTTCTTAGCGCCAACACAGAGCGCGGTCAACGTGGACAACCAGATGATCCTCTACGTTGAAGACTTGAACTTAAGTTTTGATGGTTTCAAAGCCCTAAACAACTTAAACCTATACGTTAATGACGGTGAGCTACGCTGTCTTATCGGTGCCAACGGCGCGGGTAAAACCACCCTAATGGACGTAATTACCGGTAAAACCCAGTGTGATTCGGGCACAGTTTTCTTCGGGCAAAACCATAATTTGCTCAACAAGGACGAAGCGGAAATTGCCCAGCTGGGCATTGGCCGTAAGTTTCAAAAACCGACGGTTTTTGAAGAACAAACCGTGTTTGATAATTTAGAGTTGTCACTGAAAACCGATAAAGGGGTATTACCCACTCTGTTTTCTCGCTTAACCCCCACACAGATTGATCGCATTGATGAAGTACTGAAAATCATTGGTTTGGCAGACCATCGCTTCATGTTGGCAGGGGCGTTATCCCACGGTCAAAAACAGTGGTTAGAAATTGGCATGCTACTGGCCGCTGACCCTCGTCTGTTACTGATTGATGAGCCTGTGGCAGGTATGACAGCCCAAGAAACCGAACGCACCGCAGAGCTACTTACCTCTTTAGCAGGGGAACGCACTGTGATTGTGGTGGAGCACGATATGGAATTTGTCCGCAGCATCGCCCGTACTGTCACAGTTTTGCACCAAGGTTCCGTTCTAGCAGAAGGCACCATGGATCAAATCCAAAGCAACAAAGACGTCATTGAAGTCTACCTAGGCGAAGAAGCGGCAAGTGAAGGAGCGAAAGCATGATTTCTATCAATAATGTCGACCAACTGTACGGTGGCACGCAAATTTTATGGGGCTTAGACTTAGACATCGAGCCCGGCTCCATTACTTGCATTATGGGCCGTAACGGGGTGGGCAAAACCACCCTACTAAAAGCCATTATGGGCTTGCTGCCGATAAAAAGTGGTGAAATCACTATGGAAGGCCAAACCCTTAACAAGCAAAGTGCGGAAAAACGCGCCTACTCTGGTATTGGTTATGTGCCTCAAGGGCGAGACATTTTCCCTATGCTCACGGTGGAAGAAAACCTGCGTATTGGCTTGCCCGTACGCGGCAAACGCACCAAGGATTCACCCAAAGAGATTCCTGAAAAAATCTTTGAGCTGTTCCCAGTGTTAAAAGATATGCTACATCGTCGTGGTGGTGATTTATCCGGTGGTCAGCAACAGCAATTGGCCATTGGCCGAGCGCTAGTGCTTGAACCGAAAGTGTTGATTTTGGATGAGCCAAATGAAGGTATTCAGCCGAATATCGTCAAACAAATTGGCGATGTTATTCTGAAATTAAACGCCGAAGAAGGACTAACTGTGATCCTAGTGGAGCAAAAACTTGGCTTTGCTCGTCGTGTCGGTAAAGAGTTCCGTTTAATGGAAAAAGGCCGCATTGTGGCCTCAGATAAAATGGAAAAGCTCGATGATGACTTGATTAAACAATACTTGGCGGTTTAATTTAATGAGATTCATGGCAAATTAAACCACTGCGAGGCAAACAAAGCTCCCCTATGACAGACCAAAGTAACCTCGCCCTGTGCCCCATAGAGACGCCCACAAGTGCCACTGATAAGCCGACAAAAAGTACTTTAACCGTGCTTTCGCCTTCTCAGTGGCAAGCCTTTTTAACCCTAGGCATCAGCAAAACACCTCGTGGTAGTGTTCTGAAAACCTGTGACCACAAGGGCCCTTTATACGTGCAAAAAGCCTTTTACCCTGAAGGCAAAGACACCGCCCATATTTATTTATTACACCCACCGGGCGGCTTAGTGTCTGGAGATGAGCTCACCATTACGGCGAACCTTGACGCCAATACCCATGCGCTTATCACCACCCCAGGCGCGGGTCGTGTTTACCGAGCCCGAGAAGATAAAACCCTTCAACACCAGATCACCTGTTTAAATGTCGAGCAAAACGCCATTATGGAATGGCTGCCACAAGAAACCATCTTGTACCCTAATGCTCACACCCGCTTAGAAAACCGTATTAATCTTGCAGCAGGCGCCAAATTTATTGGTTGGGAAATCACCTGTTTTGGGCTACCTGCTAACCAATTAGATTTTGCCCAAGGCCAAGCTGAGCAAGGTTTTGAGATCCGCCAGCAAGGTCAATTAAAAGTACGAGAGCGACTCATCGTCGATCAATCTACGCCCTCGGTGTTAAACAGTAAAGCGGGCATGAATGGCTTACCTATCAATGGTTTGATGGTGGCAGGGCCTTTTGCAGAGCCAGCCGCTTTGGAGCCATTAATCGACGCCTTACGTGAACTTTGCCAAGTCCATAACGCTCTATGCGGTGTGACCTTGGTGGAAGAGTATTTACTGGTACGTAGCTTGCACAGTGATTCAGAACAAATGAAGCAATTGTTCAGCCAGTGTTGGCGCTTAATACGCCCAAAACTTATTGATAAACAAGCTTGCGAACCGAGAATTTGGGCCACCTAGATAACAGCCTAGGTCCCCAGAATTATTGCCAAAATTAAGAGAAGTAAAAGGGTACATACTATGGAATTGCTGCCAAGAGAAAAAGATAAACTACTGGTCTTCACGGCTGCCCTACTTGCCGAACGTCGCCTTAATCGCGGCTTGAAACTGAACTACCCAGAAGCCATGGCGTACATCACCATGGAAATTATCGAAGGTGCACGAGATGGTAAAACCGTCGCCGAATTAATGAGTTATGGCAAAACCCTGCTCAGCGCTGAGCAAGTCATGGAGGGCGTCGCTGATCTTATTCATGAAGTTCAAGTGGAAGCCACCTTCCCGGACGGCACCAAGCTTGTCACCGTCCACCACCCTATTAACTAAGCCCAAGGAGACAGTCATGACCCCAGGTGAAATTCAGGTTGCTGAGGGCGTTATTGAATTAAATGTTGGCCGCGAAACACGACGTATCAGAGTCGAAAACACCGGTGACCGGCCAGTACAAATTGGCTCCCATTACCACTTTTATGAAGTCAATCCAGCCTTGTCTTTTGACCGTGAACTGAGCAAAGGTTTTCGATTAAACATTGCCTCAGGCACAGCAGTACGTTTTGAACCCGGCCAAGGTCGCGAAGTAGAACTGGTCGAATACGCAGGCAGTAAAACCATCTATGGTTTCCGTGGTGAAATCATGGGCAAACTCGACGCTAATACAGGAGACGATCAATGAGCGAATCCAACAAACCCAACAGCGCCCAGATGGATCGTCAAAGTTATGCGCAAATGTTTGGCCCCACCACAGGTGACCGAGTCCGTCTTGGAGATACCGACCTGTGGATTCAGGTAGAAAAAGACTTCACCACCTATGGGGACGAAGTAAAGTTTGGCGGCGGTAAAGTGATTCGTGACGGCATGGGACAAAGCCAAGTCACCAATGATATTGCCGTAGATCTGGTCATCACCAATGCCCTGGTACTGGATCATTGGGGCATAGTGAAAGGCGATGTGGGCGTAAAAGATGGCCGCATTTTTAAAGTCGGTAAAGCCGGTAACCCAGACGTTCAAGACAATGTGGATATTATTATTGGCCCAGGTACAGAAGTGATTGCTGGTGAGGGATCGATTCTAACAGCGGGCGGTATCGACGCTCACATTCACTTTATTTGCCCACAACAGATCGAAGAAGCCCTCACCTCTGGGGTCACCACAATGATAGGCGGCGGTACTGGCCCAGCCACAGGTACTAATGCCACCACCTGTACTTCGGGTCCCTGGTATCTGGGCAAAATGATGCAAGCGACCGATAGCATGCCCATGAACCTAGGCTTTCTCGGGAAAGGCAATGCCAGCTTACCCGAAGCCTTAGAAGAACAGCTTGAAGCCGGTGCGTTTGGTTTGAAGCTTCACGAAGATTGGGGCACCACGCCCGCCTCAATTGATTGCTGCCTAAGCGTGGCAGAAAAATACGATGTACAAGTGGCCATTCACACCGACACACTCAATGAATCTGGGTTTGTGGACAGTACACTGGATGCCTTCAAAGACAGGGTAATACACACCTACCACACAGAAGGAGCTGGCGGTGGCCATGCGCCAGACATTATTCAGGCTTGTTCTAATCCCAATGTCTTGCCATCTTCCACCAACCCGACTCGCCCTTACACCCACAATACGGTGGATGAGCATCTAGACATGTTGATGGTCTGTCACCATTTGGACAGCAATATCCCTGAGGATGTGGCCTTTGCAGATTCTCGTATCCGTAAAGAAACCATTGCCGCGGAAGACATTCTCCATGACCGTGGTGCTTTCAGTATGATTTCTTCCGACTCTCAAGCTATGGGCCGTGTGGGAGAAGTGGTGACCCGAACTTGGCAAACCGCCCACAAGATGAAGCAGCAATTTGGCCTGCTCGCAGAAGATCAAGAACTGGGAGCAGATAACTTCCGTGCTCGTCGATACATTGCCAAATACACCATTAACCCAGCCATTGCCCACGGTGTGAGCCATGAAATTGGCTCCATTGAACCGGGTAAATTGGCAGATCTAGTATTATGGAAACCCGCTTTTTTCGCGGTAAAACCTTCCATGATCATTAAAGGCGGTATGATTGCCAGCGCTCCTATGGGTGACCCAAACGCCTCTATTCCAACACCGCAACCTGTGCATTATCGCCCTATGTTTGGGGCTTTTGGTAAAGCGGCCGCAGCTACTTCATTGACCTTTGTCTGTGAAGCAGCATTACACAATGGTTTGAAAGAGAAGCTTGGCTTAGAGCGCACGTTAGTGGCCTGTAAAAACACCCGTAACATTTCTAAATTGGATATGGTGCACAACAACTGGCTACCAAACATTAGTGTCGACCCGCAAACCTACGAGGTGCGTGCCGATGGTGAGCTGCTCACCTGTGAACCCGCCAAGACCTTACCTCTGGCTCAGCTTTACACTTTATTTTAGGACGACACATTATGTTAGACATTTACCAGCGCTTGGGCTGTCATTGCCACGAGCCTGTTTACACCAAGGTAGTGCTTAGCCATGAACAAAGAGAGCGTGGTCGCTTAAAGTTGGTGGGCACCAATAACGAAGAAGTGCGAGTGTTTCTAGAACGAGGCAAACCTCTATTGGTGGGCGAATACCTAAAATCTGAATGCGGCAAAATTGTCCAAGTAGAAGGGGCGGTGGAAAGTGTCGCTCACGCCAGCTGCGATGATTGGGAAAACTTTTCCAAAGCCTGCTATCACTTAGGCAACCGCCATACCAAGATTCAAATTGGTGAGCGTTGGCTGCGCATCAAACCCGACCATGTGCTGGAAGAAATGCTGCATTTGTTAGGTTTGGTCATTAGCCACGAAGAAGCTGTTTTTATTCCCGAGTCAGGAGCCTATAGCCATGGTCATCACAGCCACGGATAGCAACCTGTTACGACTGTTACAGCTTAGTAGTGTGAGCTTGCCCGTGGGGGGCTATGCCTTTTCCCAAGGGATGGAATATGCCATTGATCGAGGCTGGGTAAAAAATCAGCAAGAGGTAGAAGATTGGGTTAGCGTTCAATTGCATCAATCCCTTGCGCGAGTGGATTTGCCCACTTTGAGGTTATGCCTAGAAGCTTGCCAAGGCCAGTCAAGTGAGCGCCTAGGGGAACTTAACCAGCTGGTGTTAGCCTGTCGGGAAACGAAAGAACTGCGCTTGAACGACACCGCTATGGGGGAAGCCCTATCTCGACTCATGCAGAGTTTGGACATACCTTCACCCTTCACCCGTAGCCAAGATGTCAGCTTTGTTTGCCTGTTCGCACTGGTTTGCCACCATTGGCAAATTCCATTTGAATTGGCGGCACTAGGTTTTACTTGGTCTTGGTTAGAAAATCAGGTAGCTGCCGCCACCAAACTGGTGCCATTAGGTCAAACCCAAGCCCAACAGTTATTAGGCACGTTACAACTTGATATTAATGAGGCGATCAGTCTGTCGCAAAGTATCACAGAAGACAGAGTCGGTGCGGGTTTACCCAGCATTGCGATAGCCAGCTCATTACATGAAACACAATATTCGCGACTGTTTCGCTCTTAATGCGTCTCGACGAACACCCAATTTTGTATAAGGAACACACTATGAGTAAACCAAAACAAACTTTACGCGTTGGCGTTGGCGGCCCAGTTGGGTCAGGAAAAACCGCCCTGTTGCGCTCTTTATGCTCAGCGTTACGCGATTATTATAATATCGCCGTGGTTACCAATGATATTTACACCCAAGAAGACGCCAAATTCTTAACCGCCCACCAAGCCCTAGATGCAGACCGCATTCTGGGTGTCGAGACAGGTGGCTGCCCCCATACGGCAATTCGTGAAGACGCCTCCATGAACCTAGCTGCTATCGATCAATTGCTGGCTCGTCATGGGGAACTTGACGTAGTGTTTGTGGAAAGTGGTGGTGATAACCTCAGCGCGACCTTTAGTCCAGAACTGTCCGATCTCACCATTTACGTGATCGATGTGTCAGCGGGGGACAAGATTCCACGCAAAGGTGGGCCGGGTATTACTAAGTCCGATCTATTGATTATCAACAAAACAGATCTAGCCCCTTTGGTCGGAGCATCCTTAGAGGTTATGGACCGCGATGCAAAAATGATGCGCGGCGATCGCCCTTTTGTTTTTTCCAACCTGAAAAAAGCTGAAGGCTTGGACCAAATCATTCAATTTATCATCCGTGAAGGTATGTTAGAATCCAAAGCTATTCCAGCCGCAAGAGCGGTGGTTTAAATAAGTACGTTTTTTTATTTATTTTTAGGAGATTACACATGCGTCTACATACGCTAAAACTAAGCCTTGTGGCTTTAATTACCGCCCTACCCGCTCTTGTATTTGCTCACGCCGGCCATGATCACACGTCCAGCTTCATGACAGGTTTCTTGCACCCAATGGGTGGCTTTGATCACCTATTGGCCATGTTTGCTGTCGGCCTTTGGGCTGCAAGCCTTGGTGGTCGCGCTGTATTAGCTGTGCCTATGGCTTTCGTTGCCACCATGTTGCTTGGTGGTGGCCTAGCAGTTGCTGGCATGGCCGTGCCTTTCATTGAGCAAGGTATCTTGTTGTCCGTGATTGTGATGGGGGCTTTGTTGGTAGGTGCTGCACGCTTCCCTGCGATTATCTGCGCAGCCATTGCGGGTGTCTTTGCCCTGTTCCATGGTGCCGCTCACGGCCTAGAAATGCCTTTAAACGCTAACGGCATGGAGTATGCCGCAGGCTTCGCACTTGCTACGATTGCGCTACACCTTGTTGGTCTTGGCTTTGGACAAGTGTTTGCTCGTCTACAAACACCAATGATTTCTCGTCTAGTCGGCAGTATCATTGCCATTGCTGGCGTGGTTATGTCTATCGCATAACAGCACCAAGCTGGTTACAAATCGAAAAAATACAAGAGACTCAGATAACTCATTGTTATTTGAGTCTTTTTTTATTGATATAAGACTAATAAAGTCATGTAAAAAAGCTTTGGTAGTTTACTAATACTAAAAAAAGGCTGAGAATGTTAAGCAACTTCATTCTATTTAAACGCTAAGGTACTCACTCTTTGCGCCAGCCTATAAAACAATTACCGGCCATTGCCCTATCTGTCATTACCTTTATGTTTTTATCGGTCATTGGCGTGTATTGGGCACATATGTCCAATAACGCAACGCAGGCCGAACAAAAGTTTTTATTGGGGGGCATCGCCAGAGCACAGGCGTCCATTGTTGAGCGCCGCCTTGCATTAGCCTTTACCTCAGCGCAAATGCTCGCCCATGATATTGAAAAAAGTAATGGCGACTCACGAAACTTTCAGTCCTATGCTAAGGATATTCGCGCCACCATTGGCGGAATACACAGCTTACAATTGGCTCCCGATGGTATCATTCGTGAAATTTATCCCCTTGCAGGCAATGAAACAGCCCTTGGCTTAGACATCATCAAGCACCCTACCCTGAAAGAAGAAACCCTAAAAGCGATCCAGAACAAAGAAATGCTGATTATTGGCCCTATCCAACTAGTACAGGGAGGGGAAGCCATCATCAGTCGATCACCTATTTATTTAGCGAATAACAGTAACGAAGAAAGGTTCTGGGGCTTTTCCTCTGCCGTGATCATGTCGGACAGCTTATTTCGTTCAACCAATTTGCAAGAACTGGAAAACCAGGGTTACAGCTATCAACTTGCTCGTGGTCATGTAGACGGTAACAACAGCACAATATTCTTTAGCTCCGAGTTGCCTCTTTCTGAAACTTACGCTTCCACTGATCTTATTCTGCCCGCTGGCAACTGGTCATTAAGCATAAGTCGCGACATGAGTGCACTATTAATGGACCGACTACGTTTTGGCTATTCTCTGACCTTATTGATTGCCTCACTAGCGGCCTTCTCCGTTTACTTTGTGACGTCACAGCCTCTCAAATTGCGTAAGCTGGTCAATGAAAAAACCCAAGCATTACAGGATTTGGCGTACAAGGATCCATTAACGGGTCTGTACAATAGACGACACCTCACGGACACCTTACCTAAATTGTTACTGAATAATCAGGCAAAGCAGAATACCTCTGCCTTTATTTATTTTGATCTGGATGATTTTAAGCGCATCAATGACACCATAGGTCATGATGTGGGTGACCAAGTATTGGAGATTGTGGCTCAACGCCTAGTACGCATCGTTAAGGAAGAAGATACTGTGGTTCGCTTGGGCGGAGACGAGTTTGGTATCTACCTGAGCAATGTGCTCAACCCTCATGAAGCCGAGGAGGTAGCCAGACAAGTACTGGACGCCATTCGATCACCCCTAAAAATTGATATTCGTGACTTTTACCTAACCACCTCTTTGGGCATCGCCATGATCCCAGAACACGGGAACGATCTTGTGACTATTATGCAGAATGCCGATATGGCCCTGTACGAATCCAAGCTTAAGGGTAAAAACCAGTGTTCATTTTACGATGAGAAAATGAAGGAACAGGCCATTAACTTGGCTCAGGTGGAATCGGATATCTCCCATGCTTTGCAGCATCAGGAGTTTGAACTGTATTTCCAACCAATTTTTGATTTATCCAGCAAAAAGATCATTGGCGCTGAGGCCCTCATTCGTTGGAACCACCCTGAGAAAGGTTTAGTTTTCCCAGATAAATTCATCACCTTAGCAGAAGACACGGGCCAAATTGTCGACATAGGCTACTGGGTTATTGAAAGTGCGATCAAATATTTGGCCCGCCGACACCAAGAAGGCCATCCAGACATTCTGCTGCATGTGAACTTATCCCCTCTCCAATTGGCCGATCCCAATTTATTAGATCAGGTTACTTTCTTGCTCGGGAAATACCAAGTAAATAGCAGCAACCTAGGCTTTGAAGTCACAGAAACCGCACTATTAAGCGATACCAAATTAGCTATTTCCCTGCTCAATGCCTTTAAGGCTATGGGCATTTACATCGCCATTGATGACTTTGGTATTGGCTACTCTTCACTAGGTCAACTTAAAAACCTTCCGGTTAATCAGCTCAAAATCGACCGCAGTTTTGTAATGGATTTAGAAACCGACTTGGACGATAGAAAAATTGTCGAGGCCATTATTGCCATGAGTCACAAGCTTGGTATTAAAGTTATCGCCGAAGGTATAGAAACCATGGAACAGTGGCAAATGCTGTCGGATTTCCATTGTGACTTTGGTCAAGGTTATGTGGTCAGTCGTCCTATCCCAGAAGCCGAGTTTAATGCTCGCCCACAATTGGACATTGTTTGAACACACCTTTTAGCCAAAAAAAAACCCTAAGCCAATCACCTATAAAAAGGTCATGACTTAGGGCTTTTTACACTTCTTTTAAAGCATTATGACGCTAGGCAGATGGCTCTACCATGGTTATGAACTTCAACAAGCTCTTTGTGCAGGCTGCAAATAGCTTTTTCGTAATCTTCTTCGTCAATGACAAACTGCATATCCACCTGACGCATAGATTGGTGCATTGCCAAAACGTTCACTTCTTGCTCTGCAATCGCTTTTACCGCTTTCGCTAACATACCTGTGGTTTTCATATCACTGCCAATGGCCGATACAATGGCCACTTTGCGCTGATTAATCTCTGCATCGTTGAAACATTCATGCAAACGCTTCATAACGCGTTTCAAGGTTTTCAGATTAATCGCCAAGTAGTGAGTAATGGTATTGGCGTTAATATCTTTGGCGATGATGTGGGCATTAAAGCGATTCAAAACTTTAAGAATAGCGCCATCAAATTTATCGATGTCACCGGCCATGTCTTGATCAAATACTTCTACCGCAAAGACACCGCGACAGCCCGCAATGATTTCCACACAAGGGGCATCACTAACGTAATCACCTGTGATCAAAGTACCGGTATGTTCTGGTTCAAAGGTGTTCTTGACGCGCAAGGCAATACCACTTTGGCGCAGACCTTTCGCCGCTTTCGGGTGGATAGCTTCCATTCCCAAGTTTGCTAATTGATCGGCTACATCGTAGTTGGTACGACCAATTGGCACAGCTTTGTCTTCACCCACTAGGCGCGGGTCAGCACTGCTTAAGTGGAATTCTTTGTGAATCACAGCTTCATAAGCTTGGGTCAAGACCGCGATACGACTAAAGGTCATTTCGCTGTAGCCACGGTCAAACGTCGACATTAGGCCAGTTTCACTGTGGGCATAACCTGTAGCAACCGGTAACTCAGTACTCATGTCGACATTTTTGAAGGCATCGACAATGCGCTCGTCCAGAGACATATGGATTGAGCTATTCCAACCAGTCAAATCCACAAACACGGCATTAACGCCATCGCGCTTTAACAAGGTCGCTGTGTTCCAAGCACTGTGGGCTTCACCAATACTGGCAAGCATTTCACGCACTGTAGACAGGTGCTCGTTGATAGAGAAGTGCCCATGCTGACAAAGACGATGTAAGTCTTCCAAGCATTCCTGAGCATCTTGCAAGCGGCTGTTTAAAAAGCGGTTCGCTTGCTCTAACAATTCCCCTGGACCAAACAAAGATTCGTTTATCGCCAGCATGGATTCACGAACTTCCTGCAGTGCCGCAGCCCAATGGTTTTGCTGACGCTCTTGAGCGAACAAAGCATAAACCCCAGCATCGCCGGTTTTCTTATGTTCAAGCAGTTTATCTGTCATGCCACCGTAAGCGGATACAACAAATACACGTTGGTAAATAGTATCTGCGCGAACGGGCTTAAAAATTATATTATCTCGTACCGACTGGTAGTCACTCATGGACGTACCGCCGATTTTCTCAACTGTATGTTGTCCCATTTTCAACCTGTAAATAAGGGGCCAAAGAGCGTACTTCGGCCATCGATAATCGCTGGGGCTATAGTGTCATAAGGTCGCTTAAAAATTAAGCGTCAAATGCACAATTCCAGTGAATATGAAAGGTTACACTTCGAAGCGCCATTTCAACCAAATAATCCTCTAGCGAATACCATCAAAAACAGCCCATAATGGGCTGTTTACGACGTTTAATTTGCCAAGGGCTAGTCTATGATTTCGTAGGCACCATCAGCATTATGGACTTCTTTACCTGTGATGGGAGGGTTAAACACACAGGCCAATTTGAGCTCTTTGAAAGCTCGTAAAGTGTGTGCATCATGCTTATCTAGCACATACACAACCCCAGGTTTAATCTGATGCTTTTCACCGGTTTCACGACTTTCCACTTCTCCCTCACCCGACATACAATACACAGACTCAAGATGATTTTGATAATGCATATCAAAATCTTTGCCTGCATAGATGGTGGTGATATGGAAAGAAAAGCCCATATTATCTTCTTTTAAAATGAGTCGTGTGCTTTCCCAGTTACCATCAGGTGAGACAACACGGCGCTCAGTTTTTTCACATTCATTCAGATCACGTGCAAACATTGTTTTCCCTATTCCTTAAAAATTAAACACTAAAACCTATTTGAGTGGTTACACCGCGATGTCATAGCCTTCATCGAAATAGCTTTTCGCTTCTGGCATATCGTCTTCTTTGGCACACACTTCTCGAATGGCTTTTTCAAGGATATCTATGCCTGCCGCCAACTCATCGTCTGGAATAATTAGAGGACATAAGAACTTCACAACTTGATCATCCGCCCCAGAGGTTTCGATCATCAAACCGTTTTGGAAACATTTTTGCGTAATCTTGCTGGCTAGTTCGCCGCTCACACAGTTAATGCCACGCATCATGCCACGCCCTTGTAAGGTAAAGTTACCCTCACCAAACTCGTTTACTATGCTTTGAGTGCGCTGGTGAATGTAGTCGCCTTTGCGCTTAATATCTTTTACAAATTGGTCATCTGCCCAGTAGTGATCAATGGCAGCTTTCGCTGTAACAAAGGCTAGATTATTGCCGCGGAAAGTACCGTTGTGCTCACCTGGCTTCCATTCATCTAACTCTGGTTTCATCAGCACAACAGCAAAGGGTAATCCATAACCACTAAGAGATTTCGACATGGTAACGATATCTGGAGTGATGCCTGCACCTTCAAAGCTGAAAAAGCTACCAGTACGACCACAACCCGCTTGAATATCATCCACAATAAGCAGCACGCCGTGCTTTTTACAAATGGTTTCTAGGTTCTGCAACCAGCTATAACTAGCCGAGTTAATACCACCTTCACCTTGCACGGTTTCGACGATAACAGCGGCTGGAAGGTCGACACCACTGCTGGAATCGCTCAGTACTTTATCCAGATATTCCGTGGTTTCGATACCATCGCCTAAATAGCCATCAAAAGGTACAGTTGAGACAGAAGCCCCTAAGCTTGTGCCGGCTGCACCACGGTGATGAGAATTACCTGTGACGGATAAAGCCCCCAAACTACAACCATGAAAGCCATTTGTGAAACTCACAATGTTTTCACGACCTGTGACGTTACGAGCCAATTTAAGCGCGGCTTCCACAGCATTGGTACCAGTAGGACCAGTAAACTGCATCATATACTGTAGATTACGCGGCTTTAAAATATGTTCGTTAAAACTCTCCATAAACTCACCCTTAGCCTTGGTATGTAAATCCAAGCCGTGGGTAATGCCATCATCCATGATGTAAGCCAAAAGCTTCTCTTTAAAAACCGGGTTGTTATGGCCATAGTTCAATGTGCCGGCCCCAGCCAGAAAGTCGATGTATTTATTACCTTGCTCATCAAAAAGTAATGCTCCTTGCGCGCGATGAAAGACGCGAGGAAATGAGCGAGCATAGGATTGAACTTCTGATTCTAACTCTTCAAATATTTTCATTTACGGATTCCTTTATCATGATTCAATTCTAGACATGGCCTATATGGCCTATATGGCCTGAAAATTTAGGCGGCTATTGGCCCTATTCGAACTAGGTATTCACTGTCGTGAAGCCCATCGAAATGACGCTCTTTATCAAACATGAGCATCTCATTAAGTGGAGCATTTAATTGCTTAGCTAACGCTCGAAATAAAGCCCAAGATGCCTGATTAGACTTTGTAATAGTGGTCTCTATATGACTCACTGTTGCGCAGTTGGCCCGCGATAAAAGCGCCAATAGCATGGTTTTTGCCAAACCCTTGCCTCGTGCGCGCTCGCCTACCGCTACTTGCCAAACAAACAAGGTGCTAGGCGAGGCTGGCAACAAGTAGCCAGAAACAAAACCCACCAATTCATCACCTTGCTTTGCCGCCACGCAGGTGTCACTAAAGTGACCGGCTTGCAATAAATTGCAGTACACGGAGTTTCCATCAAGCGGGGGACATGCAGACACCAACTTATTTACCGCCATCCCGTCTTCCGAAGTCGGCGAAGACAATTGAATATCGCTCGTCACCATCACTCAATCTCCTTTGAAAACAAACAATATAAAAAAACAAAACCATCTATATCTAGTAGATTTTCAGATAAAACCCGCCAAATACAGCTAAAAACAACAAAAAAACTATTTTGAACTCTAAATATGCTAACGAGTTAAAATTGCTTTGTCCACCAAAACAACTTAGAACTCTAATATTTTTTCATAATACTTACAGTGAGGTTCTCAGGCTTGAAGAGGAAGTGTTGGAGCCATTTGACAGGGAGCGAAATGGCTTAAATCCGTGTTAGTTGTTGCAAAAAGTCGTCAAAATCTGGAAAATGCCGCCCTTATTTAAAATCTGCACTAGGCATTTGCCGTAGCGTCACAGCATTTTCCTGCTCTTAAACAACACTAAAAATAGAGATATTCATGAAAAATAAAACTTCAATCCAAGGCACATGGGCGAGCCGTTGGATTTTCATTTTAGCCGCGACAGGCTCAGCCGTAGGCTTAGGTAACATTTGGAAATTCCCTTACATTACCGGCGAAAATGGTGGTGGAGCTTTCGTACTGGTTTACTTAATTTGTATTGCTCTTGTTGGTCTACCCATTATGATGGCGGAAGTTTTCATTGGCCGCCGAGCACGCAAAAACCCGATTAATGCCTTAGAAGATCTAGCTGAAGAGTCAGGTCAATCTAAGAAATGGGGCATCATTGGCCTAATGGGCATGTTGGCCGGTATCTTTATCTTCTCTTTTTATTCAGTGGTCGCAGGCTGGGTACTACACTACATCAAAGCGATGGCAACAGGTGAACTGGCTAATGTTAGTTCGGAACAAGCAGGCGCTTTATTCAACGAACTTTTGGCGGACCCAGCCACCTTACTAGGCTGGCATACACTGTTCACCTTAATGGTATTAGCGGTTGTCATTGCAGGTGTAAACAAAGGCCTTGAAAGAGCCACTCGCATCATGATGCCAGCGCTATTCTTCTTGTTGATCGCGCTACTTGGCTACGCCATTAGCACCCCTGGCTTCTCCCAGGGTTGGGACTTTATGTTCCATTTTGATGTCAGTGAATTATCTTGGGATGCGGTCTTGGTTGCCCTAGGTCACTCCTTCTTCACTCTGTCTTTAGGTATGGGCACCATCATGGCTTACGGCTCTTACATGCCGAAAAAAGCATCAATTGGTAGCACTGTACTAATGGTCGGTGCACTAGACACCTTGGTTGCTCTGGTAGCAGGCCTAGCTATTTTCCCGATCATTTTCTCTAATGGCATGAACCCAGGCGCAGGCCCAGGCTTGATGTTTATTTCATTGCCCGTTGCTTTTGGGCAAATGGCCTTTGGTCAATTCTTTGGTTTCTTGTTCTTTGTTCTTGTTGGTGTCGCCGCATGGACTTCAGCCATATCCTTGCTTGAACCTTCTGTTGCCTTCTTAGTGGAACGTTTCAAACTAAAACGCTCTACTGCATCAATCGGCTTAGCTATCTTGGTATGGTTGTTGGGCATTGCTTGTTTGGGTTCTTTCAACTTTATGAGTGACGTGACCTTCTTCGGCAAGAACACCTTTGATGCTCTAGATTACTTGACTACCAACATCATGTTGCCACTAGGCGGTATCTTAATTGCTATCTTTGCGGGTTGGTTTGTAAAAGATCAGTTTGTGAAAGACGAAGTTCAAACTTCAAATTTCATCCACGTCTGCTGGAAAGTTTCGGTTTGTGTTATTTCACCGATCGCAGTCTCTATCGTGTTATTGCTAAACCTATAAAGTACTAGCTCTTAGAACCAAAAATGCCCCGCATCCATGATGCGGGGCATTTTTTTTGAAGATCAATAAAGCAAAAACGATCTTACATGGATTTTAGGGCGTAGCTCTCACTCAAGGATACAAAAGGTGCTGTAACAGCTTCTTTTAGTTTTCGCTGTGATAACTTATTCCAAATAATTTCGTGGAAGTAAAAAGCCACTGTATTGATGGCAGGCTCCACTATGGCCACAAGGCCGCCAACAATAAAGCTACCTGTAATTAGATAGGCTACGGTAAAAGCGATAGTAAAGTGCATAACGGCGAATGTAATAGTTTTAGTCATTTTGATCTCCTCATTTAATATATTATTTATATTAGATGAGAGGCATCTAAATCGAAAATCAATTAAGGAAATACCTTCGATAGCTTTTAACTAATATCAGTTAAAAAACTCTGCACACCTTCTATTGGATCAGAAAATACTGCCACATTCTCAGCATCAGCCATCTTAGACTCATGGTAGGCTAACCATACTTTAGCCCCCACCAAAACCACAGGTACATTAGACTGCTGAATTTTCGCGACGAATGCCGCAACCTGACTGGCTTGCTCATTACCACAAAATACCATCAAACCCGAAGCATCGAGACCTTTAGACAAGACTACACAATCATCTGCCGTCGATAAATTTGACACAAATTCACAGCTAACGCCTTGATCTGACAGTATAAAACTCACCATTAGCCCCCACAGGTTAGGCCCACCAGCAGACACACAAACCAAAGCCTTTTGCCCAGCGCTAGCCTGTTTTTTCAGAGCATGTAAGCGTACCGTAAGCTCTTCATTCAGCACTGCTTCACAAAAACTCCCAGCCGCGCCTTTGGCCAACAAGGCTAAACTGGGTAAGATCCAGTTCTGTACCGCTATTGACGCAGGGTATTGGGATAACACCTCGGCACTTAACTGACGAATTTTATCTCCATTAAAGCCCTGGGCGGCTTTAACTAGTGCGGTTTGTAGCCGCTGCCAATCACTGTCCAGATTAGGAGCTTCATCTTCCGCCCCTTTTTCAATTAAGGCCCTAACTTTACTGACCGCTACCCCTTGCTGCACCCAATATAAGATGGCCTCAACTTGTTTAACATCAGCATCGCTGTACAGGCGGTGACCTTTAGCCGTTCTTTGGGGCTTTAATAATCCATAACGCCTTTCCCAAGCTCTTAAGGTGACAGAGTTAACCCCAGTTTTAAGAGATAAATCCCGAATGGGAAATAGCGCCATCGCTGAATTGTCCTGTTCATTCCCTATGAAGCTATCTAGCTCAATCTTTGACATATATTCCAATCCAACCCTTTCATTTAAAACATAAAACTTATTTCTACTAGCCAGAGTACCAAGCAGCAAACACTTATACAAAATATTTTTTGTATAGTTTATTTGACAATCCTGTACAAGAAACTATATTGTACAAATATAGTTATACAAATATAAAAATGTACAATAAATTAATCTTAGAAAGGTACCAAGCAATGTCCGCAGCAACAGCAGAAGAGAAAGCAATCAATATTGTCTACGACGTTGCCGTCATTGGTGCCGGTCTAGCTGGGTCAATGAGCGCATACCTGTTAACAGAAGCAGGACAATCCGTGTGCGTTATTGAAAAGAGTCGTGGTTGCGGCGGGCGCTGTGGTAACCAACGTATTAACGATCAAGTTCGTGTTGATATGGGCTCACCTTATATTCATACCAAGCACCCAGATACCATTAAGGTGCTCGATCAGTTCATCTCGGCCAACATTGCTTTACGCTGGCCTCAACAAGATAAAGACACCAGCCAAACTTATATTGGCTCCCCAAGCCTTAGTGCCATATGTCGACACTTGGTGCAGGCATCACGATTACTGACCAATACTAGAGCCCACCATCTAGAGCTTGACCCTATCAAGCAGGTTTGGCGAATTCGGGATAGCCACTTTCAACTGATTACCCAATGTAAGAAAGTTATTCTATGCATTCCTGCACCTCAGGCCGCCGCTTTACTTGCCGCAACCCAAGGTACAGAAGACTTGTGGGTAACTGCCAATCAAGCCAGCAAACGCAGCACATCCCAATGGGCCTTGTGGCTTGAAACCGCTCACTCTGACCTTTACAGCATTATTTACCCTAATCACCCAGTGATTGAGTGCATGATCAAAGACAATCAGAAACACGCTCACAAGGGAACAAGTTGTGACCGCTGGGTCATACACAGCCGCAGTGATTGGGCCTCTCTAAATCTAGAAAAAAGTAAAGAACATATCGCGGCTGAGCTGATTAAAGGGTTCTGTGAAGACACAGGACTAGAGCTTATTCGTCACGGCTCCCCTCATCGCTGGTTGTTTAGCCGCTTTTTACCCAATCCATCAAACACAGCATTTAAGTGGAATGAAGCATTAAATATTGGCTTAGCTGGAGACTGGCTAAGTTCAGGAGACACGGAAGGTGCGCTATTAAGCGCTCATAAAATTGTTCAAAAAATACGCTCGACATTGTAAACCATTAGAGGATATCCATTATGAAAACGTCTGACTCTAAGCAATACAAAATGGCTAATAAAATCCCTGTTGGCATCAGCGCCTGTCTAGTCGGTGATCCGGTGCGCTTTAATGGCGGACATAGCCGCTCCAGCTTTTGCGACACCCAACTAAGTGCCTATTTTGACTACCAAAAATTTTGCCCAGAAATGGCCGCAGGCTTTGGTTCACCAAGACCTACATTAAGACTGGAAGGCAACCCTGAACAGCCGCGCATGGTTTTCTCCAAGAATTCACAAACCGATGTTTCCAAGGTCTTTATGCGAGCCAGTGAGCCTTATATAGAAACCCTTTCTCACCTTGATGGCTACATTGTCATGAAGAAGTCTCCTAGCTGTGGCATGGAGCGCATTAAGGTCTATCAAGAAAACGGCCACCCACACATGCAACGTAGCGCAGGCTTGTTCACCAAAGCCCTACAAGAACGCTACCCTCTATTGCCAATTGAAGAAGACGGCCGATTAAACGATCCTAAATTGCGGGAGAATTTTATTCTACGAGTCTTTACTCACCATGACTTTCGTCACAGTGTCGGCGAAAACGCCACCATGAAAGACCTTATCGCCTTTCATAGCCGCTACAAATACTTGGTGATGGCCCATTCCTATCCTATGTACAAAGCCCTTGGCAAAATGCTGTCAGGACAAGATCCAAGACCTATTAGAGAATTACGTCACGGATACTTCGAAGCACTTATGAAAGCCTTGTCGAAACCCGCAAAACGCACCAGCCACTGCAATGCATTAATGCACATTATTGGTTACCTAAAAGACTCTGTAGATGTATCTATACGCAAAGAGATCATCGCCGTTGTTGAGCAATATCGCCGTGGAGAGGTAAACCTTGCCACCCCAATGACACTCTTGCATCATTACTTAAAGTGCTACGGCAGCGAATACATAAAAAAGCAGCAATACTTTATGCCTTACCCAGCCCCATTGGGCATTCGTAACACCGTCTAATGATTGGAGCCTATAATGCACGTTAACAACCTAGTTTGGTTGCGGGATGATCTTCGTTTAGAAGATAACCCCGCTTTGTATTACGCCGCCTTGCAAGGCGATATTCGCGTTGTTATGACGGTTTCTCCTAAGCAATGGCAAGAGCATAATGAATCCCCGGCTAAAACGGCCTTACGCATAGCTTTATTCAACCGTGTCGCTGAGCAGCTTGCACAAAAAGGCATTCGCGCTGAGGTAATAGAAGCGCCTACTTTTAAAGACATTGCAGATAAACTTGCAGATTATTGCCAAACTCACCGCGTACAAGCTGTGTGGTTTAATGAAGAGCTGCCCGTTAATGAACAGCGCCGAGATGAGGCGGTCATCGCAAAGCTACAACGGCTGAATATTGATTGCCATAAGCAAGCCTGCGATCTCATAGTGCCAAGGGAAGTACTCAATCAGCAAGGGCTTCCTTTTAAAGTATTTACTCCTTTTTTTAAACGCTGGCTAAGTATGTTGGTCGAGCAAAATCCAATTCCTTTTAGCCCGCCTACCGAGCAGTCTGAGGCAATCCCCTATCAGGCATACCAACCAAACTGGCTGACTAGCTATCGGGAGGATTTATGGCCCGCGGATCAGCAAAGTATCAGCCAGCGCTTATGGCAATTTTGTTACCTTAAAGAAGAGCATTACTCTGCCCATAGGGATATGCCCAACGAACCAGGCACCAGTTTATTGTCCCCCTACTTAGCGCTTGGCGCTCTCGGTCCTAGGGAATGTCTATTCGCGTTACAATATGTGAGCGAGCAACAGGGGCGAGACTGGCGGGACAGTGTTTGGCTAAAAGAGTTAGCGTGGCGAGATTTTTATCGACAGCTAATGAAACACTTCCCAAGGCTCTCTAAAGGCAAAGCCTTTAAAACCAATACCGAAGGGTTAATTTGGCAGTCAGATGAGTCTCTCTTGCTCGCTTGGCAACAAGGCCGCACGGGGTTTCCTATTATTGACGCTGCCATGCGCCAATTAAATCAAACCGGCTGGATGCACAATCGTTTACGCATGATATGTGCAAGCTTCTTTTGCAAGCTGATGTTTGCCGATTGGCGAAAAGGTGAAGCCTACTTTATGCAGACACTCATTGATGGAGAGTTTGCCGCCAACAATGGTGGCTGGCAGTGGAGTGCTTCTACAGGTTGCGATGCCGCCCCTTATTTTCGTGTCTTTAACCCCACGCGCCAGTCACAAACCTATGACAAATCAGGGGACTTTATCCGCCGTTTTGTGCCAGAACTTGCAGGCTTAGATAACAAGGCGATACATGAACCTAGTTCAGCCCAGCGGCAGGCGTGTACTTACCCTGAACCCGTCATTGACTACAAAAGCGCACGCCAATACGCCATTGACGCTTTCGCTAACCTCTAAACATTATTTGCCAAGTTTCTGCCCATAAGAAGCTTGGCAAATAACACGCTTTTCAACACCAGCCTATTTCCCCCAAAGCAGAACTTTGAGCTATAAGTATAATTGGTCTATGATAATTAGGTTCTCAAACAAATTCACTGAATGAGTTTGCTACTTTTAAGCAAAAGAATATAATCGACAAAATTTTTTTGGTTCTAATTATTATGTCTAATCCGCAACACTTACATGATGTTCTCGTGCATTTGCGTCGCATCATTCGCGCCACCGACCTTCAATCTAAGCGGGTCGTTAAAGCTTGTGGTCTTACCATTCCACAAATCATGGTTTTACGATCAATTGAAGAGCTTGGAGATGTGACGGTACGTCGAATTTCTGACAGTGTTTCGTTGAGTCAGGCCACAGTGACCACTATTTTGAATCGCCTTGAAGACAGAAAATTTGTTGAGCGTGTAAAGGTGCAAAAGGACAAACGTATTGTAAATGCCCGTTTAACGGAAGCTGGCCGCAATATTTTGCACACCACACCACCACTTTTACATGAAAAATTCATTAACGAATTTGAGTCTCTGGAAGGTTGGGAACAGACCCAAATGCTCTCGTCGCTACAGCGTATCGCCATGATGATGGACGCTGAGACAATCGATGCCGCTCCTCTTCTCGACATAAACTCCCCAAACACTTATAGCGCCTAGCTTTGCCGTCGGTCTAAAGCCCCTTAAAAAAGCTTTGGATCGACACATTTTTGTCATACAAAAGCCTTCTTTTTGCTTCCTTAAAAGTCAGTGTAATTAACACTAATTTTGTCTTTATTTGCACACTCAGACCTTGCACTCACACAAAATTTATAATTAAAACATTTGAACTATAAATATTTGATGTATAAACTGATTATAGTTTGAGAACTAACCATTCTATTTTTACCACATCTATAAGGAACTGAGACATGCACCTGAAGACTCTCTCTGCGTTTGCAATGATGATTTCTGCGACGTCTGCTTTTGCCGCAAATAGCGATTGTGGAACAGTAAAAATTGCTGATATGAACTGGAATTCAGCGTCCTTTATTGCCAACATCGATAAATTCATCTTGGAACATGGCTACGACTGCGACACAGAGCTCGTACCAGGCGACACTATGCCAACAGGTACTTCAATGATCGAAAAGGGCGAGCCTGATATTGCCCCTGAACTTTGGTCAAATGCACTGAAAGATGCACTGGATAAAGGTATTGCTGAAAACCGCTTAGTTAAAGCTGGCCAATCATTAAGTGATGGCGGTGAAGAAGGCTTCTGGGTTCCAGAGTACATGGTTGAAGAATTCCCTGAAGTGGCAACAATCGAAGGCGTTATTAAACATGCCAAAGATTTCCCACACCCAGAAGATGATAGCGTTTCTGGCTTCTACGGTTGTCCTGCAGGCTGGAACTGCCAAATCTCTACCAGCAACCTTTTCAGAGCGCTTAACCTAGAAGACGCAGGTTTTGAACTGATCGATCCAGGTTCTGCTGCCGGTCTGTCTGGTTCTATCAGTCGTGCTTACGAACGCCAAGAGCCATGGTTAGGCTACTACTGGGCACCTACTGCTATTTTGGGTAAATACAAAATGGTTAAAGTAGATTTTGGTTCAGGCATTGATCTAGAAGAATTTACGGGTTGTACAACACAAGAAAATTGTCTTGATCCAAAACCGACTATGTACCCACCTTCTCCTGTGGATACAGTGACGACGACAGATTTCCAAAAACGTGCCCCACAAGCATTTGAATACTTATCAAAACGTTCTTTCACTAACAGTGAAATGAACAGCTTGTTGGCGTGGATGGAAGACAATCAAGCAGACGGCCAATACGCTGCTGAAAACTTTATGTTTAACTACGAATCTGTTTGGTCGGCTTGGGTTAGCAAAGATGTGAAAGAGAAACTTCTTTCTGCATTAGACGACCTATAATCTTCGCACTATCTGCCACGCCTGATCTATTGCATTAGTGCGTGGCTATTTCTTTTTGTAATAACGGTTTTATTTATGGCAAATTCTTCATGGTTAACAGAATTTCCCGACATGAGTCGTCGGGAACTTTTAAATGTTAAACAAACTCTTGATGGTGCTTACCGAGATTTTTCTCGTGAGTACGGTGATACGATCGAATCGCTTTTCGATCCTTTGCTCAGCTTTCTAGTATGGTTTGAAAACCTACTCATCGATACCCCATGGTGGCTGGTGCTTGGCGCGATTATTGGTCTTGTTTACTTTGCGTCACGCTCTTGGAAGCTCTGTGCCGGGGTATTTGCCTCCCTCTTAGCCATTGGTTATTTTGGCATGTGGGAAGATACCATGCGAACCTTGAGTATCATTACCGTCTGTACTCTCATGTCGATCATAATTGGTATACCGATAGGTATCTGGATGGCCAGGTCCGACCGTGCTCGAGCCGTGATTACGCCTCTGCTGGACATAATGCAGACCATGCCAGCATTCGTATACCTTATACCTGTGGTTATGCTATTGGGTATCGGTAAAATCCCTGGGGTTATCGCAGTTATCATCTATGCGATCCCACCGGTTATTCGACTAACAAATCTTGGTATCCGCCTAGTAAACAAAGAAACGCTAGAGGCCGCTACAGCTTATGGTGCGACGCCGACACAGCGTCTTTTTGGTGTGCAGCTTCCCCTAGCTATGCCAACCATTATGGCCGGTATTAACCAAACAATTATGATGGCACTGGCCATGGTAGTGGTTGCTTCCATGATAGGTGTTAAAGGACTGGGCCAACCGGTACTTAAATCCATTACCAACCAATATTTCACCCTTGGCTTACTGAATGGTTTGGCGATTGTTGCCCTAGCCATCATCTTTGACCGCGTTTCACAGACCTATGCAAAACGTGCACAGAAACATTTAGAAGGGTCTGGACATGAATAACACAGAAAAAGACACATTGATTGAAATTAATGGCCTTTACCAGATCTTTGGTGAGCAGCCAGACAAAGTACTGCCGAAAGTAAAAGCCGGCGCATCGAAAGACGATATTCTGGCAGAAACTGGCCACACGGTTGGTTTGCAAGACATCAACCTGGAAGTAAAACGTGGTGAAATCTTCGTTATCATGGGACTTTCAGGCTCGGGTAAATCCACGCTAATTCGTCACTTTAACCGCCTAATTGACCCAACCGCTGGGGAAATCAAGGTAGATGGCGAAAACATCATGGAGCTTTCCCTTAAGGATTTGACGACCTTCCGTCGTCACAAAATGGCCATGGTATTCCAACACTTTGGCCTAATGCCGCACCGCTGCGTGCTGGATAACGTAGGTTATGGTTTGGCTATAAAAGGCGAGAAAAAAGCCGAATGGAAGCCGAAAGCTACCTCTTGGCTCGAAACGGTTGGCTTAGCAGGCTATGAAGACCAGTACCCATCGCAACTGTCTGGCGGACAACAACAACGTGTCGGCCTTGCTCGCGCCTTGTGTACGGATGCGGAAATTCTCCTGATGGACGAAGCCTTTTCGGCCCTAGACCCACTCATTCGTAATGAGATGCAAGAGCAGCTAATCGAGCTACAAGAAACTTTGCAAAAGACCATCATCTTTATCACCCACGATCTGGATGAAGCCTTGCGTATTGGTGATCGTATTGCGGTCTTAAAGGACGGTAAATTGATTCAAGTTGGCACGCCGGTAGATATTGTTTTAAAACCGACTGACGACTACGTAAAAGCCTTTGCTAAAGGGGTTAACCGAGCCCGCGCTTTGACGGCCCACACGATTATGAGCCCTTGCCAAAACGTGGTGGAAGGCAGCACAGTCGGCCAGATTAAAGAGCAGATTACGGATAGCAACAAGCAATTGTTCGTGGTTGAACAAGGTATTTACAAGGGCGTTATTCCGGCACAAGCCGTGGCAGAAGCGGCCGACGATGTCAGCCTAGAAAGCCTATTCACGCCACTTAAGACCTTCCACTCGGCAAGCCCTTTACAAGACATTGTACCGGTAGCCCTGGTGACACCTTACTCTTTGCCTATCACCAATAAGAAAGGCGAGTTAAAAGGTCAAATTGAAGCCCATAAGTTAGCCAAGGTTTTGGATAACTAATGTATGCTCCAAAAAAAGCGACTGTATGAGAAGTCATACAGTCGCTTTTTTTATGGGTAGCTTTTGCCCAAATTAGGACGCAAAGTCTACTTCAGGTTTAACACGTCTTGCATGTCATACATGCCAACGGCCTTACCTTCTAACCATTTCGCAGCACGTACCGCGCCCTTAGCAAAAGTCATGCGACTGCTGGCCTTATGAACGATTTCTATGCGCTCACCTTCTGTGGCAAACCAAACACTGTGCTCACCCACCACATCTCCAGCTCGAATGGTTTCGAAGCCAATTTCTTTCTGAGTACGCGCGCCAGTTTGACCTTCACGACCGTACACAGCACATTCTTTTAGATCACGGCCTAACGCTTCTGCTACCACTTCGCCCATACGCAAAGCCGTACCGGAAGGGGAATCAACTTTATGTCTGTGGTGAGCTTCGACAATTTCTACATCGTAGTCATCACCAAGGATCTGTGCTGCCGTGGCTAAGAGCTTAAGGGTTAGGTTGACACCAACACTCATGTTAGGTGCAAAAACCACAGCAGAGTCTGTTGAGGCAGTGTCTAAGGCCGCTTTCTCCGCATCATTTAGGCCTGTGGTGCCAACAACAATGGCTTTATTGTGTTGCGCACAAAATGCGGCATTCTGCAGCGTTAGCGCGGGTGTGGTGAAATCAATCAGCACATCGAAATCGTCTACACAATCAGCAAGGCTTGCCACGGCGCTTACACCTAATTTACCGACGCCAGCAATCTCACCTGCATCGGCACCCAGCAAACTACTGCCCGGTTTTAAAATGGCCGCCCCTAAGCTAACACCTTGCTCATCGACAATAGCACTAATTAGGTTTTTCCCCATGCGTCCAGACGCACCAATCACTGCAACTCGCATTTTGTCTTATCCTCTATAAAAATCTGCGCAAACCATAGCAAAAAACCGACTTTTTCTCAGCATTTAAACCGCTAGCCGATAAAAAAATAGGAGCAAAAGCTCCTATTTTTTTATTCTTGGAATGATTCTTTGATTAGAAAATTTCATTTGGTGCCAAGTCAAAGTTCAACCCTTCCAATCCTTGTTGACCAAATTCTAATAAGTCATCATTGTTTTGTCCGCTCACCCCAGGTTGCACGATCGGGCGAGACAGATCATTTTGCTTGATAACAATATCCACTCGACGGTTAGTCGCTCGGTTTTGGCTGCTGTCATTGGGTACTAGAGGTCGCGTATCCGCATAACCTGTTACCGCAAAACGCCCTTGATCCAACTGACCGGTCGCAAACAGCTCTTCGGCAACCGCAATCGCGCGAGCAGAAGACAACTGCCAGTTAGAACGGAAACGCGCACTGTCGATCGGCACATTATCGGTATGACCTTCCACTGAAATGGTGCCTTGAATGCCTATTAATACATCCCGCACCATGTCGATAATGGGAATAAAGTCATAGTTTAATTCTGCTGAACCCGATTCAAAAGAGCCTTTGTCTTTTAGACGTATGGTGATGGTTTGTTCCTGAGTTTCAATTTCCACCGTACCTTTGGAAATTTCTTCACGCATCACAGAAGAAATTTGTCGCGCATCTTCTTCGGTCTGTTGGATTTTTTGCTCCCGCGCAAGATCCGCAGAAGATTTATCCACAAAGCTATCAGGAGACTGGGATCCAGAACCGTCTTTTTCGTTCAACTCCGCCGACTCAGGTTTACACAACACCTCTAGAGTATTTTCTGGGGCATCATCGGTTTTCTGACGAACTTCGTTAATCGGCGTTGGCTCTGGCTTACCAGGGCTAAACTCTTGGGCAATAATCGATGTCCCCATGGGAATGGATTCTGCTTCGATTTGTTTTTGAACACCAAAAGCTGCCCGCATGGAGCCGGCCAGTTGTTTAAACTTCAGCACGTCCATTTCTGCAAACGACAACAGTAGTACAAAGAAACACATTAGCAACGACATCAAGTCGGCAAATGTCCCCATATAGGCGGGTAAGCCCTCTATACATTCGGGGCAATCTGATTCTTCTTCATCACTCATTTGATTATCCGGCTACTTGTTCAATATTATTCGCGTTCAATACGCTTCTTCTCGGCGATGTAGGTTTTCAGTACACCATCCAATACACGCGGGTTTTGGCCTGCTTGTATGGCTAATAAAGCATCGAGAATAAGTTGCTGACACATAAGCTCTTCCACGGCACGGTTTTTAAGCTTAGCTTCAAGAGGAAGGGCCACCATGTTGGCCAATACTGCACCATACAAGGTAGTTAACAAGGCTACCGCCATCGCAGGACCGATGGATTTAGGGTCATCCATGTTTGCCAACATCTGTACCAGACCGATCAGTGTACCTATCATCCCCATTGCGGGGCCGGTATCACCAAGGGCCTTAAATATTTTGGCGCCGTCTTCGTGTCGGGTAAAAGCCATTTTCATGTCTTTCGACATTTGTGCTTTCACCACGTTGCCGTCTTGTCCATCCACCAGCATTTGAATGCCTTTCGATAAGAAAGGGTGACTCACCTCTTTACCTTCTAGAGAAAGTAATCCGCCTTTACGAGCTTCGTCTGCCAGACCATAGATCTCATCGATCAAGGTATCCATAGGCACACTTTTAAACATAAAAGCTTTAGCGACAATTTTACCTGCGCCAAGAAATTGTTTGAGCGGGTATTGCACCAAAACAACAAAGGTTGAACCAATTAATACAATCAATACTGAGGCAGGATCCAAGAACATCCCTGCAGAGCCACCTAAGAGAATGGCCATTAAGACAATCACAAAAGAGCCAACTAGCCCAACCAGCGTTGCGATATCCACACACGTCTCCTACCAAAAAAGCTATAATACGACAGAGTTTAACCAATATTATACGAAACTAAGCATAAGGCTAAGAACTTACTCCGAATTTTTTGTAACTTTCCCATTACTACACTCGAACAAGAAAGTAATTTCTGATACAAAACATGAGCAAATAAATTGAGAGAGCAAAATGTCCCGAAAAACCAGCGTTCGTCACTTTGAAGATAACCTCAATGAGCTCGACTCCATAGTCGTCCAATTAGAGTCTAATCAGCTGTCACTCGAAGAAGCTCTAAAAGCTTTCGAAAAAGGCGTCAAACTCAGCCAAGACTGCCAAACAGTGCTCACTCAAGCCGAGCAAAAAGTTCAGATTCTGCTAGAAAAGCAAGATGGTGAGCACTTAGAACCCTTTGATGCGGAAGCCAAACTGTGACCCTAGACGATTTTTCCTCGTACGCTCGACAACGTGTTGATCAATATTTACAGCTAAAAATGAGCGAGTATGCACCGGCTGAAGGTTTACAAGAAGCCATGGTTTACAGCTTATTCAACGGTGGCAAGCGAGTGCGCCCTATGCTTACTTACGCCAGTGCCTCATTATTTGGCCAAGCCAATGCACTAACTGATGCTTGTGCTGCCGCCATTGAGTCGATTCACGCCTACTCTCTTATCCATGATGACCTTCCAGCCATGGATGATGATGATTTACGCCGCGGTAAGCCGACCTGCCATATTCAATTTAACGAAGCGACCGCCATTCTAGCAGGGGATGCGCTGCAAACCTTCGCCTTTGAACTACTTAGTCAAACAGAGCATCAGCAGAGCGCAACACAGCTGCGCCTTATTAAAGAGCTTTGCTTAGCGTCAGGTCGCCACGGTATGGTGACAGGACAAATGATCGATTTAGCCAATGTTGGTGTCGATGTTAGCTTAGCCACCCTAGAACAAATGCATCAGCATAAGACCGGCGCCTTGATTCGTGCCAGCGTTCGCATGGGTGCGATCAGCAGTGACACTGAATTGAAAGAAGATCAATTACAAGCACTGGACACCTATGCAAACGCCATTGGTTTGGCTTTTCAAGTACAAGACGACATTATCGACATTACCAGTGACACCCAAACGTTAGGTAAAACTCAGTTTTCCGATGCCGATGCCAACAAACCAACCTACCCAAAACTGCTCGGTTTAGACGGCGCTCAGGAACTTGCAAAAGCGCTTCATAAACAAGCTGTTACCGCCATTTCGCCATTTGGTGAAGCGGCTCAACCATTAGTCGAACTTGCTAACTATATTATTGGGCGCAACCACTGATATACTTACTGGCTTTTAGACTTAATCTTTGTGACCAAACTGGTGCCCATGTTCGAAACGATACCTACTACGCGTCCTAATACGCCTTTACTTGATCAGGTCAATTCACCGGCCGATCTGCGACGCTTTAAAAAAGAGCAGCTACCTAAGCTGGTCCGTGAACTACGAGAGTTTATGCTCTATAGCGTAGGACAAACTGGCGGCCATTTTGGCGCAGGGCTTGGCGTTATTGAACTCACTGTTGCACTACATTACTTATACAACACGCCTGAAGACCGTTTGGTGTGGGATGTGGGCCACCAAGCTTATCCGCACAAGATCCTTACTGGCCGTCGCGATGCCCTGTTAAGCATTCGCCAAGAAGAAGGTATATCTGGTTTTCCAAAGCGTGAAGAAAGCGAATACGACACCTTTGGGGTGGGCCATTCAAGCACCTCCATTGGCGCCGCACTGGGTATGTCCCTAGCGGCTCGCCAGCTCAACACAGGCCGTAAAGCCGTGGCCATTATTGGTGATGGTGCTATGTCGGCAGGCATGGCCTTTGAGGCCCTTAACCATGCAGGTGATGTGGACGCAGACATGCTGGTCATTCTTAATGACAATGAAATGTCTATTTCCAAACCTGTTGGTGCTTTGTCCAGCTACTTTGCACGTATCTGGGCAAGTAAAACCTACGATAATATTCGAGAAGGTGGCCGCAAAGTATTCTCTGGGCTACCTTCCGCTCTAGAATTGGCTCGAAAAGCCGAAGAGCACATGAAAGGCATGGTGTCTCCAGGCATGATGTTTGAAGAGCTAGGTTTTAACTATATTGGCCCGATTGATGGCCATGATATGGACCACCTACTCACTACCATTGCCAATTTAAAAGATCGCTCTGGCCCGCAGTTCCTACACGTTATCACAAAGAAAGGCAAAGGCTTCGAGCCCGCTGAAGGCGACCCTATTGGTTACCATGCCATCAATAAAGTGGAGCCTGACCCTAAGCCGAAAGGCGGCAAAGATTCCGGTCCTAAATATTGCAATATTTTCGGCCAGTGGGTGTGCGATGCCGCCGAACAAGATGACAAACTTGTCGCCATCACCCCTGCTATGAAAGAAGGCTCGGATTTAATCGCTTTTGCCGAACGCTTTCCGAAACGTTACTTTGACGTGGCCATCGCCGAGCAACATGCCGTGACCTTAGCCGCGGGCATGGCCTGTGATGGGCTTAAACCTGTCGTCGCCATTTACTCAACCTTCCTGCAGCGCGCCTACGATCAACTGATTCATGATGTTGCTTTGCAAAACCTAGACGTATTATTTGCCATCGACCGTGCCGGTCTCGTGGGTGAAGACGGCCCTACCCATGCAGGTGTCTACGATTTAAGCTACTTACGTTGCATTCCAAATATGGTGGTTATGGCCCCTTCCGATGAAGACGAGTGCCGTAAAATGCTGCACACAGGCTATCTCTATGAAGGCCCAGCGGCGGTACGTTACCCGCGCGGTACGGGACGTGGCATCAGCATTACTGAGGCATTAGAACCTTTAACCCTAGGTGAGTCTCGCGTGCTTCGCGAAGGTCAATCTGGTATTACCATTTGTGGATTTGGACGACCAACTTATGACGCGCTACAAGCCGCAGAGCAATATGACGCGACTTTGCTCGACATGCGCTTTGTTAAACCGCTGGATGAAGTTGCCCTTAATAAGCAAGCGAATGCTAAGTTAATCGTCACCCTTGAAGAGAATGCCATTATGGGGGGTGCTGGCTCTGCCGTAAGCGAATACTTACTCGCTAATAACATTCATGTCCCAGTACTGCATCTAGGACTTCCAGATCAATACGAAGAGCACGCCAGCCACAGTGCTATGCTTAAAAGAGTTGGTCTCGATGCAGCAGGCATTGAAAATGCCATTGCCCATAAACTTGCTTCTCTTAATTCCTAGCACTTGGCTTCTAGCTCTTTGCTCACCAGTCACGCTTGTTTGACTGTTGAGCAAAGACACCTTAGGAAGCTTCTATATTATTAACAGAAACATAGACGATCACGGTATTTTTACTACGGTAATACTCGAAGTCCATCTCAAAAGCCCGCTCAAACTTACAATCTGCTTGTTCAAAATAGTGCCAAATACTTTCCCAAACCTCCATTACCACGAGAGGCATTTCGCCATGACCTGAGAAGACCAGATATTTTCCTTCAGGAATGGTCATCTGAGTCAGAGATTTTGGCTCCTCAATGTGATCCGTATCAGTTCCAACAAAAATAGAATAGTCCCCATGAAGACCATTTTGATAATGATGATACACACCATATAGACGCGCACCTTGGGAGTAATCCACATTAACACTATCAATAAAGGAGTAATGCAAAGCTTCAATAGTGTCACTTTGATTTTGTAATGCGGATTTATTTTCTATTCGTTTCACTATGCCTGATAACTGCTTTTCTTTGCGATGAACCAAAATCATGAAAGTACTTCTCTGCTACGAGTGATGATTGTTAGCAAAACTCAACAATACAGAAGCTTTCTACTTTTAAGCTGCGCTGACCTTGCTAGTTGGCTCTATTTTAAACATTGCTCAGCGGCTTTCAGTACAGTTTTAACACGATTTGTTAATACTTTATTGAGATACGTTGCCGAGTAAATTGGTTCGTAAACTTTTGTATCTAGTTGATGTATACATAACTTATCCAACCCTCCGTAGGCTTCTACAGCATGGCGAGGCAACACACTAAAACCTACCCCCAAAGAAACAGGCTCCAAGATCAAACTAATTTGGTTGCAAAAACCACTGTGTCGAAACGCTTGGCCTTGCTCATATTCCGCAAAGTTCACCCCTAACAATAGGGCCGCGTGATGAGCCCCATCTGGATGATCAATAAAACCTAACCGCTGTAAATCTTGCCAATTTACGTGGGGCGTTTGTTTCCCAGTGACCAGCAGCAACTCTTCTTGAGCTAAAGTTTGGATCTGCACATCCCTTCGAGTGGGGCGACACGTCATAAAGCCAAGATCTACCTTGTTGTCGGCAATTAAGCGTTCGACCTCATGATTTGGCGCAAACCTATAGTCTATGACTAGCTGAGGATGCAGCTGCTGTAGACTTAGCAGTTGTTTGTAAAGCTTAAGACCAATACTCCCCGGGGAGACAACCCGCACAACGCCCTCGAATTCTGGGTCGTTACCTACCTGCACTTCCAACTCAGATAAGGCTTTAAGAATTGATAGGGATTCTCGGTATAAGCGCTCACCGGCTTCCGTCAAGGTGAACTGCTTGCCTTGTCGGATCAGCAATGGCGTCGCCAATTGGCTTTCCAGTTTATGTATGTGCTGACTTACCCCAGACTGAGTCATGAATAATCGCTCAGCGGTTCGAGTAAAATGCCCCGTTTCCACCAGAGTACAGAAGCTACGTAAGAAAACCGGATTAACCATTACTAAAAATACTCATTATTATGATATTTGATAATTTTACTTAATTTATAGCCACTTGTAACCTAGCTCTATATTCAACAACGAACAAAGGAGTTAGACCATGAGTTCAACTTACCCAAGAAGTTTTTCACACATTGGTATTTCAGTACCGGATCTCGAAGCCGCTGTTAAATTCTACACAAAGGTAATGGGCTGGTACTTGATTATGGAGCCCACTGAAATTGTCGAAGATGACAGTGCCATTGGCGAAATGTGTACCGATGTTTTTGGTGCCAACTGGCAAAAGTTCCGCATCGCTCACTTATCTACCGGTGATCGAATTGGTGTCGAAATTTTTGAGTTTAAAAACCAAGAAAACCCTGAAAACAACTTTGAATACTGGAAAACCGGCATTTTCCACTTCTGCGTTCAAGACCCTAACGTCGAAGAGTTAGCCGATCGTATCGTTGCCGCTGGCGGTAAAAAGCGCATGGCTGAGCCACGTTACTACTACCCAGGCGAAAAACCTTACCGCATGATTTATATGGAAGACCCATTCGGCAATATCTTAGAAGTTTATAGCCACAGCTATGAATTGATCTACAGCGCTGGCGCTTACTAATACCCTAAAGCAAAAGGCCCGCTAACTTAGCGGGTCTTTCTTATCTTGCCTACTCAAAGTTCAATTAACCTTGATGAAACGCGCTCACGAATGCACGAATACGAGCCGCATTTACACCACGGTCACTACGACCAATACGAGAAACACTGCGGATATCGACTCGCACCTGATTTTCAGTTGGTGTGACCACAACCACCACATCATCAACAAATTGATAGAGTGAGGTTTTGGCACTGGCCTCAAAGCGATAAGCTTGCGAGTCTTCCGCCACGATAGACCAATTCATATCTTTGGCGACAGACAAGGCTTTTTGGAAGGCTTGCTCTGGGGTGGTAGACACCATGATTGGCGCGATATCTGGGTATGCCTGCTGCTGCATGGCCGCCACTTCTGGACCACCATATACCAAACTGTTGCGCGCACCTTCGCGAGTGTCATCTAACACTAAAAATTCCGGTGGCGTTTGGATGTTAGTAGTAATGTCATGGATTGGTGGCATACGTGGTGCTGGCGAGATAGTACCTATGATCATTGGCGATAAAAGGCCAATCCCGATTAGCGTTGCCAGTACCGTTTTCACCATCCCCGCTCGGTTGGCAGAAAACAAATGGTAAAGGACCCCTAGCGCACCTAAAGCCAGCACAGCATAACCCAATGGGTTCATATATTGGCGAACCAAGCCGAAACCCACGATTGGCAACCATAAATTAAATCGAGCGCCAAGCATCATGATTGCTACGGCAATAACCGAGAGCACAGCCACCAGCAAAGTAATATTTCCTATTTGAGCGCGTAATTTTTCCATTAGGCTTTCCTACCAAGTTCCAGTTCTTTGAGATAAAAATCAGTTCGATACATGATATAAGCTGATTTATGAAGGTTTACTAAACTATCTCACATTTTTTTTCATTTGTTATGAGACTTTTGTTTACTATTTACCAATATAACACCAATAAAAATTAGACACACGGCAAGGTAGTCGGTCAATTTTATGGCTTCCCCCACCAACAAGACCCCAATCGCTAAGGCTACAACAGGGGGAATATAAGTAACAGAAGAGGCGGCTACCGCACCAAGCTGTTCAATCAAATAATAGTAAATAAGGTAAGCTAAGCCGGTACCTAAAATCCCTAAGCCTATGATTGCCCCTAACGCCACATGCGTTGACTCAAAAATACCTTCGATGCCATTAAGATCGGTAAAAAATAGCAAGATCACTAGAGCAAAACCCAGCTGGTAAGTCGTCAATGCAGCACCTGGTATCGCCAAAGGTGAGATGAATTTTTTTGCATAGATAAAAGACACGCCAACGCTCAAAGAACCGACTACCATGTAAAACACCCCTTCAAGATTGGTACTGGCTACGTCGGAGGAAAAAGGATTAGCAATCAAAACGATGCCCACAAAGCCTGTGGCAATCCCTATTACTCTGCGCCAAGTGGCCTTTTCTTCCGGCAATACCAACATGGCGATCAAAAAGGCAAAAATCGGAATCGCCCCACTGAGCACACCAGCAATACCAGAAGGCAGTAAAGAAGCGCCTTTAACGAATCCATAGTAATAAACTACGGTGGCAATTAAGGCCATGACAAAAAAGTGCCCTGCATGTTTTATGTGGGCTGTTTTTAACTCTCTTTTAAAAAGCGCATAAAGCAACACTGGAAGAAAGCCAAAAACCACCCTCAGCAATACAATTTGCTGTGCGTTGATGTATTCAGAGGCCCATTTCATATAGATGAAATTACTGCCCCACACAACACCTAATAGCCAGAATAAAATTAGCGCCATGGTTTTCAATAGCTTTCTCCAGAATTTAACGGTCATTTCACTTTAGGCTCTATCATGCCCTGAATTCTGCTAACAAGGGAGTTCTGAGCGTCAATTATATCGCTCATTTACGACGCGTCTGAAAACGGATTTTAAAAGGCTTATTCAGCTCAACACTAGGCGGTCAGCATAAACCCCAGCATGCCCAACATAAAACCAAACACCGCCCCCATTGGGGGTGCCCAATGTTTCTCTAGCTTTACTTGTGGGGCAAGATCTTGAAAGATCGAGTACAGAATGCCGCCCGCGGCAAACAACATAATGGCGGAAAGAATCTCCGGTCGCGTTGCTAACCAAAAATAGCCAGCAGCACCTGCCATCGGGCCAAGTAAGGCCATCATACAAAAGATCATAATCAGTTTATTGGCTCGAAAGGCGGGCTTACTACTCAGCTCACGATAGGCACTAAAACCCTCGGGTATGTTTTGTAGTGCTATGAGTAATGCCAGCACCAAAGCACTACTGCTGCCAATCGCAAAAGCCGCCCCCAAGGCAATGGATTCAGGAATAAAGTCAGACAACATAGCGGCGAGCTGACTGGCTGGGGTATCGAGTTTATAGAGCAAAATATCCAGTCCCATAAAGCTCAGAGCGCCGAGTAAAAAGTAAAAGCACGCCATAGGAGGTGACAGATGCTCAATACCCTCTGGAACCAACACCAGCGCCACCGCTGAAAGCAGTGCACCACCCCCAAAAGCGATAACGGAATGACGAAATTCTTGTTCAAGCCACTCAGCAGCAATTTTTTCAAAACGGGCAATAGACGCCCCAAGCGGCATGGCTAAGCCAGCAAAAAGCGTCGCTAACACGACTGTCCACAACATAATACGTCCTATTATTTTCTGGATCCGAGAGATTAAAGACTAGGCGAAAGTGACGCTTTCAAAGTGAGGGTTTTTGACTTCACAACGAATTTCTAAGATATCGTCTAAACGGATCAGCACGACTTTACCCTCTTCAAGCGCTTTTAAACATTCATCATGCTGATCATTGCGGGCAGTATCTAAGGCTTTCACATGACGAACTTGTGAAGACTTCAAGGTTACCTGTAGGGGATATTGGAAGGTACACACCAATTCAATGTAATCGTACTCATGACAGCTCAACATGTTAACGCTCCTATCCAGCTAAAAAGCAAAGCCTTCTCATTCATCAAGACCGTTTTAGATGAACCAAATAAGGCTCTCCAAAACCATGGAGTTTGCATTTCGCTCTGACATGAACCTGATCAACTTGCTCTGGAATATCAATGTTACACAGACTACGAGTAAAAGGCTGCTCCTCCACATGAGGGTGATAAAGCACTCTTTCTGCTAATAATTTACCTTCACTATCTAATACCTGCCAAGCATCTGCGTAGTGAGACCAGCCCTCATCCCTATGGCGAACTTGCACATCAAAACACCATTGGGTTTGCATACTTTGGCGAGTCACCACTTTCTCAACTTGGGCATAATCTAAATGATGAAGGGTATCAGCCAGTGACACCATAGAGCCCAAGGAAAATATTACGATGAATACGAGGTGCTCCAATGTAGGTCTAGTCATGATCACTCATCTCTTGGCTAAAAAGTTAAAACCAGCTTAACCAATTCAATTTCGCTTTTCTAGGCAAGAGTGCTTGCAATAGACACCACATGAGAACGATAATAAATATCATTTACATACAGAGATTGACGTGTCTTCCAAAATTAGCACCTCCCCCAACAAGCAATCCGTTTTTTTTAAACAGCGCATTGTTTCTATGCGTATGGCCATTCCTTTGTTATTGCTGGTATTTCTGCTAACACCTAGCTTAAATGAAATAGTGCTAACGGTATTAGCGGAAGCTTTTTTACAGGTATCCGCCTTCGTCGCGTTGACCCTAAGCCTTTACTACAGCATTAGCCACAACCTCAACTCCAGCACGTTGCATCAATGGCTACAGAATAAGTCGTACCGAGAAATTATTTTTGCTGGCTTTATGGGGGTTTTACCGGGCTGCGGTGGCGCTATCATCATTATTACCCAATACACTCAAGGAAAAATTGGCTTTGGTGCCGTGGTTGCTGTCCTCACCAGCACCATGGGGGATGCCGCTTTCTTGTTGATTAGTCAAAAACCCGATGATGCCGTGCTCATTCTTTCTATTAGTGTCTTTGTGGGCATCATTTCGGGACTGATTTGTGAATACTTTTTGCCGGCACCGAAAAAAGACAACCCCAAACCTGTCCACTTTCAGCCAGCCCCAGCCACAAAGCAAGATGAACAAATGGATCTGTGGGTAAATCGCCTGAGCCTATCCTTTTGGTGCCTACTATTAATCCCTGCTGGTATCACAGCAATACTAATTGCCTTCCAAGTGGAGGTGAACGCGTTATTAAATTTGCCCGCCAACACAGTAGAGCTTATCGGAGCCCTCGCCGGTTTTATTTGTTTATTGCTCTGGGCACTTTCTGCCAAGGGTGACAGCTATGCGATTATCACCAAAGAAAACGATAATGCTCTACCCAAGCATTGGATTCGAAAAGTTGCCCAAGACACTCAGTTTGTGACCACCTGGGTGGTAGTGGCCTTCTTGATTTTTGAGTTGGCGTTATTTTTTATGGGGGATGGTTTCTTAGAAGCTCTAAAAAACTGGGGCAGCACCAGTGTCTTAGTAGCAACGATTATTGGCTTATTACCCGGCTGCGGACCACAAATCATGGTGACAGGCTTGTATCTGCAAGGAGCTATCCCTCTGTCGGCACAACTTGCCAACGCTATCAGCAATGACGGCGACGCGCTGTTTCCAGCCATCGCTCTAGCCCCTAGAGCAGCATTATTAGCCACCCTTTATTCCACCGTGCCAGCCTTGATTACAGGCTACTCATATTACTGGTTTGTTGAACTCGCCCCTTAGCTTTCTTAGCGAAATAGCCTAGCGGTAGGATAAAACAAGCCTAATGGGAGGCTGATAAACGTGCGGCCCAATTTCCGTCATGGCTAAGGCGGCATTGCTCCTCGCTATCATAAACAATGTGCTTATCGATTTTAGGTAACGCTATGTCTATGGATAACAACTTAGCCTTAATCACAGCGTTTAGTGCTTTTGGCCCTTCCTGTTGCTGAAAGACTTGCACTTGTTCCTTGGTATCAAATACACAAATTATCTTTAAACTGTTAGGAAAGGCCTTATAGTTCACCCTATGAGTCAGCCACTCAAAACCCTCATAGTGCTCTAGCGCCAATTCGCAAACTTGGGTCAGGGCCTTTTGTAATTGTTGCTCTAATTTTTTATCTGTCTTTCGCATTCTCATCCCTAATGTCTCACGACAATTTTGTCATACAGACTGATACATGGTGGATCACTCAATAAAACGGTACTTTTCTTCTGCGCAAGCACTGAGGATAAAGTCCCAAGTGCGCTTTAAATCTTTAAACTGGTGTAGATCTTTACTGGTGGATATCCACAGTTCTCTATGCAGCAAAAAGTCTGGCAGCACTGGGGATAAGTCAGGGTCACCGTAGGCAACAAAGTGCGGCAATACTCCTACGCCTAACCCTGCCCGCACGGCTTTACGCTGAGTGTGAATCGTGGTGGATTTATAAATCAGCTGCAAATCTGGGGAAATTTCATGTTGATACTTTAATAGATCGGAGAATACTTGGTCTTCGATATAACCAATAAAGGCATGCTTCTCAAGGTCGGATTTCTTTTGTATGGCTTTGTTCAGCGCCAAGTACTCATTAGCAGCAAACAGCCCTAAGGTATAATCTGTCAGCTTTTTTTGAATGATGTTCGAGCCTTTTTGAGGGCCTATGGTAATACTAATGTCCACTTCACCGCTGGTAATAAAGGTGACGCCAGCCAGAGAGATCAGTTCAATATCAATATCTTTACCCTTTACCCAAACTGGCAGTCGGTCCGAAAGATAGTAGTTACTAAAGCCTTCAGTAACGCCGATGCGAATTTTGGAACGAATCTCTTTGCCGCTGCGATAATTCTCGTTTGCTAAGCGTAATGTACGCTCACACTTTTCGGCATAAGGAATGAGATTTTCCCCTGCTTTGGTTAAGTGAAAGCCCTTACTGTTTTGATAAAAAAGTCGAGTATCAATGGCTTTTTCCAATTGCTCAATCCGATTGGCAATCGTTACATGGGTACAACCCAGCTTACTGGCCGCTAATGACAAGCGTCCGTATCGCCACAGGGCCAGAAAATATTTTAAATCGTTCCAATTTATTTCGAGTAAATCTAAATTTTCATTCACAGATTGTCCTCACAATATCTGTAGCCACTCATTTCATCATCGCCAAGTACTCGTTTCTTGTTTAAATCTTTAGCACATCATTGGTGCGTCGAATTATAGTAAAAAACACCAAATTGTAAAAAAAATTTCAGAAAACAAGTATTAGCCTATATTTTATACAGCCTATCAAAACCACTAAAATGGGGCGAAATCCCGAAACGAGCACAATATAGGTGCACTTACAGGTATTGACTATGATTAGCAGCGCTGAACGCATTCTAAACTCGCCAATTCATTGTAATTTTTTTTACAACCCATGTAATCAAAATGCTATTGTTTTTAAACCTTATCAAGCCTAATTTTTAACTTCGACATAGAACCTCTGAGCGTTCATCAGAATCTATAAACAATCATTTTTTTGAAATAGGTAACTCATGATGAAAAAACCATTACTCGCTACGTTAGCATTATTAGTTGGTTCAACCACTTTTGCAGCCGATTATAATTTCACTTTTGCTCACGTCCTTATCGATGAAACTCCAAATGGCCAAGCGGCTTTAGCCTTTGAAAAAGAAGTGGAAGAAAAGTCTGACGGTCGCATTAATATTAATGTTTTGCCTGCGGCGCAACTTGGTGGTGATGTTGAAATCATCGAGCAGTTACAAATGAACATGGTACAAATCGCGATTCCACCGACCGCAACCCTTGGTAACTTTGAGCCTCGCGTTCAAATTCTAGACCTACCTTTCCTACTACCTTCTAAAGACTTAATGATGAAGGTGCTAGACGGCGATGCTGGCCGTAAAATTCTCGACACCTTAGAAAGCCACGATATGCACGCTGTTAACTTCTGGGGCGCTGGCTTTCGACACATGACCAACAACGTTCGCCCAATTGAGAAGCCTGAAGACCTTAAAGGCATCAAGATGCGTACCATGCAGTCACCGATTCTGTTGAGTACTTACCGTAACTTTGATGCCAACCCAACGGCTATGGCTTACACAGAGGTTTATAACGGCCTGCAGCAAAGTGTTATCGAAGGGCAAGAAAACCCGATCGCCAACATTACTAGTAAGAAGTTTTATGAAGTACAAAAGTACATGACCCTAACGTCTAATGCTTACCACGGCTATGCAGCTATTGTGAACAAGCAAGCTTGGGAGTCTTTACCAGCAGACCTACAAGCGGTTATGAACACAGCCTTCGATAATGCCCGCGACCTGTCTCGTAAATTAACGGATGAATTGGAAGCGTCAGCACTTGAGAACATCAAAAAGTACACTCAAGTTACTGAGTTAACGGAAGAGCAAATGGCCGCCTTCGTAAAAGCAAGCCAGCCTGTTCATGAAGAGTTCCGTGAAACCATTACGTCTGATCTACTAGACGTTGTCTACGCAGAAATTAAGTCTAACTAATGACTAATGCTGCCTTGGTTAGCCAAGCTGAGGCAGCGCAATCTGCACCTTGTGTATTTCTAAAAATGCCTCCGAGAAGACTATGTTCGAAAAAATTAATACCTACTTAGACACCATAGAAGGCTTTTTAATAGCCAGTATTCTAGCCCTTGCTTCGGTGCTGACGATTACCCAAGTTTTTTTCCGCTATGCGCTTAACGATTCGATTTTCTGGGCGGAAGAAGCGATTCTGTATTTGATTATTTCGATGAGTTTTCTGTGTACAAGTCTTGGTATTCGCAAAGGCTCCCATATTACGGTGGACGTTTTGAAGTCCTGTATTCCCAAGCGTTTTGCCCCAGCCTTTAGCTTGGTGGCGGCTGTGTTAGGGATTATATTCGCCGTTTCTCTGTTCTACTTTGGTGGCAATTTATTTTTAAATACTTTGGCTCGTGGTCAGCTATCCCCAGCGCTGCGTGTTCCTATTGCTTCAATTTACGCGTTTATTCCGATTACAGCACTACTGCAGATGTTCAGGTACACAGGGGTAATTTACTCGGTATTTAAAAAACAGCCTGTGCCTAATCACTCGCAACACTAATTTCAATATTTATCGCGCACACCCGAAGCCGAGGTTTTCATGATCACTCTTTTACTGCCATTATTCCTAATCCTGCTATTACTTGGTTTGCCTATCTATGGATCACTGGCTTTTTCAGTAATAGGCGCCATGGAGCTGACGGGGTCAATGAACCCAACCATAGTTCCCATGAGAATGTTTTCTGGCATTAATAACTTCTCATTAATGGCCATCCCCTTTTTCATTTTAGCCGCCGAACTGATGCGCGTTGGCGGTTTATCAACAAGGTTGATTAAATTAGCCCAAGTCATGATTGGCTGGGCACCGGGCGGACTGGCTTCTGCGGCGGTACTGTCTTGTTTATTCTTTGGCTCTATTTCTGGCTCAAGCCCTGCCACTGTGGTAGCCATTGGTAGCATTATGTTCCCAGCACTGGTTGAAGCAGGCTACAGCAAACGCTTTTCTATCGGCCTGCTGACCACAGCAGGAACCCTTGGGCCGATTGTGCCACCAAGCATCGCCTTGATCATTTATGGCTCAGTAACTTCCACCAGTATTGGCCAGCTGTTTGCAGCCGGTATATTACCCGCCCTGTTGCTCGGCGGACTGTTAATCCTTTACTGCATGCTTTACTCGAAAAAGAATGACTACGCCAGAACCCCATTCCCTACCTTGAAAGAAATTTCTACCGCGTTTAAAGGCTCTACTTGGGGTCTTGGGCTACCTGTCATTCTGTTAGGGGGAATTTACAGCGGCATTTTTACCGCCACGGAGTCGGCCGCGGTCGCTTGTTTATATGGCCTGTTTGTCGGCATGGTGATTTACCGTCAGGTCAGTGCAAAAGACTTGTGGGAGATACTTCAAAGCACAGGTTTAATTTCAGGCTCTCTATTACTGATCACCGCCGGCGCGTCTGCTTTCTCTTGGTTATTAACCATGACAGGCACGCCTTCTACCCTAGCCAATGCTGTTTTGTCGTTAAGTGATTCCTCCTTTGCCATCACAGCTTTGTTGAATGTCATTATGCTGATCGCCGGATTCTTCCTTGATAGCGCCTCTGCCATTATCGTTTTAGCGCCGTTAATGACACCTATCGCGGCTCAAGTAGGCATAGACCCTGTGCATTTCGGCATCATCAATCTGGTCAACTATTCAGTTGGTATGATCACGCCTCCTGTTGGCCTGAACCTCTTTGTCGCCGTGAGTATTTCCAAAATGGGGCTCTTCGAAATTTTCAAAGGTTGCATTCCCTTCCTACTCATCTTGCTGGTGGGGCTGATGATCATTACCTATGTGCCTTGGCTTAGCATGGCCATTCATAGCTACCTGTTCTAGCCACCCAACGAAACCGCTTGATAAGAAATGTTTCACACAATTAAAGGATTACAATGAAATCACAATCTACTCTAAAAGTGGCCATCATCGGCCTAGGGGCTATTGGTGGTCATGTGGCGAACTGCATTGCCAAAGGTGAAGGCGGCAATGCAAAGCTAGTGTCGCTACTCTGTCGCAATAAGGAAAAATATTTAGAGATCAACGCTCATCAATCGGAAGCGTTTAAGTCCTTAATTACAGATGATATTTCAGCGCTTTTTGACGCTCAGCCCGACATAGTCATCGAAGCGGCTGGGCAAGCATCTCTTAGCCAATATGGCACTGCCATTTTATCTAAAGGCATTGATTTGTTGGTTTCAAGTATTGGTCTATTCACCAGCGATGAAATTCTCAAAGAATTTACCACCACAGCCGAGCGCTCTGGTGCTCAAATGTTACTTTCCGCAGGGGCTTTACCCGCCCTAGATTGGATGTCAGCGTCTTCTTTATCTGAGGTTAGCAAAGCCTGCATTACCCAAGAGAAGCCAGTGATTTCATGGAAAAATACCCATGCAGAGAAGCTTGTGGACCTTAACGCCATCACAGAACCCACATGTTTTTTTGAAGGAACTGCCCGAGAAGCAGCCAATATTTTCCCGAAAAGCAGTAACATTAGCGCCATGCTGGCACTGGCGACTGTGGGCTTAGACAATACTCAGGTCAGGCTGGTGGCAGACCCAATTAGCGACATCATGAACACTCATATTGAGTTTGATAGCGCCGTGGGCAAGTTGCAATTAAATTGCCAAGGCATACCGTCTCCGGAAAACCCAAGTACCAGTACAGGGGTGCCTTTGTCGATCGTGAAGTCTATCAAGAACCTCAGTTCTTCGATTCATTACGGCATCTAGACGAAAATACGAACAAGGCCATTTGGCCTTGTTCGTTAATTCCTAAGAAACGATTAAACGTCAGACAGACCTACAAGGTTTTTAACGCGGCAATTAACGCCGACATTTCTTCATCCGTACCAATAGTGATACGCAAGTGGTTGCCAATTCTTGGTTTCTCACCAAAGTAACGCACCAAAATACCCTGATATTTTAGCGCTAGATAAATATCTTTGGCAGCTTTGTCCGCATGACTGACAAACACAAAGTTGGTTGCCGATGGAATTACCTCAAAGCCAAGTGACTGCAATGCCGTCACAGTGGTTTCACGGGTGGCGATGGTTTTCTCACAGATCTCAGCCAGATACTCGGTATCTTCTACCGCCGCCGTCGCACCCGCTAGAGCAATACGATCAATCGGGTAAGAATTAAAGGAGTTTTTAAGACGCTCCAGCCCCTCAATCAGATCTTTATGGCCAAACGCATAGCCGACACGGATACCCGCTAAAGCTCGGGATTTCGATAAGGTTTGCACCACCAGCAAATTAGGGTATTGATTCACTAATTGGGTCGCACTTTGCGCACCGAAATCTACATAAGCTTCGTCCACCAGCACCACGACATCTGGGTTCGCCTGCAAGACTCGCTCTATGTCTGCTAAAGGCAAGGCTTTCCCCGTTGGCGCGTTCGGATTGGTAATCACCACACCCGATACATCAAGGTCTTGGTAATCCGCCACGTCAATATCAAAGCTATCCGTTAATGGGATCAGCTTGGGTTTAATGCCATACAAGCCCGCATACACTTTATAGAAACTGTAGGTAATATCAGCAAAAGCCAAAGGCTTACCCGCCGCAAAATACCCCATGAAGGCAAGAGCTAGCACTTCGTCCGAACCATTGCCCACGAACACTTGTTCAGGCGCTAAACCATAGCTGGTCGCCAATGCATTTTTGAGAGATTGGCAGTTTGGATCTGGGTACAAGCGTAAGCGCTCACTTACTTGATCCATCATGGCTTGCAAGGACTTCTCCGATGGAGAATAAGGGCTTTCGTTGGTGTTTAGTTTTATATATTGCTTATCTTGTGGCTGCTCACCTGGTACATAAGGGTCCAGTGAAGCAATCTTATCAGTCCAAAAACGGCTCATTCCAATCTCCAGGATTCAAGCAGATAAAAGCAAAAAATAAGGCCTCATGATGAGGCCTTATTCGGTATTTTTCCTATGGCCCAATTAGTCTTGTGGGCGCATATGTGGGAACAACAATACATCACGAATAGACGGTGCATCCGTAAACAGCATTACCAAACGGTCAATACCAATACCTTCACCTGCGGTCGGTGGTAAGCCGTACTCTAGCGCATTGATGTAGTCCGCATCATAGTGCATGGCTTCGTCATCACCGGCGTCTTTTTCTGCCACTTGGCGCTTAAAGCGTTCTGCTTGATCTTCTGGGTCATTCAACTCCGAGAAGCCATTGGCGATTTCACGGCCACCTACGAAGAACTCGAAACGATCGGTAATGAATTCATTGTCATCATTACGACGGGCCAAGGGTGACACTTCTGCTGGGTATTCAGTAATGAAGGTTGGTTGATCCAGCTTACTTTCAGCCGTTTCTTCAAAGATTTCTGTCCATAGCTTACCCAAGCCCCAAATTGGCTTAACATCTATGTGCAGCTTCTTGGCAACTTGTGTCGCGCTTTCAACCGTGGCGAGATCTTCTGCTGTGAGCTCTGGGTTGTAGTGCAAGATAGACTCAAGCATGGTCATGCGAACAAAAGGTGCGCCGAAGTCATACTCAGAACCTTGGTAGGTCACAGTGGTTGTGCCCAAAACTTTCTCGGCTACCGTGCGCAGCATATCTTCTGTTAGATCCATCAGATCTTTGTAGTCTGCATAAGCTTGGTAGAATTCGATCATGGTGAATTCTGGGTTATGACGAGTCGATGTACCTTCGTTACGGAAATTACGGTTAATCTCGAAAACGCGCTCGAAGCCACCAACAACCAAACGCTTCAAGTAAAGCTCAGGTGCGATACGCAGGTACATGCTCATATCCATGGCATTGTGATGGGTAATAAATGGACGAGCTGATGCACCACCCGGAATTACCTGCAACATAGGCGTTTCCACTTCCATGAAGCGACGATCTTCTAGGAAGCGACGAATGGTCGAAATGATTTTCGAACGTACTTGGAAAGTATCACGGGACTCTTCGTTAACAATAAGGTCCACGTAACGCTGACGGTAACGCATTTCCATGTCAGCCAAGCCATGGTGTTTATCTGGTAGTGGGCGCAAAGACTTGGTCAATAGCTGAGCAGACTGCATGTCAATGTACAGATCGCCTTTACCAGACTTGTGTACAGGACCTGTCACACCAACGATATCACCAAGATCCCAGGTTTTTTGGTCGGCTAACAATTCTGCTGGCAAAGCTTTACGGTTCACATAAGCCTGAATTTGACCCGTCATGTCTTGTAGCAACATGAAAGCACCACGGTTACGAACGATACGACCCGCAATGCTAACCTTATGGTCTTTCTCTTCTAGTTCCGCTTTTTCAAGCTCACCAAATTCCGCTTGTAAATCCGCTGCATAAGCGGTTGGGCGGAAGTCATTTGGGTAAGCATTACGTTCTTCACGAATGGCAGCCAGTTTACTACGACGTTCGGCCACTAGGCGGTTGTCGTCAGCTTGGGTTGTGGACTCTGTGTTCTTTTCGTTAGCCATGGTTTTGCTATCTACTCTTAAAAATGGGTTCTGGCGCTTATAGGCCTTGTTTTAAACTCGCGACAATAAATTGATCAAGATTGCCATCTAATACAGCGCCGGTATTGGAGGATTCGACACCTGTGCGCAAATCCTTAATGCGAGATGCGTCCAATACGTAGGAACGAATCTGACTTCCCCAACCGATATCTGATTTACTGTCTTCCACCGCTTGCGCAGCTTCGGTACGTTTTAACATTTCAAATTCATACAGCTTGGCTCGTAACTGCTTCATCGCGAAATCACGGTTAGCATGTTGCGAACGCTGGTTTTGACACTGCACCACGATACCTGTTGGTTCGTGGGTAATACGTACCGCAGAATCTGTGGTGTTAACGTGCTGACCACCCGCACCAGAGGAGCGGTAAGTATCAGTACGAATGTCCGCAGGATTGATTTCAATCTCTACGTTGTCATCAATTTCTGGTGATACAAACACTGACGCAAAAGAAGTATGGCGACGGTTGCCTGAATCAAAAGGTGATTTTCGCACTAAACGATGCACGCCAGTTTCCGTACGTAACCAACCAAAAGCATATTCGCCTTCAAAACGAACGGTGGCCGATTTTATGCCTGCCACATCCCCCGCCGAGACTTCCATTAATTCCACTTTAAAGCCTTTGTCTTCCCCCCAACGCAAATACATGCGTAGCAGAATATTGGCCCAATCTTGTGCTTCAGTACCACCAGAACCGGACTGAATATCCAAGAAGGCGCTGCTTTCATCCATTTCTTGGGAAAACATGCGGCGGAACTCTAATTTACCTAATAAAGCATCCAGTTCTGCTAACTCAAGCTGAACTGCTTCAACAGAGTCGGCATCATCGTCTTCAACGGCTATTTCAAGTAGCTCTTTTGAATCCTCAACACCCGATTCAAGGCTATCAAGGGTTTCCACCACAGCTTCAAGGGAAGAACGTTCTTTACCTAGCTTTTGTGCATAGTCTGGATCGTTCCAAACATCTGGATCTTCCAGTTCTCGGTTTACTTCTTCTAAACGCTCTTTCTTTGACTCATAGTCAAAGATACCCCCGAAGGGTTAAAGCGCGTTCAGACAGGTCTTTTATCTTAGAAAGTATCGGGTTGATTTCCATATTGGCGTCAATTTGTTATAAACAGTGTGAATAAAGTTAATGGCGAATTGTAACGAATTTACTCGCCGCATAAAATGCTATTCTCTACACAATGATGGAAAAACAGACCATTTTTTGTGGGTCTTGCTATCAAATGGAGTCAATATGGACAAGCCAACCGTTGCCGTCGAAATACTCGGCCAAACTTATAAAATTAATTGCCCAAAAGGCCATGAAGTCGAACTGAAAGAAGCGGCTGAATATTTGAATAATCAAATGCGTGAAATCAAAGCCAGCGGCAAAATTGTTGGCCTTGAAAAGATTGCCGTATTGGCGGCATTGAATATTACTCATGATATGCTTTCTGGTCGTAAATACGCGAATTCTAATGAGCAACAACTGCGAGAGTTGACCTCACAGCTTGATGCGGCATTAACTCATCAAACAAAAACTGGTTAAACGGCATTCAACACTGTTTACTCCCTAACCAACTTGATGGCAATGCAAGTCTAGAAAGCGAATTTTCTTCATAGCGCTATAAAATACGCAGGGGACAAAAGTCGATTTCTATTTTTAGTTCCTCTATACTGCGCTTGTTTCCTGGGTTGTTCGAGGCGGCTTAACGCCCTTGAGCCTATGAGTAATAACCCGGAAAGAGCCTGTTGGTTTGGTGTGCATGTCCGTGCGTCGGAAAGCCTAAAGAGTCACAGTTCTTTCCACCTTGAACCACTGGGTTCAAGGCCAATAGTCGAAACGGCAACCTGGGAAACCCTTTTATGCTTTCACCTCAAGAGCTTAGAAAACAACAGCGCCAAACCTTACGACAAGCCAGAAATAACCTTTCGCATAGCACCCAGCAAGAAGCCTCTCAGGCGCTTATTGAGCAATACGCCACTTTCATCAAACAACTCGACCTAACACCTAAGCGTATCGCCCTTTACATTAGTAATGATGGTGAAATATCGCCGCAGCTTTTGTGCCATCAACTCTGGTCCCAAGGCATTAGCACCTACCTCCCCATTTTAGACAAGCAAGCACTGCGCTTTAATCTTTATAATCAAGACAGCCAGTGGCAAGACAACCGCTTTGGTATTCCCGAGCCAGTGAACGGCCACGTATTAGCAGGGCAAGAGCTGGACATTGTTTTTATGCCTCTGGTTGGCTTTGACCGACAAGGCGGTCGTTTAGGCATGGGGGGTGGTTTTTACGACAGGACATTTGAAGGTAAGAACCCCAGCCAAACGCCCCTATTAATTGGATTAGCTCACGACTGTCAAGAGGTTGATAGACTGCCAATTGAGCGTTGGGACATACCTTTAAACGGCATTCTAACTCCGGCTCAAATCATCTTAACAGATCGTTAAAACGCTGAAGCATAGCCCATAGAAAAATAAAAGCTACGTGGGATAGAACTGCTTCCGTCATCACCGCTCAAATTATCCAGCCCATAGGCCAAGTCCACATCAAGCCGCTGAAACAGGGTCAAACCTGCGGTGAGATAACTAAGTTTTGAGCCTGCGGCATTTTTTCGATAACCCAAGCGCACACCTGGCACAACCACATTGTCACTAAAGAAAGACACAGAAACTGTTTGCCATTGATAGGCGTCTCCTACAGGGTCTTCGACGCCATTAACATCAAACGATCCAGCCAGTGACAAACGCCTATCTTTGGAAACCACAGCCCCTTCTAGCGTTAATTGGGTTTCCATTGTATAGCTATCCTCTAGCTTAAGTTTGCCCTCGCTGGCAAAACCCACTTCCGCTTCACATGAAAGTAAACTAGAGCCAGTTAAGCCACTGCAATTGCCAAGGCTTTGGTAATCAAATTCAGGTTCATTAATATTGGCTAACGTCGCCCCTAACTGGTAATAATCCGATACCCAGATAGCCCCTAAATCTAAGCCAACACCGGATGTGGATTTTTGGCTATCAAACAAACCATCAAAAAAAGCACCGCCAGAATCTTCACTGTCATCAATCAACACAGACACATCGCGGCCTAACGAAATCTGATGAAAGTTTGCCTTTACCCCTAAAACCAGTGCACCAGCCACAAAACGGCCAAGTACCTGACTATAACCTAACCCTAAGCGCAGATCCGTTGCCGATTGAACATACAATGAGGTATCGGAGTCTAAGGAGAAGTCAGTGCCCGACAAGGTGTAGCTGATATCATCCGCTAGAATATTCGCCCGTCCCACAAAGGAAACACTGGCGTCTAGCATAAAAGCCCCATTACTACGGGTTTTATAAATGAGTGGCATAAAAGGAATCTGAGAGGAACCTGAAAGCTTGATGTAAGCCGTATCTGCTACATCAGCAATGACACTATTAGCAGTTGCTATGGCATCATCCACTTCGGCCTGGCTGCGATAATCACTTTTGCTTAAAATATCTTCTAACTCATCCACTTTATCTGTGAGATTACTTATTTCCCCCATCTCATAGCCCAAGCCTGCAGGGCCTAGATAGCCTGCGCGGAAGCTTTGCAAACGAGTCATTAAATAAGGAGATGCGGGGTTGGCAAGAGAGGTTGATAAAGACCGCTTATTCGCCATGGAGCCTAATGTGAACGCTGAGCCAACAGGCTGGTAAACAGGCATGGCAGCCACGGCATTAAGACTCACTAAACCACCTAGGAATATCGTAATCGCTTGCTTCATTGCACTACCTATTCATTTTTTAATCCAGCAGCCCATCAAAGCGAAAAAGGCCGATAACATAATTATGTTATCGGCCTTTTTGCTATTTCTTTACGATTTTCTTAGAAAGCCGTGTCATAGCCTAATGAAATGTATCCACTGCGTGGGATTTCATCGCCGTCTTCATCTGTCACAGTATCAAGAGCAATGGCGACATCTAAATTCAGACGTTTTAGTAGCGTCAGACCCGCCGTTGCATAGCTTAGCTCAGTACCGGCCATATTTTGACGGAAACCAGCGCGCAGGCCAGGCAGGAAGTGCGAATCACCATAGTAAGAAACCGAAGCAACTGCCCATTGGTACTCATCGCCTACGGCATCTTCAACAGGATTCACATCATAAGATAAACCCAAGCTCACTTGCTTAGCTGGTGTGGAAACAGAAAAATCTAGGGTGGTTTGCGTTTCCATAGTGTAGGTGCTGGTGGCACTTAGCTTACCAGCAGAAATGAAGTCCGCTGCCGCGTTACAGCTCGTAAGAGCCGATCCTGTTTTGGAACTACAGTTGGTACCAACGGCATTGTAATCAAACTCTGGCTCATTGATATTCGCCACTGTGATACCCGCATGGTAGATGTCTGAATACCAAATCAGGCCTAGATCCAAGCCAACACCGGTTGCGCTTTCTGCATCATCGGTAATGGTATCGGAAAATACATCACTGGCATCCTCACTGTCATCACTTAACACTGACAATGCTTGACCTAGAGATAGCTGATGGAAGTTCGCTTTAACACCACCAACTAGCACCCCAGATTTGCTTTCTGGCTGCCAAACTTTTTGGCTGTAGCCTAAGCCAATATTCAAATCGGTGGCAACTTTTGCGTACATGGATGTATTTGACGTTAACTCAGGAGTAGCCCCAGAGGTATCAATCGAGACACCACTTGTTAACAAACTTCCTCGACCAACCACAGAAACACTAGCATCCAGCATGAAAGCGCCATTGTTAGTTGTTTTATAAATCATTGGCATCAAAGGAATTTGTGTAGACGCTGACACTTTAACGTAGGCGGTATCTGCAATATCATTTAAAATACCATCAACCTCTGTAATTCCCGCTCTTGCGGCTGCCTCCGTAGTATAAGTAGCATCAAGAATTTCTTCCGCTCGGTCTATTTGATCAGTCAAGTCACTGATATCACCAAACTCTACCCCTACGCCAATGGGGCCAATAATGCCAAACCGAAAACTGTCGCCAACCTGATCATTAACCATCAAAAATGGCGCGGCAGGGTTAGAAGAGGCGGTAGCAAGGGCTCTTTGGTTAAGAGATCCACCAAGAGTAAAGCTTGAGCCGATTGGCTGATTAACAGGGGCTGCGGCCATCACCGCAGAACTAATGAGAGACGTGGATAAAACTAATAACTTTTTCATGATCTTATTCCTTTGGGATCCATTTAAAGTTTAGGATTCATTGAAGATACTCAATCACTCATTCTAACCACTTTTTTTACACTTTCCATACAAAAAACACAAAAAAAAACCATAAGCCAATTGCGATCTTAAACGGCAACCATCTTCAGGGCAGGATATAAGCAATAAAAAAGCCCCTTTCTAAGAAAGAGGCTTTCAAAAACGGGTGAAAACACTAAGCGGCTAACCGCTAAGCAGCTAACCTAGGTACTTTCGCAAAGCCTCTAGGTCTTGTGGCGTATCCACCCCATGAGGTGGCAGCTGATCCGCTAAGGCAACTTGCACCTTGATTCCTTGATGCAAAAATCTAAGCTGTTCTAATTTCTCCCAACGCTCTAAAGGCGACATGGGTAAATTGGCATAATTTGCCAGTAGGCTAGCACGATACACATAGAGACCTATGTGTCGAAAAGCTGGAAAGTCTTGCCCTAGACTCTCGGTCTCATTACCTTTCTTTGCAAAGCCGTCTCTGTCCCAAGGCATTGGGGCACGACTAAAATACAAGGCACGCTGTTGCTCGTCACAAACTAACTTAACCACATTAGGGTTAAAGAAGTCCTCTGCACTTTTAATAGGGCAAGCAACGGTCGCCATTTCAGCTTCGGCGTCTTTTTGCAACGCCGCTACGGCAGAATGAATCAGCTCTACAGGTAGAAAAGGCTCATCCCCTTGCACGTTGACAACAATTTCATCTCCCTGCCATGCCATTTTTGCCGCCACTTCTGCCAAGCGTTCCGTGCCATTTTCATGGTCATCTCGTGTCATGAGTACTGGCGCAGCAAAACCTTTCGCGGCCTGTTCGATGACCTCATGATCCGTAGCAATGGTAACGGACTTCGCACCTGCCTTTAAGGACAACTCATAAACCCATTGCAACACAGGCTTACCACCAAGATCCGCCATCAGCTTTTGCGGAAAACGTTGGGAAGCATAACGAGCCGGTATAACAATATGAAATTCAGGTAATGAGGTTAATTCGGAAACAGGCATTATTTTTCAAACTCCGGTCGTTGGGCTAATTCATAGGCTTGCTCTAAAGGCATGCGTGTCGATAACACTAAATCTGCTACTTCCCTTGCAACCCCCTGACCACCTAAAGACGCTAAACTGATTTTTGCATAACGTTTCACTAGCGTGTGGGCATCCTTTGGGCACATTGGCACTGCAACGTTTGGCATCACCTGCAAATCAATCACATCATCGCCAACATACACAGCTTGCTGCGGGCTAAGCTGAAGGTCCTGACAAATTTGCTCGAAGGCTTGGGCTTTATTGTGACAACCGGGATAAAAGTGTTCCACCTTTAAGTCCGTCATGCGCTGGCGCAAAGGCGCCGAATCTTTCGCCGTTATCACAGCGACCTGCACCCCCCATTTGGGTAGCAGCTTCATTGCCACGCCATCTTTAACATTAAAGCGTTTTATGGACTCCCCTTGCTCACCGTAAAGTAAACCGCCATCCGTGAGCACCCCATCCACATCAAACACCACCAACTGAATGCTTTGGAGTTGGTGTAATAAAGTGTCATCATCCAGTATCGCGGGGTATTGCTCAAGGAAGCTGTTATCCATGATTAGGCACTCGTATCCAATTCTTCAAAGGTTTTCACTAGTTCATCAAGCTGCTTCATTTGCTTTAGGAATGGCGCTAACTTGCTAAGCGGCAATGCACATGGGCCGTCACATTTCGCATTGTTAGGGTCTGGGTGAGTTTCCAAGAACAAGCTCGATAGACCAAGGGACATACCGGCACGGGCCAGTTCGGTTACCTGAGCACGACGACCATCCGCAGAGTCTTCACGGCCACCGGGGCGCTGTAAAGAGTGAGTAACATCAAACATCACAGGGAAGCCGAATTTTTTCATTTCACCAAAGCCCAGCATGTCCACAACAAGGTTGTTATAACCCATCATGGTACCGCGCTCGCACAGCATGAGCTGATCGTTACCGGCTTCTTGACACTTGGTAAGAATATGCTTCATTTCGTGAGGGGCTAAGAACTGAGCTTTCTTAATGTTGATCACCGCGCCAGTTTTGGCCATGGCCACCACAAGGTCCGTTTGGCGAGACAAAAATGCCGGCAACTGAATCACATCGGCCACTTCAGCCACTGGGGCACATTGATATTCTTCATGCACATCCGTAATAACAGGCACGCCGAAAGTTTGCTTAATTTCTTGCAGAATTTTCAAGCCTTCTTCCATGCCTGGGCCACGGAATGAGTTGATAGAAGAGCGGTTCGCTTTGTCAAAAGAGCCTTTGAATACATAAGGAATACCCAACTCTTCGGTAATTTTGACATGCTCTTCCGCGACTTTCATCGCAAGATCTCGTGATTCTAAAACGTTCACCCCACTAAAAAGCACAAAAGGTAGGTGATTAGCGACCTGAATATTCTTACCTATGTTGATAATCTTTGACTCAACTGACATGTTTTTCTCCAAATTTGTTTACAGTGCTGACCCTTATAATAGGGTCAAGCCTAAATATCTAACGATCGTAAATTTCTAAAATACCCGACAGTTTACCGCCATCGTCAACCGCCACCAGCAAGGTAATTTTGTCTTTGAGCATACGCTCTTCCGCCTGCACTATCATGGTGTTTTCATTAATGGTTTTCGGGTTTGCCGTCATCAGTTCGCGCATCGGCTTGTCGATCATATTCGCGGTTTCTCGTAGCATGGCACGACGCAAATCCCCATCGGTAAAGATGCCGACTAATTGAGAGTCTTCTTGGATGAGCACCACCCCCATGCGACCATGGGTCATCACAGAAATGGCTTCTTTCAAGTGGGTGTCAGGGCCACACACCGGCAGGTTTTCTTTATGCATAAGATCTTTCACGCGAGTAAGTAGCTTTCTTCCTAAGCTACCCCCCGGGTGAAAACGCGCGAAGTCTTGGGGCTGAAAATGACGAGATTCCATGAGAGCGACAGCGAGAGCATCCCCCATCGCGGCGGTCATGGTGGTCGATGTGGTTGGGGCAAGATTATTAGGACAGGTTTCTCTGTCTACCGAGATGTCCAGCACACAATCGCTGTGCTGGGCTAAGGTAGAATCAAGATTACCGACGAGGGCAATAGATGGATTACCAAAGCTTTTTAATGAAGGTAACAGACGTATCAACTCTTCGGTTTCCCCAGAATAACTGATCAGAACCAGTGTATCTTCGGCTTGAATCATGCCTAGGTCGCCATGGAAGGCCTCGCCTGGATGCAAAAAGAAACTCGGTGTACCGGTAGAGGCTAACGTAGCCGCAATTTTTTTGCCTATTAATCCTGATTTCCCCATGCCACAGATAATGGTTCGACCTTTGCTCGCAAGTATCATGCGAACCGCTTGGGCAAAGCTTTCTGTCACTCGGTCAGCCAGATCTAGGAGGGCTTGAGCTTGTGTAGATAAAGTGTGATGGGCACTTTTGATGAGAACGTCAGATCGGATGTCTGATATTGCGATATCGTCCATATTGCTCTCTACATGACCTCTGTATAAAAAGTGAAGTTATTATACAGAGGTCGCAGGGAGTCGCCTACTTTATTAGTGGCGAAACAAACGAAATAGACTAGCCTAGGCAGCTCAGGAATTGGTCACCCAAACCTTCTAGAAACTCAAGGTAAGCCTGAGGTGCGATGTCGACACTTGAACCTAAAGGATCCAGTTGCGCTGTTTTCACATCACTTCCACTTAGCAAGGTTTTAACAATAGCAGGGCTAAACTGTGGCTCACTAAAGACACATTGCACATTGTTTTCTTCGATTTCATGACGTAGTTCAGCGATTTTCTTCGCGCCAGGTTTACGCTCAGGGCTAACCGTCACTTCACCAGCATGGTTTAAACCGTAATGCTCTTCGAAGTAGCGGTAAGCATCATGGAAAACAATGTATGGCACTTGTTTCACTTTGCTTAACTTGGCTGCAAGTTGAGAGTCTTGTTGATCAAGCTTTTGCAAGAATGAACTCAAGTTTGTTTCGTAATATTCTGCATTGGCGCTATCTATCTTAACCAGACGCTGAGCAACGGCCTGAGCAAGCACTTTTGCATTGACTGGAGACAACCAAACATGTGGGTCAACACCTGTGTGATCGTGGCCTTCATGGCCGTGTTCGTCGTGGTGCTCGTCATGGTCATGATCGTCGTGATGCTCGTCATGGCCATGTTCGTCGTGGTGCTCATCATGATCATGATCGTCGTGGTGCTCATCATGGTCATGGTCATCGTGATGCTCGTCATGGTCATGGTCGTCGTGGTGCTCATCATGATCATGATCGTCGTGGTGCTCATCATGGTCATGGTCATCGTGATGCTCGTCATGGTCATGGTCGTCATGGCCATGTTCGTCGTGGTGCTCATTTTCTTCACCGTAGCGACGCTGAACAGTGCCTTCTAGTGCCAACCATTCAATAGAGTCTTCTGCTTTGTTAGCATTAATTAATGGTTTTTCTAGGAAGTTTTCTAGAGATTCACCAACCCAAACAACGGCATCAGCTTGTGAAATTTTTCTTAAATCGGATGGGCGAAGGGCATAATCGTGTGGAGAAGCTGTGTTAGAAACTATTTGTTCAATGTCTGCTTTATCGCCCGTAATGGCAGCAACGATCATAGATACAGGGGTCACACTTGTCACAACTACAGGCTTTGCTAGTGCAAAAGGTGCGATAGTACAAACACCCACCCCTAAAAATAGTTTTTTCATTTGATCAACACTCCAAAAAATTAAATACGTTATAACATAACAATACATTGGAGAGAGATTTTTTTCAAGACAGCCTAACGGCTAAATAATAGATTTAGCCTAAGGGAATTTCTGCTAAGTTTTGAGGGCGGACAACCAAGCCGGCTCTTTGCCCAATCGGTACGCCAGCGTTAGGGAAAATCAGCGCATCCCCTGTACGCTCAACCAAGTATCGGCTTTTAGAAGATTCCGCGAGAACATAGCCTTTTTCAAAGGGCGTGAAATTTTCCAGCTCAGAAGAAATATGCAATTGATAATCTTCTGTATCTTTAATAAGCGCCTCTTGCACACTAAAAATCAATAGCCTGTTAAGGTTTCCTTGGGGCAATTGGCTCTGGGTAATAAGCTCAGCCAAACTTTGTGCCATGGCAGAAAAACGGCTTAAGTCGTTTTGCCCAAAGCCATACACTTTACCAAGCTCAACGGTAAAGGCATGGGCGCCATAATGCTGAGCACTGTAATAAGAGAAGGTGGTTGTTGGCTGATGAGACAAGAGCACAGCGTCGATTCCAGAGGCGGCTAAAAACGCTAGTTGCTGACGGCTATAAGCTGCTTCTTCCATATACGGATAAACAGCAAACTTCTCGTGTTTCGAGCCTCGGATGGCGGTATGTAAGTCATAATGCAATAGCTCATGACCTAAAGACTTCCCTGGCTGAAAAAAGTCCGTTACGGCTTGTTCAAGTCGCTTCGCACGCTCTGCTTCGTAACCGTCATATTCCTGCCAAGCACCGCTAAAAAGTCGATTCATATTGACCTTGCAAAAGCGTTGCTGAGCAATGGCAGATAGAGGGTTACCAAACAACACCAACAGGCGTACCGTCAGTGTATGGTGACCTGCCAGAATATCCGTTACTAACTGATTGACTAACTCAATCGGCCCTGTTTCATTACCATGCACACCAACAGATAGGATGAGGCTGATTTTACTGTCACCTTGGGGCTCCAAACGTAGAATCCCCGCATCTTCAACAAACGCCTTTCCGGAAGGAAAATCAAAGGACATAGGCTCTTGTTGTTCAGGGTTAGCTAATGTTGTGGACAAAAAATCATAGGCTGAAAGGGTCATACGCTCACTTTATACAGAAACAAATTATAAGTATGTTAACAACATACAATATCTAGGAGAAAGTTTTCTCGCCCGCCTAGAGCAAAACTGAAAATTAGGTCGCTTTTTCTACAAATTACAAATATTCCCTTGGCTGCCTTTGGACTTAACCTCTAATACTCTCTAAAATGATGCCTCCACTTAAGCGAGCGTTTTGCATGTCACAGAGTGAAGAAGTCATAATACTGGTCGATGAGAACAATCAAGTCATTGGTGATATTCCGCGCCGATTAATGGACTTTGACCGGGACTTCCATCGAGTCACCTACATCTTGGTGTTCAATCAAGAAGGCCATCTACTTGTACAAAAACGCACCGACAACAAGGCATTTTGCCCAGGTTATTATGGTATAACTACGGGTGGCGTGGTTGAGAAAGGTGAATCCTACCTAGAATCGGCCCACCGAGAGCTTAAAGAAGAATTGGGCTTTGACGCTCCCCTTGAAAGCCATGGGGTATTTTGCACCCGCGGCAAAGGTTTTAATATTTGGGGCAGCCTTTATTCCTGCCAATATATTGAAGAACAACATACTCTTAACTTACAACCAAAAGAAGTCGCTTCCATCCATGTTATGAGTATGGACAGCATTCTTTTAAACCCTGACGATTTAGCTTTTACACCTGACTCTTTGGACGCGTTAAAACATTATGTTAATTCGACAACTAAGCCTTAATTTGAAGCTACTTTGCGCGCTTGCGGTACTTCTTACCAACCTCACCTCGCAAGCCAAAGAGCGTTGGGAAGACGACACCTACATTCAAGAAAGCTTCATTAAGATAGCCCTTGAGCGGGAATACAAAGAGACCAAAAATCCGAAACTCGTCCGCTGGACCAAACCGATCAAAATCTATTTTGAAAGCGACAGTGGCGACGCGGCCTTTCAAAAAGAATTGCTCAGTGTCCATGCGCAGCACCTATCCCATATTACTGGCGTCCCTATCGACTTCACGCCAAAAGCCAATAAAGCCAGCATAGTGGTAGTTTTCACCCAGTACGACAATCTTGAAGAAAAGGTCCGCCAATACATAGGCAACCCAGATAAAATCCGTGCAGCCCTCAATGAAGCCATTTGTTTAGGCAACTTCCGCATCAATCGCTTTTCTGAAATCACTCGTGGCACAATTATTATCCCAGTGGACTACGCCAGATTAAAACTGCGTTTTCTAGATTGCATTGTGGAAGAGATCACCCAACTTATGGGCCTTCCTAACGATTCTAATGACGTTTTTCCTTCCATCTTTAATGACGTTAGCACGGACTCCTACTTGAGCCCATTAGATTATATTTTGCTAAAAACCCTCTACTCGCCCCAACTAAAACCTGGCATGACAGTGAAGGCGGCCAACGCTGCATTACCCAATATTATCGCCAGTCTGCATGACCAAGGTGAAATAGAAAACGCTGCACAACGCGTCCAGCAATACAGCCTAAAACGGTATTTAGGGGAGTAACTCCCCCTTCTCCTGCACTCAACGCCATAGGCAGATCTTAACCAATGCGATAGATCAATATAATTGTTGTTTTCACCATCATCACTCTAAACTCTTGATAATGCTTCTGCTTTTACAATTTAAATTAGGTAAAATGCATCCCATTTATTAGATACTCACCGGAGATACCCTTAATGTATCCAACCCTAAAAAATGATCGTTTCATTCGGGCCTTACTTAAGCAGCCTGTCGACACCACGCCAGTTTGGATGATGCGCCAAGCCGGTCGTTACCTTCCTGAGTATCGCGCTAGCCGTGCCACAGCCGGCGATTTTCTAAGCCTATGCAAAAACAACGACTTTGCCTGCGAAGTGACCCTGCAACCTCTAGAGCGCTATGACCTAGATGCCGCTATTTTGTTTTCCGATATCCTCACCATCCCTGATGCTATGGGACTTGGTCTGTATTTCGAAACCGGCGAAGGGCCAAAATTCAAGCACACGATTCGCACCAAAGATGATGTAGAAGCTTTACCTGTTACCAATGAAAGTGATCTAGATTATGTCATGGGTGCTGTATCCACCATTCGTCACGCTTTAAATGGTCGCGTCCCCCTAATTGGCTTTTCTGGCAGCCCTTGGACCCTTGCCACCTATATGGTAGAAGGTGGCTCCAGTAAAGATTTCAGACATATCAAGGCGATGATGTTTCAAAGCCCTGAGGTACTACACCAACTGCTAGACAAACTGGCTCGCTCTGTTATTGATTACCTCAACGGCCAAATTAAAGCAGGCGCCCAAGCCGTGCAGATTTTTGATACTTGGGGTGGTGTACTGAGTGGCCCAATGTACCAACAGTTCTCACTACTCTACATGAAGCAGATTCTCGACGGCCTTATCCGGGAACATGAAGGACAAAAAATCCCCGTTATCCTGTTCACCAAAAATGGCGGCCAATGGTTAGAAAACATGGCGGCCACAGGCCCTGATGCCCTTGGGTTAGACTGGACAACAGACATGGCGGAAGCACGTGCACGAGTAGGCGATAAAGTTGCCCTACAAGGGAATATTGACCCTTGTGTCCTGTATGCAGGTCAAGATGTCATTGAAAGAGAAGTGGAAAATGTTTTGGCGGGATTCGGTCATGGTAGCGGCCATGTATTTAACTTAGGCCACGGCATTCATCAGTTTGTCGACCCTGAACGTCCAAAATACCTTATTGATGCGGTTCACAAATTAGGTGAAAAATACCACATGACACAATATGATGACCTAGACGCACTCAATGGACTTGATAACGAGTAAATCCGCTCTAATTTAAGTGATGAATAGCGCTTGCTGGTAGCGACTTTTGTCCTAGAGTGTTACTTTTAAAGAAATATGACATATTTGGTATGGAGAAAAATAAAATGAAATTAATCACGGCCATTGTTAAGCCCTTCAAATTAGATGAAGTGCGTGAAGCTCTTTCTGAAATGGGTATTAACGGCATTACCGTTACAGAGGTAAAAGGTTTTGGTCGTCAGCGCGGCCACACTGAATTATATCGTGGTGCAGAATACGTTGTTGATTTCCTGCCGAAAGTAAAAATGGAGCTGGCGGTTGAAGCCGATCAAGTTGAGCGCGCCATTGAAGCGATCAAGAACAGCGCAAATACAGGCAAAATCGGTGACGGTAAAATCTTCGTCACTGAGTTAGAGCAAGCGATTCGCATTCGTACGGGTGAAACCGGTGCCGACGCTCTATAAGACAACATGTTTCTAAAACAACCAATACGGTTTTAGCAAACATAAAAAAAGAGGCCTAGGCCTCTTTTTTTATGTTGATAGTTTCTATCAACCTTTATCGGCCACCTTAATGGATAGGGTACCAAGATAGCGGTTTTGACGTAACTCGATCTGACGGAAAATCGCAATAATCACCATACTGATCACTAGGTAGATCGCCCCAGCCGCAAGGAAAATTTCCATTGGCGTATAGGTTCTAGCAATAATGGTTCGCGCCATCCCTGTTAAATCAAGAATCGTGATGGTACTTGCTAACGCACTGCCTTTAAGCATCAAGATAATCTCATTGCCGTAAGCTGGTAATACGATACCAAAAGCTCTCGGCAGCAGGATGCGACGATACATTTTTGCCTTCGTCATCCCTACTACTTTACAGGCTTCAACCTCACCTGGTGGAATGGCTTGGATCGCACCGCGAAATATTTCAGCAGTATAAGCTGAGGTATTCAGGGTAAAAGCGATAATGGCACACCAGAATGGCTCACGCAGTATCGGCCATAACGCACTTTCACGGACAGCTTCAAATTGCGACGCACCATAATAGACCAAGAATATTTGCACTAATAATGGCGTTCCTCGGAAAAAGAAAATATAAGCAAAGGGAATTGCTCTAATCCAACCGACGGGAGAAATTCGCGCCAAAGCAATTGGCAACGCGAAAATCGCACCAAGAACAACAGAAAGCACTACTAACTGTAGACTAACCCAAGCACCGCTTAGTAAGCGTGGGAAATATTCAACAACGACAGAAAAGTCCATCTGTTAACCTCTTGTTAATCCACGATTAGCACGTTTTTCCATATAAGAAACCAACACCATAGAAATGATTGTTAGCCCCAAATACATAAAAGCAGCCACTAGATAAAATAGAAATGGTTCCTTGGTACTGCTTACTGCGACATTCGCTTTACGCATAATATCTTCTAAGCCAACGACAGAAACCAAAGCGGTATCTTTCAAAAGCACGAGAAATAAGTTCCCTAACCCTGGTAAAGCAATTCGCCATACCTGAGGCAAAATAATGCGGCGGAACTTACGCATTGAGCTCATTCCTAAAACAGTCGCAGCTTCATGCTGACCTTTAGGAATAGACTGAAGCGCCCCTCGAAAAACTTCTGTTGCATAGGCACCAAAGGTTAAGCCTAAGGCGGTAACACCTGCGGCAAAAGCACCTACTTCAATATATTCGTCATAGCCAAATAGGCCCGCAATGGCCATCAAAACACTGGTGGCACCGAAGTAAATAATGAGTACGGTAAGCAACTCAGGCACGCCACGGATAATGGTTGTATAACCGTTCGCAATCCATTGCAGTACTTTTACGGATGACAGCTTCGCAGAAGCACCCAATAGCCCTAAGAATAGACCTAGCACTAATGAAGAAAGTGCCAACTCTAGGGTCACTACTGCGCCAAGCAACAGTTGATCACCAAAGCCATGAAGATCAATCATAGTATTCTCTCAGAATTCGCTGGAGGAAATTCTCTGGCTCATGAAAGAGCCAGAGAAGATAGGGAATACTCTAACAATTAATAGATAGAGAATGGGAAGTACTTAGCGTTGATCTTCTGGTACGTACCGTCCGCTAGGATTTCAGCCAAAGCTTTGTTGATCTTATCTTTCAACTCGTCGCCTTTACGTACGGCAACAGCGATGTTGTCAGTTTTCAAGAAAGCATCACCTTTAAACTCAAACTTGTCGCCATCTTCTGAAGTTTTCAACCAGTTGTAAGTCGGAAGCTCATCAGACAATACGATGTCTAGACGACCAGCAACCAAATCTAGATAAACATTGTCTTGGTTATCGTAGAATTTAAGATCCGCTTTACCTTCAAAGTTATCTTCAAGGTATTGAGCACCTAGTGTCGCACGCTGTGCGCCAATCACTTTGCCATCAAGGTTTGCAAGATCAAAAGCTTCGCCAGCACGACCCATGAAGCGCAAGCCACCAGAGTAATACTTGTCAGTGAAATCAACGACTTTTAGGCGATCTTCTGTAACAGACATAGATGCGATGATGGCATCGTATTTTTTACGTTGTAACGCAGGAATCAAACCATCCCAATCTTGGGTATGAATTTCACAATCCGCTTCCATACGAGCACACAGTGCACGAGCGATGTCTACATCGAAGCCCTGTGGGTTACCTGCGTTATCAATAAAGTTAAATGGTGCCCAAGCACCTTCTGTAACAAATTTAACCTTGTCTGCAGCGTGAGCTGAAAACGAAGAAATAGCAGCACCTAGTAACAATGTTGAGCTTAATGCAATTGTTTTTAATTTCATGGAATGGTTCCTTATTATTTAATTGTTTATCTTTTATATCAGACCGTTAAGCGAATCGCCACGGCAAGTTTTGCTAAAAAACGCTTGAAATGAACGCTTTACAACGCTCAGAATCTGGCGAACCAAACACCTTATCCGGTGTTCCTTTTTCTTCTACAACACCTTGATGCAAAAACACCACATCGCTCGACACTTCACGAGCAAAATTCATTTCGTGTGTGACGATTAACATAGTTCTGCCCTCGTCAGCTAAGTTACGCATAACACCCAATACTTCACCCACCAGCTCAGGGTCTAGGGCTGACGTCGGTTCATCAAACAATAGCACCTGAGGATCCATTGCCAGCGCTCTGGCAATCGCTACTCGCTGCTGCTGTCCGCCGGACAACTGGTTAGGGTACATGTGTTTTTTGTCGGCGATGCCCACTTTATTTAACAGGTGCTCAGCGTATTCATACACTTCATTTTTAGGGCGTTTAAGAACGTGAAGGGGGCCTTCAACCACATTTTGCAATATGGTCATGTGAGGCCAAAGGTTAAAACCTTGGAAAACAAAACCGATTTGTTGACGCATTTTGGTGAGTTGGCGCATGTTGTTAGGCACCAAGTCTCTTTCCCCTGTTACCAGATCAAGCTGATCACCATTAAAAATGATATTTCCTTTGGTAGGATTCTCCAGCAAGTTTATGCAGCGTAAAAACGTACTTTTACCTGATCCACTGGAGCCAAGAATGGAAATTACATCCCCATCGTAGGCCTTTAGAGAAATGCCTTTAAGCACCTCTACATCACCAAACGTTTTATGAATATCAATGAGCTCTAACGCTGGGGTTTTCGACATTTTTTCATACCTTCTTCAGTGTGCTTCTAATGTGGTCAGTTCATTTAACAGTGATTTACCACAATCTGTTTTTTATTTTTGTGCGTTTATGCCCAGAGTGCTCAAACACAACCTTCATTTCGCGATTAAAAATATTTAGCAAAAAACACGCCATTTTAGCAAAAAATCTATTTTAGATCATCTTCGCCAAAGCTGCCGCTTCTTCCTATCCGATTGAATCGTCACAGGTTCTTCCCCTGTAACATGCTTACGCTCTTTTCTTGGCGTAATACCAAAAAAACCTTTATAGGTGGTACTGAAGTGCGGTGCAGAACCAAAACCACATTCAATACCCACTTCAGTAATAGACTTATCTGTCTGAATCAACAACTGCTTGGCATGTTGCAAACGCATTTCCAAATAATATCGAGATGGCACAATATTCAAATTTTGCTTAAAAAGCCTCTCTAGATGCCGGCGAGACACGCCTACATGATAGGCTAAATCATCCGTGGACAAAGGCTCTCTGATATTCGCTTCCATCAATTGAACCGCATCAATTAGCTTTGGTTGGCCATTGCCTATTCGCGTTTGCAATGGAATGCGCTGCGGGTCCTCATGTGAGCGTATACGTTCACAAACAAATTGCTCAGAAATACTACTGGCCAGTGTCATACCATGCTGCTTGCCGATCAAAAAAAGCATCATATCCATGGCGGCCGTCCCACCACTGCAAGTAAACCTGTCGCGGTCCACTTCAAACAGATGATTCGAAACAATGGTCTCCGGAAATTCATCCCTAAGATGGGCCAAACTCCACCAATGAATGGTGGCACGGTAGCCATTTAATAGACCAGATTTGGCAAGTAAATGGCTGCCTGTACAAATACCGCCTAGCCCAAGCCCTTTTTTAGCCTGACCAACTAGCCAAGATTCTAAAGTTGGACTTTCGTTTTTCGTTATGGGGGACACCCCACATACAAAAATGGCGTCCAAATCACTCGGCACATTACTTGTCATATAGTCTGTAACCGTGGAAACACTGGTATTAGAGGCTATCTCTTTCGATTCATGACCTATAGTGCAAAACTGATAAAGCTCTTTTCCCGATACCCAGTTTGCCATATACAAGGTTTCAATCGCCGAAGAGAATCCCAACATAGAATAGTTAGGCAAGAGTAGAAAACCGTATTTAAGAGGCTTTTTACTCGCCAGCATGATTTCTCTTGATGCAAATTCGCGCTCGTACAAATTATTATCCTGTGACATAGGAGTAAAAAAGAAGTTTATTTCGTTTAGAATGGATAACAAAGGGTTTTCTAGTTTGTTTCAAGGCTTTTTTGCCCTTTAGATCCAGATACAGGAAAGAAATGTCGCATTTTGAAAAATAACACCCTATCAAAGTCGTGTTTTTTTCATAATAATTCAAATCACTGTCCTGAATGAAAACTTTCGCTAACTGGTTTTGACAACTAGCATTATTCGGCACACCACTCATGAGGATGAGTTCTAATGACTAATCACAAGAAAAACGAATTAATCGAACGCATTGGAATTGAAATACAAGAAAACTTTAATGCGCAAGAAGCTCAAAATATTATTCAGCTCGCTCATTTATACTTCCAAGACTCCTTAGCGGAAGATTTAATAAATGAATCGATTGAAAACCTATACGGCACGGTTGTGTGCCTATGGGACTTCATGCAGCAACGTCCAAATAATGCGCCCAAGATTCGTGTCTATAATCCGAATTTTGAAGAACACAGCTGGCAATCGACTCATACTGTTATCGAAATCCTTACCGATGACATGCCTTTCTTGGTGTCCTCTTTCAACATGGCGCTGGTACGCCTAGGGCACACAATACACTTTACCGCTCACCCATTACTTAATGTCATTCGGGACAAAAAAGGCGACCTGACTTGTCTTGATAAGAAATCAGACACTCAAGAGTCTTTAATGCGTTTCGAAATTGATCACCTATCTGATGTGAATCAGATGGAATCAATCAAAAATGAGCTATTAAAGAGCTTGGGCGATATTGTCACAACCGTCGCAGACTGGCCAGCCATGAAAAACAAGCTGGACGATATCGTAAGTGAATCCGAAAAACTTGCTCACCTTAAAAACAGTGAAGAGCACCAAGAAAACTTGGACTTCTTACGTTGGGTGGCAGGCAACAACTTCACCTTCATTGGCTTTAGAGCTTATGACCTAACGGTTGAAGGTAACGAGACTCACCTTAAATTAGTCGATGGTTCAGGTCTTGGAACTTTCCGCGATCTAAATGATAAAAAAGTAAAACGTGACATCGTCCTACAAGACCGTCTTGCGGAATTGGCGATAGACCCTAGCAACATTTTGATCTTGACCAAATCTACGGCAATTTCTACCGTACATCGCCCTGTTCACCTGGATTACCTAGGCGTTAAACGCTTTGATAAGAAAGGCAAAGTGATTGGCGAATGGCGCTTCTTTGGTCTGTACTCTTCCGCAGCCTATGTGGCGCGTCTGCAAGATATTCCACTGTTGCGCAAAAAGCTCGATCATATTGTTGAGCGTGCAAACGTTGATCCAAACAGCCACAAAGGCAAAAACTTAAAGCATATTCTAAACAGCTACCCGCGTGACGAAATGTTGCAAGCGCCAGTGGATGACTTATACGACACGATCGCAAGCATCTTGGCCATCCAAGAAAGACGCCAGCTTAGGGTCTTCTTACGCAAGGACATTTACGGACGCTTCCTCAATGCTCTTGTGTATGTGCCTCGTGATCGTTACAACACTGAATTGCGTATTAAGATGCAAGACATCTTGATGAAAGCCTGTAATGGCACCAGTTCTGAATTTAACGTGCAGTTCTCTCAGCTAGTGCTTGCTCGGGTAAACTTTACCATTCAGATCGCTGACCCTAAACAAAGCCCAAGCATTGACGTTGATGATATTCAACGCAATATGCAAGAGGCCATGAGTTCTTGGGAAGACAAACTACTAAGCGCCCTACATACCAGCCATGGTGAAGAATCCGGCAATGAGTTGTTTACTACCTATGCTCATTACTTGCCTGCTGCGTACCGTGAAGATTTCTCACCCAATACTGCCGTACTGGATATTGATCGTCTTAGCCAATTGGCAGGTGAAGGTGAGATTAGCACTCACTTATACCGTCAAGTAGGTCAGTCTAAGAACAACTACTTCTTTAAAGTATACGGTTCTGGCACCACGCTTGTTTTATCTGATGTATTGCCAATTCTAGAATGCATGGGGTTACGTGTTCTTGAAGCACGCCCTTATGAGCTGGATCAGAACGGTGATGGTAAAGCAAATACTTGGGTCGTTGAATTTGCCATTATCGTGGATTCTGACGTAAACCTTGAGAAAAGTGCTCAGCGTGAAGCTTTCCAAGACGCCTTCAATCAAGTGTTCCGCCGCCGTGTCGAAAACGACCGCTTCAACGCTCTGGTACTAGACGCCTCTCTTACTTGGCGCCAAGTCACTATGCTGCGCGCATTAACCAAGTACCTAATGCAGCTACAAGTGCCTTTCTCTGTGCAATACATGCAACAAACGTTGGAGAAAAACGCCAACATCACCCGTTTACTGGTGCAATTGTTCGAACAACGTTTTGATCCGAGTGCAACCGCTAAGCGTGGTGAAAAAGTTGATAAGTTACTGGATAAGATCACGCAAGAACTTGATCAAGTCGCCAACCTAGATGAAGACCGCATTCTGAAACATTACCTGTCTGTTATTCAGGCAATGTTGCGTACTAACTTCTATCAAGCCGATGCGAAGGGTGAAATTAAGGATTATGTGTCCTTTAAACTAGACCCGACCTTGATCCCTGCGGTGCCGCTGCCTCGTCCTAAGTTCGAGATATTTGTCTACGCACCTTGGGTGGAAGGTGTCCACATGCGTGGCGGTAAAGTCGCTCGTGGTGGTCTGCGCTGGTCTGATCGTATGGAAGATTTCCGTACGGAAGTACTTGGCCTCGTGAAGGCACAAATGGTGAAAAACGCCGTTATCGTACCTTCTGGTGCAAAAGGTGGTTTTGTTGCTAAGCAACTGAAGAAAAACGCTTCTCGTGAAGACATTCAAGCGGAAGTTGTACATTGTTACACCACCTTCATTAGTGGTTTGCTAGACATTACAGACAACTTGGTACAAAACGAAGTAGTCGCTCCGACATCCGTACAACGCTACGATGAAGACGACCCATACCTAGTTGTCGCGGCAGACAAAGGCACAGCAACTTTCTCAGATTTAGCCAACAGCATCTCTGAAAAATACGGTTTCTGGTTAGGGGATGCTTTTGCGTCTGGTGGCTCAAACGGCTACGACCATAAGAAGATGGGCATCACGGCCCGTGGTGCATGGGAGTCCGTTAAGCGTCAATTTAAAGAAATCGGCGTAGATTGCCAAACCACTGACTTTACCGCAGTGGGCGTGGGCGACATGGCCGGTGACGTATTTGGTAACGGCATGTTGCTGTCCAAACACATTCGTTTGGTGGCGGCATTCAACCACATGCACATCTTCATTGACCCAACGCCAGACTCAGCGACCTCTTTCCTTGAGCGTGAGCGTTTGTTCAATCTTCCTCGCTCTTCTTGGGAAGATTACAACAAAGAGCTGATCTCGAAAGGTGGTGGCATCTTTAATCGCTCGGCTAAATCGATTCCAATCAATGCCGACATTCGCAAAGCATTGGGCATTGAAGGCAACGTAAAATCCATGGCACCAACGGATTTACTTAACGCCATCTTGAAAGCCCCTGTTGACCTATTGTGGAATGGTGGCATTGGTACTTACGTTAAAGCAGAAAGCGAGTCTCATGCTGATGTTGGCGATAACGCAAACAACAGTCTTCGAGTGAACGGTAAAGAGCTGCGTTGCAAAATCGTTGGTGAAGGCGGCAACCTAGGTTTGACTCAACAGGGTCGTATTGAATTTGCCCAAAACGGCGGTTTAATCAGCACCGATGCAATTGATAACTCAGCCGGTGTGGACAGCTCCGACCACGAGGTAAACATCAAGATCTTGTTAAACCGTGTGGTTGAAAACGGTGACATGACTGAGAAGCAGCGTAATTCATTACTGGCTGAAATGACGGACGAAGTGGGCAACCTAGTCTTGCGTCACAACCGTGGCCAAAGTCATGTGTTGTCCTTGGCTAATGCGCAAGCACCAGAACGTCTAGCGGATCACTGGCGCCTTATCTTGTCCTTAGTACGTGAAGGTCGTTTGAACCGAGAAATCGAGTTCTTGCCAAGTGATGCACAGATTAAAAAGCGTTTGAACAAAGGGCTTGGTCTGACTCGCCCTGAAATTTCAGTGCTTTTGGCTTACTCGAAAATCAAGTTGTCTGAGCAACTGGTAGAAGATGGTATTGGTGAAGACGAAGATCTGATCACTCAGATCCACCAGTATTTCCCAACTCAGTTAACGAAGCGCTTCTCTGACCAAATGGCGTCTCACGCACTAAGTCAGGAAATTATTGCTGGTCACGTTACCAATAATCTTGGTAACCGCATGGGGCCAACTTTTAGTACTTACATGCAAGACGAGACCAGTGCGTCGGCGTTGAACCTAGTGCGCGCTTACATGGCAGCAGAAGATATTTTCGACATTCCATCTTTGTGGGATGACGTCAACGCCCTGGACTTTAAAGTACCAAACCAAGTTCTGAACCGCTTGCTCATTCGTATCCAAAACCTAATGGAACGCGCAACCTTATGGTTACTGCGCAACACTCGCGAGAGTTTGTCTATTCAGCGTTTGAAAGACACCTACAAACCTGGGGTGGAGATCATCAGAGCGAATATGCAGGCCATCTTAACGGAGCCTAGCCAAGCCCACTTGACTGAAATCATTTCAGGTCTTGTTGAGCAAGGTATTCCAGCGGAGCTTGCGGAAAGACTTTCTGCTCTGCATTACCTCTTCTACGGTTTAGACATTATCCGCGTAGCGAGTAATACAGAGAAAGAAGTGCTCGATGTTGCACAAACCTACTTTGCTTTGGAAATGGATCTAGAGCTGCACTGGTTACGCCATAGCGTTAATGAGTTGCCAGCCGATGATATGTGGCAACGCCGTGCCAAAGCAGGTTTGGGAGACGAAGTGGATAACGGTTTGCGTACGCTGACCCAAGAAGTTATTCAGTCCAGCGCTCAAGTAACAGATCTGAACCAACGCCTAGAACATTGGCGTGAGCTGAACAGTGACAATATCAAGCATTACCGTACCACCTTTAGCGAAATTAAAGCTGGCTCGGAACTAACCCTTGCTATGGTAACCGTTGCTATTCGTGAATTAAGAAATTTGATATAACCCACTAGGCGGTCGGAAATTCCGACCGCCTAATTAAAAGAGGTATCTAACGTGGCACAAGAAGTAACAAGAGCAACCTTTGATGAGGTAATGGTCCCTAACTACGCACCTTCTGCGATTATTCCTGTTCGTGGTGAAGGCTCTCGCGTGTGGGACAAAGACAATAAAGAGTATATCGATTTTGCAGGTGGTATTGCGGTAACCGCTCTAGGTCACTCTCATCCGACTCTTGTTAATGTCATGCGTGAACAGGCTGGCCAACTTTGGCACCTATCTAACGTCATGACCAATGAACCAGCTTTGCGCCTTGCAAAAAAGCTGACTGAAAAAACCTTTGCTGATCGCGTATTTTTTGCCAACAGTGGTGGCGAAGCAAATGAAGCGGCTTTCAAACTTGTACGCCGTTACGCTTACGACCATTTTGGCCCAGAAAAACACGAGATCATTGCCTTCAATAAGTCTTTCCACGGACGCACGCTGTTTACCGTTTCTGTTGGCGGTCAAGCTAAGTACAAAGAAGGCTTTGAGCCAACACCTGGTGGCATTAAGCATTGTGATTACAACAACATCGAGCAACTAAAAGCACTTATTAGTGACAAAACTTGCGCCGTTGTTATGGAACCTATCCAAGGCGAAGGCGGTATTATCCCTGCCGATGCAGAATTTGCTAAGCAAGTTCGTGAATTGTGTGACCAACATAAAGCACTGTTAGTGTTTGATGAAGTTCAATCTGGCGTTGGCCGTACTGGTACTCTTTACGCTTACGAACAACTAGGCGTCACTCCTGACGTACTGACCACAGCTAAAGCGTTGGGCAATGGCTTCCCTGTTGCGGCCATGCTAGCAACAGAAGATGCAGCAAAAAGCCTAGCATTTGGTACACACGGCAGTACTTACGGTGGTAACCCTATGGCTTGTGCCATTGCGGAAGCTGTCATTGATATTGTCGACACACCTGAAGTGTTATCTGGTATCCAAAAGCGTCATGACCTATTCGTTAAAGGCTTAACGGCTATTAATGAGAAACACCATGTCTTTAAAGACATTCGTGGCCAAGGCTTGCTCATTGGTGGCGAAGTAGTTGATAGCTTAGCGGGTAAAGCGGCTGAGTTCATTAAAGCTTCAGCGGCAGAAGGTTTGTTCGTTCTGGTTGCGGGACCAAACGTGTTACGTTTAGCGCCGTCACTTATTATCCCAGAAAAAGATATCCAAGAAGGCCTAGCTCGATTGGAAAAAGCGGTAGCAGCCGTGATGGCGGCTCAATAACCCGCACGTTACAAAAGCTACAACAAATGAAAAGCGGGCTTCGGCCCGTTTTTTTATAGCCAGACCATTACTTAACAGCATTCCCCTCTCCTAACTAACACTTGTCCTAGTTTTTTACAGATTCCTGATCAATACCGTGATTGTTCTTCACCTTGTGGTAGTTTAAGCTAACTATCATGCGCCATTGAATTAGCCTCAAATCAATGGCTTAACGGTATTTAACTTAAAGAGAAGCCAAACTGTGTTTCGATCCTTTTTTCCAAATCCTAAAATATTTTTTCTAAGTTTTGCCGGTTGGGCGCTTGCCTGTGTACTAGGTTGGTATTTAGCCATTCAAGACTTAGGGCACATTCTTAGTCTTGGCTCATTGTTTGGCGTTGAGTTTCCACAAGCCTTAGCAGAAGGCGCTGACGCCGCCTCACAAATGGCCTATCAAGCCTCCTATCAAAGTGCCTTAGACATCTGGCTCTACCAATATATGGCCCTGTGCTACCTATTATTTGTCGGTGCATGGCTGGTAATTGGCGGACAAAAATGGGGGAAATGGTCAATCATTGGCTCGGCACTCATTGTCTTTATTACTTGGTTCCAAGTACAAGTCAGTGTCATGCTAAACGAATGGTATGGCGGTTTTTACGACCTTATTCAAAAGGCCCTTGGTAACCCTCAGAGCATTACCTTAGGGGAGTTCTATGGGCAGTTATCTACCGTGGCGATCATCATCATGGTCGCAGTGACGGTGTCCGTCTTTAATAACTTCTTTGTTAGCCATTATGTGTTTAGATGGCGTACTTCCATGACCGAATACTACACATCGAAATGGCAACAAGTACGTCAGATTGAAGGGGCATCCCAGCGTATCCAAGAAGACACCATGCGCTTTGCCAGCATTATGGAAAGCTTAGGGGTGCGTTTTCTTGATTCCATTATGACTTTAATCGCCTTCCTACCGATTCTTTGGGCCTTATCGGATCATGTGAAAGTACTACCTATTATTGGTGAAGTGCCCCAAGCCTTAGTGTTTGTCGCCATCATCTGGTCGATTTTTGGTACTTTCTTATTGGCCGTGGCTGGTATTCGCTTACCCGGGCTCGAGTTTAAAAACCAGCGCGTTGAGGCGGCTTACCGTAAAGAACTTGTGTACGGGGAAGACTATGCCGACCGAGCGGAGCCGGCGAAATTATCCGAACTCTTCTTCAATGTGCGTAAAAACTACTTCAGACTGTATGCCAACTATCTGTATTTCAACGTTGTTCGTTACAGCTATTTGAACGTCGGCCAATTCGTTCCTCTCATCGCCTTGGCACCATCCATTGTCGCCGGCGCCTTTACCCTTGGCATAATGCAGCGAATCCTAAATGCCTTTAATCAGGTTGAAGGGTCTTTCCAATTTCTAATTAATTCATGGACAACAATTGTTGAGCTTATGTCCATTTACAAACGTTTAAAAGCCTTTGAGTCGGCGATTAATGATCAGCCGTTGCCTGACATTGATGCAGACTATCTGGAATCGCATGACTCGCTTTAGAAGTCTCTAGACATAAAAACGCTCCTGACCTCATGAAGATCAGGAGCGTTTTATTATGAAAAGATTATTGAACTACACGCGAATATTGATGTGCTGTCCTAGAACATCTGTTGTGATATGGGCTCCACTGCTTGCTGGAGGAGTAATCGGCTGAACCGCTGCGCTCTCAATCAAGGATAAAGATTGCTGGCCTTCTTGCTGCTGTGCAGACTTCGCCAAACTTGCGCTATAAGCCTCACTTGCATAGGCCATTGCCTCACTGCCAATACTTGCCATAAAAGCCCCCTTACTCACAAAATTTGCTGTTAATGAGAACAGTATAACCGTTAATTGATCATTTTACGAACAATTATCCGCATCACTAGAAAGGACGAAGGCCTGCCAATATTCACTGACTAGCGCCTGATTCTCCGCAAGCGCCTCATCTTGCACCACTCGCCCTTGCTGCTGTAATGTTAAACGGTGTGCTCTAGCTCGATAAAGTGTATAGATTTCAATCATCTTCAGAGCTTTTTGAGTGTCCAGCAGACCAACCTTAGAAGCGCTTTCTAGTTGACGCACGTTATCGGAAAAACGCATAAGTTCGGGATATTGATGAGACCAAGCAAGCACAATAAACTGCACCATAAATTCTATATCTATAATGCCGCCGGCTCCCTGCTTCAAATCAAAGCCTTTATCTCTACCGCCAGTGTCTAGATGAGCTCGCATTTTTTCACGCATCTTGATGACCTCTTCTTTCAACTCAGAGACATTCCTCTGGATGGAAAGCGTGTCTTTTCGGCATTTTTCAAAGCGTTCCAAAAGCCCTTGATCGCCCGCAAGCCCCCGCGCTCTGCTTAGGGCTTGATGCTCCCAAACCCAAGCCTCTTTGGCTTGGTATTCTTTAAAGGACTCAAGGCTGGCCACCAGCAAGCCAGAATTTCCAGAAGGTCTTAAGCGCATGTCTACTTCATACAAGCGCCCAGCACCGGTAAAACTGGTCATCATGTGTATAAGGCGCTGGCCAAGGCGGGTATAAAAGGTCAAGTTATCCACACTTCGCGCGCCATTGGTCATGCCATTTGACTGGGCATCATAGATAAACACCAAATCTAAATCCGAGTCATAACCCAGCTCCCAACCACCCGATTTACCATAGCCAATGATAGCAAGCTGTGGGTTCTGCTTAACCTCGTTATCACTCACGGGATAGCCATGTTTTTGAACCAAATGATGCCAAGACTGAGAAAGCACTTGTTCGAGCAGAACTTCTGCCAACCAAGTCAAATGATCACTTACCTTCATTACAGGCAAAATACCAGTGATATCACAAGCGGCGATACGCAAAGTGATGGATCGCTTAAAGCGCCTTAAGGCATCCATATGGGCTTCTTCATCGTCTTCAGGTAGTCGCAACACAATTTGCCTTAACTCGTCCTCTAGCATGGCTTTATCCGGAGGAGAAAACAGAGTATTGGCGTCCAGCAATTCATCTAAAAGTGCCGGAGTGGCTGAAATCGCCTCGGAGAACCACACACTTTCACGACATAAACGGATAAGGTGAGTGATCGCTGTAGGGTTTTCACACAGTAAAACCAGATAAGCCGTGCGGCGCAGCACCGCCTCTAAAATAGGCAGTATCCTTTCCAAGACAAGATCTGGGCGCTCCTCATCGGTCAGTTTTGCCATGAGAGCCGACATAAATAAAGCTAAACGCTCCTGACCTACCGCTTGCATAAACACTATGGTTTTAGAATTAAGCAATTGCGACAATCGGTTCACGACTTTATCGCTATCTTGCCAAGTAACCTCGGCAATGGCATCCAGTATGCTTTCTTTATCTTCTGGTGTTTTTAACAATAATCGCCAGCTTTCTTGGCTTTCTTTCTCACTGCTGGACTCTTCCCCATCATCAATCAAATCGACAAATTGAGCATGAACCTGCTTTCTGACTTGCCACAATTGGTCTTCTAGCGCTTGCCAAGAAGAAAAACCTACCATGATGGCCAGAGCAAGACGCTTATCTGGATCCGTTGGCAGCAACTGGGTTTGTTCGTCGTTCATCCCCTGTAGAGCATGCTCGGTACGGCGCAATAATTCATAGGCATCGATCAGGGCTTGCATATCTTCAACAGAAAGGTAATTTTGTTGTGCCAGATAAGGCAGCACAGTCAATAAAGATGCCTCTTGTAGGCCTTGGTCACGACCACCATGCAATATTTGCAGGGCCTGAACTATGAACTCAACCTCTCGAATACCACCCTCGCCCAACTTTATATTGTGTTCAATGCCTTTACGGCGAACTTCTTTCGCGATCATTTTCTTCAGATCACGAAGCGCCCCTAGGGCTCCAAAATCTAGGTATTTTCGATACACAAAAGGTTTACGTAATGCCTCGAAATCTTGTACCCCCAGTTCGCCACCCGCCATCACACGGGCTTTGATCATGGCGTACCTTTCCCAGTCTCGACCTTGGTCTTGGTAATAGTTTTCAAGAGAGTCTAAATTCAGCACTAAGGCCCCAGATTGGCCGAAGGGACGCAAGCGCATGTCCACTCGGAACACAAAACCGTCCGCTGTGATTTGATCTAAATGCTGGATAAGCTTTTGCCCAAGCTTAGTGAAGTATTCTTGATGAGATAGGCTTTTCTTGCCGCCTTGGGTGTCGCCATGTTCATGAAAAGCAAAGATCAAATCAATATCGGAGGATAGATTAAGCTCATAGCCCCCCAACTTACCCATGCCAATAACTATCATGGCTTGTTCTTGACCTTGATGATCCAACGCACTGCCATATAGGGCACGGTAATAATGCTGACTCCACTGCAAGCTCGCATTCACACACACGTCAGCTAGCTCGCTTAAGTATCGAGTGAGATCACATAAGCTGATTTTTTGTTCTATATCTAAGGCGATCAGGCGTACCATCCACCACTGACGATACACTCGCAAGCACTTCATGAAATCCGCTTCACTGATGCTATGAAAATCTATGTCTACAACATCGTTTTTCAGCTCAGAAAAATGCGCTTCTCCCTCTAGTAATGAGGCAATCGAGGGCGAACTTGGCAAGACCGAAGTCTTTGCCAGTTCGTCCAGCCAGGCAGGGTGACGCAAACACTGTTGGTGCACATAGTTGCTTAACAGCCAGATGGGCTCCAAATCCTTAATCTGCTCATGATCCAGCTCTATTAGACCCTGTCTTTGCCTAGCATCTTGTAGGCTTTGTAATAGTAGGTCACGGTTCTGGGTTAGATCGCAAAGCTCTTGAAAAGCGGGATTCATTGCTGGGGTCATCTAGCCGACTTCCTTATTTTTATAGATAGATAATATTAAACACTTTGTTTATTGAGCCATAAACCAATTTCAAGCATAGCAAGGCCAGTTTCTTTCATGCCGGCAAAGGCCAGTAATGTTTCATGGCTGGTTTGGCTAACCACTTCAGTTTCAAAATGCATGGCTTGCTGTTCAAACAAACGATCAAGTCGCACTAACGGCTCTTGTAGGTCTTTAGGTAGGCAGCGTCCTAATTGAGCCATCGAATCCCTAACGGGCTGAATCAGCACCTCGTCTTTCATAAAGAACATGGCTTCCCAATACACTAACCAGACTTCATACCAGTAGGCGGCTAATGCCACAGGCTCTAAATTGCCTTTAGGCTTATCGGGAAAATCAATATGCCCATGCTGTAAACGGCTGCCTTTCTGGGCTTTTGAAACCACACTTACTTGTACTGGCACATGCTCCGCAATGGTTCGTGCAAACTTGTACAGCCCAGCTTCGTCACCACTTTTTAGCTCTAACTCTAATTCACTGATGGCATCTTCACCGTAATTAGACGTTACGCTACCTTGGTCGCAGACCACTTCCATAACACAGTTAGCCGCCTCTACTAACCAAACTTGGCGCTGAAAATCCGTACGAAAGACTTCCACCAGCTGACGCCCCCAAGCCATATCTTGCAATACAGCCGGCAAAGGTACTTCTTGCAGTAAGCTCAGGTCTAGTTGGTCATTAGCGAGCTGCCATTCCCACTCGCCGCGGGCGTGCATTCCGATACGGCTACTACCACGGGTTTTGACGGTTTGAATGTATTCTTGATTCACCGCTCGAATACGCAAAGCGATACCGGACTCTCTGAGTAGAGATTCCTTGGTGTCATAATAGCCATTCATCAAGGCTAATGTACTTTGGCGAGCCGAGGTGGATGTTGTATTGCAGTATTGATCTAAAAACTCACTCGCCAGCTTAAGATGTTCGCTATGCACCATTAACTTAAGCTCTAATTCCGTTGCCATTCTCTATTAACCTCTTTGAGCCTTGCTCTCAATAATGCACAAAGCTACTTAATGTAGACTCACGAATTCGTGAATTGAACTCGCTGTTACTGAGTCTTTTCTCTAGTTGTCTGTTGAGAAAACACCTGTATGCCTTCCCTATCTCAAGTCTATCAGATACCCTGCTAGGAGTCGTAATATTCGCATTCTACTCGGTTCAAGGAGAATCGTATGAGTCAAACGCCATCGCTCATCAGCATGATGTCTCAGCTTATTGCCAGCCCCTCTATTAGTTGTAGTCAGGCACACTGGGATCAGTCAAACAAAGGCGTTATTGAATTACTCGAAAGCTGGTTAGCTTCACTCGGTTTCCAGTGTGAAGTCATGCCCCTTCCCGACCAACCGAACAAGTTCAACTTGATCGCCACCTTGGGTCATGGGGATGGCGGACTGGTACTCTCTGGCCATACCGACACAGTGCCCTATGATGAAGGCCGCTGGCAGTCTGACCCTTTTAAACTCGAAGAAAAAGACCAACGCCTATATGGCCTAGGCAGCTGTGATATGAAAGGTTTTTTTGCCATTGTTATCGATACAGTTCGCCAAATGGCCATCACTAAAACCTCTCAGCCACTGATCGTTCTGGCCACGGCAGATGAAGAAAGCTCCATGTCTGGCGCCCGCGCCTTGGTGACACAAAATAAGCTAAAAGCGCGTTACGCTTTAATCGGTGAGCCCACCTCCTTAACCCCTATTCATGCCCACAAAGGGATCATGATGGAGCGTATTCAAGTGACAGGACAAGCAGGCCACTCTTCCAACCCGGCCCTAGGCAACAATGCTCTTGACGCCATGCATGCGGTAATGTCTGAGTTGATGACATTTCGTGCAGAGTTAAAGCATCAATATCGTGATGCAAACTTTGTTATAGACTACCCAACAATGAATTTTGGTTGTATTCATGGAGGCGACAACCCCAATCGAATTTGTGGCAGCTGTGAGCTTGAGTTTGACCTTAGAGCCTTACCCGGCATGAGCAATCAGAGCCTGATGGCAGAGATTTCTCAGCGACTACCAGGCATTGAGAGGAAAACTGGCACAAAAATCCAACTTAATAGCCTTTTCCCAGACGTTCCCTCTTTTTACACACCGACAGAATCCGCTATTATTAAGGCTTGTGAATCCTTAACTCAACGCCATGCCAGCACAGTGGCATTTGCGACGGAAGGGCCATTCTTAAACCAGCTAGGGATGGAAACACTTATCCTAGGGCCCGGCTCGATAGATCAAGCTCACCAGCCTAACGAGTTTATGGCAATTGACCAGATTCAACCCATGCAACAGGTTATCCGCGGCTTAGTTGAACGCTTTTGCCTGTCGGAACAACATCAGAACAACGAGGAATAGCGTGTCTGACGAACTAAATTATGTAGACTGGTTTCGCCATTCTTCCCCTTATATCAATGCCCATCGGGGTAAAACTTTCGTCATTCTTATCCCTGGCGAAGCGGCTGAGTGCGAGCATTTTTCCAGCATCATTCATGACTTAGCCCTCTTAGACTCACTGGGAATTCGCCTTGTGTTGGTACAAGGGGCTCGTCCGCAAATTGACAGAGTCTTATCCAAAGGCGAACAGCTTAATCAACTAGGTGGCGAGTACCGCGTAACGCCACAAGAGCAGCTATTAAATGTTATACAAGCTTCTGCAGCCGTTCGGGTGCAACTTGAAGCCCAGCTTTCCATGGGGCTTTCCAATACACCTATGGCGGGTGCCCGCTTAAAAGTTTGCAGTGGAAATTATGTGATCGCACGTCCTCTTGGGGTGGTGGAAGGCATTGATTACGGCCATTCCGGAGAAGTTCGTCGCATCGATACGGAAGCGATTTTTCGCCTGCTTGAAGATGACAACATGGTGCTACTGCCTCACCTTGGTTTTTCGCCAACCGGAGAAGTGTTTAACCTAAAAAGCGAAGACGTCGCGGTGCAAGCCGCCGTGCAACTGAAAGCCGATAAACTAGTCATTTTTTCCGAAGAAGAAGGGATTTTCACCCGTGACGGTGAGCTTTACTCCGAATTGTTGACTAAAGATGCGGAAGAGATTCTGCAAAGCCAAACTCTTTCTTCCAACACCCATGCCTCTTTGAGCGCATGCGTTATGGCGGTACGTCAGAATGTTCCTCGCGCGCACCTAATTTCCTACAACATTAATGGTGGCTTAATCCGTGAGCTTTTCACTCGTGAAGGTTCCGGCACCATGATAGATGAAGACAGCTACGAGCAGCTTAGACCAGCCAACATTGATGATGTAGGCGGCATGATGGCTTTGCTTGCCCCTTTAGAAGAAAAAGGCGCCCTGGTGAGACGCTCTCGGGAACTTCTCGAGAATGAGATTGACCGCTTTATCGTGATTGAAAGAGATGGCGCTATTGTTGCCTGCGCCGCCCTTTATCCGTTCGAGTCCGAAAACGCGGGAGAGCTTGCCTGCCTGGCGGTATCCCCCAACTACCGCGGTGAAAATCGTGGCGAGCGTTTGCTCAAGGGAATAGAACAAGCAGCCAAAGAGCTTAAGCTGACTCAGGTTTTTTTGCTGACCACTCGTACTGCTCACTGGTTTATTGAACATGGTTTTAGTGAAACCAGCCTAGAACAGTTACCTGCCCAAAAGAAAGCCCTGTATAACTACCAGCGTAACTCTAAAATTTTCGCTAAGAGTTTATAAGCCCTCAAGCGAGCGTATTCTCTGCACTAAAAACAAAAATGGGCCTCGTTCTAAGAACGAGGCCCATTTTTAAAACGTGTAGAGGTTACCCTTCTATTTTGAATGGGATAAACATTGGGTAGCCGCCACGTATCACTCGCATAGGTACGGAGCGATTATTCGGAATACTTTTCGCAATGGCTTTGAATTCCGTAACGCCTTCAATGCGCTGGCCATTCAACATGGTGATCACATCCCCTTGTTGTAAACCGTTACGTGATGCCGCACCACCAAGCACTTGCTCAACCACAACACCGCCTTCGATGTCTAAACGAGCGGCCACATCACTTGGCACTTCCCCCACCTTCATACCAAGACGTGTAAGCTCTTTTTGCGCTTCAGTAGGTGAGCTACCATCTTCAGAGCGTGCTTCTAAGATGACATCGATATTCTGCTCTTTGCCGTCACGGTAAATTACAGCGGTAACTTCATCACCAGCTTTCATTTGACCCACCACATAAGGCAGCTCGCCAGAATGTTCGATATCTTCGCCGTTAAAAGACAAAATGATATCACCAGATCTTAAACCCGCTTTTTCAGCTGGAGAATCATCCATTACTCGACTGACTAACGCGCCTTGTGGACGGTCCAAACCAAAGGACTCCGCAAGTTCATTATTGACGTCTTGGATCAAAACACCCAGCCAAGCGCGAGACACTTTACCGTCGACTTTTAACTGCTCAACAACGGACATAGCCACTTTAGATGGGATAGCAAAAGACACCCCCATAAAACCACCGGAGCGTGTATAAATTTGTGAGTTAATGCCCACTACCTCGCCATCTAGGTTAAACAAAGGGCCACCAGAGTTACCTGGGTTAATAGCCACATCCGTTTGGATGAAAGGCACATAACTGTCTGATGGCAAGTTACGACCTGTCGCACTCACGATGCCTGCAGTTACTGTGTAGTCAAAACCAAACGGAGAGCCGATTGCCAACACCCATTGACCCGGTTTTAACTTATCGGACTCACCCATGGTCACAGTGGGTAGATTTTCTGCTTCGATTTTCAACAGCGCCAAATCGGTACGAGGGTCCGTACCCACCAATTCCGCTAAATATTCACGGCGGTCATTAAGGCGCACATGTATAACATCCGCACCATCAATGACGTGATTATTGGTCAGTACATAACCGTCTTGCGAAATAATAAAGCCGGAACCTAATGAATTACGCTGTTTTTCTTGTGGCGCTTGTTGCTGGCCAAAAGGCTGCTGACCAAAGAAATGTCTAAAGAATTCATTAAGCTCCTCACTGTTCGGCGGTAACTGACTTTGTCCATTACTGCTTGCGGAAGCATTTTTAACCACCGTCTCGGTACTAATGTTCACCACGGCAGGGGAAGCTTCCTCTACCAAATCAGTGAAATCAGGTAACTCAGCGGCATGGGCGAACATAGCAAATGTCATGACAACGCCGACAATTCCTAGGTTCATTTTTTTTAGCAGTCTGTTCATTGAATGGTCTCCTTAAAACGTACCAAGTTCATTACAGTGCCAGGTGAAGTCTTTTTTATACTCATGGGGTAAACAACAAGGGCACTTGTTCCCCATGAGTTTGTTCAATTCGTAATACTTTCGGGTAAAAGTCAGGGTTCGTCGCTTGCAGCTTGGCTTTATGCTTGGCAAAGGCAAGTCCTGCAATGAAACCTAGAATAGATAAAACCACTGCAATGCCTGCACTACCGCCCCATAAGGAGGGTAAAACAGCGCCAATCACCAAACCTAGCAAAGGCACCATATACATCCACATAGACGCTTGTAATAAGGTGTCTTCTGGGATTCCTACGATGACTTTTTGACCAACACTGACTTGCAGCGGATCAATCGCTTTCATACGCATGCGGTTCGTTGATGACACCTGAGCTATGGCGTGATGGCCACAAGCATGACGTGCCCGACAAGCAGTACAGCTGCTCGTGCGTATGGTTTCAACTTCCGCATAACCTGCTTCCGTTGCCAATACCGTTCCGGACTCTTCAATCATTCTTGTACCCTAGGCATAAACACTGACATTAATTTTGTAATCGTCACTTCTGGCACTTCACCTACCATAGTCAGTAGATAGAGTTGATCGCCAACTTTGATGCTGCGCTCGCCAGCAAGGGTTGCTCCCATGCTCAATACCGTCATGGCTTTAGTTTTCATACTGGGCTCAACAAACACCGACAAGGTTGTCATGCCGTCGGAAAGCAGCAACATGCTAGTGCCATGATTTAGCGCTCGGGCTTGAGGCCAAACAGGTTTAAAGCCATCCGGTAACCAATCAAATTTCCACTGATTTTTAATAGGTCGAGCAGGCTCTTCATGGACTAGCTCTGAGTAAGTACCTTTTTTGGGGGCAAAATCTTCGGCTTTCAAGTCTGTATCGAACTTTACCGAAGTGAATTGCATTCTTTCTAGCGGTTCACCCGATGTGGACAATGTCACATGTTTTAAAAGGAAATTATTCTCCACATCTAGCCAAAACACATGCTCATAACGGTACTCATCTTTTGGCTCTAAGGTGATTTCAACCGCTTCCCGACCAGCAATACGAGCATGCTCTGGGGAAACCACAAAGTCATACCCTAAAGCTAGCTGATCGGCCGGCAAGTTTTCAAAATGTTGCAAAGAGGTGAGTAAAGGGCCTCTAGAGCTGGCACTGTTTTTATCGGGATAAACACAAATAACTCTATCCCCCACACGCAGCACTTGCACACTATCACCATCCAAATCCAGCAAGCTTTCGTATTCAACCCCATCAATGAGTTGATGGCGCACCTGAATACTATTAATTTGCTTTGGGTTAGCGTAAATGAACACCCCTTCATAATTTAAAGCAGCAAAGGCTTCCGTCATATGTTTCAGTCTTGCAATGGCGTCAGCGGCGCTCGCTTGTGCAAAAAGCTGAGCACTACTGATGCAAGAAGTGATAACAATGAATAAAACGACGAGTAACCTCATAGGTCTACCTTATTTCTCTTCAATCGGGTAACTAACAACACGAGCCATAGGTATCATCCCTTGCCCTGCTGTTCTCGCGGCTTGCTCAGCATGCTCACGCAAATAGTTTTTTAAGCGCAAGCTATCAGCTGGCAAGGGTTTGTCTGCCAACTCTGCAATGGCCACAACATCACTGGCCAGAAATTGTTCTTGGGGCGTTTCAGCCTGAACAATATTGTTGTCTTCTGCTTCAGGGTTAATTAAATGATTTCCCCCTAAAATCACCACAAAGGCGACACTAGCGGCAACCGCTACACCACTAAACCAACCACGCCATACCATAGCTTTTGGCTGAGACGTCGCTGACTTTGCCGACATAGGCAATACATTTGCCGCGAAATCCTCTTCATTGTCTAGACGGTCACGAATCTGTGCCGCTAAATTTAAAGGCTCACCTTGCCACACAGAGTCTCTGTGTAAGGTTTGTCTAATCAACTGATGACTTTGCAGTTTTTGATTGAGCTCATCGGGGTTCTCTTGCAATAAAGCATCAAGGTCTTCGACGCTTGCTTCACCGTCAAACATCGCCGATAAGCGACTAATGTGTTTATCTTCGGATATGCTCATGGCTTATCTCCTGTATCCATAAGTGGACGTATGTGTTTTTCCACCGCCTCTCTTGCACGGAAGATCCTTGAGCGTACAGTACCAACCGGACACATCATTATTTGCGCGATATCTTCATAGCTCAGCCCTTCAAATTCACGCAGAGTTAAGGCCTCACGCAATTCTTCTGGCAAGGCTTTAATGCTGGCATGTATCGCGGTTTCTAGGCGATTACGATTTAAATTGGCCTCAGGGGTCGCCACATCAGCTAAGGCATCATGGGCACAAAAGACCTCTTCGTTATCAAGCTCTATATCCGAACCCGGTGGTCGACGAGAGCGTGTGACTAAATGGTTTTTGGCGGTATTGACCGCAATACGATACAACCAGGTATAAAATGCACTCTCGCCGCGGAAGTTACCGATGGCCCGATAGGCTTTAATAAAACTTTCTTGCGCTACGTCTAACGCTTCATGTCGGTCTTGAACATAGCGACCAATCAGTGCGATTACCTTGTACTGGTATTTACTCACTAATAAATCAAATGCACGCTTATCACCCTGCTGCACTTTTTCAACTAACGCCTGATCTGAAGACGCTTTTTGCTGCATAGACACCTCGTTCCGGAACTGTTTTTATCTGTGTCCTCTGCTCTACTTAGGAAGTAGACAAACAAGAGTGCAACTAGTTCCAACAGAATTTGATAAAATTCACCAAAATAGCCCTATGAAATGACACCTATTTCATAGATTTTTAGCCAGCAGCTAAAGAAAGTATTCTCTATTGCACAACAACAATAGTAACATTAATGGCTTACTCTCCTACTAGATCGATATCATGAGCCAGCATTTCAAACAGGACATTGTCATCATTGGCGCAGGCGCTGCCGGACTAACACTAGCGCTGGAGCTCGCCGACACCCATCGTGTTGCTATTTTAACGAAAGCAGATATTCGTGAAGGCTCAACACTGTACGCTCAAGGTGGGGTTGCCGCTGTGTTATCCGATAAGGATACGGTGGATTCTCATATTCGGGATACCATAGATGCTGGCGTTGAACTCGGCGATCCTGAGGCTATTCGTTTTACGGTTGAACACTCGAAAGCCAGCATCGACTGGCTCATTGATCAAGGCGTACCTTTTACTCGTTACGGCTCAGGGGATGAGTATCATTTAACCAAAGAAGGCGGTCATAGCCATCGACGCATCATTCACAGTGCCGATGCCACAGGGCGCGCCATTTCTAAAACGCTGATCAAAAATGCGTTGAATCACCCAAACATTCAGTTTTTCCCAGATCGTGTGGCCATAGATGTGGTCACTACTACCAAGCTTGGTATCCCTGGAGAAAGCCGAGCCATAGGTGTTTACGCGCTCAACTTAGAAAACGATTCCATTGAAGTCTTTAGCGGCAATCACATCACCCTTGCCTGCGGCGGAAGCAGTAAAGTTTATTTGTACACCAGCAACCCTGATACTGCCTCTGGGGATGGTATAGCCATGGCCTGGCGTGCTGGCTGTCGTGTTGCCAACATGGAATTTAATCAATTCCACCCGACTTGTTTGTACGATGCAAAAGCCAAAACCTTCCTTATCTCTGAAGCGGTTCGAGGAGAAGGTGGCAAGCTGTTGCTACCCGATGGTTCGTCTTTCATGCATAAGTTCGACCCTCGTGGCGAGCTGGCACCTCGAGACATAGTTGCTAGAGCCATTGACCATGAAATGAAACGCCTAGGGATTAATCATGTCATGCTGGACATCTCCCACAAAGACGAGCATTTCATAAAAGAACACTTCCCAAACATCTATAAGCTTTGTTTGGAATATGGTCATGACATCACTAAAAAGCCGATCCCTGTGGTACCTGCGGCTCACTACACTTGTGGTGGGGTTGTGGTGGACCAACACAGTGCAACAGATGTGGCGCATTTATATGCCATTGGGGAAACCGCCTATACCGGTTTACACGGTGCGAATCGTTTAGCCAGTAATTCTTTACTTGAGTGTGTTGTGTATGCACGCTCTGCGGCAGAAAAAATCCTTAACAGCAAAGCGGCAGAGCTGGATATTTCCATTCCAGATTGGGATGAGTCGAAAGTAACCGACTCAGATGAAGACGTGGTAATTGCCCATAACTGGCAAGAGTTAAGACGCTTCATGTGGGATTATGTTGGGATTGTTCGTACGGACAAACGTCTATTACGAGCCAAGCACCGGGTCGATTTGTTGCACTCTGAGATCCAAGAGTTTTACGCCAACTATAAAATCTCCAGTGACTTGCTTGAGCTTCGAAACCTAGCGGTAGTGGCACATTTAATTATTAAATCTGCCATGTCTAGAAAAGAGAGCCGCGGCCTACACTTTACTTTGGACTATCCAGAGAAGCTTCCAAATAGCCAACCAACCATACTTACGCCAAAGCAATAACCACTCTATTTATGACGCTCCTGGTCTCCAAACAGCTTTTGCTGAGCGGCAAAGGAGCGCAAGATAGAATAGGCATGCGTGGGAAGGCTATCTTTGTAAATTAGACAATAGGCAGGCCAGATCACGTCTAATACTCGGTGGGGCCTAGGGTAGCGTGCAATCAACTGCAGTGAGTTGAAACGAACAAAGGTTAAAGGGTACCTATGCCCGTTTTTGTGCAGATAGGCACCCAATTCATCAATGCCAACAGCTTGGTTTGATTGCAAAAAATGCCTCACAACCAAGATTATCCAGGCCAAACTCGCTAGCAAGAAATAGGCATAACGCCAGGCGGTGGGCATGCTAATATGATTTAGTAGCCAGACACCGCAGAGGATAACGGCACTGGTGCAGGCACTCCCCAATAAAGAAGCCTTAAGCTCGGTAGTTCTCAGGCTGAACACGAGTCACAATAATATTAACAATGCGGGCTAAATCTGGATCTTGCGGCACTTCTTTTTGCATAAACCAGGGGAAAATTTCTTGGTCTTCACACATGATCAATTTGTAGAAGCGTTTTTTATCTTCTTCGTCCAGCGTCAAAAACACTTCATCCAAAAAAGGCTCTAAGAGCAAATCCAATTCCAACATGCCACGACGGCAATGCCATTTTAGGCGATTGAAGCTCATTGACTCGATTGTTTCACTCATGTTCGGTTCTCTCCAACTGTAGATAAATCATTATAGCTGTTTGAAGCATAAGCGAAAATCCCTAGACAAAAATCTATCACTTTATCCAAAAAGCGAGCTAAATCAGCCAAATTCAAGGAAGCATTAAGGCCCACAAGCGGTATTATTTGGACTATTTTTGTCACATTTGATTACAAACAAAACAAAATAGTACAATTATTAGAAATATATGTATTAGCGAGTCAATTATAGTCTAGCTTATATTAGTAGTTACTTGATCATAGATATCAAGACTAGGTACCAATATAAAAACAATTACCCCAGATAGGGAGAAACCTATGAAAAGCCTTACCAAGAACGCCGTTACTCTTGCGGTATCTTTCTCTGCAGCTATGACTGCTGCTAGTGCCTTCGCTCAAACTGAGATCACTATTGCCACAGTAAATAACGGCCATATGATCGAAATGCAAAAATTCACACCTGAGTTCGAAAAAGCCAACCCAGATATCAAAGTCAAGTGGGTAACACTTGAAGAAGGTGTTCTTCGTCAAAACGTTACACAAGACATTGCCAACAAAAGTGGTCTATACGATGTAATGACCATTGGTATGTACGAAGCACCGATTTGGGGTGAGCGTGGTTGGTTACAACCTGTAGACACATCAGGTAACTACGACAAAGAAGATATTCTTCCATCTATCCGCAACGGTCTATCTTACGATGGCACCATGTACGCTTCTCCTTTCTACGGTGAAAGCTCTATGGTTATGTACCGTAAAGACCTAGTGAAAGCGGCTGGTATGGAAATCAACGACCGTGACAGCTGGGAGCACATCCGCGATGTTGCTGCTGCAGTAAACGATCCAGAAAATGGCGTTTACGGTATCTGTCTACGTGGTAAAGCTGGCTGGGGCGATAACATGGCCCTTATGACTACCATGGCTAACTCTTTTGGTGCTCGCTGGTTTGATGAAGACTGGAAACCACAACTTGAGTCTGCTGAGTGGAAAAACGCAGTTAACTTCTACGTTGACCTTCTTACTAAGTACGGCCCTCCAGGTTCAAGCTCTAACAGCTTCAACGAAAGCTTAGCTTTGTTTAACGCTGGTAAGTGTGGCATGTGGATTGATGCGACTATCGCAGCCTCTTTCGTAACAGATCCTAAGCAAAGTAAAGTTGCTGACCAAGTTGGCTTCGCTCAGTCTCCAATTTCTGTAACAGAAAAAGGTGCTAACTGGCTATGGGCTTGGGCTCTAGGTATCCCATCTGCAACGAAAAATGCTGAAGCAGCACAGAAATTTGTTCGCTGGGCAACATCTAAAGAATACATCCAGTTAGTGGGCGAGAAAAATGGTTGGGCCGCTGTACCTACAGGTACTCGTGCCAGCACATACGCTAACCAGAAGTTCCTAGATGCAGCTGTTTTCGCGAAAGCGGAACTAAAAGCAATTAACTCTGCTAATCCAAATGACAGCACACTGAAACCATCTCCTTACGTTGGTGTACAGTTCGCTGCTATCCCTGAGTTCCAAGCAATTGGTACTACGACAGGACAAATGGTATCTGGTGCTCTAGCAGGCAGCTTGTCAGTTGACCAAGCGCTTAAATCTGCTAACAGCTCTGCCAATCGTCAAATGCGTCAAGCAGGCTACTACTAGCCGTTAGTCACCATAAGAGATAGGGGTTTCCCTATCTCTTATGCTTTGATGCAAGCCTCGTAGAAAGGCCAATCTCTCCGATTATAATAAGAGACAATACTATGAAGCGCTCAATTACTCGCTTATTAATGGCGCCCTCCGTCATATTACTTTTGGTTTGGATGATAGTTCCTCTATCCATGACCATTTACTTTTCCACTATTCGCTACAATTTATTGTACCCAGGTCAAAATAACTTTGTGGGCTGGATGAACTTTGAGTTCTTCATCACAGACCCTGGTTTTATACCGGCCGTATCTAACACGCTCATATTGTTATTGTCTGTATTGATCGTTACGGTTGTTCTAGGTGTGGCTTTATCCGCCCTGATCGACAAACCATTTTTTGGTCAAAATATTGTTCGCGTACTATTAATTTCTCCGTTTTTTATCATGCCAACGGTTAACGCCTTGATTTGGAAAAACATGATGATGAACCCTGTTTACGGCATCTTTGCCTGGATATCCCAGAGTCTTGGTTTCGAACCAATAGACTGGCTGTCGGATTTCCCCCTAGGCTCTGTCATTATGATGGTGAGCTGGCAGTGGCTACCCTTTGCAGTGTTGGTTTTTGTGACCGCTTTGCAATCTCAAGACACAGAGCAAAAAGAAGCAGCACAAATGGATGGCGCGACAGGTTGGCACATTTTCCGCTACCTGACTATTCCACATCTTGCTCGCCCAATTGCCGTGGTAATCATGATTGAAACGATTTTCTTGCTAGCCGTATTTGCAGAAATCTTTGTATCCACAGGCGGTGGCCCAGGTTATGACAGTACAAACCTTGCGTACCTGATCTATAACCAAGCACTACTACAGTACGACGTAGGTGTAGCATCTGCAGGCGGTTTATTCGCTGTATTGCTTGCCAATATCGTTGCCTTCTTCCTAATTCGTGCCGTCGGCAAAAACCTAACGGTGTGAGGTAAATAAGATGACTCTTAATCAGCAACGTAAACTTAAAACATTTATTACTGGCCTATTTTCATGGCTGATCGCTTTGGTTCTTTTCTTCCCGATTTTCTGGATGTTTATTACTTCCTTTAAAACGGAATTACAGGCCATCGCTATTCCACCAACGCTATTCTTTGAACCAACGTTGGATAACTTCGCAGTCGTGCAAGAACGTAGTAACTACTTGCACCATGCAATGAACTCAGTGATCACATCTTTTGGTTCTACCTTGATCGCTCTTATCATTGCCGTACCAGCAGCTTACTCAATGGCTTTCTTCCCTGGTAAGAAAACCAAAGACATCTTGCTATGGATGCTTTCTACCAAAATGCTACCTGCGGTAGGTGTATTGGTACCTATTTACATCCTTAGCCGTGATTTCGGATTACTGGATTCTCGTACCGGTTTGGTCATTATCTTCACGCTAATGAACCTACCTATCATTATTTGGATGCTGTTCTCCTACTTCAAAGATTTACCAAAAGAAATTCTAGAAGCGGCACGTATGGACGGCGCAACACCTTGGGATGAAATTGCCAAAGTTGTGCTACCTCTGTCTGTTGGTGGTATCGCCTCTACTGGTCTTTTGTCCATCGTATTATGTTGGAACGAAGCCTTTTGGTCTCTTAACTTAACGGCCTCAGAAGCGGCACCACTTACCGCTATGATTGCCTCTTACTCTAGCCCTGAAGGTTTATTCTGGGCGAAGCTATCCGCTGCTTCGACTCTGGCTTGTGCTCCGATCGTTGTGTTCGGTTGGTTCTGTCAAAAACAACTTGTCCAAGGCCTCACCTTCGGTGCCGTAAAATAATTATTAGGAAGATATCTTATGAGTTACTTAGCCATTACAGATTTGCAAAAACACTACGACAGCTACCATGCTTTGCGCGGTATTAACCTATCTATTACCGAAGGCGAGTTTGTTGTATTCGTTGGTCCATCAGGCTGTGGTAAATCCACTCTACTGCGCACCATCGCAGGATTGGAAAGCTCAACTGGCGGTACTATTGAGCTAGACGGCCGTGATATCACTGAGCTTGCGTCCTCTAAACGTGACCTAGCAATGGTATTCCAATCATACGCTTTGTATCCGCACATGACGGTTGCCGACAACTTATCTTTCGCTTTGCGTCTAGCAAAAGTGCCAGACGAAGAAATTAAAGAAAAAGTACGTTCTGTCTCCGCGTCTTTGCAACTTGATCCATTACTAGAGCGTAAGCCAAAAGAGCTTTCTGGTGGTCAGCGTCAGCGTGTTGCCATTGGTCGCGCTATCGTTCGTCAGCCAAAAGTTTTCTTGTTTGATGAGCCATTGTCTAACTTGGATGCTGCACTGCGTGTACAAATGCGTCTTGAACTTGCTCGCTTACACAAAAAACTCGGCACAACAATGATTTACGTAACTCACGACCAAGTGGAAGCAATGACCTTGGCAGATCGCGTAGTTATCTTGAATGCAGGTCAGATCGAGCAAGTGGGCACGCCGCTTGAGCTATACCGCAAGCCAAACAGCCGCTTTGTTGCTGAGTTCATTGGTACACCAAAAATGAACCTAATGCCGGTAGATAGCGTGGTACGTGACGGCGAAACCTTGAACTTGAAGCTACTTAACAGCCAAGTGGATTTCCCTGCCAACCGCCTACCAGGTCAACTTCCAAGTTCTGTGATTCTTGGTATTCGCCCAGAGCACATGTCAATTGTGCCAGAAGGCGGACAAATCTCAGGTGTGGTTGAATTGATTGAACACCTAGGCTCTGAAGCTTACGCGCACATTCAACTAGGCAGTGGTCAAACCATCATTGTGAAAGCTTCTGCACGCAGTGAGCTACAAGACGGCCAAGCCGTCAACCTTCTTATCGATGAAGCCGAAGTCATTTTGTTCAATGAGAATGACCGTGTTGTTTCTGTGATTCCTGAGGAAGCATAAGATGGCAAACTATCTTCAAGCTAGCGTCAACGCGGAGCAGCTGCTAGCACAAGACTATCAGCGTGAAGACATTACCGCCGGGGTGATTCACCTTGGCGTTGGTGCCTTCCACCGAGCTCACCAGGCTGTCTATTTTGACCGCCTACTCGCTCAACCTGGAAACCAACACTGGGGCTTAATTGGGGTCAATATCCGTCCTCAAGACAGCCAAGCGTTCGACCAGTTTGTTAAGCAACAGGGTGAATATGTGCTAAAAACGATGGCAGCGGACGGAGTGACTCAATATGAACACATCCGCTCTATCATCGGTCAAATCGATGGCGCACAAGCCCCTGAAGAAGTTGATAAGGCAATGGCTGGAGCCAACATCCAGTTGGTTACGTCTACCGTAACCGAAGGTGGCTACTACCTAGACGAAAACCGTGCCTTAATGCTTGATCACCCTGCTATTAAAGGTGACATTGAAGGTGGTCGAAACACTTTATACGCTTTCTTGTACGCAGGTTTAAAACTTCGCAGTCAAACGTCTAAAGCTAAAATCACCCTACTGTGCTGTGATAACTTACGCCATAATGGTGAGCTATTAGAAACAGGCTTAATGCAGTTCCTAGCCGCTAAACAAGACAGTGAATTGGCTCAATGGGTAGAAGCGAATGTTTCTTTCCCTTGTTCAATGGTAGATCGCATCACACCTAAGCCAAGCCCACAACACATGCAAGATGTGCAACAGCGTTTTGGCGTTGCAGATGAAATGACGGTGATGGGTGAAGACTTTATTCAATGGGTTGTTGAAGACAATTTTTCTGGCGAGAAACCAGCCTTAGAGCAGGTTGGTGTTCAGCTGGTGAATAAAGTAGATCCGTTTGAAGAAGCGAAAATTCGTATTTTGAATGCCGGCCACACTTGCGTCACTTATCAAGCAGCATTGAAAGGACTAACCTACTTTGATGAAGCCATGCGTGACGATGAGTTGCAACAATACTTCGCAGACTTTGTTGGCCAAGATGCCATCCCTGCATTAGGAGAATCTATTGTTGATTTGGTGCCTTATGCCAAAGTAATAGGTCAACGCTTTAGTAACAGCAACATTGGCGACACGGTGGAACGAATCTGCTCTGACGGCTATGCCAAGTTCCCTATTTTTGTGTACCCAACCCTTGAAGCTATCTATCGTCAAGGTGGAACACCAAATAAGACAATTCGAGGTATTGCCAGCTGGTTTACCTTTATTCAATTAACGAAACAAGGTAAGTTAGCCACCCAATACCATGAGCCTAGCAGCCAAGCTGTTGCCGCTTTCACATTTGATGAAGCTGGTATTAAAGCATTTACAACCGACTCTTTCTTATGGGGCAACATTCCGACAGAGTTTCCCGATTTTGTCAGTAGACTTAATGAAGAAATCCAAACGAGTATGGCTAAATACAGCTAATCGTTTGTAATCAATAGACACAAGTGGTGATGTCAAACATCACCACTTTTTCTCTTTCATTATTCCTGATAAAAATAAGAAAACAGAATAAAAAGTATCATCGTGAAAACGGTAACACTTTGAGTGAGAGATTATTATGTCCAACACAGCTAAACGTATTACACCTGAATACGAAATCGCTGATGGCAGCGTTGAAACCATTCGCTATTTAGAGCACGGCTACCCAAGTGATTTAATTCGCTGGCATGCTCACGACGACTACGAACTGCATTTCATTGTCGACACTTCCGGCAAGGTTTTTGTAGGTGATTACATTGGTAATTATTCTGCAGGCCAACTGATTTTAACCGGCCCTCGCCTGCCTCATAATTGGGTTTGCCAAAACGATCAAGCCCCCGTAAAAGTACGTGACATGGTCATTCGCTTTGACCACGAATCCTTTTCCAATGGCATGAAGATCATACCTGAGTTGGCAGAAATATTACCCATGTTATCCAGAGCCAAATCTGGGATCGAATTCTTTGATATGGACATGGAAAAACTCAAAAAGGTGTTTCGCAGTGTGCGCGATTCCTCTGGCTTAGAGCGCATTATAAAAGCCTTACCCCTGTTGCAAGAATTGGCTCAAACACCTAACTATCGATTACTTTCAACCGTACAGATTGATTTAAAATCCAATGAATCTCTGCAACGTAAAATCAATACGGTTGTTGATCATGTGACACAAAACTATAGCCAAGACATTAGTCTTTCGAGCGCCGCAAGCTTGGTGAATATGTCCGACAGTCACTTCTCACGCTTTTTCAAAAAGGCTACTGGCAACCGTTTCATTGAGTTCGTTAACCGGGTTCGCATTAGCCGCGCCTGCAGTCTATTAACGGAAACAGACCAGCAAATTGCGAGCATTTGTTTCCAAGTAGGCTTTAACAACGTAGCAAACTTTAACCGTCGTTTTCATGAGTTAAAAGGCGTTACCCCTCGTGATTTCCGTGCGCAAAGTAACGCGCACATGGAAGTCTCTACAAGTAATGCCTAACAAAACCGTTAGCATAAGCTAACGGTTTTACATCGCCTTAACCTAGTAACTGGGTCAGTTGAGCATTCAGCGCTTTGGTTGATTGGTAAGTTTGCTGATAAAGCTGATATTTGGCCTGGTAGTAAGCCGCCAAACCTTCCTCAGCAGAGTGTGTGGCAAGTACCTCAGGCAGATTACAGTACTCCTTAATAAGAGCTTCTAATTCCCCGCCTTGCTGATGTTTATCCGCTAATAAAGCTAACCTCGCCGCCCCTAGCCCCGGCCCTACGGCTCCACCATCGCGATAATGCAGCGTTTTGTTCAATACATTCGAGATAATCTGTCGCCATTTGGCTGAGCGAGCACCGCCACCGATCAAAGACAAGGCATCTACTGAGCTACCTGCTTCTAGCAATGCGTTCTGACAATCCAGCATAGAAAATGCGACCCCTTCAAGTACCGACAAGGTCATTTCTTCATGGCAAGTTTGATTGCTAAAACCAATAAACTGCCCACTGGCTTGAGGGTCATTATGAGGCGTACGTTCGCCATTAATATAGGGTAAAAAAAGCAATTTGGTTTTTTCTAACCCAGCAACCTCAAGATTCATCAGAAGTGTTTCAACAGGCGTGTTAAGTAGCTTAGACAACCATGACAATGAATTACCCGCACTTAAGGTGACGCCCATTTGATGCCAACGATTTGGCAGGGCATGACAAAAAGCATGTACCGTATGCTCAGGACTCGCTCTGTGTTGCTCGCTAACCGTAAAATAGACCCCTGAGGTTCCAAGAGAGATAAAACCTTGACCCGGCTCAGTGATACCCATGCCGACAGCACCCGCGGCATTGTCCCCTGCTCCCGCTACCACAGGTACTTCTTTCAACCCTAAACGCTTGGCGACCTCAGTGCTTAGCTGACCAACAAACTGACACCCTTCATACACCTTGGGCATATTCTCTTGGCTTAAGCCTGTAGCGGCTAATAATGTGTCGTCCCATTGTCGTGTGCTTGGATTCAGCCATAAAGTACCCGCAGCATCAGAGCAGTCCGTACTCAACTCTCCGGTCAAGCAATAGGCCAAATAATCTTTAGGGAGCAACACATAGGCGAGCTTCTCATACACTTCAGGTTCATGTTCTTTCAACCAGAGGATTTTTGGTGAGGTAAAGCCTGGCATGGCCAAATTACCAGAACGTTCAAGGAAATCAGGGCACTCGTCCATGAGCTGTAAGCACTCTTCATGGCTACGACCATCATTCCACAAAATACAGGGTCTTAAAATTTGGTAATCTTTATCCAGCAGGGTTGCTCCGTGCATTTGCCCCGACAGACCAATGGCTTTAAGAGGTGTTAAATCAATTTTCGCTTGCAGCAGCCTAATGACATCTTTACACGCTTGCCACCAGCTATTAGGGTTTTGCTCAGACCAGAGCGGCCGCACAGACTCAACGGTTAACGCAACCGTTTGTTGAGCTAACAACTGCCCTTTCTCGTCCACAAGTACGCCTTTTAAGCCAGAAGTACCAAGATCTAACCCTAAATACATAATCAAAATATCCTTTCTTTATATTTATTGTCTGCTGACACAAACTCAATCTACAAGCACACGCCAGATAAACCTTGATAGTCGAAATTATTCGCTTATGAGTCAATAAGATTCATTAACTTGCTCACTTTAGTATTAGAAAATCCCAAAAAATAACCGATATCCTGAGCCAGTCGGTGACTTTTGTGTTGTTTTAATACAACATAGTCAATGAGACTGGTAAGCTTGTACATTAATTATATTTATATTGTTTTACTCTTTATAGACGGCGCGTGTAGATGGATTGGATAGCAGATTTTTTTGTAACGGATGAGGCGCTTCAACAGGCAGCCATCATGGGTGACTACAACTATTGGTTGGTCGCATTGTCCATTCTATTAGCCGCTGTTGCGGCTTTCTTCTCTCTACACTTTGCCTCCGTTGCCAAACACATCATACGAAAAAGATACAAAACTATAGCCATTCTTTCAGGCTCTCTAGTAATGGCCGGGGGTATATGGAGCATGCATTTCGTCGGCATGCTGGCGTATGATATGGGCCACTCCGTTGCCTACGACCCTCTACTGACGTTTCTCTCTGTCATTCCTAGCGTGCTAGCGTCTTATTTAACCTTAAGCATGCTTATTCGACCACGCCTCACACCACTTCAGCTGGTTATGAGTGGCACATTAGTGGGTGCAGGTATTGGCACTATGCACTACATGGGCATGGAAGCGATGGAGATGGATGTCTCACTAAAATACGATCCGTCGCTATTTATTCTGTCAATTGTTGTCGCCGTAGTATTAGCCATCATCGCCTTATCTGTTCGGTATTATATTTCCCGTTTTTGGCGCAACATCACTGAGAACTGGATCAACGCCATAAGCTCCTTGATCATGGGGTTCGCCATTTCGGGCATGCATTATACAGGCATGACAGGGGCTCGTTACATCATTGATGAGCACGATATGATTGACCATAGCCTTCATCATGGTAACAGCACCGATAGTGGCTATTTATCGATTGTCGTCGCAATTGTAACCCTACTATTGTCCATATTAGCCACAAACATTACCTCTCAATTGCGCTACCGACAGCTTTTATCTGAAAAAACAGCCAGTGAGCTTCGCTTAAACACCACCTTGGATACCGCTGTTGATGGCATTATCACCATTAACCACCGCGGTTTAATTCAGGCTTTCAATAAGGCTGCAGAAACAATTTTTGGCTATCAGCAGCAAGAAGTACTTAACAAAAACATTTCTATGCTGATGCCAAAGCCCTATCAAGACGCCCACGATGGCTATTTGGACTTGTATCAGAAAACCGGTACTAGAACCGTTATAGGCTCAGACCAAGAAGTTTTTGCCCTTCATAAAGACGGCCACACATTCCCTATTCGCCTAGGGGTCGGACAAGTTGATATAGAAGGTGAGCCACCCATATTTGTTGGCTTTGTAACCGACATATCTCAACGCCGTGAAATGGAAGAAAAAATCCGCAAGAGTGAGGAGCAATACAGCTCTTTGATCAAAAACATCCCTGGTGCGTCTTTCCGCAGTTTAATGGATGACACTTCTAAGGTTCTTTTCCTCAGCGATGCCATTGTCGAACTGTCCGGTTGGCAGGTAACGGACTTCTATAACCAAAGCATGAGCTTGTTTGATTTGGTCCACCCTGAGGATTACGATCGGGTGAATGAGGTCATGCAGCAGGCCATGAGAGAGTGCCGTAGTTATACTGTTGAGTACCGCTTAGTTCACAAAGATGGTCATCACATTTGGGTATTAGAAAATGGCTCTGTTGTGCCCAACAAGGAGAACTCATCAAACTGGGTAGATGGTGTTATTTTGGATATTTCTTCGCGCATTAAAATGGAAGAAGACTTGCGCCAAGCAAAAAACCGAGCAGAAGAATCTGCAGAGAGTAAAGCGGCTTTCTTGGCCAACATGAGCCATGAAATTCGCACCCCTATGAACGCCATCATCGGTTTCTCCGACATCTTGCTAGAGTCCGATATGTCGATGGAGAACAAGAAACACCTATCTACTATCAGTAAATCCGCGCGCTCCCTACTACATTTGTTAAACGACATTCTAGACAGCGCCAAGCTTGACAAAAACAAACTTGAAATTGATTACCAGCCCTTCCAGATGGTGCCATTAATCGACTCAATCATCTCGACGTTATGGCTGCAAGCAAAGACCAAAGGCATCCAGCTTAACTTTACCATTGATAACACCATAGCGAGTACTTACTTAGGCGCTGAGCACAGAATCCGCCAAGTGTTGCTTAACCTAATAGGTAATGCGGTGAAATTTACTGAGCATGGCCACGTCACCCTCACTGTTTCTAAACAGCCAAACCAAAGCATTCGCTTCGCCATTGAAGATACAGGTATTGGCATCCCTGAGGACCGTCTAAGCAGCATCTTTGAATCTTTCACTCAAGCCGATGCCTCCATGAGCCGACGTTTTGGTGGCACAGGCTTGGGGACGACTATTTCTCAACAACTAGTACAATTGATGGGGGGGCAAATTCACGCCACCAGTCAAGTGGGTGTGGGTAGCTGCTTTTACTTTGATCTACCTTTAGAAGAAAGAGATGCCCCAGCACAGAAAAAACCGACTTCAATCAGTGTCATTCCACCTAAACGGGTGTTGCTAGCCGATGACATTGAACAGAACCTCACGCTTTTAAGTTTGCTATTAAAACGCCAAAATCACGAAATTTACTTGGCCAATGATGGTTTAGAAGCTGTAGAGCAATACAAATCTTTCAAACCCGACATTATTTTGATGGATGTCCAAATGCCTAACATGGATGGTTTGACCGCAACTCAGGTCATCCGTCTATACGAAAAAGAAAATAATTTACCGACCACACCTATCATTGCCCTAACGGCCAGCGTGCTACTCGAAGATCAGCTAGATGCGCAAAATGCCGGCATGACAGGGTTTGCTAGTAAACCTATTGATATGAATGAACTTACCGCGGAGATGGCGAGAGTTCTTGATGTTGAGCAGAGTTTTGCCTGTGCAGAGACAGAAGTACAAGAAGATGAAGACTTAGGTAGAAAGCAAATTAGCTTTAATAAGGGTCTTAGCTTATGGGGCGATGAACAGCTTTATATGAGAGAGCTAAAACACTTTGCCAAGCAGCAGGAGAATCTAGCGTCAAACATTGAAAAGCTTACCAAATCACAAGACTTTGCGGACATTGGTCGATTGGCTCACGCGGCAAGAGGCGCCGCCAGTAACCTAGCACTTATTGAGCTGAGCAACACCCTTGCAGCTATTGAGACCTCAGCCCAAACTGGCGATGCAGAGAACAATTCAGCTCTGATAGAAAAACTTAGCCAAGACTTTAGTGGCTTCAAAAAAGAGCTAAGTCTGTTGGCTGAAAAGTACCCTGAACAAGACAATACTGATGAGATAGAAGCGCCCACAATTTCTGTCCAGGAACTACATGGCATTACACTTGAGCTCATTCAGCTCACCACAGCAGGCGAAATTGACGACGATAGAACAGAATACCTAGTACAACAGGCACCTTCTTCTCTAAAAGGCCTCGCTGTGGAAGTACAAAATGCGATTACAGATTTTGATTTCACTGAGGCTATTAATTTACTAGAGAAGTTAAGCGAAGCACTTAAGGATAAGGCATGATAGAAAATCGAAATGTTCAAGCACGTATTCTTTTGGTAGATGACGAGCCTACCAACCTAAGAGTGCTACGCCATGTCTTGCAAGACCACTATAAATTATCCTTCGCCCGATCGGGACAAGATGCCCTCAAACTTGTCGAAAAAGAAGACATAGATCTGATTCTTCTAGACGTCATGATGCCGAACATGACGGGCCTTGAAGTCTGCACCCATTTAAAAAACAATCCGGAAACAGCTGATATTCCCATTATTTTTGTTACCGCTTTGAAAGAATCAGATGACGAAGAAAAGGGTTTTGAGCTGGGCGCTGTGGACTATATTACCAAACCCATCATTCCGTCTTTGGTACTGGCTCGAGTCAAGAACCATCTGTCGCTCATTCGTGCAGCAACCCTTGAACTTGCCCATATTGACCTTATTCAACGGCTTGCCAGAGCCGCAGAGTACAAAGACAATGAAACCGGCCTACACGTTCAAAGAATGAGCCGTTATACCAAAGAGCTTGCCCTTGCTTACGGCTATGATGAAGACTCAGCCCATGACCTAATGCAAGCGGCACCAATGCATGACATTGGCAAGATTGGCATTCCAGATAAAATTCTTCTAAAACCTGGCAAGTTGACGGAAGAAGAGTTTGAAATCATGAAAACTCACGTCACCATTGGCGCCCAGATTTTATCGGACCCAAGCTCAAGGCTGGTCGAATTGGCTCACATTGTCGCCATTAGCCATCATGAAAAGTGGGACGGTTCTGGTTACCCTTACGGCCTCTCCGGCACAGATATTCCATTAGAAGGACGACTGGCGGCGATCACGGATGTATTTGATGCGCTTACCAGTACAAGACCTTATAAAGAAGCCTGGTCTGTGGAAGAGGCAATGGATCACATCATGTCGCAAAGTGGTAAACACTTTGACCCAGACCTGCCGCCGCTGATGCAACAAATCTTGCCTAAGTTGCTTGCTATTAAAGCCGAATACCCTTAACCCACTTTCTTATCAAAGTGTGCTGCTTACTATTGAAAAAGCAACAATAAACACCATAGTTAAGCCTACTATAGTTTACTGGACACCTAGCCATGACAGCCACATCTGACGTTTTTGCACAGACACCATTTAACAAGATTATCGCTAAACAGGCGCACATTGGCGTACTAACAGTGAAAGGTAATGACGCAGAAAAGTTCCTACAAGGCCAACTGACGTGTGACCTAACAAAACTGAGCGATTCAAGTGGCTTATATGGGGCGATTTGTAATGTAAAAGGTCGAATTATCAGTAACTTTTTCTTGCTCAGAAAACAGCAAGATATCCTCATGGTCATATCGCAAGATGTATTAGAAAAAACCCTGAACCACCTTAAAAAGTACGCCGTATTTTTTAAGGTAGAACTAATAAATAGCAGTACAGATTACGCCATCAGCACTCATATTCAAGCCAGTGACAAGCCAGCCTCTAACAGCAAACTTGCCGAAACCTTGTCTGTTACTCAAGATGAAAGTCAACTGACATGTGAATTGGCAAGCTACCCTATGCAGGTTGAGTGGCGTATTCAAAGCGCCCTTGACGCTGACATTATCGAGCAAGAGGCTCATCTTGCCGAACCATTACAATTGCTCATGGCTCGTCCATTGATCACAGAAGCACAAAGTGAAGAGACCTTGCCTCAGTGGTTGAATATGCAAAGTAATGGCGGCATCAGCTTTACCAAGGGTTGTTATACTGGCCAAGAAATTATTGCCCGCATGCAATATCGTGGTAAGTCGAAGAAACAACTGGCTTTAATCAGTTGGCAGGGAGAGATCGGCGACAGTCTTGATATTCTAGATGATAACGAAAAAGTGATCGGGCATATTTTTAATCACGCAGCCATTGGGCAAAAGCACATTGCTCAAGTCATCTTAAATATCACCACCGATGAAGTGGATACGGCATTCTACATGGGCCAACCGGTTGACCTAGTACAACTCCCTTATGCCTTAGACTAAACAAAAATCCGGCTCGCTTATTTGCCAATCGATTGGAGTTTTCCCAACTTCATACAAGTAAGCGTTGGCTTTCGAGAAATGCTGACAGCCAAAGAACCCTCGATAGGCCGACAAAGGCGAAGGGTGAACAGCTTCTAATACACAGTGTTTTTGACGATCAATATGTCGCCCTTTTTGCTGGGCATAGCTTCCCCACAGCAGAAACACCACTCCCTGATGATGACGGTTAATGCTCGCGATAATAGCATCCGTTAAAGTTTCCCAGCCTTTGTTTTGATGAGCCCCAGCCTTACTTTCCTCGACACTTAACACACTGTTGAGCAACAGCACACCTTGCTTCGCCCATTCTTCCAAATTGCCATGACTGGGAATCGAAAAGCCAATATCACTCTGCAATTCCTTGTAGATATTCACCAAAGATGGAGGCACTTTTGTTCCTTGAGTGACAGAAAAAGAAAGCCCATGAGCCTGACCCGCCCCGTGATAGGGATCTTGGCCAAGAATCACCACTTTCACCTGCTCAAAAGGGGTGTAGTTAAGAGCATTAAAATACTCGTCCTGTGGGGGATAAATCACCTTCCCTTGGGCTTGCTCTGCCTGTAAAAATCGCCACAATGCTTGTACATAATCTTTATTCAGCTCTTCGTCGAGCTTGTCATGCCAGTCAGCCGCTAAATTCATTTTGTTCGCTCTCATCTAATAACCGCTTTACCTGAGGAGTGTTTTTATACTGATAGTAACTTTCTAAAAAACTGGGCAACTTATCCTGATGCAGGTAATACAAAAGCAACCACGCCAACTCTCGTATCACATAAGCCTGACGATAATTATCAAGAAAAACCTCAATATCACTAAAATCTATTTCAGCATCATAGAATTGGCACAATTGCTTAGCCATAGACGCCGACAAATTATGGGACTGCACCACTACGGCCAGATCAAAAAGTGGATCCCCATACCCAGCATATTCCCAATCAATTAACCAAGCGGTTTGATCGTCCATTAAGACATTCTTGGGGTTCACATCATTGTGACACAAGGTATTCGCAAGCGGAGATAGACTAGGGGCTAACGCCTGAAACCAAGAGGTTAAAAACTGCCACTCTTTGGTCAGAACGCCATCGTCACGGACAGCTTCTGCAATCTGCTTAAGGTAGTGCTCGATTACTTTATAGACACAGTAGCTGAGCTCTCCAGCTTCCATGGTATGGGCTGTAACCAATAGATTAGCAAGGCGCTGAACACTCGTTGCATCGTGCTCTACTTGCCAACTTAATGCTGGCTGCGCCACATACTGGCTAACCATTACTCCATGATTATCTTGCCATAACAAAGGCGGGCTAATGCCAAGCTGAGCAGCTTGTGTCACAGAGGCCATTTCCGCACGGCGATTGACAGCAAACATACTCTCTTCAATCCCTGGTAACCTAAGTACTAATCTAGGTTCACCCTGCCAACCAATAAGGTAACTAGTATTTGAGAAGCCATCTTCTAATTTTTTCGTAGATAGTGAAACTTTGCTCGGTAAAAGCTCTGCAATTCTAGTAATATACTCGCTTAGTACGCTCATTTTTAATCATTTCATTGCCAGAACCTGAAGTGGCTGTCAGAATGAACAAGAGTATCATCCGAGTCAATAGATTGAAGTAGATCAATGAATAAACACGAAGACATCATTCGTAAAATACAAGAACGATTAAGCACCCTTAGCAAGTCTGAACGTAAGGTGGCAGAAGCCATTTTAGCTGACCCGAAAACCACCATTCACTCCAGTATTGCCAAGTTAGCGGCGCGAGCGGAAGTGAGTGAACCAACGGTCAATCGCTTCTGTCGAAGCCTTATTGGCAGTGGTTTTCCAGACTTCAAAGTATCTCTTGCCCAAAGTTTAGCCACCGGCACCCCTTACGTTAACTTAAACGTAGAGCCGGATGACGCTCCTGGCGCTGTGACCAGTAAGATCTTTGAAGCCGCGAAGAACAACTTAACGAGAGCCCAAGAAATTCTCCCTGAGTCGCTCATTAGCCGTGCTGTAGATGTTCTTGCTCAAGCTCGTCGTATTGAATTTTATGGTCTTGGTGCCTCAGGCCCAGTTGCAAAAGATGCTCACCATAAGTTTTTCCGTTTAAACATGCCTGTGGTGGCATACACAGATATCTTAGTTCAACGCATGGCCGCAGCAGGAACACACCCGGGGGATGCCGTTGTCATCATCTCCTACACGGGGCGTACCTTGCCATTGATCGAAACCGCGCGCGTGGCACGGGAAGCAGGAGCTTCTGTCATCGGCATCACCAACCCTGACTCACCATTGACTGAACATTGCTCTATTGTACTACCGATAGAAGAGACAGAAGATACCGATATTTATACGCCAATGAGCTCACGTATTGTTTACCTAACCTTAATCGACGCTCTGGCGACAGGAGTCTTGTTAAAGCGTGGCCCTGAATTCAACGCACACCTTAAAAAGCTTAAGCTTAGCGTGCAAGATACCCGCCTTCCCAAGCCGGAAAAGTAACTCAACCTCTTCTATAAAGGCACTTTTAAGTGCCTTTATTTATTTCCGTCTACTTTTTGCAAATCTGACACTAGACCTTTAAAATCTGCGCCGCTTTTCTAAGGCGCGAGTTTTTTACAATTCTTAAAGAGCTTTTTGAAAGATATCCACCTCTTAGCCATTTAAAATTCTAGGTTAACCTGAAAAAACGAAAACATTGGTGAAATATGTGTCATCTGACCTTCGCCAAATAACCTTTTTTGTCAGGTTTAATACAAGAATAAAAGCAGTATTTAAATTCGCTTGGCGCCTCACAGGCCCACGAAACTTCAATTTGGAGAAAACAAGAATGATAGAAAGCAGTTACGCGATAAGCTTTACATTCCTAGCCTATCTAGTAGTTATGCTAGGAATTGGTCTTTACGCATATAAGAACACATCCAGCTCGGAGGATTACTTCCTTGGCGGACGCTCCCTAGGCCCATGGCCTACAGCCCTTTCAGCTGGCGCTTCAGACATGAGTGGCTGGTTGCTACTAGGTCTACCAGGTTATGCTTTTGCATCAGGCTTAGAATCCATTTGGCTGGCTGGCGGTTTGCTCGTAGGTACTTGGCTAAACTGGCTAATTTGCGCCAAACGTCTTCGCACTTACAGCATCAAAGCAGACAACTCTCTAACCCTACCCGGCTTCCTTTCAAGCCGCTTTCAAGATAAGTCAAAAGCCATCCAAACCATTTCTGCGCTTTTCATTTTGCTTTTCTTCTTGTTTTACACAAGTTCAGGCTTAGTGGCTGGCGGTAAATTGTTTGAAACAGTGTTTGGCTTAGATTACACCTACGCGGTAATTCTTGGCACAGTATGCGTCGTATCTTACACATTGTTTGGTGGTTTCTTAGCCGTAGCTTGGACTGATCTTATCCAAGGCCTAATGATGTCTGCAGCATTGGTCATCGTACCTCTTATCTCACTAGATGGCGGCTTTAGCCAACTAAGCGACACGCTAATGAGTAAAAACCCAGAGCTGTTAACCATCTGGAACGATGTCAAAGGTGAGCCATTAAGTACGATTGGTATTATTTCATTAGTGGCTTGGGGCTTGGGTTACTTTGGCCAGCCACATATCTTGGCTCGTTTCAAAGCTGCACGCTCTAATAAAGATATTACTACCGCACGTCGTATCGCCGTTTCATGGACACTGATTTCCATGGCTGGCGCCTTGCTGATTGGTTTTGTGGGCATTGTCTATGTTGATGGCAACCTAGCTGGAAACCTAGCAGACGGTGAAAAGATCTTCATGGTGCTTGTTAATGCTGTTTTCCACCCTGTGGTGGCCGGTATTTTGTTAGCCGCAATTCTTGCCGCTATTATGAGTACAGCAGACTCTCAGCTTCTCGTATCTTCTTCTGCTTTAGCAGAAGATTTCTACAAGCAACTGTTCAACAAGCAAGCGACTCAAAAGCAAATCGTTAACGTTGGCCGTTTTGCCGTTATCGCTATCTCTATTCTGGCACTAATCCTTGCCCTTAACCCAAAAAGCTCAGTACTAGGTCTAGTATCTTACGCTTGGGCAGGTTTCGGTGCGGCATTCGGTCCTGCAATTTTGATCAGCTTGTTCTGGCGTAACATGAACCGCAATGGCGCTCTCGCAGGCATTATTGTGGGTGGTGTAACCATTGTTGTCTGGAAACAACTAAGTGGTGGTTGGTTTGATGTGTATGAAATCGTTCCTGGCTTCATCCTTTCTACCATTGCCATTGTGATCGTCAGTATGATGAGCGGTAAACCTGAAGAAGCCGTAACTCAATCATTCGATGACTACGAAGAAGCACTAAAAACTATGGATTAAGCACTCGCTTTCACCATGAAAAAAGCTGAACCAAGCTCATTGGTTCAGCTTTTTTTTGGCTTGTTTGTTAGCCGATAAAATCTTCAGGCAAAAAAAAGGGGTTTGCTAAGCAAACCCCAAACACCATTACTAACATAAGGTTAGTAGTCAGAGGAACTTATTCATCATTAAACAGGCTACAAGCGCCTTGCTCAGCACCGTTTACCAATAAGCGGAATGCACTGAACAATTCACGCCCCATACCTTGATGAGAATTTGTTAAATCTTGCACGGCGGCTTCACGATTCGCCAACTCTTCATCAGAGATCAGCAGTGAAAGACTACCTTCAACAGCGTCTAGTCTTACTAGGTCACCATCTTGAATCTTCGCGATTAAACCGCCAGCCAAGGCTTCAGGTGTTAAATGAATTGCAGCAGGTACCTTACCTGAAGCACCAGACATTCGACCATCCGTTACCAAAGCGACTTTGTATCCCTGATCCTGTAAGTTGCCAAGGAAAGGCGTCAGTTTGTGCAGTTCAGGCATACCCATAGCTTTCGGGCCTTGGAAACGCACAACGGCGATACAGTCGCGTTTTAATTCACCAGAAGAAATGGCATCAGCCAAAGCGTTTTGCGAGTGGAAAACAGCCGCTGGCGCTTCGATAATACGGTTCTCTTCTTTCACCGCCGACACCTTGATCACCGCACGGCCGATGTTACCTTTCAATAGGGATAAGCCACCCTCTTTGCTGAAAGGATTATCGATCGGACGAACCACATCTTCGTCTAAACTCTTCTGAGTGCCGTCGCGCCACACAACAGTATCACCCTCTAAGAAAGGCTCTTTAGCGTAGTGAGATAAGCCTTTACCCATGATGGTATTTACATCTTCATGCAACAGACCACCTTTCAGTAACTGCTTAACAAGGAAAGCCATGCCACCTGCAGCGTGGAAGTGGTTAATATCCGCTTGGCCGTTTGGATAAATACGGGTCATCAGCGGAACAGTTTTAGATAATTCAGCAAAGTCATCCCAAGTGACGATAATCCCAGCAGCACGCGCATAAGCCACAATATGCATAGTGTGGTTAGTAGAACCACCTGTTGCTAATAGGCCAACGATAGAGTTAACAATGCTGCGCTCATCAACGATTTCATAGAGAGGACGATAGTCACGGCCCAAAGCGGTAATCTTAGTAGAAAGTTGAGACGCGTATTTGGTAAGTGCTCCACGTAACGGATCCGTTGGGTTTACGAATGAAGAGCCCGGCAACTGAAGTCCCATCATCTCAACCAATAGCTGGTTTGAGTTCGCCGTACCGTAAAAAGTACAAGTACCTGCACTATGGTAAGAAGCAGATTCGGCTGCTAATAACTCATCTCGAGACGCTTGCCCTTGTGCAAAGCGCTGACGTACTGCGGCTTTTTCGTTATTAGGAATACCAGATTGCATTGGCCCTGCTGGAATAAACAAGGCTGGCAAGTGACCAAAGCGCAAAGCGCCAATTAATAGCCCAGGTACAATTTTGTCACAGATACCAAGATAAACCGCCGCATCAAACATATTATGGGACAAGGCAATCGCTGCACCTTGAGCAATATTATCTCGGCTGAACAAGCTCAATTCCATACCGTCTTGACCTTGTGTGACACCGTCACACATAGCGGGAACACCACCGGCAAACTGAGCAATCGAGCCCATTTCTTGAACCGCAGCGCGGATTTGATCTGGGTAATTTTCATAAGGCTGGTGCGCTGACAACATATCATTATAAGAAGAAATAATGCCGATGTTGGCTTCTTCCATTAAGGTCAGTTTTTGCTTGTCTTGAGGCTGGCAGGCCGCAAAGCCGTGAGCCAAATTACCACAAGATAAACGTCCACGATGAGGCCCCTGCTCCTGTGCCTGCTTCATGTCTTTCAAATACTGCTGACGCAATACCTTGCTGCGCTCGATAATGTTCTTGGTCACTTTAGTAACGATAGGGTTCATGACTGACTCCGTTATTGACTTAGCAGCTTCCACAGCCGATATGTATAGTATTTGTGTAATATTACTACATTTATCTCTATTTTAACCTTATAAATAAATTTATTTCCAAAAAATCGCGGTATTTTCGTAATTTATTTACAAAATAAGTCTCGGAATTCAATTTTCGTATGATTAGACGTCCTTTTGTAACATTTATAATGTTAGTATAGGCCAAGATCGAAATCTTAGATCATTTTTTGAGCAAAAATAGGGTTTTTCACACTAATCCTTGCTTAAAAAATTGCTTTTGTAGTATTTTTACTTAAAAGAATATATTTCCCGCTTTTTTTGCTTCGTTATGATGCAAATTTAGCATTTAGACAGAATTTTAGAGGTGAGTATGACTATCAAGGTAGCTATTAACGGTTACGGACGCATTGGCCGCAATACACTTAGAGCTTTATATGAATCAGGCAAGCGCGATCAGATCCAAGTTGTTGCGATCAATGACTTAGGTGATTCCAAAACCAATGCCCACCTTACCAAATACGATACTGTACATGGCCGTTTCGCAGAAGAAGTAACTTTTGATGACGAAGCCCTATACATCAACCAAGACAAAATCCGCACTTTCTCTGAGCGTAACCCAGCAGACCTTCCATGGGCTGAACTTGGTGTTGATGTAGTTTACGAATGTACTGGCTTCTTTACTACGAAAGAAAAGGCCAGCGCTCACATTACTGCTGGTGCGAAGAAAGTTATCATTTCAGCACCAGGCAAAGAAGTTGATGCTACGGTTGTATACGGTGTAAACCAAGACGTTCTAACAGCAGACATGACTGTTATTTCTAACGCTTCTTGTACAACTAACTGTCTTGCTCCTATCGCTAAGCCTTTGAGCGACAAGCTAGGTATTGAAAGCGGTTTGATGACAACTATCCACGCTTACACTAACGATCAGCGTTTATCAGACGTATATCACGAAGATCTATACCGTGCCCGTGCTGCTGCAATGAATATGATCCCAAGTAAAACAGGTGCTGCGGCGGCTGTAGGTCTAGTTGTTCCAGAGTTGGTTGGCAAATTTGATGGTATGTCTGTACGCGTACCGACTATCAACGTTTCTTTGGTTGACCTTACTTTCTCTGCACCTCGCGAGACATCTATTGAAGAAATTAACAGCATCATTGAAGACGCCATTGCCGCTGATCCAGTATTGGCTCAAGTATTGTGCGTAAACAAAGAGCCGCTAGTATCTTCTGACTTCAACCACAGTACTTTCACTTCAAACTTTGATGCGACTCAAACTCGCGTGCAAGGTAAGTTGGTTAAAGTTATGGCTTGGTATGATAACGAGTGGGGCTTCTCGAACCGCATGTTAGACAATACCATTGCATTGATGAACGCAAAATAATCAATAACACGAAGGCTGCAGACGCAGCCTTCGTCGTATCTTATACTCTCTTTTAAGCACACTAATCTTTGGTAAATATAATGACTCGTAGAACTAAAATTGTTGCAACGTTAGGCCCAGCTTCTAGCTCACCAGAAATGATCGAAAAATTGATCTTGGCAGGAGCGAATGTTTTCCGACTTAACTTCTCCCACGGCCAACCAGAAGATCATATCAACCGTGCTGACGTCGTTCGTGCTATGGCAAAAAAGAACAACCGTCATGTTGCAATTCTTGGCGATCTACAAGGCCCTAAGATTCGTATTGCCCGCTTCAAAAACACCAAAGTAGAGCTTGAAGACGGCGCAACCTTTATTCTAGATGTAGGCTTCGACAAAAATAACGGTGACGAAAAACGCGTCGGTATTGACTACCCTCAGCTTGCAGAAGATTCTGAACCAGGCAACGTACTATTACTTGATGATGGCCGTGTGGTTCTGGAAGTTACAGAAGTTAAAGGCACAGAAGTAATCACCAAAGTCTTGGTTGGTGGCCCATTGTCCAACAACAAAGGCATTAACCGCCAAGGTGGTGGACTTTCTGCCGCAGCCCTTACCGAAAAAGATAAGGCTGACATCATTACCGCTGCAGCTCTAAAAGCTGACTACCTTGCTGTTTCTTTCCCTCGTAGCGCTGCCGATCTTGAAGAAGCACGCTCTTTGGCAAAAGCGGCTGGCCTAAGTGCTGGTATCGTTTCTAAAGTTGAGCGCGCCGAAGCCGTTGCCGACAACGAAACACTAGATTCTATTATCTTAGCGTCTGATGCCGTCATGGTTGCTCGTGGTGACCTAGGTGTAGAAATTGGTGATGCTGAGCTGATTGGTGTTCAAAAGCACATGATCAAGCGCTGCCGCCAGTTAAACCGCCCAGTGATCACAGCTACTCAAATGATGGAAACCATGATCACTAGCGCAATGCCAACTCGTGCAGAAGTGTTTGACGTTGCTAACGCTGTACTTGATGGCACAGATGCCGTGATGCTGTCTGCTGAAACCGCTGCTGGTGCTTACCCAGAAGAAGTTATCCACACTATGAACCGTGTTTGCTTGGGCGCTGAAAAGCAACCAGCAATTAAACGCTCTAAGCACCGTGTAGATGTTACTTTCTCAAATGTTGACGAAGCGATTGCCATGTCTGCTATGTATGCAGCGAACCACCTTGAGGGTGTTAAAGCTATCATCAGTTTGACTGACTCTGGTACAACCCCTCTGCTAATGTCTCGCATCAGCTCTGGTCTACCAATTTATGCTTTGTCACCGAACCAAGCCGCTCTTAACCGTGCAGCACTTTACCGTGGCGTTACACCTGTATCTTTCTCTTCACAAGACTACAATATTGACAACATTATTGCGGGCTTAGTGAATCAAGTAAAATCACTTGGTTACATCAATGATGGCGACCTAGTTATTGTGACCAAAGGCGACCACCTTGTGAGCCATGGCACAACTAACGCGATGAAAGTTGTCAAAGTTGGTGAAACAGCGTAAGTCGATAGAGAAGGACACCATAATGCACATGAAAAAAACAGTCATGGCCGCCAAGAAGCGCATTGCGCTGGTTGCTCATGACAACATGAAAGCGGAACTTATCAAATGGGCTCGTACCCACAAGGATAAACTCATCCCTCATGAGCTTATGGCAACTGGCACGACAGGCAACATGATCAATAAAGAGCTGGGGGTGAAAGTTAAAGCACTCATCAGCGGACCACTAGGCGGCGACCAGCAGCTTGGTGGCATGATCGCAGAAGGTAAAATCGATATCCTAATTTTCTTTTGGGACCCTTTCGAACCTATGCCCCATGATCCAGATATTAAAGCCCTATTACGAGTCGCGGCAGTTTGGAACATTCCCATTGCCTGTAGCGTCTCTTCGGCCAATTTCCTCGTCTCATCTCCACTACTGGAAAGCGAGTTCGAGCGAGATATTCCGGACTATGATAAATACCTACAAGAGCGACTTTAAAGTCGCTCTTTTTTTGACCATATGGGCAGTTTAGAATTTGCACAACCCCCCTTCTCAAGACTCGCTGTTTCCCGCAAAATCCGCTATATTAGCGCCCTAATATTCCCGTGTAGAAAAGCACATTATTGCCTCTACCTAAGACGCCATCATTAAACATTTCAGCCCTCTAACCTGATACCGTTAGGCTGAATGAAGATCAACAGGAGATATGTTTTGCAAGCAAAAGTAGCCCTAATAATGGGATCTAAAAGCGACTGGAGCACAATGGAAGGCGCAGCCGAAATCATGGACAAACTTGGCGTAAGCTACCATGTTGAAGTTGTTTCTGCCCACAGAACCCCTGTTAAGCTTGCAGAATTTGCTGAGAGCGCTGTCGAGAAAGGCTTTGAAGTCATCATTGGTGGCGCAGGCGGTGCGGCACACTTACCTGGCATGGTCGCTGCGCACACCCGTTTACCAGTATTAGGTGTACCAGTACAAAGTAAAGCCCTTAACGGTATGGACAGCCTGCTATCTATCGCACAAATGCCAAAAGGTGTTGCTGTTGGCACCCTAGCCATTGGTACCGCTGGTGCTTTTAACGCTGGTTTACTGGCCTGTCAGATACTTGCTAACTCTAACCCTGAGCTAGCACAGAAGATCGAGGCGTTCAGAGCTGAGCAAACCGATACGGTTTTATCTAACCCAGATCCACGGGAGGCCTAAATGTCAACGTTATGGGTTCTTGGCGCCGGTCAACTTGGCGCCATGTTAAAACAAGCTGGCACACCACTAGGTTTGGACATTCGACCTGTTGATATAGAGACGGATGAAGTCCTACCACTTGCTCAGGACGATATCGTTACCGCTGAACGTGAAGAGTGGCCAGAAACCGCGGCGACCAAGCAACTCGCAACGCACAAAAACTTCGTTAACCTAGACACCTTTCCACAACTGGCTGATCGCTTAACTCAAAAGCAGTGGTTGGATCGTCTAGAGCTGGCTACAGCACCTTGGTTTCCTGTTGAGGAAGATACCGACGCAGACTACGCCTACCAAACCCTAGGGGAGCGCGTGCTCATGAAGCGTCGTCGTGGTGGCTATGACGGCAAGGGCCAGTACTGGCTAAAACAAACAGAAAACACAGCCATTCCAGATGACTGGAAAGGCCTAGCCATTGCCGAGCAAGCCATCAACTTTGATGAAGAAGTTTCCTTAGTAGGTGTACGAGGCAAAAACGGTGAAAAATATTTTTACCCGCTAACCCTTAATCTACACATTAATGGCATCCTCTACGCTTCCATCTCTCCGCTAAAACGCCTTGACCAATACCAATCTAAAGCAGAAGCCATGCTTGGCAAACTTATGGATGCTTTAGATTACGTGGGTGTTATGGCAATGGAATGTTTCCGCGTGGGTGATGAGTTGCTGATCAACGAACTTGCGCCTCGTGTACACAACAGTGGGCATTGGAGCCAAGCTGGCGCAAGCATATGTCAATTTGAGAACCATGTTCGCGCCGTCACCAACTTACCCCTAGCCCCAGTACAAGTTAAAAACCAAAGCATGATGGTTAACCTAATTGGCGTTGATGTTGACTACCAATGGTTAAACATCAAAGCCTTAGAGTTGTACTGGTATAAAAAAGAAGTTCGACCTGGTCGTAAAGTAGGACACCTAAACTTCTGCTCCGCAGACATCAGTGTTTTAAAACAAGGCTTAACTGAACTGACCCTACCTGCGCCTTACCCTGAAGCGCTAGAGTGGCTAGAGAAAAACCTATAGCCCGTAAAACACAAAACCTACTCAAAAATCGTTTTTGAGTAGGTTTCTCTCTCTTCTATCGAAAATCTTCCAATTGTGTAAATAAAAAGTACAATTTTATGCACTTTTTCGTCATATTGGGCGGATTTGATCTTGTTTCATTCAAAAAAGACATTATTCTAGGTTATAGAAATTTATAATTATAAATATTACTGCGCTGCCGCTGCGTAGGTAAGGATCCCTTGAATGAATAACCTTGAACTCGACAGCTATGACTGGCGACTGCTAAGTGCGCTTCAAAGCAACGCACGACTGTCAAATGTTGCCTTATCAGAGCAAGTTAACTTGTCGCCTTCCCAGTGCTCAAGAAGACTGCAAAGGCTAGAACAAAGCAACATGGTAGAAGCTTATGTGACACAGCTTAACGCTCGTCAACTTGGCTACCAGGTCACGGCCTTTGTAAGTGTCACACTCAATAAAAACATTCCTAATGCGAGTCAAACTTTCCAACTTGCGATAGACAGCATGCCCACCATACTAGAGTGCTACTCAGTAAGTGGCGATTCTGATTTCTGGTTAAAAACCATCAGTGAAGACCTACCGTCACTATCAGCCTTCCTCACAGAGTCTCTGGCAAGCTTAGAAGTCGTTAGAGATCTAACCTCAACACTCGTCCTAAACCGCGTCAAAAACTCTCCAGCAATCCCTTTGCCGCAAGGCTAACGACGATTGGGACCCGTGACTGATCTTGTAGGTGCGGCTTCAGCCGCAGGCGGAATTGATGGCAATCAAGCTCAATCATGTAATCTAGGATTAACCCAAACATCATCGGTAACCGTGGTTCCTGCGGAACCATTTCCGCATAAATGCGAACCTACAATTGGTCAGCCGAATTAATTGAATTTGTTGTTTGAAATTAGGGAAGGTTGTGGATTTGCATTTACGCCGACGCGTCGAGGCACGAGACAGGCGCAAGTAAATGGAAGGCCATAACCTGCGTTGAATACGGCTCGGAACGAAAACTCGCTGAAAACGGACTTTATCTTCAAGAGGTTTTCCGCGTCCCGCTAAAGCGGTACCTACTTATGGCATATCTGAAACGAAAAAACCCGCTCTGCATTAGCTGAACGGGTTTCTTGGATTATAAAGCTTGACGACGACCTACTCTCACATGGGATCTCCCACACTACCATCGGCGATGGCGCTTTTCACTTCTGAGTTCGGGATGGGATCAGGTGGTTCAACGCCTCTATGAT
>NZ_JBRAND010000006.1:0-143650 GCF_052747885.1 Marinomonas dokdonensis
TTATCTGATTATCTATTTTAAAGAGCGTTGCCGTACCACTTAAGCTGCTTCGTTTCTCTTAAAGAGTGAAGCCCTGTCCGTGTCAGCGAGGGCGTATATTAAGGATCTACAGATTTAGTGCAACCCTTTTCTTTAAAAAAGACCAATTAATTTTGAATTAAGTGACGTTAGTTTAAATAATCCGTTTGTTTGTTCACTAAACCATCAGATTTCGCCATTTCTGTACAATTATCCATCAATTACCGCAGGCTAACTTGGCTTTCTCTGCCTCCCAATTCACTGTCGGTGAACTCAAACCATGATTGCCCGTATAGGCCGCTCGTTTTGGCTGCTCCCATCCATCTAGCGCAGCTGGCTCTAATTTATAAATTTCTACCTCTAGTGGATGACAAGTTGATAGTGGGTCTTGGGCGTCTGGCCCCCAAAGGTCCACAGATAAATCACCGCCCGGGCAACAGGACATGGCACACAATAAATCTATTTCCGCAAAAAACTCCAGATAGTCACCTTTTTTCGCTGGGCAGGCTTTCATGAAGTATTTATCTTCTCCATTTAAACCTGTGCACTGAAAAACATTTAACACGTCGTGTACATCAAACTCTGTCAGGCCATAAGGCAATACCGCGCGCACAAGGTTTGAGTGACAATGAAAGTCAAAGTCTTCGCCTGTTAGTAGGTTGTTTACATAGGGATCACAACGGGTACCGAGTAAATCATGCACTCGACCACCTTCATCATCTATTCCATAATCCGCTAGGCTGTCGTCAACAATTGTCACCATAGGACGCAAAAACGGCAATGTAGACCACAACCTGTCGTGGGTGCTGACATGAGCCCTTTGTAATTGACGACTACGGGAAGCCCACATTTTTTCTCTAGGGTTATGCTTATTCCACATATTAAAGTCCCCCACTTGAGGACCTTCCGATACGCGAATACGGAAAATATGCCCTGCTGGCACCTCCCATGCTTTGCCTGAACGCATGGGTACTTTCACGGTTTCCACCAAGGTACGCTTAGCCTTACCTTCTTTTAGGGCATTATAAAAATCTTCATTTATCTCTAGTTTTGATCCCGGCCCTGCACGATAGGCTGCTTCCACTTTACTCACCTGCTTTCCCCTCAATATGTTTGATACTTTGCTTAAGACTAATAAAGCTGGAAAACCAAATAAAATGACAATATCTTTTAATACATGACAATTTGTACAGAGATGAAGAATGAATCACCCCTACGCGGCATTACATACATTGCATCTTGTGGTGCGCTTTAAAAGCCTTAAACGCACAGCGGAGTATTTGCATTTAACTGAATCTGCGGTCAGTCATCAGATTAAACGCCTAGAAGCGCAACTGGGTTACACCTTGTTTTATAAAGTTGGCAGGCAGTTAAAGGTAACGCCGGAAGGAAAAAAGCTAGCGGATGAACTTGCTGCACCTTTCGATCACATAGATCAAGTGCTTTGTGAACCTGCACATGGGTCTAATAACACCATCACAATTTATTGCTTACCCTCTTTAATCGAGCCATGGCTACTACCTAGGTTGCTCGCCTTCAAAGAGCCATTCCCACAGTACGAACTTATTATCAACTACCATTCATCCGCCCCAGACTATCTCGATGAAAACAGCCTGTTGATTGGCAGCTATGACAAAGAATCCAATCATGGAGAGTTACGAACAAAGATCCTATCTGGTGAAACCCTACCAGTTTGCAGCCCGATTTATTTGGAGCGACTAAAGCAGCCTGTATCCAATGAGGATTTACTCAGTGCAGACTTACTACATGACCATTCCATCGCCGGTTGGCAAAACTGGTTTTTAGATCGAGGACTTTCTCTCGCCCAGCCCTCACAAATAATATATGAAGATTTCCATCTGCTAAAGATGGCGACTCTTGCCGCACAAGGTATCGCCCTATGCCCTTTTGCTTTAATAGAAGAAGATCTAAACAATGGACAACTCGTGGCTCTTTCTGAACACAAAGGTAACATTGGCCGTTACTACGCCATTGAACGTAACAAGTATGCCCAGAGTAAAATCACACACTTAGTAGAATATTTAGTCGAAAAAAAACCTTCTAATCCTGCGACTAGAAGGTCTTTATTATCAGACTAAAATGTGGCGATTAGCCCAACCATTTTCTGGCGTTTTGGAACAAGCGCAACCAAGGGGCTTGTTCTTGCCAATCTGCTGGATGCCAGCTGTGCTGAACCGTACGGTAAACACGCTCTGGGTGCGGCATCATAATGGTGACGCGACCATCAGCAGAAGTTAAACCCGTGACACCTTCAGCTGAACCATTCGGGTTGAATGGGTAACGCTGAGTGGCCTGACCGTAGTTATCAACATAACGCAAAGCAATTTGCGACGCCGAAGCCAGTGCTGCCATATCTTGCTCGTTACGGTATTCAGTTTGACCTTCACCATGAGCGACCGCAATTGGTAGGCGCGAGCCTTCCATGCCAGCCAACAAGATAGAGTTAGACTCTTGTACTTCCACTTGTACCAGACGTGCTTCAAATTGCGCAGACTGGTTACGAACGAATTTCGGCCAATGCTCGGCACCCGGAATAAGCTCGTGCAAGTTAGACAGCATCTGACAACCGTTACACACACCTAGAGCGAATGTGTCTTCACGGTGGAAGAAGGATTCGAATTGATCGCGGGCAATCGGGTTAAACAGAATGGATTTCGCCCAACCTTCACCAGCGCCCAATACGTCACCGTAAGAGAAACCGCCACAAGCCACAAGACCATTAAAGGCGTCCAGTGTAACGCGACCCGATAAGATATCACTCATATGAACATCAACGGGTGTAAAGCCAGCCTTATGGAAAGCCGCTGCCATTTCCACTTGACCATTAACACCCTGCTCACGCAGTACCGCAATTTTCGGTTTCACACCAGAGGCAATAAGATCTGCTACTGGGTCGGCATTTTGATCAAAGCTCACTTGAGCAGACAAACCTGGGTCGTTAGCGTCTAATAGATTATCGAATTCTTGCTGAGCAGAATCTGGATTATCACGTAGCGCTTGAATACGGTAACTGGTTTGCGACCAAATTCGCTGCCAGTTGATACGCGTTTCTTCTAGCAATACTTCGCCTTGGTAACGTACACGGATTGAATTATCACCAGACAAGGTAGCAATTTCTTTCACCTGTACACCAACTGCTTGGTAAGCCGCAATAATCTCGGCAACATCAGCATCATTGACCTGAACAACAGCACCCAGCTCTTCATTGAACAATGCTGGCGCAACTTGAGTAGCGTCAGCTACCAGTGCATCCATATCAATGTTTAGACCTAAGTGACTCGCGAAAGACATTTCGGTCAAGGTAGCAAACGCACCACCATCTGATCTGTCATGGTAAGCCAGCAATTTGCCTGCTGCATTCAAGGCTTGAGTCGTATCGAAGAAGCCAGCAAGTGCTGCCGCATCATCAACGTCTGGCGCCTGCTGACCCAGCTTGTTATAAACCTGAGCAATGACAGAACCCCCTAGACGGTTTTGGCCAGCACCTAGATCAATCAATAACAAGCGTGTATCCGCTTTGTTTTGCAATTCTGGCGTCAAAGTTTTACGCACATCCGCCACAGGAGCAAAGGCCGTAATCACCAAAGACAGAGGTGAAGTAACGGCTTTCTCTTCGCCGTCTTCCTTCCATACTGTCTTCATAGACATAGAGTCTTTACCTACCGGGATGGCAATATCTAGAGCAGGACACAACTCCATACCAACCGCTTTAACAGTTTGGTACAGTTTTTCATCTTCCCCTTCATGGCCAGCCGCCGCCATCCAGTTCGCAGACAATTTAATGTGATTACGTTTAGTAATTTGTGCCGCTGCTAAGTTGGTTAGCGCCTCACCGACCGCCATACGACCAGAAGCTGGCGCATCCAATAGTGCGACAGGTGTACGCTCACCCATGGTCATGGCTTCGCCTGTGTAGCTGTCCAGTGACGAAGTTGTCACCGCAACGTCTGCTACCGGCACTTGCCAAGGACCAACCAATTGATCCCGTGCAACCATACCCGTAATGGAGCGATCGCCAATGGTGATCAAGAAGTTCTTGCTGGCCACCGTTGGTAGATTAAGAACTCGTTCCGCCGCTTCAGCAAGATCAAGGTTCAGTGCAGTAAAGTCATCCCCAGCAATCACAGCTTTGTTGGCTTCACGATGCATTTTAGGTGGCTTACCAAACAACACAGACATTGGCAGATCGACAGGCTTATTAGCAAAGTGCTCATCTGCAACTTCAAGGTGTAATTCTTCTTTGGCATCACCAACGATTGCAAATGGGCAACGCTCACGCTCACAGATCGCCGTAAATTCTTCAATACGATCTGGAGAAACTGCCATCACATAACGTTCTTGAGACTCGTTACACCAGATTTCTAATGGTGACATGCCCGGCTCGTCGTTTAAGACTTTGCGAAGATCGAAACTACCACCACGCTCACCGTCTTTTACTAGCTCAGGCAAGGCGTTAGACAAACCACCAGCACCCACATCATGGATAAAGCTGATTGGGTTTTTATCGCCAAGCTGCCAACAACGGTCGATTACTTCCTGACAACGGCGCTCCATTTCTGGGTTACCACGTTGTACTGAAGCGAAATCAAGGTCTTCGTTACCATCCGCAGAGGCCATAGAAGACGCCGCACCACCACCAAGACCGATCAGCATAGCTGGCCCGCCTAGCACGATAAGCTTAGCGCCAACTTTAATTTCGTCTTTTTCAACGTGCTCACGGCGAATATTACCAAGACCACCCGCCAGCATAATTGGCTTATGGTAACCACGCACTTCCGGTTGAGAAGGGCCTTGAATACTTTGCTCATAAGTACGGAAGTAACCTAGCAAGTTAGGGCGTCCAAACTCATTGTTAAACGCTGCACCACCGATAGGACCTTCGATCATGATGTCGAGAGGTGTCACTATGCGTGAAGGCTTACCATACTGGCTTTCCCAAGGCTGTACATAACCAGGGATTTTCAGATCCGATACTGTGTAACCACTTAGGCCCGCTTTTGGTTTCGCACCAATACCTGTCGCGCCTTCGTCACGAATCTCACCACCAGAGCCCGTTGCGGCACCAGAAAAAGGTGAAATCGCAGTTGGGTGGTTGTGCGTTTCTACCTTCATCAAGATATCAATGTTCTCGTGGCTAAAGTCGTACTCACGAGTTTCAGATGATGGGAAGAAACGACCCGCTTTGTGGCCTTCCATCACCGCAGCATTATCTTTATATGCCGATAAAGTACCGTCTGGATTATGCTCATGGGTATTCTTGATCATTTTGAACAAAGAGCGTTCTTGCTCTTCGCCATCGATCGTCCATGAGGCATTGAAAATTTTATGACGACAATGCTCTGAGTTTGCCTGCGCAAACATCATCAGCTCGACATCAATTGGGTTGCGCCCCAACTCTACAAAGGAGTCAACTAGGTAGTCGATCTCATCTTCAGCCAATGCCAGACCTAAAGCTTGGTTAGCTTGCACCAAAGCATCACGACCACCACCTAGCACGTCCACACTGGTCATGGGAGCAGGTTCAGCATGAGAGAACATTTGACTGGCATCAGCCAAGGCTGGCAGCACACTTTCTGTCATTCTGTCGTGTAGCATTTCGGACAACAGATCAAGCTCTTCTAGGCTAAGAGGGCTCTCGCTGTGGATAAAGTATTCCACACCGCGTTCAACACGCGACACGGTACTTAGACCACAGTTGTGAAGGATATCCGTTGCTTTGGAAGACCAAGGTGAAATCGTGCCCAAACGAGGAACGACTAATACACTTTGCTCTGATGAACTTACTTGGGAGGATTTAGGACCGTAGGCTAGCGCACGTTGAAGAACAGCTTCTTGTGCGGGTGAAAGTGTTTGACCATCAACTAGCTCCACAAAGTGGAGAAATTCTGCGTCAATATCTGTGACTGTAGACACAGCATCTTGCATATTGGCCAATAACTTTGCCTTACGAAACGCCGATAGCGCTGCGGAACCATGCAGGGTTAGCATGTTGAGTTTTGCCTCACTTGGTAGTTTTGGGGGAAATAATGCGCGTATTTTAAAACAATGAGGCAAATAGAGGCTAGAAAAGTATGCAATTTAAACTAAAAATCTGCAAAAAAACTGCTATTCAGAGAGTTTTGACGCCTGTCTGAGTTTCTTTTTTTGTTCACGGCGGTATTGGAAGAATTTTGTTAGCTGAGCCGAGGCTTTATCGGCCATGACGCCGCCTTTTGTTTGGACCGAACGGTTAATATAATCCACCTCAAAAAACCGCGTTTGACTCTCCACCACACCACTTTTTGGCTCCGTGGCCCCATAAACAACACGAGCAATTCGCGAATGCACAATAGCACCAGCGCACATGCTGCAAGGTTCGAGTGTGACGTATAAAGTGGCGTCAGAAAGACGGTAATTATTGGTGTTTTGGCAGGCTGCTCGAATTGCTTGAATTTCCGCGTGCGCCGTCGGATCGCACAGGGAAATAGGAGAGTTATAACCTTCCCCAATAATTTCACCCTGACTCACGACTATCGCCCCAACCGGGATCTCATAATGTGAAGCCGCCAAATCAGCCAGTTCAAGCGCCTTGGCCATCCACTTAGCGTCTTCCGTATCTTGATCCACTATTGGCTGATCTGCCATAACCTAATTCAACCTATTCATAGAGATATGATGGCGACGCTCAATGATCTTAACCGCCCATGACCTGTAGAGCATCTTGCCCTGCAACAACCCTTGGCTCTTTATCACTGGGCATCACATCAACGGCCTGTATTCCAAATTCTGTTTCCACTAACTGGAAACTGACTGGCTGGCCTTTTCGTAAAGTTTTATGGCCCTCTAGGGCAATCGATTTATAGTGCACAAAAACATCACTGTCGTCGGCACGCTCAATAAAACCTACGCCTTTGGCGTCATTAAACCACTTAACCTTACCTGTTAACTTTTGCATAGATAGCGCCTCTTTTTTATTTTTATTAAAGTAAGCGAACGCCAGATATCATCACGATATCTGGCGTTAATTTTTTGTATTTTTTACGTTTTTCTTAAAGCGTTTCGATTGACTGCTTTTGCTCTTCCAATTTGCTTACCGCTAATTGTAAGTCGTCACACTTAGCTCTTTCTTTTGCCACCACGGCTTCTGGGGCTTTTGCAACAAAGCTTTCGTTAGAAAGTTTGCCCTGAATACGTTGTAGGTCCTTAGAGGCCTTGTCGATCTCTTTTTGCAAACGAGCAAGCTCTGCTTCTTTATCGATCAAGCCAGCCATTGGTACCAAGACTTCCATATCCCCAACTAGGGCCGTGGCAGACATTGGTGCTTCATCACCGGCATTTAGCCAAGTCACAGCCTCTAGCTTGGCTAGAGTTTGCAAGAAAGTCACATTGGCTTCCAAGCGTGCTTTGTCTTGCTCTGCGCCATTACGCATTAGCACAGTCAAAGGCTTAGACGGAGCGATATTCATTTCTCCGCGAATATTACGGATACCTTCAATCACACCTTTCAACCATTCAACATCAGCTTCTGCTGCTGCATCTTTTCTATCTTCTTCCGCTTGTGGGTACTCAGCAAGCATAATGGTCTCGCCTGTTACACCCGCCAATGGCGCAATGCGCTGCCAAATTTCTTCCGTTAGGAAAGGCATCATTGGGTGAGCAAGACGCAAGAAGGCTTCCAATACACGAACCAAGGTACGACGAGTACCGGTTAGTTGAGCTTGGGTAGCATTTTCATCCCACAATACTGGCTTAGAAAGCTCTAAGTACCAATCACAGTACTCGTGCCACATGAACTCATACAGCGCTTGTGAAGCCAGATCGAAACGATGGGTATCGAATGCACGGTTCACTGCTTCCTCGGCATTTTGTAGGCGAGAAATAATCCACTTATCAGCAAGGGATAATTCTACTTCTGCACCTTGCTGACCACAGTCTTGATCCTCTGTGTTCATCAACACATAGCGAGTAGCATTCCAAATCTTGTTACAGAAGTTGCGGTAGCCTTCCAGGCGGTTAAGATCGAACTTAATGTCTCGTCCACCTGACGCCAAAGAGCATAAAGTAAAGCGCAACGCATCTGTTCCGTAGGCTTGGATACCTTCTGGGTAGGTTTCGCGGGTGTTCTTCTCAACTTTTTCCGCAAGGCGTGGCTGCATCATACCGTAGGTACGTTTCGCCACGAGTGATTCAATATCAATACCATTGATCAAATCCAGAGGGTCGATAACGTTACCCTTGGACTTGGACATCTTGTCACCACGTTCATCACGGATAAGACCTGTGATGTAAACAGTTTTGAAAGGTACTTTGTCAGTGAACTTCAAGGTCATCATGATCATTCTGGCAACCCAGAAGAAGATGATATCAAAGCCGGTTACCAATACATCAGATTCACTGAATTCAGCAAAATCTTGAGTTTCTTCTGGCCAACCTTGAGTCGCAAAGGTCCACAGCGCCGAGGAGAACCAAGTATCTAATACATCTTCATCTTGGCTTAGCTCTACATCCGCCGCCAAGTTATATTTCGCTCGAACTTCCGCTTCGTCTTTACCCACATAAACTTTGCCGTCCGCATCGTACCAAGCAGGAATTTGGTGTCCCCACCACAACTGACGAGAAATACACCAGTCTTGTAAGTCGCGCATCCAAGCAAAGTAAGTGTTTTCCCATTGCTTAGGAACGAATTGGATATCACCGTTTTCAACAGCTTCAATGGCAGGTTTCGCTAAGGACTCCACCGCCACATACCATTGCTGAGTCAAATAAGGTTCGATAACGGTATTACCACGCTCACCGCGAGGCACTTTTAATTTGTGATCTTGTACTTTCTCAAGCAAGCCTAGCGCATCGAAATCAGCAACAACCGCTTTGCGAGCGTCGAAACGATCCATACCACGGTATTTCTCTGGCGCCACATCATTGATCGCCGCATCGTCTGTCATGATGTTGATCAAAGGCATGTCGTGGCGCTTACCCACTTCGTAGTCGTTGAAGTCGTGAGCTGGAGTGATTTTCACACAACCGGTACCAAACTCTTTATCAACATATTCATCGGCAACGATAGGAATGCGACGGCCAACCAATGGCAATTCCACTTCTTTACCAACAAGATCCGTGAAACGCTCGTCATCTGGCGCCACAGCAACAGCTGCATCACCAAACATGGTTTCAGGGCGTGTGGTCGCTACCACAATATAATCTTTACCTTCCGCTGTTTTCACACCATCTGCTAATGGGTAACGGAAATACCACATGAAGCCGTTTTCTTCTTCTGACAAGACTTCAAGATCAGAGATCGCAGTGTGCAGCACAGGGTCCCAGTTCACCAATCTTTGGCCGCGGTAAATAATACCTTCGTCAAACAAGCGTACAAACACTTCTTGCACAGCTGCAGACATACCAGGGTCCATAGTGAAGCGTTCTTTATCCCAAGCGACGGAGTCCCCTAGGACACGCATCTGATCAGAAATAGTACCGCCAGACTCTTCTTTCCATTGCCAAACTTTATCAAGGAATTTTTCGCGTCCTAGCTCATGGCGAGTAACATTTTGCGCCGCCAACTGACGCTCGACGACCATTTGAGTTGCGATACCAGCATGATCACAACCTGGCTGCCATAAGGTGCGGCTGCCTTTCATACGCTCACGACGAATCATGGCATCCATAAGGGTGTGCTGAAAAGCATGCCCCATGTGCAAGCTGCCGGTGACATTTGGCGGCGGTATCATGATAGAAAAAGGCGAACCGTTGCCTTGAGGTGTGAAATAGCCACCCTCTTCCCAACGTTGATAAATAGGTTGTTCGATACTTTGAGGTTGGTAGGTCTTTTCCATTATGGTGTCTTATAAGCTCGTTATTTGGCGATAAATAAAATTTTCAGGGATTATAGCGTGTTGTGGCGAGATAAAAAAACACAGCGGCTTCTTTTCGCCGACAAAAAGCGACAAACTTAGATTCTTCTAGAGAGATTATTTGGCAGACTGGCTATTGAGCGCTTGCAACACTTCCGAAACCAGCTCAGGCAAACGCTTCTGCAACACACTTTCCACTGCTTGTGAAATCTGTTCGGCAGTGGGCCCATTGTCTGTTGCGACATTTTCAACGGCCTCTATTTTGGCATCGCTGGCAGTCACCTCTAGCTCAGTAGGCTGATCACTAAGAGTATGTTGTAAATGATCCGCTTGGCTTAGGCTGGCGCTTACTTGCTCTGTCACCACATCCATTAAAATAGGGATATCATCTTGATTACGCAAAGCGCTAATCAATGTCTCTTCGTCTGGCTCGAAACCACTTTGTTCAGCTTGTGTGGCTAAATCTGACATAAATAAAACCGTGTAAATTATGAAATTCAATGAATCGATCAACAAACGCGGAACGTTACACTCGATATAATTGTGTTCCACTTTCTCATTGACGACCCAAAAAGTCTAGCCAACAGCCACTTTCACTAGGGTAAAAAAGCGTAAATTTTGGCCAAAAAAAAGCAGCGTCTGTAAAACAAACGCTGCTTTTTTAAGAGCTTTTGCTAACTAGTTAGCTTTGTCTAATAAGTAACGAGTTAATAGTGCAACAGGGCGACCACTGGCACCTTTCGCGGCACCACCAGTCCATGCCGTGCCCGCAATATCAAGATGCGCCCAAGGGTAAGACTGAGTAAAGCGAGATAAGAAACATGCTGCGGTAACAGAACCAGCTTCCGGACCACCAATATTACCGATATCCGCAAAGTTGCTGTCTAGTTGCTGCTGGTATTCTTCATCCAGTGGCATTTGCCAGATTTTGTCTCCAGAGGTTTGGCTCGCAGCTTTTAAGTCGGCGGCCAAATCATCATTGTTTGCGTACATACCAGAGTTGACGCTACCCAAAGCAACCACACAAGCCCCTGTTAACGTGGCAATATCGACAACAGATTTAGGCTGGAAGCGCTCAATGTAAGTCAATGCGTCGCACAGCACTAGGCGACCTTCCGCATCAGTGTTGAGCACTTCAACGGTTTTGCCCGACATGGTTTTCACAATATCACCAGGCTTAGTAGCACGACCACTTGGCATGTTTTCCGCTGCCGCAACGACTGCGGTAAAGTTCAGTTTCGGTTTTAACTCACAAATAGTTTTCATGGTCCCAAAGACACTGGCCGCACCACACATGTCGTACTTCATCTCATCCATTTTGGCACCCGGCTTCAACGAGATACCACCGGTATCAAACGTAATACCTTTACCTAACAACACATGAGGCGCATCACCTTCTTCACCACCACGGTAATGCATCACGATCAAATAGCTTGGCTGATCACTGCCACGACCAACAGACAATAGACAATGCATACCTAGCTCATCCATTTTGGTCTCGTCGAGTAACTCCACTTCGATGCCATATTCTTCTTCAAAGTGTTGTGCTTTCGAAGCTAAGTAACTTGGCGTACACACATTGCCCGGCAAATTACCTAATTGACGAGCAAATGCTGAACCGCTCGCGGTTGCTGCACCAATTTTCAAGGCACTTTCTTCACTGCCTTCAAGCAACAATGTCGTAACCTTAGTCGCCTTCTCAGCATCGTCTTGCTTAAAGCCCAAGAAGTTATAGAAACCTTCATTTAACCACTGAGCCACCAAAGCAGTCACTTCGCTGGCAGTACGATTTTTTACCTGTAAAGCTGAGCTAGCCAGTGCCACTTCAGCAAATGGTAAACCTTTCACTGCACCTGCAACGGCCGCAACTACTTTGCGCGCCTGCATGTCGGATAGCGCTTCACCTTTGCCAAGACCCACTAATAAAACTGGCTGTGAAAAATCTTGTGTAACACTTGGCAATAATAGCGTTTGACCTAGGCCTGCTTTAAAAACACCCGACTCACGCAACTGTAAAAGTTGGCCATCGGCATTTCCATCAACCCAAGCAGTTGACTCAGGCAACACCCCTTCACTTGGAACAAAAACAACAAGCAGATCTGCTTGAACATTAGATACGCGATCAAATAACGCCGTATTCATGGGAGCTCCCTTATACATAATACTTTTAAAAAAAACTGGATAATGTCCTTCTTACCACGAGATAATGGGGACTTTATATATGTAATCAACTCTACGCGCATTTACAGCACAATTCATTAGAGGTGAATTTGAAATTATTCAAATACTTGGCAAAAGAAGTACTGGTGTCAACGGCTGGCGTGACACTCATTCTACTTCTTGTCATTTTAAGCGGCCGCTTTGTCAGTTACTTAGGTCGAGCCACCGAAGGTAAAATGACCTTTGAGTTCCTTTTTATCATTCTCGGCTTTCATATACCAAGTTTTATACAGACCATTCTGCCCCTAGCTTTCTTCCTATCCTTGTTATTGGCGTTTGGTCGACTCTACATTGAAAATGAGATCTCAGTCCTTTTCTCTAGTGGCGTAAGCAAAATCAAGCTAGCTGGCTACACCCTAGGCATTGCCGCCATTATCGGTTGCGTCAGTGCCGCGATTAATTTTTGGGTAGCGCCCACGGCAGAGTACCGAGCGGCTGAAGCAGCCCAAGAACAAAATCAATTATCAACTTTTGACTTTTTGCTGCCTGGCCGCTTCCAAGGCAGTGGACAGCGCACAACCTACATTGATAGTTTTACGCCAGAAGGCTGGATGAGCCAAATATTCCTGACTGGCGTGACCAAAAAACAAGGTAAAAATGTCCTGACGCAAACCTTCGCGGACTATGCAGAACAGATCCGCATGGACTCACAAAACGGTGACAACTATCTGGTCTTTAAAAACGGCACTCAATACGAAGGTAACCCAGGCACCGCTAATTATCGCGTGACGAAATTCGACACCTACGCGGTACGCATGGAAGACAAGCTACCGAACCCGATTACTGACCCTTACACCCAAAGCACTTGGCACCTTATCAACAGCGACAAGCTACTAGAAAAAATCGAGTTGCAGTGGCGTATCTCCTTAGTCATCATGATCCCTATTTTAGCCATCATTGGATTGTCTTTGAGTCAGGTAAACCCTAGGCAAGGACGTTTCTTTAAAATGCTACCCGCCATTTTATTGATGATTTTCTACATTGCTTTACTCATTTGGGGACGCACCGCGCTGGAAAAAGAAAAGATCCCTCTCCAATTGGGTTTATGGTGGATTCACGGCCTATTCCTGCTGATTGCTGGCGCACTCTTCTTACAATACAACCAAGTATTTGAACGACGCGCTGCACGCTTACCCAAGCAAACTATGGAGGGGCAAGCCTGATGAAAAAAATAGACAGATATGTTGCCAGCAGCGTGCTTTGGGCTTTCTTTATTGTGATCTTGGTATTGCTCGGTCTCGACTACGCCTTAACCTTTATTGAACAAATCAAGAAGGTAAATGACAACTATACCGTTCAATCTTTGTTACAGGTTCTACTGTACCGCATGCCGGGTAAATTCTCCGAGTACATTCCCATTGCCTCACTGATTGGCACATTAATGGGACTAGGCACCTTAGCGTCCACCTCAGAATTAACTGTTATGAGAGCCGCAGGCATGCCGATCTGGCGCATAGGTATGGCGGCTTGCCAACCTATCTTAATGGTTTCTCTACTTGGCATGGGCATTTCAGAATTCGTCGCACCCGCGGCAGAACAAAAAGCCAACTTGATTGAAAAGCTGCAAGATCAAAACAGCGGCACTTTCTCATTAACCGGAGGTGTCTGGCTAAAGGCCGACGAAAACTTTATCTATATTGATGCCGCTGACGATCAAGGAAAGATTTACGGCATAAAAATCTTCTCTCCTAATGAGCAGACGCTCAAAAGTGCCACCAGCGCTAAATATGCTCAACACCAAGATGGCACCTCATGGCTACTCCATGATGTCACCGAAACGCTATTCTTTGATGACCATACTGAGGCTACCAAGCAAGCCACGAAACAATGGCAAATGAGTATTAAGCCTGAGCATTTATTTTTAGCCTCACAAGAAGCGGAGTCGCTTTCTTTGAGCCAACTACTTAGCTACCAGATGTACCTGAGCGACCAAAAACTCGACAGCTCCCCATACGAACTTGAGTTCTGGAGCAAGACGCTACGCCCTGCAGCTTCGTTAGCCTTGGTACTCGTCGCCTTGTCTAGTGTATTTGGTCCACTACGATCATCGACCATGGGAGGAAGGATTTTCTCGGGGGTAATGATAGGGCTCGCCTTCCAAAACGGCTTAAACCTTTTTGGAAGAATGAGCATAGCAGCCGACTTTCCACCTTTCATTGGGGTAAGTATTCCTATCCTAATTTGCCTACTGGCTGGTTTTTTACTAATGCGACGCAGGGGTTAGCCTGCGTCCTGACGATTGCGTATAAAATTTTGTATGCGCGCTACCGCCTCGGTGAGTCGCGCTTCATCACAGGTATAGGCAAAGCGTACATATTTATCAGCGTCTTTAACGCCAAAGTCCGCCCCAGGTGTTAGAGCTACCTTTTGCTCTTCTAACAAGTCGAGACACCATTGCATGGCATCATCCGCCACACTTGAGACATCTACATACAAATAGAATGCCCCTTGAGCTGGCGCAACAACAGGTAAGCCTAAGCTTTGAATACCCGCTAACAAGACATCACGACGCTTAGCCAAGGTTTGACGTCGCGCCTCGCATTCTAGCAAGACCTCGTCATCAAAAGCTTTAAGGGCTGCATACTGAGAAATACTTGGCGCAGAGATAAATAAGTTTTGCGCCAGTTTTGTTGCCCCTTCAATCGCCCACTCAGGCACCACAAGCCAGCCTAAACGCCAGCCCGTCATGGCAAAGTACTTCGAGAAACTATTAATGACAAACACCTCATCACTAACACTAAGCGCGGTGAAGTCTTCACCGTCGTATACCAGACCTTGGTAGATTTCATCCACCAATAAATGACCACCCAAGTGTTGAACTTTTTGCCACGCCTCGGCGATATATTCCTGACTCAAAACCGCCCCAGTCGGATTAGAAGGAGATGCCAGCCACATGCCAGAAGTCGCATTGTCCCAGTGTTGATCTAAGCTGGACAATTCAATTTCAAACCCGTTCGTCGCCTGAGTTTCGATCAATTTAGCCTCTGCCCCTACCTGCACTAAAAAGTGACGATTACAGGGATAGCAGGGGTCAGGCATTAAGACATTATCGCCGGACTCCACCATGAGCGAAGACATGAGTAATAACGCCCCAGACGCTCCCGGCGTCACAATAATGCGAGCAGGGTCCACCTCTACTTGATAGCGCTTGGCGTAATGCTGACTGATTTTTTGCTTTAACTCCGGCAAGCCTGTGGCCGAGGTATAGCCAGTTTTCCCTTGCTCAGTTGCTTCCACACCTGCCTTTGCAATGGTGGCTGGGGCAACAAAATCTGGCTCACCGACTTCCAGATGGATAACATCTTCTCCTTGGGCTTGAAGCGCCTTGGCACGCTCTAAAACCGCCATAACCTGAAACGGCGCCACCTTACCAACGCGGGACGCCAGTTTTTTATTTTCCATCTAGTACTCTCTAATAAATTCAATTTTCTTGACAAAAAGATATTAAATATCTGGTCTACTTGGGTATTATCTGGTAAGTTTCCGCCCGAAAAATAAACCACCTAACATTATTAGTTTACAGGTTACCACAAGGAATACCTGCGAAGTGAGGCAATGCGTATGCCAAAAATGAACCCCGATTCATTAATGAAAGACTTCACCCCTTATCAAGCTAAGGACGGCGAAGAATACATGAACGAAGACCAGTTGGCGCACTTTAAAAGCATCCTGCTCAACTGGAAACAGAACCTAATGGAAGAGGTTGATCGTACCGTTCACCACCTTCAAGAAGAAGCGGTTAACTACGCGGACCCTAACGATCGCGCCAGCCAAGAAGAAGAGTTTAGCCTTGAGCTGCGTGCACGTGACCGTGAGCGTAAACTGGTCAAGAAGATCACTCAGACAATTGAGCGCATCGACGAAGATGACTATGGTTTCTGTGATGAGTGCGGCATCGAGATCGGTATTCGCCGTTTAGAAGCTCGCCCAACAGCGACCATGTGTATTGACTGTAAAACGCTTGCCGAGATCAAAGAGAAACAAATCGGCGGCTAGTCCATGTCGACACCCTATCGAGGCCGATTTGCACCTTCGCCAACCGGCCCACTCCATTTTGGCTCGCTAGTCAGCGCATTAGCGAGCTATCTGGATGCAAGGCAACACAATGGCCAATGGGTCATTCGCATTGAAGATGTGGATGGTACTCGTTGTACCCCTGCATACAGCCAACAAATCCTCACCACCCTTAGCAGTTACCATTTAGAATCCGACGAAGCGATTCGCTACCAGAGTCAGCACAGCGACCTTTACGAGCACTATCTTGAGCAACTAAAACAAGCTGATCTAGTTTTCCCTTGCAACTGCACTCGCAAGAATTTAGCAAAACACCAAGGTCTACATCCCAACATCTGCCCAAGCCAAATTTCACAAGCGCACTCTTGGCGCTTAAAAACCAGCAACACCCTTTACCAATATACCGACAGAATCCAAGGCTTATTGAGTTTCACCGAAGATCTAAAGCACAACTGCCCAGTACTGAAACGAAAAGACGACTTTTTCTCTTACCAACTAGCGGTCGTAGTCGATGACCACTTACAAGGTATTAGCCATCTCGTGCGAGGGGCTGACCTTATCGAAACCACAGCCCAACAGCTTTACCTATACGATATTTTCGGCTGGCCTATCCCTAGCATTGGACACATCCCTCTAGTGGTGAATTCGCAAGGGGATAAGATAAGCAAACAGAATCACGCCAAAGCCATCATGGATGGGGACCTGCAAACCCTACTCCGCGCACTGAGTTATTTAGGCATTCAGCTCGAGGGCGCCGACAACATACAGCACGCCTTAAGCCAAGCCATCCCCTTATGGTCTCCTGAGCGACTAGCCAACATCACCCAAATGCCTCTTGCGTCACAAGACCAAACCTTCATCTAACACCTCTAATTCACACATTGTGTGCACGCTTCCCCCACAGAGAAGCATGTGTGTATAATCGTTACATTAGTTACAAGAGGTTACGTTATGCACCACATACTGATTATTTGCCCTGAAAACTCAGAGCTCAGCAGTGCCGAGAAGTGGCTGTCCAAATATGGCTTCCAAGTAAACACCAGCCTGACACTGAAACAAGCGGAAAAGTACTACGAACTAAGCGAATTCCACCTTGCTCTGGTAGATCACGAGTGCCTTAACGAATCCTCAGAAACCACAACCACATTACCCAAAGATTTCCCTCCTCACATTGCTTTAGATGCTCGACCAAGCTTAAGCAGTGCGGTGAACGCCATGGCACATGGGGCTGTCTACTACCTACCTCTACCCTCTGAGCCTGACACATTACTAAAGCATGTGATTGACGCTCTTGATGGCCAAGTAAGCAGCAGTCAGCCCCTATCGAATGACAGCACTACTTTATTTGAAGCAACACCACCTGAGCTACAGCTAGGAACCGCCCAGAGCGGCATCATAGGGCAATGCCCTCCAATGCAGGAATTGTTCAGCGACATGACCAAGGTTGCTCATACAGACGTCACTGTGCTTATTCGTGGGGAGTCGGGGACAGGTAAAGAATTAGTCGCCAAGGCACTGCATAATTTAAGCCCAAGAAGCAAACACGATATTGTTAGCGTAAACTGTGCCGCCATCCCAGAAAACCTAATAGAATCAGAGCTTTTCGGCCATGAGAAAGGGGCCTTCACCGGTGCAGTATCCGCCCGAGACGGCCTCATTTTCGCCGCCGACAAGGGCACACTTTTTTTAGATGAAATCGGCGAGCTCCCCCTCGAAGCACAAGCCCGCTTACTACGAGTATTGCAAGAAGGCGAGATTCGCCGAGTAGGGGCAATACAGTCTACCAAGGTGGATGTACGCCTAGTCACGGCAACCCACAGAGACCTTATGAAAATGGTCCAACAAGGACTGTTTCGTGAAGATTTATACTATCGTTTATACGTCATGGAACTGCTGCTTCCGCCACTGCGCCAGCGTGGAGATGACATCTCTATGATTGCTAAAATCCTTCTTGAGAAAGCTTGCGCAAAACACCATAGACCAGCTTGCGATTACAGCAAAGCCTTTGACCAAGCGATACGTTCGCACCACTGGCCAGGTAATGTCCGAGAGCTAGAAAACGCACTAGAACGAGCTGTCATTCTTAGTCCACCAGGCAAAATTGATCCGGCAAATTTAAAACTTGCCAATATATCAAAAGCCTCCGAACCCGCTAAACAAGCCACCAGCATTCTCGAAGGAATGAACGGCACATCCCTCAACGATTACTTTAAACATTTCGTCATTACGCACCAACAACACATGAGTGAAACCGAGCTTGCACACTCTCTGGGCATTTCTAGAAAAAGTTTGTGGGAGAGAAGGCAAAAGCTAAATATTGCAAAAAAGTAACACTCAAAAAGTAACAAGTGATACCAATATTCACGAAATAAAGTTTCAATATTGCAGGAAAAGTGCACAAACAAAACAAAAACCTTAACTAAATCAGCATATTAAGAAAACTGGCACAACAAATGCCTTATAGAGACCATAACGATAACAAGATTGACCATAATAAAAATAAGTTGATCGTCGTAATACGTTCTTAAAAATAAAAATAATAGATAAGAACACCGTGACCTCTTAAAACAAAAATAAGATCTGAGGTCATGGATGGAAAATCGCTTTGGATAATTGATTTTTTTAGATATACAAGCCTTCGGGCAATGAAAACAATGCAATAATAAAAATAAAATTGAGTAGAACTGCTGAAGCAGCACCCACTTTGTTTTCGGAACTAGTATCTTCATGTATCCAAAGCGATTCCTTTTATTTTCAATCGCTTCATTCCCTTTCCAATCGTTCTAAACTTCCTATTTACTCTAACAATCCTATTACTTAGCCATGTAAATCTCTGTCTTTCATGTGTAGAATAGCCTTTTTGTTAACTTTAAAATTTGTCGTCTAATGCTTACAGGATTAAAATCTCTGGTACGTAAAGCCACCTCATTTCTCGCCCCAACTCAGGCGCAGAACTACCCCATTATCATTCCACGCAGCGAACATACTCTGTCACGCCAAAATTTAAGCCCTAACGCAGTAAAAGTACTGTACCGCTTAAACAAAGCTGGATTTGATGCCTACTTGGTTGGTGGCTGCATACGAGACCATCTTATCGACATCGAGCCAAAAGATTTTGATGTTGTGACCAACGCGACCCCAGAAGAAGTTCATGACCTGTTCTCGAACTCTCGACTCATTGGCCGTCGCTTTCGACTTGTTCACGTCACCTTTGGACGAGAGATTATTGAAGTCTCTACCTTCCGAGCGAACACCGCTCAAGAAAGTCGACCACACAACAGTCAGAAAGAATCCTTAAAAGGCAAAGATTCCGCAAAATCCAGCCACGGCATTATTTTACGAGACAATGTGTACGGCAATATTGAAGAGGATGCGGAACGTCGCGACTTCACTTTCAATGCGCTCTACTACAATGTTCAAGATTTCAGCATCCACGACTACTGTGGCGGCTTAGCAGACATCGAAAATAAACAAATACGCATTATTGGCGACGCGGTACAGCGCTATCAAGAAGACCCTGTACGTATGCTTAGAGCCATTCGCTTTGCTGGCAAACTTGGCTTTGAACTTGAGGCTCAAACCGCCGCGCCAATTAAAGAGATGGCACACCTGCTGGACCATATTCCTCCTGCGCGTTTATTCGACGAAGTGCTGAAACTTCTGGGCAGCGGCAATGGGGTTGAGACTTTCCATTTGCTACGCGAATACGGCCTGTTCAAATACCTTTTCCCTGACACTGAAGCCATTTTGCAAAGTGGTTGGAAACGTGACGACATTGACCCTGAAGCTTTCATCCTACAAGGCCTAAAGAACACAGATGACCGCATTCAAAGTGGTCAAAGCACAGCACCATACTTCTTATACGCGATCCTATTGTGGCCAAGCGTGACCTTAAGACACGAAGAGTTTGAGGCTCAGGGCATGCCAACCACACCAGCGCTACATCAAGCCGCTAGCATGGTGTTGGATAACCAAGTGGCAGCTACGGCGATTCCACGTCGTTTCTCTACACCGATGCGTGAAATCTGGGATATGCAGTTCCGTCTACCAAAACGCTATGGCAAACGTGCTTTTATTTTGTTGCAGCATGCTCGTTTCCGCGCCTCGTTCGACTTCTTGTTGATTCGCGAATTAAGCGGCACTCAGTTAGGCGGTTTAGGCGCTTGGTGGCAAGAATTCCAATACGCTAACGAAGACGCCCAACGTGAGTTGATCAAAAATATTGATAACCGTGCCAGCGAAAAAGACGCACCGAAAAAGCGTCGTCCGCGTCGCCGCAAAAAGAGCAACGCACCGCGCAAAGAAGCACCACAAGATTAGAGGGTAACGGGTGATCAGTGTCTATATTGGTATGGGAAGCAACCTAGATGGGCCAGTCGCTCAGCTAGAACAAGCCATTCTCACGCTTACAAATCATACTGAACTGCATAACATTGCAGTATCGCCCATTTACTCAAGCAAACCTGTTGGTCCACAAGACCAACCAGATTATGCCAATGCTGTAATGCGCCTAGACACCAAACTTAGCGCCATTGCACTACTCGATTTATTGCAAAGTGTTGAGCAGGAACAACGTCGTGTCCGTGACCGTCATTGGGGCCCCCGCACTTTAGATTTAGACATACTCTTGTATGGGGATGAATTGATCGACACCCCAAGACTTAGCGTTCCACACCCTTACATGCTGGAGCGTGGCTTTGTCATTCAACCCCTTAACGACCTATCCCCAGAGCTAATGCTGGCCAATGGTCGCCGCGTACAAGAGCATTTAAGTCAACTCGATACCAGTGACCTGGTTATCATTAAAGAAGTATAAACTTATGTATTCAGACAAGTCCCAACAGAAAATCAGCAAGCCAGTTACGCTTTCAACCCTAAAAAAAATGAAAGCAGAAGGTGAAAAGATCACCTGTATAACCAGCTATGACGCCTCTTTCACCCATGCTATGAACGCAGCAGGTGTCGATACCATTTTAGTAGGCGATTCTTTGGGCATGGTCATTCAGGGCCAAGACAGTACACTACCTGTCACTATTGAAGACATGTGCTACCACACCGCCGCAGTGAAACGAGGCAACACCAATGCCTTTATCCTAGCGGACATGCCTTTCATGAGTTACAGCAAACCAGAGCAAGCCCTAGATAATGCCGCTAAGTTGATGCAGGCTGGCGCAAGCATGGTCAAACTAGAAGGCGGAAGCTGGTTAGCTGAAACCATTCAACTGCTTAGTCAACGTGGCATTCCAGTATGTGCTCATTTAGGCCTTACGCCTCAATCTGTGCATAAGCTAGGTGGCTATAAAGTACAAGGTAAAGGCGATACCGCTGCCGACTTACTGCTGCAAGAGTCTTTAGACTTGGTGGCAGCGGGTGCAGACATTCTTTTGTACGAATGCATTCCGACCGAACTTGGTAAAACCCTCACAGAAACAGTACCCGTTCCAACTATCGGCATTGGTGCTGGCCACCATACCGACGGCCAAGTACTGGTTATGTACGATATGCTTGGGGTAAACCTTGGCCATACACCACGTTTCGTGAAAAACTTTCTTTCCCAAGGTCGCAGCATACAAGAAGCTTTCGAAGCGTATATTAGCGAAGTAAAAGACGGCACTTTCCCAGGCCCAGAACACGGATTCAAATCATGAAAACTTTCCACACTATCCAAGAACTCCGTGCAGCCTTAAAGATTGAACGTCTACAAGATAAAAGCATTGTTTTTGTGCCAACCATGGGCAACCTACATGATGGCCACATGTCGTTAATTCGTCGCGCCGCCACCGAAGGTGATGTGGTCGTATCGTCGATTTTCGTCAACCCTATGCAATTTTCTGCCAATGAAGACCTAGAACGCTACCCAAAAACACTGGCGGAAGATCAGCGCTTGCTTGAAGAGAATGGCTGTCATTATTTGTTCGCACCCGATGCGCTAGAAATGTATCCCGACGGCAAACGCAGCCAGACGCAAATTGAAGTCATGGGCTTATCCGATATTCTATGTGGTGCTTCTCGTCCAGGACACTTTGTCGGTGTTGCGACTGTGGTGACAAAATTATTTAACATAGTTCAGCCAGATAGTGCGATATTTGGTAACAAAGATTATCAACAATTAAAAGTCATTGAAGACATGGTGCGAGACTTAAGCTCTAGCATTAAGATCATTGGCATTGATACGGCTCGTAATGACGATGGCCTAGCCATGAGCTCACGGAACGGCTACCTTACCAAGGAAGAAAGACACATTGCTCCGGCGATGTATCAAACCCTGTTGTGGGCAAAAGACATGCTTACAGCAAACAGTGCGAGTCACGAGGACATTCGCGAACAAGCTCAACAGAAGCTTGAAGCGGCTGGTTTCCGTCGTGATTATTTTGAAATACGCGCACAAGATAGTTTACAAATACCATCAGAGGAAGAGAAACGCCTAGTCATTTTGGCTGCGGCACACCTTGGCAATGCACGATTGATAGACAACTTACGTATCGAATTGCCTGATTCACTTTCAACAAACTAGGGAGATTGTAATGCGCTCACCCACAGAATTGACGACTTGGCAAAAACTTGCAGACCATCAGCAAGAGATGGCGAATATCGACATGAAGTCATTGTTTGCAGCCGACCCAAAACGCGCTCAAAACTACCAAGCCAATGCCGCTGGCTGGACATTGGACTACGCAAAAAACCGCGCCAATGAAACCACCATGTCATTACTGACGGAACTGGTAAAAGAAGCAGGCATGGAAGAAGCCATTAAAGGCATGTTCAGCGGTGCACATATCAACAATACAGAAGACCGCTCAGTTTTACACATTGCCCTACGCGCTAGCCAAGCTCAAGAATCCCTCATGGTAGATGGCGTGAACGTACTTGCAGAAGTACGTGACACACTAAAACAAATGGAAGCCTTTGTTCAGCAGCTACATTCTGGTGAATGGCGCGGTCACACAGGCAAAACCATTACTGATGTTGTCTCTATCGGTATCGGTGGCTCTTACCTAGGACCAAAAGTCGTAGCAGAAGCCCTAACACCTTATGCCCAAGAGCAAATCAAGGTGCATTTTGTTGCCAACATTGATGGTTCTGATATTACTGGCAAACTTAAGCAAGTTGACCCTGAAACAACAGTCTTTGTTATCTCCTCTAAGACTTTTGGTACCCTTGAAACCCTATCCAACGCTAACGCTGCACGAGACTGGTTCTTGAGCAATGGCGGTACACAAGAAGGCATCAGCAAGCATTTCGCTGCGGTAAGCTCTAATGTGGCAAAAGCTGTTGATTTCGGCATGGCGGAAGAGAATATCTTCCCTATGTGGGACTGGGTTGGTGGCCGTTACTCTCTATGGTCTGCCATTGGTCTTCCTGTGGCAATTGCCGTAGGCATGGATAACTTCTACGCCCTTCTTGATGGCGCTCACCAGATGGACGAGCATTTCCGTAGCGCACCGCTAGAAGAAAACCTACCTGTCATCATGGGTGCATTGGGTGTGTGGTACATCAACTTCCATAATGCTCAAACTCATGCCTTGATTCCTTACGACCATTACCTTCGTGCTATGCCTGCGCATATTCAGCAGCTGGACATGGAAAGTAACGGTAAAGCTAACCTACTAAACGGTGATGGCGTCGAAACTGACACTGGCCCTATCATCTGGGGTGGTGCTGGTACTAACGGCCAACACGCTTACCACCAGTTGTTGCATCAAGGCACACGCTTAGTACCTGTGGACTTCATTGCGCCACTCACTAGCCACAACCCAATTGGCGAGCACCACACTCAGTTGTTTGCTAACTGCCTAAGCCAGTCACAAGCCCTAATGGTAGGTAAGACTTTGGCTCAAGCTGAGCAAGAGCTGAAAGACGCTGGTGCCACACCTGAGCAAGTAGCCGCTATCGCACCGCACAAGGTGATCAAGGGTAATCGTCCTAGCAACACCTTGCTAACAGACAAAATGACACCTGCAACCGTTGGTGCTTTGATCGCCCTTTATGAGCATCGTACGTTTGTACAAGGCACTATCTGGGGTATCAACTCCTTCGACCAATGGGGTGTTGAGCTAGGTAAAGTGTTGGGCACAGACATCTACAACCGCCTTGTTAGCGACAGCGACAACAGCGCTCTAGATGCTTCAACCCAAGCACTGATTGAAGCCTTCAAGAAAGCCCAGTCTTAAATCACTCGCTTTCTCGTATTGAACTAAAAACACCAGCCTCGGCTGGTGTTTTTTTATGTCACATCGAATACGCATTGGCCTACTTCCTAGCTCGTAGCGCAGGTAGCGGCTTTAGCCCGACTACTGAACCGCCTTAACGATGACAGGTGACGCCAACCAAGCGGCGTTTCTCTTCGAAACTGCCGCCTACCTCATCGAAACGCCCCTTGGTTTTTTTACAACCTAAACCCCTGTGTTATAGAACAACTTTTTATCCAGAATATTTAATTGAGCCGATTAGATCACCTATTCGGCTCACGATTCACCACTTTCCTGAGCCGAATAAAGCCTAAAATCCCTCTCTCTGTTGATGAACCGCAAGTAGGTGTATACTACGCGCGCCTTTTGGCCCTGTCGTAGCACCAGGTTAAAAACACATACCTAAAATTCTTTAGGGGATTAGTGCTGCATTGTTATTAACCGTTAGGACAATGCACTATGTTTCGTATTCGCAAGTCATTTCAATTTTCTGCCTCGCATCAGTTGCTAGGCTTACCCGACTCACACCCTTGTAGCCGTCTTCATGGTCATAACTATGAGGTGATTATTGAGCTGTCATCCAGCACTTTGAACAGCACAGGTTTTGTTCGAGATTATCGTGAGCTCGCTGATTTTAAACACTATATTGACGATCACTTAGATCATCGACACCTTAATGATGTGCTGGGTGCAGACAACACCACTGCCGAGCGTTTGGCCGAACACTTATACCAATGGAGCAAGAAGCTCTGGCCTGAAGTGAGTGCCGTCAGTGTTTCGGAAACTCCCAAAACTTGGGCGGAGTACCGTCCATGATTGCCATTTCAGAAATTTTTGGCCCGACCATTCAAGGAGAAGGCTCTTTGATTGGCACCCCCACTGTTTTTGTTCGAACCGGTGGTTGTGATTATCGTTGCAGCTGGTGTGACACAATGCATGCCGTCGATAAAAAATACAAAAATGAATGGTTAGCAATGTCTGCTAATGATGTGTTTCAGCAAGTTGAAACACTCAGTGGCGGCAAACCTATTCTGATCACCCTATCGGGTGGTAACCCAGCGATTCAAGATTTGTCAGAGTTAATTAGATTAGGAAAGGCCAAAGGCTATCGTTTCGCCATGGAAACGCAGGGCAGCGTTAGCGCTCCTTGGTTTGCAGAACTGGATTACCTCACCTTAAGTCCTAAGCCACCGTCGAGCAAAATGAAGTTCGATCAAATCCGCTTTGATACTAGCCTTCACAACGCACAGGACATTAACGTCAGTTTGAAGATAGTTGTTGCGGATGACGCTGATTTAGAATGGGCAGCCGAGATCAAGCAGCAATACCCTCAACTGCCCCTGTATTTACAGCCTTGCAACCTAGAACTTGAAGGTAACCCCAGCCTAGACTCGCTGACCACTAAGACCTTAAATTTGGTGGAAGAAGTCATGCAAAGAGGTTGGTTTGATGCCACGGTTTTGCCCCAGCTTCATGTCTATCTGTGGGGTAACGAGAAAGGCGTGTAAAGTGATAAGACAGAGCCCTTTGATGGCAAAAAGGGCTCTGAAAGATAGGCTATTGCAGTCGATGGGAAACGGTCTGACTATTACGACGTTTAAATCGAAAGCTGGTCAATTTTTCGAGTTTTCCGTCGCCCTGCTGCCAATAAACATTGGCCCTATGACTACGAATTTCATGCATAACCGCATCGTAACGCAATATAGCCGGCAGCAATTTCTTATCAGCGCCTAACGTGGCGGTAAGATAAGAAACCACCAGCACATAGTGACCAAGGTCGTGATGATAGGCCTCTTGTAGTTCAGCCTTTTGCAAGGTAAGCGGTATAGGCTTACCGGATTGGCCTAAAACAGGTTCTTTCACTTCTAGGTGCTGACGAAAGTACGCCGCTAGAGCATTCTGTTCTGACTCCGACAGAGACCTTTCTTTGGCCTGCACCTTCATTGGCTGGAATGTTTTCTCAGCAATCGCCAGATCCTCAACAGGAAAAGACACCTGTAGATTTAGCTGATTACCTTGCTGAGAAAAAATCAGTTCACTACCCGGCAAAGAGTGAGCACTCACTGTCTGCAAAGACATTATAAAAAGGATAACTGCGAGTCGGATGACTCGCACTAGATGTGTGAATATCATTCCGTCTGAGCACCATAATCATCCGTAATATCACGCCATACGGAGTGCGGGTGATTGCCTTTTTGAGGGGTAGATTTGTTCGATTGCAATGAGAATTCAATCCACAATGATGGGCCATGTATACGCACATAGTCATCTTCACTGTTCACGTCTGTGGTGCCAGAAAAGCCTAATACTGTCTCATCCAGCTCCGAGGTATATTTTTCCATATAATGCTTCGCATCTGCGGCATTAATATCCTCCACATAGGTGGCAACGGCAGCTAGCAGCAAGTCTTTTTGCGCCTCAGTAAGTTCGCGAACACTGATACCTTCCTGCTCATCAAGAATACCGTCATCTGCCTGTGGGCCTGCCAGAATATCGCGATATGTGCCTTCTAATGTTGCTGCTTTCTTCTGCTCTGACGTTAGCGAGTTTAATAACGCTGCAAACGCATCTCTTTCTTGCAACATAGGAATATTGGTACGGCCATTCATTTCAAAGGATGGAAAAGGCTCGATGCCTCGAAAGGAAGGTGTCGCACCAACCAATTTGCCATCCGTGTAAGTGTTGGCAAAGGCAAAGTGATGGCCGCCATAGTAGAGCTGCCAAGTGCCTTTATCGGCTGGTGTGCCTAGAAAAGCAATCTTGCCATTAAAGGAAGAGTAACCTGCTTTATAGTCTGTGCTCACTGTGCCGATATAGTCATCCGCATTCAATGTCTGGACGATTTCATCAAAACCTTCGTTTTCCCCTAAGCCTGTAGCTTCCATTAGAATCGCTTTCACCACACCACGCTGCTCGACATCCAGCTCACCTAAAAACACGCCAGGTCTTGCCGGGAAGGCTCCGGCAGGCAGGTTACTCCAGTTCTTCGCTTCAGCTAACGAATACTCCAGTTGCAGCAATTCTAAAATTTCATCAGACACGTCTGCTTTCAAAATATCAATCAGACATACTAGACGTTCAAAGCCTGCGTCAGTACCACAAGATTCTACCGATTCTGGTATCGCGATCGACCCCATCAGGGAACTGGTATCCCCTAATCTTGCTTGAATCGCTTCATTTTCAGGGGATGGTGGTCCACCAGGACCTGGACCCGGTCCATGACCCGGACCGTGTACAACATCATCCGCATGAGCAACACTCACGTTAGCTGCGGCGCTAATTATTACGCCACTTAGAAGGGCTTTTAAGCCATTGATGTAAATTTTACTCATATGGGTTTCCTCTGGCGGTGTAGTGAACATTGGAAGAATTCAAACACAAGATAACAGTGTGATATGGGACAGCCTTGCAATTGGTGCATTAAGCATTCAATCAATGAGGTATTTAGCTTCCCAATAAATACCTCTTTCCGCTAGGATATAACGATTCGATTAAGAATTCATGAAATATGCGAGGCTTAATATGATTGATGTCATATCTTTAGCAACAATAGGCTTTACCTTCTTTGTGATTACCGCCTCTCCGGGGCCTGCCACACTTTCGAATGCCACCATCGCCATGAGTAAGGGGCGTAAAGCCAGCCTAATATACGGCGCAGGCCTCTCCAGCGGTTTATTAGTATGGGGGCTAGTTGCCATTAGTGGCATGGGCGTCATGCTACAAAGCTCGGTGTATTTGCTGAGTGCATTGAAAGTATTAGGCGGGCTTTATCTTATTTGGTTGGCTTACCATTCTTACAAAACATCATTGCAAGCGACCACCTTTGCCGATCAGCAAGAGATCCAGCAATTGAGTGCTAAAAAGTGGTTTTTAAGAGGTTTGGTACTCAACACCTCCAACCCTAAGACGGTAATTGCTTGGATGGCCGCCCTGTCGGTTGGCATGGGAGAAAGCAGTGATTTCGGTGCTCTTATTGCTGGCCTGATGGTTTGCATGCTGGCAGGATTTACCGTCAACGCCCTATATTCCCTGCTGTTTTCTATTCCCCACATCATGCAGCTGTATCGTAAGATCAGCCATTGGGTCGATAGAATCGCCGCAGGGCTATTTGCCTTAGCAGGCATTGGCCTTATTCGCTCAGCCTTTCAGCGTAGCTAATCTTACCACTTTCCTATCCTGCCAAAGCCTGACATGGTCAGGCTTTTTTGACGAACTTCGCCGTCACCATCATGTCTCCCGCACCGTCTAGTTTGCAATCGAGCTGATGATCTTTTTTATCATGTATCCGCTTAATCACCCCTTTGGTGCCGATCTTTAACACCATAGAGCTGCCTTTTACTTTCAAGTCTTTGGCGAGAGTGAGCTTATCGCCAGCAAGCAATAGGGTGCCATTAGCATCCTTAACTTGCACTTCGTCCGTTTGCTCAGCCTCTTCATTTGGGTTCCATTCAAAAGCACATTCAGGACACACCAAGTTGAGCTGGTCTTGATAAACATATTCCGACTGACATTTAGGGCATTCTGGTAAAGCCATATAGATTACTTCTTATTGCGAAATTAGATGGGCATTTTACCAAGCTGAGCCCACAAAAAAAGCGAAGTAAGCCAGTTACTTCGCTTTTTTAATCAACACCCAGTAGCGGATTATACCGTGGTGATAATGTCTTCTAGCGCTAAGCGAGCTTTAGGCAGATCACGGTTCCAGTCTTCGCCTTCCTTGTGATAGCCCATAGCAACAGCAACCTCACATACATGGCCATTTAGCTCTTTCTCAAACTTCTCGCCGATCAACTCAGGATCAACTCCTTCCATAGGAGTGGAAGCAATACCCATGCGAGCCAAGGTGTGCAATAAGTTACCTAACGCCAAATAAAGCTGAGCCTTAGTCCAAGTTGCGTTATTGCCTTGCTCATCTGTGTTCATTTCAGCGAAGGCATAAGCGCCCATGAAGGCATCATAATTTTCTGCTGGCAAATGCCCAGAGCTTACTTCTGCATCCACACGTTTACTAAATTTCTCTTTCGTGAATTTCGGATCATACGCTAACAATATTGTGTGAGAGGCTTCTTTAATATGATGCTGATTGAACTGGTGCTTGTTCACAAAAGTATCATGCAAACGCTGTTTACCTTCATCACTTTCAACCAAGATGAAGTGCCAAGGTTGAGAATTAATAGAAGAAGCGGATAAACGTAGCGCTTCTTTGATCACAGCAATGTCCTCTGCAGAGATACGTTTGCTGGCATCGTATTGTTTTGCTGTGTAGCGGCTGTTCAGGTCATTAATAATTGGGTGAGACATACTGTGTTCCATTACCTTGTCATTGTTTACTAGAATATGGCGCCATTATAGAGATAAACAATAATTTGATAATAGATCTAAACGTGCAAACACTTTCAATCAAAAGTTGAAAATATGCTTGGCTGTTACTCCTCTAACCCGACTTGCCAGTAGCCCACATCCAACCACTGGTCGAACTTATAGCCCACCTGACCAAACAACGCGACCTGAGTCATTCCCATACTTTCATGCAGACCAACACTGGCTGGGTTCGGTAGTGTAATCCCCGCGATCGCAGTTCGCTTATCCGTGTCATGCAACTTTTTGAAAAGGCGTTGATATAAGCGCTTACCTAAGCCCTGTCCATGGAAATCAGGATCTATATAGACGGAGACTTCCACGGCAAAACGATACGCGCTTCTTTCTTTCCAAGGGCTTGCATAGGCATAACCAACGAGCTGATCTTGATGCTGCAGTACCAACCATGGCAATTTTTCCTGACGGACTTTTTTAATCCGCTCTAATAGGGTTGCTTCACTGACAGGCTGTTCTTCAAACGTCGCCACGGAATGCTTTACGTAATGGTTGTAGATATTCGCAATATGAGGAGCATCACTGTCTTTTACGTCTCTGATCACAAGCCTCTCCTTAATCGACTATTTGCCGTTTTTCAGGCATAAAAAAACCACCTTACAAAATAAGGTGGTTTTTGCCAAACGCTCAGCGTTTAAATGTATTCGACTTTTTCGATTTCGTAAGTCGCTTCGCCACTTGGAATCTTCACGATGATTTCATCGCCTTCCATTTTACCGATAATCGCTTTCGCTATCGGTGAAGCGTAGGAAATCTTCTTCGCTTTCACATCAGACTCATCATCACCCACTATCTTGTAGGTAACAGTGTCTTCGGTGTCTACGTTATACAAGGTCACCGTTGTACCAAAGATGACTTTGCTAGACGCTGGCATAGATTTCACATCAATCACTTGTGAATCAGCAAGCTTACCTTCGATCTCTTTAATGCGACCTTCAGCAAAACCCTGCTCTTCACGGGCAGCATGATATTCTGCATTTTCTTTTAAGTCGCCGTGCTCGCGCGCTGTTGCTATATCAGCGATAACGCGAGGACGAACTACTGTTTTCAGGTGGTTTAGCTCTTCGCGGAGCGTCGCTTCACCTTCAACTGTCATTGGTACCTTTTTCATTATTTCCCCAGGTGCAAGTCTTGTAGTCTTCTAACTTTGGTTTCACCGGTCAAGCTAATCGCCAAACTGGTCGCTTCCGCGCCGGCCAATGTTGTAGTGTAACAAACCTTACGCTGTAATGCTGTACGGCGAATCACAGAAGAGTCAGCAATGGCTTGGGTGCCTGAAGTGGTGTTGACAATGTAGTCGATTTCACCATTTTTCAACATATCCACAATGTGTGGACGACCTTCATTTACCTTATTCACCTTACGAACCTCAACGCCATTTTCCGTCAAGAATTTCGCGGTACCTTCTGTGCCTACTAGATCAAAGCCAAGGCCAGCCAAGCGACGAGCTACGGCAACAGCACCTTCTTTGTCCATATCACGAACACTGATGAAAGCACGACCAGATGTTGGCAACTCAGTACCGCCACCCAATACGGCTTTACCAAAGGCTTCTGCGAAAGTGTCACCGACACCCATGACTTCACCCGTGGACTTCATTTCAGGGCCAAGAATTGGGTCAACACCTTGAAACTTGTTGAACGGGAAGACGGCTTCTTTCACACTGTAGTAAGAAGGAATAATTTCTTCTGTTAAGCCTAGTTCCGCCAATGTCTTACCAGCCATAACCAAAGCGGCCACTTGAGCCAAAGAACGGCCAATACATTTAGAAACGAATGGTACGGTACGTGAAGCACGAGGGTTCACCTCGATCACGTAGATTTCGCCATCTTGTACCGCAAGCTGAGTATTCATCAAGCCAACAACGCCTAATTCTAGGGCCATGTTCTTGATCATCTCACGGATTTGATCCTGCACTTCTGCCGTCAAAGAGTAAGGCGGCAATGAACAAGCTGAGTCACCAGAGTGAACACCCGCTTGCTCGATATGCTGCATGATGCCACCGATAACCACTTGCTGACCGTCACTGATACAGTCGATATCAACTTCGATGGCAGCGTTTAGGAAGTGATCAAGTAGTACTGGGCTGTCATTAGACACTTTCACCGCAGACGTCATATAACGATTCAATTCTTTCTCGTTATATACGATCTCCATGGCACGGCCACCCAATACATAAGATGGGCGAACCACCAGTGGGTAACCGATTTCCGCAGCTTTCATCGCCGCTTGCTCAACACTTCGCACTGTGGCGTTATGAGGCTGCTTGTAACCAAGACGCTGGATCATGCTTTGGAAACGTTCGCGGTCTTCTGCACGGTCAATAGCTTCTGGCGTTGTACCGATAATTGGCACACCTTCGTTCTGTAGAGCACGAGCGATTTTCAGTGGTGTTTGACCACCGAACTGCACAATAACGCCTTTTGGTTTTTCTTTACGGACGATTTCTAATACGTCTTCAAGGGTTACTGGCTCGAAGTACAAACGATCCGATGTGTCATAGTCTGTAGAAACGGTTTCTGGGTTACAGTTCACCATGATGGTTTCGTAACCGTCTTCACGTAGGCCTAGGGCTGCGTGTACACAGCAGTAATCAAACTCGATACCTTGACCGATACGGTTCGGGCCACCACCAAGGATGATCACTTTGTCTTTATCCGTTGGTGCTGCTTCACACTCATCTTCGTAAGTGGAATACATGTAAGCTGTGTTCGTCGCAAACTCAGCCGCACAAGTATCAACACGTTTGTAAACTGGGTGTACGTCCATCAAGTAACGACGCTCACGCAAAGATTTTTCCGTAACGTCTAGCAAGCTTGCCAAACGCGCATCAGAGAAGCCCTTGCGTTTTAGGCGGCGTAGAACATCGTAGTCCATGTCCACTAAGCCTTTGTCGGCCAACGCAATTTCTTCTTTGATCAAGTCTTCAATCTGCACTAGGAACCAGTGATCAACACCTGTTACCGCGTAGATTTCATCAACTGACATGCCTGCACGGAAAGCATCGCCAATGTACCAAATACGATCAGCACCCGGAGACTGTAGCTCGTAAGCAAGTTTCTCTTTGCTGTTCTCTTCCGCGAAGTCTAGCTGTGGGTTAAAGCCGTCTGAACCTACTTCTAGGCCACGTAGGGCTTTCTGTAAAGATTCTTGGAAAGTACGACCAATCGCCATGACTTCACCCACAGACTTCATTTGCGTCGTTAAACGATCATTCGCTGTTGGGAATTTTTCAAATGTGAAGCGCGGGATCTTAGTAACCACATAATCGATTGCAGGCTCAAAGCTCGCTGGCGTCTGGCCACCTGTGATGTCGTTTTGCAACTCATCTAGGGTGTAACCTATGGCCAATTTCGCAGCAATTTTAGCGATTGGGAAACCTGTCGCTTTAGATGCCAAAGCCGAAGAACGGGATACACGTGGGTTCATCTCGATAACAACAAGGCGACCAGTTTTCGGGTCCATACCAAACTGTACGTTAGAACCACCTGTTTCAACACCGATCTCACGCAATACCGCAAGGGAAGCGTTACGCATGATTTGGTATTCTTTATCCGTTAGTGTCTGAGCTGGAGCCACTGTGATCGAGTCACCCGTATGCACACCCATGGCATCGAAGTTTTCGATGGCACAAACGATGATACAGTTGTCTTTTTTGTCACGGACAACTTCCATCTCGTATTCTTTCCAACCGATAAGAGATTCATCGATCAGCAATTCGTTGGTTGGCGACAAGTCCAAACCACGGGTACAGATTTCGTCGAACTCTTCCATGTTGTAAGCGATACCACCACCCGTACCACCCATGGTGAATGACGGACGAATGATACAAGGGAAGCCAACTTCAGACTGAACTTTAAGGGCTTCTTCCATGTTGTGAGCGATACCCGCACGCGGACACTCAAGACCAATGGCTTTCATTGCTTGGTCGAAACGATTACGGTCTTCAGCTTTATCAATGGCGTCTGCTGTCGCACCGATCATTTCTACATTGTATTTCTCAAGAACACCGTGGCGCTCAAGATCCAGCGCACAGTTCAATGCGGTTTGGCCACCCATGGTCGGCAATACGGCATCGGGACGCTCTTTCTCAATGATCTTTTCAACTGTCTTCCATTCGATCGGCTCGATGTATGTCGCATCGGCCATCACTGGGTCAGTCATGATGGTAGCAGGGTTCGAGTTCACAAGAATAACGCGGAAACCTTCTTCACGAAGGGCTTTACACGCTTGTGCACCAGAGTAATCAAACTCACAAGCCTGACCGATAACGATCGGGCCGGCACCTAAAATTAAGACGCTTTTTATGTCAGTACGTTTTGGCATAATCTTTTCGTTCGCTCCCTTATTTAGGCTTTGGCGGCTTTAATGTTGTCAATAAACTGATCGAACAAAGGTGCAACATCATGTGGACCTGGGCTCGCTTCCGGGTGACCTTGGAAGCTGAATGCACTCTTATCTGTACGGGCAATCCCTTGTAGAGATTGGTCGAACAAAGACTTATGAGTCATCACAAGGTTACTCGGTAAGGTATCTTCATCAACAGCAAAGCCATGGTTTTGGCTGGTGATCATAACTGTGCCTTTCTCGATTGCTTGAACCGGGTGGTTGGCACCGTGATGACCAAATTTCATTTTCTTAGTTTTGGCACCAGACGCTAACGCCAATAGCTGATGACCAAGACAAATACCAAAAACCGGTATTTCGGTTTCCAAAATTTCTTTAATGGCGGCAATGGCATAATCACAAGGCTCTGGATCACCAGGGCCATTGGAAAGGAAGACACCATCTGGATTCAAGGCTAGCACATCGCTCGCTGGCGTTTGCGCAGGCACAACAGTCAAACGGCAACCACGTTCAACCAGCATGCGTAGAATATTGCGTTTTACACCGAAGTCATAAGCCACTACGTGGAACTCAGAACTGTCTGGCGTCGTGTGGCCTTTGACAAGGTCCCAAGTAGATTCTGTCCACTGGTAAGACTCTTTTACAGTCACTTCTTTGGCAAGGTCCATGCCTTTTAGGCCTGGGAAAGCTTTTGCGGCTGCAACGGCAGCGGCTTCGTCTAGGTTGTCGCCAGCCATGATGCAGCCAGCTTGAGCACCTTTCTCACGCAGGATACGTGTTAGCTTACGTGTATCAATGTCAGCAATGCCCACAACACCTTTGCGCTTTAGGTAAGCATCTAATGCTTCTTCACTGCGCCAGCTACTGGCAACAAGTGGCAGGTCACGAATAATTAGGCCTTCACACCAAACTTGATTAGACTCTTCATCTTCAGAGTTAACGCCGGTATTCCCGATATGTGGGTAGGTCAAAGTGACCATTTGTCGTGCATAGGAAGGATCTGTAAGAATTTCTTGATAGCCAGTCATTGAAGTGTTGAATACCACTTCCGCTGTTGAAGTGCCATCTGCTCCGATTGACACGCCTTTAAATATCGTGCCATCTTCCAAAGCTAGAATCGCTGTTGTCGCCAAAGGAACCTCCCATTTAGAGCTAGTTAGGTTGCAAAAAAGCGAGACAAACCGGTGGCTTATCTCGCTTTTTAAAAATTGCGCTTGTGCCGCGTATTTATCGATTCACCACCAATAAATCTTGCGTTTAAAAATCTGAACAATTCTACTATTTTGCACCCTTAGCGTCCACCGCGAATAGCAAGTAAATCCATAAAAATACCCGCTTTGCGGTGGTTTTTTACTAACCAAATAGTCAGTATTAAATCAAACACCCTATTGTTCTAGCACAACAAGTCGGACGCGACTTTTTGGGCCTCTTCATAGCCTTTCAGATTCGCTAAAACAGCCAAAGAAAACGCCATCGCCACCGCAGGCCCTTGAGCAGTGATAATATTACCGTCCATCACCACAGGCTGATCTGCCATATACTCAGCCCCTTGCAGGTGTGATTCGAACCCGGGGTAACAAGTCGCTTGTTTATCAACAACAAAGCCATGGGTACCAAACACTAAAGCTGGTGCCGCACAAATAGCGGCCAACAGTGCGTCTTGTATGTCATGTTTTTCAAGGATGCTAACCAACAGCTCGCAGTCTTTTAGGTACTCCGCCCCCGGCATACCTCCGGGCAAAACCACCGCGTCATACATGCTTTCTGCCACGTCACTTAGCAACACATCCGCTTCAAACCGACAACCATGAGCCAAGGTTACTTGACGAGAGTCATGCACGCTGGCGACACAAACGTCTAAACCGCCACGACGTAACACATCAATAATGGTGAGCGCTTCAATTTCTTCGCTGCCGTTAGCAATAGGTACTAGCACTTTGGACATTTTTAGTCTCCTTGGGGAATTTCATTCAACGAAAGCGTATACAGACAGGCCGCTTCTCGACCTTGGGGGGTTTTATAATAGTTTTTCCGGTGCCCGACTTGGGCAAAACCTAGGCTTTCATACAAGCCAATAGCCCCAGCATTAGACTCACGCACTTCTAACAAGCACTCCGCAACTTTCTGCTCTTGCAGCACCTGTAGCCATGCATTCATCAGTTGTCGTGCAATGCCTTGTCGTCGTATCGATGGGGCGACCAATATCAATTCCAATTCAGCTTGGTCATAGAGTTGGGATGCACACAACCAAGCGACAATCTCACCAGATTCGGGCGCCTGAACCACCCAACTTTGCCGACTATCGAAAGCGTCCATGATCAATTTTTCACCCCATGGATGAGGGTTCGCTTGACGATCAAGTGCCACCACAGCAGAAGCATCCTCTGCCTTAGTGAGACGTATTAGCATAATAAAATCAACACCTTGAAATGGAATTTAAGCGCCGGAAGCCGAAGTAGAAAAGAGCCCTTGCTGCATCGTCGACCAAGCATCTTTGCGCAATTCCGGGATGCGATACAACTCTGGCAAGCTGGCAATTTTTGCTACCGCACAGGAAGCGAGTATGGCATCTGCCCCATCGACACTGAGTAATTCGGCAATGTTTGAACCCGCTAATACCACCTTGGGTTTCCCTGATATTGACTTGAGTAGTTGCCCCACAAAGCCTTCAACCGCACCCAATAACCAATCCTGACGAGCGATAAAATGCGGGTTGGTTAATGCCCCTGGCCAAGTTAATCGGCGAGATTGCCATTCCTCCGCAGATTGCTGTAACAATGCTCGGCCCATTTTCAACGCCAGTTTTTCAATTTCTTCATCGTCCTGAAAGGCACTGGGCACATCCGTAATGATCAACAACTGGTCGGTCAACAGGTACGCCCGTATATCTAATGTGGTTAGACCCGTATCAAAGACTCGCTCGGGCTCAGGTTCGACTTCGATGTTGACCGCCAATTCTTCAATTGGCTGCAGGTCTTCCACGACGATTTCAGGGCCAGCATTAAGCTGCTCTCTAAGGCTGGCGACCGTTTGGTCTTTCTCTTCTGGGGCAAGCTTTTGTATCGGTGGCTGAGGTTCTGCTTGACTAAAACCCAATACGGAAGCTGGCGGAGTAACAGCCGTTTCCCTGCCATTAACCATAGGCCAAGGCAGAGGATCAAAGAAAGCGGTCCCCGAGACAGCTTGTGACGCATCAAGCCATACCCCCACCCCCATTTGGGTCAGGCATTGAACTTGAAATGCGTGTTGTGAGCTCAATTCTCGAGACATGAGGAACCTATAGTGAAGCAGCGAGCAAATACTCAGCCGCATTAATTCATTAATAGGCTAAATATACCTCCTTCACTCTCGACATACTACTTAGCAAGCGCAAAATCACATAGTCTCGCCGAATGCAAAAGTGTATAATCATGGACTTTATTTTCCCTAATTTCACTTGTGACGCCCACATTCAAAGGAACCACCATGCTGACTCTTTTATCCCGCTTAGCCGGCATTACAGCTGTGCTATTTTGCTCTGCCAGTTTTGCCAATACTTTACCGGACCTGCAAGGTCGCACCATTGTTGCGGTAACGGAAAATGCTTACACACCTTTAAACTTTGCCGACCCAGATACCGGTGAAGGCATTGGCTGGGAATACGACGCCATGAACGAAATTGGCAAGCGCCTAAACGCCAAGATTGATTGGCAACTAAGCAGCTGGGACACCATGATCCAAGGGGTAAAACAAGGCCTTTATGATATCGGCATGGATGGCATCACCATCAACGCTGAGCGCGCGGAACAAATCGACTTCTCCATCCCTTACCTAACCTCTCAGCAATTCATGCTTGTAAGAGCCGATGAGACCCGTTTCAATGACGCACAATCTTTCGCCGCCAATGACGATCTCTACTTCGCAGCTCAACCTGGTACGACCAACTTTTATGTTGCGGTTTATAACGTGCTAGATGGTGATGAAAACAACCCACGCATTACCCTGCTAGAAACCTTTGGTGCTTCTGTTCAGGCATTGAAATCAGGTGATGTTGACAGCGTATTAATGGATGCAACCTCAGCACGAGGCTACATTGGCGCTAACCCAGGGGCGTTTAAAATTGTCGGCGGACCTTTAGGCACAGAAGATTTTGGCTTCATCCTTACACCTGACTCCGACTTATTGGCGCCTGTGAATGCCGCCATTGAAAGCATGAAAGCCGATGGCACATTGGATGCGTTAAACCAAAAATGGTTTTTTGACTACAACCAATAAGCTCACACGCCCAGTTTGGGTATTAAATAACGACTCTAGGCCATCCTACTGATGGCCTTATTATTGAACCGATGAAGCCTTTGAAAAACACTGTCGATAAAACTCCTTGGTGGCTGATCGCTGCGATCATCATTGCTCTTGTTCTGCTATGGAATATGGTGGCAGATGAGGACTATCAGCGTATTGCCAGCACCTTAAGTAAAGGCTTACTAACCACCCTAGGCGTGACTTTTTCGGCATTCATACTCGCCAGTCTCATTGGTTTACTGATCGCTTTAGCAGGCTTTTCTCGTTATCGAGTGTTAAGGGAATTCTCGCGTTTTTATGTGGAAATCTTTCGTGGTATCCCAGTACTGGTGTTGCTTTTCTACATTGCCTTTGTCGGCGCACCAGAAATGGTTAAGTTCTATAACTGGTTACTGCAATGGCCAATCGAAGCTGGCTGGTTAGAAACCGCCCGCACTCGCGACTTTACGTTGTTGTGGCGAGCGATACAGGCGCTTTCCATTAGCTACAGCGCGTTTATTGCTGAGGTGTTTCGGGCAGGTATTCAAGAAGTTGGAAAAGGGCAAATTGAGGCTGCTCAAGCTCTTGGGCTATCGAGTTGGCAGCGCTTTCGCTTGATCATACTGCCACAGGCCATGCGCAAGATTCTACCGCCCCTTGGCAACGATTTGGTGGCCATGATCAAAGACTCTGCACTAGTGTCTGTATTGGGTGTACAGGACATTACACAGCTGGGCAAAGTCTTCAGCGCTTCATCGTTTCAATTTTTTGAAACCTACAATGTGGTCGCCTTTATGTACTTAGTGCTCACCCTTAGTTTGTCTTTACTGATACGTGCTTTCGAAGCCCATTTGAGGCGTAACGATCATCATTGACTAGCGTTACACCTAGGGTTTGCTTTAATCACGGTTAAGTAAGCATTCACTGTTAATATCCGCAATACAAGGCGTTCCTGCCAACGCCATGGTGACTTCCAACTCTTCACGTAAAATTCGCAACATATGTGCTACCGCCGGTGCACCACCTACCGCAAGGGCATAAAACTGTGGTCGGCCGAGTAATACGGCATTTGCTCCTAGGGCTAGCGCTTTAAAAACATCCGTGCCCCGCTGAATGCCACCATCTAGCAACAGGGTATAGTCTTCGCCAACCAATTTACGAATCGCCGGAATGACATCCATCGCACTGGGCACTGTGTCTAATGTTCGCCCTCCGTGGTTAGACACCACTATGCCTTGGGCACCAATACGCTGGGCTTTTAATGCATCCGCTGGGTGCAAAACACCTTTAATAATGACAGGCAGGAGGCTTTCTTTGATCAACCACTCGATGTCTTCCCAAGTAGGCGCCTCACTCATCATGCCCTGAAACACTATGCTCTGATCTGGCGTAAAGGCTTTACTCGGCAACGGCGGACGATCCTTCAAATTAACGGCTTCAATGCCTTCCGGCAATTCAAACTTAGCCCGCTGGGCGCGATTACGAATGCCATGTATAGCCGAGTCTACCGTTACCACAATGGCTTGGTAGCCTGCTTTCTGGGCACGTCGAATTAAGGCTAGGTTGTAATCTCTATCAAGTTGCCAATAAAGCTGGAACCATTTAGGGGTGCTTAATTGCTCACTCACCTCTTCCATACTTTGGCTGCTTAAGGTGCTTACCATCATGCCTATGTCTAAAGCGCTGGCTGCTCGTGCTGCGGCAATCTCGCCATCTTCATGGGCCATTTTTTGGAAGGCTACAGGTGCCAACATTATGGGAGTACGCCATGCTTGACCAAGAATCTTGGTAGCCGTAGTGCCCTTAGTGACATCATTCAAAACTCGTGGCCAGATACTCAGGTTATCGAAAGCACTACGGTTCTGTTGCAGGGTGATCTCGTCAGCGCCCCCACCGTATACGTATTCATAAATTGAGTGAGGCAAGGCCTCTTTGGCCAGACGTTGATAGTCCGCTAAATTTAGAGCGCTTTGAAACGCTGGGGTTTGCTGAGTCATGTTAGGTATCTACGTGTAGTCGAATTAATCTGTGGTAAAGCGCACTTAAAGTCATCACTTCAGGATAATCTAAACCATGCACCGCCCCTAATTTCTGTACGCTTTGATCAAGATCAAATAAGATCTCTCGCGTTTCATGGTCCCGCACCATGCTTTCAATCCAAAAAAAACTCGCCAAGCGTTTACCGGATGTAACAGGTGTTACCTGATGCAGGCTAGTTGATGGGTAAAGCACCATATCACCCGCTTTTAGCTTAACTTTATGCTCGCCATAAGCGTCTTGGATGATCAACTCGCCGCCTTCATAGTCCTCTGGGTCATTAAGAAATAAAGTGGCTGACAGATCGGTGCGCAAGCGCACTGGCGTACCAGGCACTACTCGCACAGCGTTATCTACATGCCAGCCATAATGGCCACCCAGTTGATAACAATTAAACATGGGAGGGTAGATTTTTCGGGGTAAAGCCGCGGAAACAAATTTAGCGGTGGCAGACAAAGCCTGCAAGATATGATCACCAAGCTGCTGAGCAAGCTGACTCTCAGGGTCTAACTGACTATTTTGCTTCACCTTAGAAGCCTGGGTTCCAGCACTCTGCTCGCCATTCTGCCATTCGATATTCGCTAGGTGCTGGCGGTACTGTTTTAGCTCATGTTCGGATAAAACATTGGCAATGGTGATCAGCATAGGGCTCCTTCTCAAACAAAAACAAACGCAACCAGAAGGGGATCTGATTGCGTTTGATACAAGAACTAACTTTATAAGATTAAATTAGAACTTATATTTTGCCGTAACACTAGCAGAACGACCAGCACCTAGGTAAGCAATTGCACCACCACGGTAAATCGCTGTGTAGTATTCTTTATCCGTAATGTTCTGAACATTCGCTTGTAGGTCAAAGTCTTTGTTGACTTGGTAAGTCGCGAATACATCGTATACAGAGTAAGAAGGCGTTTTGTTATCACTGTCTGTACCTGTATCAGGCTGACCGCCAATCATACCGCTTGAGTAAGTCGCCACAGCACCGAAGGCAAAAGCTGGTGTGAACTGGTATTTCGCTTGAATGTTCACACTTCTGTCGGCAAAGTTTGCTTTAGGCAAGCCTACTAGTTCTTCATCATAGGACTCTAGAGTTTTCGATTTCATCAACGCCAAACCGGCTTGTACACTTACTTTATCCGTCAAGTTACCAGACATGCCAAACTCAACACCGTGCACTCGGTTTTTACCAGTATTCAAAGAACCACCAGATGCATATGAATCATTGTCACCTTCAATTACATCATCTTTAGTAATTTGGAAGGCAGCCGCTGTTAACAACAACTTGTGATCCATAACATTCCATTTAGTCCCTAACTCTAGGTTTGTAGACTGTTCTGGTTCAGCATTAGCATAATTACCATCTGAATCGACACATACACCACCGTAACCACAACTAGAAACAGCATCTACTTCACCACCATTAATATTTGAAGAAGTAGACCAGGTTGCATAAATATTACCATGCTCCCAAGGAGAGAAAACGGCACCTAGGTGACCATTAAAGAAACCATCACTAAAGTTGTAGTTTTTCTCTGCTACAGGGTTACCTTGTCTATCCGTAGTTGCGGCAACAAAACCATCGTAATCAAAGTAATCGTAGCGAATACCACCGTGTACTTCCCAGTCATCAGACAAGGTTACGGTATCCATCAAGTAAGCAGACAAAGTATTTAACTCAACAGCTTTAGTAACGTCACTGCGGGTAACAGAGCCTTCCCAAAGGTTGTTTTGTGCATTGTACGGATCAATTGAGAAGCTATTATCGGTCGTTACCGAGTAGTTACCAATATCCGTTTTTTCATTTGCGTACTCTACACCAGTAACAATAGAGTGTTTTTTACCGAACAATTCAGCATCAAAGATGAAGTTGGTTTGGTTTCCTACATACTGGTTTTCTTGCCAGCCAGTGAATTGACGTAAATTGTTATCACGCGTAGCACTGTAGGTACTAACGATGTAATCATTTAGCGTTTCACCAAAACGGGTTTTGTTTTCTACGCGCAGATCATCTGTTAAGTATGCTTCGACCTTCACGGTTGCAATATCAGCTTCACTCTTTTGGAAGTCTAAGCCGTCTTGACCAACATAATCATATTTATCAAAGGTTCCTGTATCACTATCATAGGAATGACCTGGATCCTTCTTATCATCTGCTCGGAAGTAGTAGTAGTCTGCACTAATCGTCACATCTGAATTTGGCTCATAAACACTTGAAATCAAGAAACCTTCTTGATCTACCGCATCATCAACACGGTCTGTGTCCGACTGAGAAGTCAAAGCGTTAATACGTACAGCAAATTCATCGCTTACTGCTTTGTTCGCGTCTAATGTTAAGCGTGTCTTACTATCGGTTCCTAGGGTCGCACCAACGCTCGCGAAATCTTCATCATAAGAAGCTTTTTTCGTTACCGAGTTAACCGCACCACCTGTTGTGCCACGGCCACCGAAGGTCGAGCTAGGGCCTTTGGAAATTTCTACTTGCTCAAGAGCAAACGTTTCACGAGTAATCAAACCCGGTTCACGCAAACCATCTGTGTAAACGTCACTACGTGCTTCATAACCACGGATAATGTAACGGTCACCGAATGAGTTACCACCTTCACCAGTACCCAAGGTAATACCTGGTTGAGCACTCAAGATGCTTTCAAGATCCGTCTTACCAGATTCTTCAATGGAATCTTTCGTTAAAACCGTAATCGTTTTTGGTGTTTCTGCGATGTCACGAGTGTATTTTGAATCGGACATTTTTTTCGCTTTGTAAGCCGCGCCTGGCTCAGAATATGGGTTAGCGTCGCTGGCTAATTCCGCGCCATCAACCACTAGGGTATCTAGTTCTGTTTCGGCAGCATAAACCTGACCAGATAGTGCTGCTGAAACAGCAAAAGCAATGGCAGTCAGTTTAATGTTTGGTGTTGAGTTGTTTAGAGATTGGGTTTTAAGAGAGGTGTCTTGCGTTTCCACGAACTTCATCCTTTGAGTATGTAATGCTTATCTAAATGATAAGCGTTATTATTTACATATCCATATCTTTAGTCAATAGAATGTAATCAAAATGTATTAAAACTTACATTAATAAGAGAATGCCTGACATTTTCTAGAGACAAAATCATTAAATGACAGACACTTAGTAAAGATTCCAAGGCAAGTGGAAATTTTAAATTTAGCATTTCTAATAGAAATGAATATCATTTATAATCTGGATGATCGGCTTTTTTGAGCCTAGTAGAAGGGTTTACACTTTAAAGGTAATTCACACTATGAAAAAACTGTCTCCAACCTCATTACTGTGCTTAGGCGCAACTATCTTGCCTGTTCTGGCCAGCTCTGCAGCCTTTGCCAGCGGCGAATTGAACGTTTACTCGGCTCGTAAAGAAGCCCTTATAGCACCCGCTCTTGACGCTTACGCGAAGGAATACCGTGTTACAGTCAACTTGGTGACAGGCAATGCCGACACCCTATTAAACCGCTTAAAAATTGAAGGTGACGCCAGCCCTGCCGATGTTTTCATCACAGTGGACGCGGGTCGTTTATACCGAGCGAAAGCGGCTGGAGTACTTCAGCCATTTGAGACAGACACTCTAGACGAAGTGGTGCCTTCTCATTTACGCGACCGTGAACACTACTGGTATGGATTATCACAACGTGCCCGCGTTATCTTCTACAACCCTAAAAAGGTTAACAAAGCAGATCTATCGACTTACGAAGATCTAGCGGATCCAAAATGGAAAGGGCAAATTTGCGTACGCTCTTCCTCCAACATTTACAACCAATCTTTAGTGGCTTCTATGATCGAAGCGAATGGTGAAGAAGCGACACTTAGCTGGCTACAAGGCTTTGTGAAAAACTTCTCACGTCCGCCATTTGGTGGCGATACCGATTTGCTTAAAGCAGTTGGCGCTGGTGTATGTAATGTAACTTTAGCGAACACCTACTACTATGGTCGCCTTGGGCAAAGTGACAACCCAGCAGAGCGTAAAGTATACGACCAAGTCTCTCTGTTCTGGCCTAACCAACAAGAAGGTGAACGCGGTGCCCATGTGAACGTTAGTGGTATTGGCATGACAGCGTCTGCGACAAACAAACGCAACGCACGCCGCTTGGTTGAGTTCCTAACCAACCACGAAAGCCAACAATGGTATGCAGATGTGAACAACGAATACCCTGTTGTAGAAGGTATTGAGCCTCCAAAAAGCTTACAACCTTTTGGCGAATTCAAAGCCGACACTCTTTCTTTGAGTGCCCTTGGGGACAACAACCGCTTAGCCGTAGAACTTATGGACAAAGCTGGCTGGAAATAACACCTGCTTAAACGACAAGGCCCCATGGTGTCACTTCACACCACGGGGCCTTTTTTTGGCTTAAAGTTCTTTTAGAAAACGAAATGCAACAGAGCCTGTAAAACCACGAAAGACATGAGCCCTGCCAAAATATCATCCAGCATAATGCCAAAGCCGCCATGTACGTGCTTATCCACCCATGAAATTGGCCAAGGTTTTAAAATATCGAACAAGCGGAATAGCACGAAACCCAGCACTATGTATTGCCAGCCTGTTGGGGCGAGCCACATGGTGATCCAAAAGCCAACAAACTCATCCCAAACAATTCCAGAGTGATCATGCACCCCCAGATCCTTAGATGTCTTACCACACAGATAAATACCAATTAAAGAAGTCACTATCAGCATTATTAAGTACTGATCGTCACTAAAGTTCTGCATGAGCAGGAAAAGCGGCACAGCAGCCAAAGTTCCAAAAGTTCCCGGCGCTTTCGGTGCCGCCCCTGAGCCTAAACCAAAGGCTAGAAAATGAATTGGATTACGCCATACGGACGCTGGAGCAGAATTTGCCATAATACCCTTTCCTTAATATTTTTCGTTGTCGTTTTAAACAACCAAGCTTTTTGAAATAGCGCTATTGGGTTAAAAGTGCTGCCAACCTTTAATTTCACCATCATACCCTTGAATACTAAAGCCTGCCGTCGATATTTTACCAATACGCGTACAAGGCAAATGCAAGGTCTGCATAATCAGCTGGATTTCTTCCGCCTGTTCAGGCGAAGCGGTGAAACATAGCTCGTAGTCATCGCCCCCTGTTAATGCTAAAGCCATGGCGGCTTCAGGCTGCCAAGTCTTTAGCTGCTGAGAAATGGGCAACAGATGCGCGTCTAGTTCCGCCCCCACATTGGAAGCTTTCAAAATATGCTGAAGATCTTGTGCCACCCCATCAGAGATATCCAGCATAGCGTGCACCACTCGCCTCAGAGCCATACCAGCGATTAAGCGCGGTGCTGGACGCCAATAACGCTCATAGAAATAGTCAAAACGTTCGCTGGATACTTGCCACTCTCCCGTAACAATCGGTACTGCTGCTGCGGCATCACCTAAGGTGCCAGTGACATAAACATCATCACCGACTTGAGCATAAGAACGAAGTACAGCAGGTTTCTTAGCAACATAGCCGTGCACCTGCAGGGTCAAGGTTAAAGGACCTTTTGTGGTATCGCCGCCTAACAAAATCAGTCCAATCGGCTCAGCAAGCTCAGCCATGCCTTGCGCCAGACCCGCCAGCCACTGGGGGTCGGATTCCGGGATGGTTAGGGCTAGGGTAAAGAAAGCAGGCTTGGCGCCCATTGCCGCTAAATCACTAACACAACTGGCCACCGCTCGATAGCCAATATCCACAGGGTCTGCATCGAATGGAAAGTGACGTCCCTCGACTAAGGTGTCCATAGAGAAAACGAGACTTTGCCCCTCTGGTACATTGATCTGAGCACAATCATCTCCGATCCCCAGCAGGATGTCGTCGCGGCCTTGAGTATTCGCCATGACGGAAGCCTGAAAAATATTTTGTATTAGCTCAAATTCTTTCAATCCATTATCCTCTACTTCTATTCTCCAAAAGCTGTTTAGTTGCAAAGGCTCATTACATCTATAGGCTCTTTACCTAAAAGACTTTTTACCTCTAAAAAAAGGCCCCGTTATTAAAACTTAATAACGGGGCCTTTTAGGGTCTTATAACCTTTGTACTCAAATCGTGAAACTATTATTGAGCAGCTCGACGGGCGGCAATTTCTTCGCGACGTACACGCTGAGCCAGCTTATCAAGAATACCATTAATGTACTTATGACTCTCTGATGCGCCAAAACCTTTCGCAAGCTCAACACTTTCGTTGATTGCGACACGGTAAGGCACATCCAAACGTGCCGATAACTCAAATGCGCCAATACGCAATACCGCCAACTCGATAGGATCCAACTCTGCTAAAGAGCGATCTAACAGTTCCGCAAAGAGATCATCTAAAGATTTAGCGCGAGAAGTAACGCCTTGCAAAATCTCTCTAAAATACACTTTATCGCAAGCACTCATGTCTTGATCCAAAGTGAATTGGGTTTCAATCTCGCTCACTGCAGACTGGTTCATCTGCCATTGATAAACCGCCTGTAATGCCAAACGACGAGAAGCACTGCGTAGCTGAGAGCGTGAAGGCTTTTTCTCTTTACGCTTAGGTGCTGGAGTTTGATCGTTTGTTGTTTCCACTTCGCTCATTTTTTGCCTCAATTATCCAGACTCGATTCATAGTTGAACCCGATCGTCTGTTTGATTGTTTCCTCGAATAGGAGAAAACAAATATGTCTGTCATTTTGACCGGCGATTATATCAAGATTCGTTCAGCGTTTCTCTGCAAACTTCGCGCTATTTTTAGCAGATAAATCACTTTCTACCGTTTTTCACTGAGTTTCTTTGCCAACTGGCTCTGCCGGTTGGCGAAATCACTATTCTTCGTCAAATTCGTCGTCTTGATCATCCAAATATACGGGGCGATAAACCAGACGAATATCTTGCCCAACTTGGCGAACAGACAAGAGTTCAAGCTCGACAGCTTCGCTCATCATTTCAAGTGGCAACTGGAAAAGAGGTCGAGCACTAGAGCCTAATAATTTCGGCGCCATATATACGACAATTTCATCCACTAAACCCGCTTGCAAAAAGCCACCAGCAAGCTCAGAGCCAGTTTCCAATAGCACTTCATTAATTCCCGTATCGGCCAATTGTTCCATAGCATCGATAAGGTCCAAACGACCATCTTCGCCACGAGGTGAAAAACGCACGGTCACACCTTTCTCTTGCAGCACATCCAAGTGCTCTGACTCCACTTCTTCTTCCACTGCGAAAACGCACGCTTGAGAGGTGGGATACAAGATTTTCGCTTCTGGCAGAATAGACAAGGCCGTGTCCATCACCACTCGCATCGGCTGTCTGACCGTTTTTGGCGCAGCTTCTTGTCCGTGGTTATCAATACGCACTGTCATGCTAGGGTTATCGGCTAACACAGAGCCAATACCTGTGACTACCGCATCACTCTGGGCGCGCAGTTTCTGTACATCCAAGCGGGCTTCAGGGCCGGTAATCCATTGGCTTTCACCAGAGGCCATGGCAGTACGACCGTCTAAACTCATGGCTAATTTCACTCGCACAAAAGGCAAACCTTCTTGCATACGTTTAATAAAACCAGGATTTAGGGCGGCACACTGGGCTTCTAAAATCGGCCCAATCACTTCAATACCGGCGGCCTTGATCGCTGCTAAACCATTGCCAGCCACTTGTGGATTAGGATCTTGCATACCGAAGACCACTTTCCCCACACCTGCCTCGATCAAGGCTTTAGCGCAAGGAGGCGTTTTACCCTGATGAGAGCATGGCTCTAAGGTGACATATGCCGTCGCACCTGCAACCTCGGCACCAGCTTGTTTTGCCGCTGCCAGAGCGTTTACTTCAGCATGGCCTTCTCCGGCACGAACATGAAAGCCTTCGCCAATTAAGGTTTGATCTTTCACAAGAACACACCCAACGCGAGGGTTAGGGTGAGTGGTAAACAAACCTTTTTGAGCCAGCTGGATCGCTTTGGCCATCCAGTATTCGTGGTTATAAGTCATCTTTTGTCTTCTTAGTTGGCGTCATGGTTTTGCCGTCTTCTTCACTACGGCTTTCTAAGCGATCAATCTCTTCACGAAATTCATTAATGTCTTTAAAACTGCGATACACAGAGGCAAAGCGGACATAGGCCACTTGATCAAGGCGCTGTAATTCTTCCATTACCGCTTCTCCAGTCCAGCGAGAAGGTAATTCGCGCTCGCCTGTTCCCTGCATCTTTTCTTTGATGCGAGTAATGGCTGTTTCAACGGCCTCAATGCTGACGGGTCGTTTTTCAATGGCTTTTAAAATACCACTGCGTAATTTTTCTTCATCAAAAGGGACACGGCTGCCATCACTTTTGATCAGCTTCGGCATTTGTAGCTCAGCGACTTCAAACGTCGTGAACCTTTCTTGGCATTCATTGCAAGTACGACGGCGACGTACTTGAGCGCCTTCCGAGACGAGTCGGGAATCGAGAACTTTAGTATCGTGAGTTCCGCAAAACGGGCATCGCATAGGACTTCCAATAAGTTAAAGTAATTAAGAAAAAGGCCTTGCTCGGCACTCTATAATAAAAGAATAATAACAACCCAACTAACAGATAGCTACCAAGCCATTAGACCTTTCTAAGTTAGAATAACAACCGGATTTATAAGGAAATTTATGCCCTTTGCTGAACTGTCAGGACTTGTCGCTGCATTTTGCTGGACCCTCTCCAGCCTGATGGCCCCTGGCTTAATCGCCCGCTTTGGCATCATGCGTTTCAACACCCTACGGATTACCATTGCCAGCAGTTTATTGTTAGTCATTTGTTTATTCGGTCAGCGTTTCACAGATGCCCTTTGGGAACACTCTTTCGCCGTGATGCTATCGGGAGTATTGGGGATTTTTCTTGGCGACACCTTGCTATTTTCTGCGGTACATCGCCTCGGACCAAGGCGAACTGGCGTACTCTTTGCCACTAATGCGCCTATGTCGATCTTGCTTGGTTGGCTATTCCTCAACGAAACGTTAACCCTCCGCCAATTGTTCGCCTGTGCCCTCGTTTTGGTGGGAGTGGTTATTGCTATCTTGTTTGGCAAACGTCAAAGCACTCACGCTTGGGAAGATACCAAAGGGAAACTCAGTGTCGGCGTTATCATGGCGTTAGGGGGAGCACTCGGACAAGCCAGTGGCGCATTATTAAGTAAACCAGCGTTACTTGATGGCGCGGACCCCCTTGGGGTATCCGCCCTACGAGTGGGGACTGGCGCTGTGGCTTTAATATTAGCCTATAGCCTTTACTACCGACACAAACAAAGTGCCGATAGCCTGACGTTAAGTCAGCTTAAACTCGTGGATTATCTGGGGGTTTGCGCCCTTGCCACCATAGGCATGGTGATAGGTATGAGCGTATTAGTTTGGGGAGTTGGTAATGCCAACGTCGGCATAGTCACCACCCTATCGGCTATTGTGCCTGTGCTTATCTTACCTGGCTTATGGATAACAACTCGTCAAAGACCGGCGTTAGGGGCTTGGATTGGCGCCTTTTTAGTGGTCATTGGCGCCGCGCTAATTATTCTGCATTAGCTGTGCATGTGCTATCCTTAGGCCACTTTTTTCTGCTGATCTCTGTCCGGTTCTTTGCAGCCGCACAAGCCAGCGTTATTTACTCATAGGATAAGTTGATTCAGTTATGGCTCAGTTTGTATATAGCATGAATCGCGTGGGCAAAGTGGTACCGCCTAAACGCGAAATTCTTAAAGATATTTCTCTTTCATTTTTCCCTGGCGCAAAAATCGGTGTGCTTGGCCTAAACGGCTCTGGTAAATCGACTCTATTGCGCATCATGGCCGGAGTGGACACCGAATATAACGGTGAAGCACGCCCCATGCCGGGCATTAAAATCGGTTACCTAGAGCAAGAACCACACCTTGATCCCAGCAAAAATGTTCGTGGTATTGTTGAAGAAGCATTCGCAGACGTTATTGATGCCATGGCTCGCCTTGACGCTGTGTATGCAGCCTACGCTGAGCCGGATGCAGATTTCGATGCCCTAGCGAAAGAACAAGGCCAGCTAGAAGCCCTTATTGAAGCCAAAGAAGGCCACAACCTTGAGCGTGCTCTTGAAGTCGCGGCCGATGCACTTCGCCTACCACCTTGGGAAGCAAAAGTTGAACACCTTTCTGGTGGTGAGCGCCGCCGTGTGGCCCTTTGTCGTCTATTGCTCGATAAGCCAGACATGATTCTATTGGACGAACCAACGAACCACTTGGACGCTGAGTCTGTTGCTTGGTTGGAGCGCTTCCTAAAAGACTACCCTGGCACTGTTGTGGCCATTACCCACGACCGTTATTTCCTTGATAACGCAGCGGGCTGGATTTTGGAACTTGACCGTGGTCATGGTATTCCATACGAAGGTAACTACTCTTCTTGGTTGGAACAAAAAAATGCGCGTTTGGAGCAAGAAGCTAAGCAACAAGCTTCTCACCAAAAAGCCATTAAGTCTGAGCTTGAGTGGGTTCGTCAAAACGCTAAAGGTCGTCAGTCTAAATCTAAAGCACGTCTGGCACGCTTTGAAGAAATGAACTCTCAAGAGTTTCAGGATCGTAACGAAACTAACGAGTTGTACATTCCACCAGGACCGCGTCTAGGTTCAAAAGTGATCGAGATTGAAGGCGTTAGCAAAAGTTTTGAACACAAGATGCTACTAGAAGACTTCAACATGACAGTACCACAAGGTGCGATCGTGGGGGTTGTCGGTGGTAACGGTGCCGGTAAATCGACTCTGTTCAAAATGATCGCTGGTACAGAAACGCCTGACACAGGCACGGTGACTTTAGGTGACACAGTACAACTCGCCTATGTAGATCAAATGCGTGAACTGGACGGTGAAAAAACCGTTTGGGAAGAAATTTCCGATGGTCAGGACATGATCACAGTACACAACTACAAAGTGCCTTCTCGTGCTTACATTGGTCGCTTTAACTTTAAAGGTTCTGACCAACAGAAATTCGTTAAGCATTTGTCTGGTGGTGAGCGTAACCGCTTACACCTTGCAAAACTGCTTAAAGAAGGCGGCAACGTATTGCTTCTCGATGAGCCGACCAACGACCTTGACGTCGAAACGTTACGTTCTCTGGAAGACGCCTTGCTGGCTTTCCCAGGGGCTGCGATTGTTATTTCCCACGACCGTTGGTTCCTTGACCGTATTGCGACGCATATCTTGGCTTATGAAGGCGATTCTAAAGCTGTCTTCTTCGAAGGCAACTACGCCGAGTACGAAGCGGATTACAAACAGCGCACTGGTAACGATGCGACACCTACCCGTATTAAGTACAAGCGTATCGACGCCTAATACATAAAGCCCTTAGGTTTTATAGTTTGCAAAAAAAGGCCGCTTTATCAAACAGATAAAGCGGCCTTTCTATGGGTGGATAATAGCCTTAAACTTTGAAGCTACCCACCTGGCTGTCTAATTCAGCATATAAAGTCGTTATGTTTTGCGACTGTTGCTGAATCGATTCCGATACAGATTTCACCGAATCTGACTGATCACGTAATGACACCATATTGCGGTTTATATCATTGGCAACGAGAGACTGCTCTTGAGTGGCTTGAGCGGTTTGGGCGGCCATCTCTTGTACCTTAGCGAACGAGACTTTCAGTGCTTCAAACACTTGCGTCACCTGCTCAAAGTTACTCACAGTTGAATCGGCGTTATCACGGCTGTTCTGAATCGCTTTCGAAGACTCACCAACATTAAGTTTAAGCTGATCAATCATAGATTCGATTTCATTCGTGCTGTCTTGGGTTCGGGTTGCCAAGGTACGTACTTCATCTGCCACCACAGCAAAACCACGACCGTATTCCCCAGCACGAGCCGCTTCAATGGCCGCATTAAGGGCTAACAGGTTGGTTTGTTCTGCAATGTTACGAATAACTTCTAACACAGAGGCAATACTCTCTGAGCTTTTCTGTAATTCGCTGGAGCGACCTAACGCGTTTTCAATATCTTTCACCAATTCAGCCACTGCTTTCTCGGACTTGCTGACCGCCGCTAAACCTTCTTTCGTTAGATCATTAGAAGTATTTGCTTCTTGTGCGGTATCGTTGGCAACTTGCGCCATTTGCTGATTCGACATATCCATTTCATGACCCGCGCTGACAATCGAGTCGGACGCACTTACCAAAGTACCGGTCACCGAAGCCGTTTGATTAGAAGCATTATTGAGCTGCACAGTCATTTCGCCTAATGCGCTGGACTGTTTACGAATATTGCCAATAATGCCTCTCAATTTCGCCATAAAGCCATTAAATTCATTGGCTAAATCGCCCAACTCATCTTTGGTATCAAATTCAATGCGCTGAGTTAAATCACCATCCCCTTCGGAGATTTCACGAATGCGTTGGGATAGATAATTAACCTGCTGAGAAAGAATTTTGGGGGTACGGTAACTAAACCAGATGGCAATAATTAAGCCGATTGCGATAACAGCAGACGCTATGTTGATTTCTTGAGAGATGGTGGCATCCACTTCACTTTTTGACTCTTCAGAACGAACCAGTACGGCCTCCCCTGCATTGTCTAAAATATCACGCAGGGCATCAAACTTAGCATTGGTATCCGCAAGTAAACTTTGATAATTGCTATTATTCACCTGACTACTGACGATCAGATTCGATGATTCCAGCCATTGATCAAAAGCACTCTCAAAGCCCGAAAAGTTTGCGATAACTTCAGGCTCCTCTTCAACGAAGTAATTTATAAATGCATCAAATCTATCTTTAACTTGTTGAGCATTTTCCAAACGGCTTGCTTCGTTGGCGGTGGCGTCGCCTTCACCATCTCGTAAATGCTGCTCAGCTAACTTGGCTTGATAAAGATCTCTATCTGCATTCAAAATATCGGAGGCGGCGTGAAAATATCGACCGGATTGAGCATTTAAGGCCACACTACTTTGATAAATAATTGTCCCTAAAGAGAGCAAAGCAATAGCGAAGGTAATAGCCATCACGATCACTGGCAGTGAGCTTTTGGCACGAATAGAATTCAAACGCATGGGGAACTCCTAAGAAGGTTAATTACTGCTTTCACCTAAACTGCGTCATGCGGTTTCGCATCAGTAGTTAATTTCTTAAGAATATCCCCCCCTTTACACTAACTCAAAAGTTTTCCACATAATGTTACAAATCAATACATAAACTTTTGGAATATTATGATTTAGATCATGACTTGGGCGAGGCTCTGAGCAAAATATTCAACATCCTGAGTTTGCATACCCGCCACATTCATACGGCCACCATCTACCAAATAAATAGCAAATTCCGTTCTTAATCGGTCCACTTGTGCTGGGTCTATTCCTAGCACAGAAAACATCCCCTTATGATCCGCAATAAAATCGAAGTGATGACTGTTCGTGCTGATTTGTAATGACTGCACCAAGGCTTTACGAACACCTTGAATACGTCCTCGCATTTGGTCTACCTCGGCTAACCACTGGTTTTTTAGCTCAGCGTCTTCCAAAATAGTGCGCACAATGGCAGCCCCATGATCGGGTGGCATAGTATAGGTGCTGCGAGCACATTCTAAAATTCGGCTCTTCACGCATTCACTTTGAGACAAAGTTGGCGCAGCAATCACCGCCAGTCCGGTTCTTTCTCGATACAAGCCAAAGTTTTTCGAGCAGGAGCTGGCCATCAAATAGGACGGCACTCGCTCAGCTAAATAACGTAGCCCAGCCGCATCTTGATCCATACCCTCACCAAAGCCTTGGTAAGCAATATCAATAAAGGGCAAGAAGCCTTGTTGTATGGCCATGTCCGTCACGGAATGCCACGCTTCCATACTCATATCTGCCCCTGTGGGGTTATGACAACACGCGTGCAATAACACCACATCATTTTTTCCAAGTTGGCTCAGGGTAGCCAACATAGCCGACTCATTTACGGCCTTGGTGTCATGATCAAAATAAGGGAAATAGGCAACAGACAAGCCCGCGGTTTTCATGATGGGCGCATGATTTGCGTAACTTAAATCACTCAACCATACAGTGGTGTCTGGATTTGCTAACTTGATCACGTCTGCCAATAATCGTAACGCACCACTGGCGCCTGGGGTTTGCACAGCCACTGCACGCGACTTGCTACTATTGTCAGCCAGTAAAAAATCCATCATGGCATGATTGAAACGCTCACAACCTGCCAGCCCCACATAAGCTTTCGAGTCTTGTGTCGCTAACAAACGCTGTTCGGCTATTTTTACTGTCGACAGAACTGGGGTTACACCTTGGTTATTACGGTATACACCAATACCCAAATCGAGTTTATGAGCCCGCTTATCTTGTTGGCAAGCCAGCGTTTGGGACAAAATTGGGTCTTTGGCGGCAGGGAGTAGCTGCTCAAACATAATAGAAATCCTTGAAGAAAATAAAATTTATCGCCACGAACGAATCATACCACTGGCTAAAACCACACCGGTACCTACAAATAGCAAACCAAACGTTGCCCCCATGCTAATGCTTTCTTGCAGCAGAGGGATAGCAATCAATGCAGCGAGTACAGGTGTTAAAGCCCCCATCGCAGCGGTGCGCTCTGCCCCCAGTGAATTAATCGCATAACCGTAACTAAAGCCAGTCAAAAGTCCAACCAGCAATGCTTGCACACAAAACTGCCACGCCAGCTCACTAGGGCTCACTAAACTCATGCCAGACGAAACCAAGCCAAGAGATAACATGAGCAATAATAGCAAGGTAGACACCAAGCCAAGCAAACCGGTTGCCGCTAACGGACGCAAACCCGCAACCCTTAAACTAATCGTGTACACGGCCCAAAAGAAACTTGCCCCAATAAAGAATAAGTCCCCTTTCCAAACCTCCCCAGATAGGGACCACAGGGAAACCACTAATAGCGTCACGACGCCCAGTAAGATGGCGAAAAGGCCTAATAATCGAATGGGACTGATGGGCTCTTTAAACACTAACACAGCAATAGCGCTGACAAATAAAGGGAAAGTGCCTGGGATCAGCAACCCCGCATGGGAAACTGGAGCGTATTGCATACCTGCTGAGCTTAAAAAGAAAAATGGCACGCCCGCTCCTGCGACAATACCCAGTAAGGTCCATTTAGGCACGGTAAATAGAGCCTGTCGAGATTGGTACACAAAGGGTAGCAATGCCATGGCGGGGATTGCGTAACGCATAATCGCTAAGTCAAACGTTGTTAAGGCAGATTGGGTTCCCAATTTAACGCTCACCAGCCAAGTCGCCCAAATACATACCGTAATAAATGCGGCCCCTAAACCGAAATATAAAGCCGGCCCTGAGGCAATTAAACGATAAGCAGGTATCTCAGTATGATCCATTACATTACTCGTGCTTGCCCGTGACATAGGGTCTCTCCTATCAAAATGTCGAAACGCTATTATGAGCAAAATATTCTGGGCATGTCCTTGCTAATCGCCCATGATATAGGCTAACTTTTAGCAACAAAACACTAATATTTGACGCAAAACTTAGCAAGGATGCCAATATCATGTCTGAAAAAACGGATCGACAAATTCTTCAGCTACTACAAAGCAATGGCCGCTTAAGTAATGTGGAGCTTGCAGAGCACATACATCTATCCGCTTCCCCTTGCTTGCGACGGGTGAAACAGCTGGAAGCTCAGGGCTATATAAAGGGATATAGAGCAACGCTGGATCGAAAAAAAGTGGGCTTATCGATGACGGTTTTCATTGAAGTAAGGCTCAATAGCCACACTAGAGATGCCAGCGAGGCCTTTGAAACCAGTGTGGTTAACTTGCCAAATGTGATCAGCGCGTATCTAGTCTCCGGCTATGCAGACTATCGCTTAGAAGTGGTCAGCCAAGATCTGGCAGACTATGAAGAAATCTTAAAGTCGGTGCAAAACCTCCCTTTCGTAAAAGACATTCACAGTAACTTTGCTATTCGAGCGATTAAGAGTGACGCCCCTTTACCGATTGAAAAGTAGAGTTCATTCACGTCACCCTATATGTATGATAAGCCACGAATAGCTTATAGTATGAACACCCTTTTTAACTAGCGTAAGGCAATTAATGGCTTTTCCTTCCCTGCGTGGCAAATTGGCATTGGCGGCATATTTAGAACAGCACAGTGATTTTCGCTTGGCCACTGGCGGCTCTTCCTTGTCTCAAGCCCTTAAACAATTAGACAGTCCGCCGCATCAATACGAACAAGAGTTTGTCCGAGCCCACAAGCTGTTTCAGCGGTGTGTTGTGGGGCTATTTTTGCTGTGTGCTCTGCTTGGTGCCATGGCGGTACCTTCTGCTTTATTGGGCCCTCAAAATCAGCAAGTGAATATTTTCTGGCTGCTGCTCATTTTACTCGGCATGCACGGTCTAAATTTACTCTTATGGTGCGTTTCTTTACTCATAAGTCCATTTCGCAATACCCCACCGAACAGCTTTCTCCTCAGTATTTTGGTCTTTGTGAATAACAAATTGGCCCCCTTGATAAAGCTTAGCCCTCATGTGTCTGCAGCCTACTTACAATGGCAATGTCACCCTTACAGTAACAAATGGCTGCTAGGTGTCTTGTCTCATTCTGGTTGGGGTATTTATCTGCTCGCTGGGTGGCTTATGTCTGTTTTGCTTTTACTTACCAACCAAGTCACCTTTGTTTGGGAAACGACCCTATTAGATGAGCAAGTGTTTCTAACAATAACCGAGCTAATCAGCTGGCTTCCCGAACAATTGGGCATAGCAGTTCCAAACCAGCTCGACATATTAGCCAGCCCTGTAGAGGTTAGTTATCAGACCGAACAAACTCGCCAACATTGGGCCAATTTATTACTCGCAAGCTTGGTGCTTTATGGGGTATTACCCAGAGTATTGGGCGCGACAATCAGCCTGATGATGCTGCGCATTAAGCGCTATTACCTGCCGCTTAGCAGCCATGAGCAAGCCTTAAAAAAACGCTTCCAGCCCACACAATACACCAGTGATATTGTCGATGCCGATCATTCAACAGCAGACGATTATAAAGCAGAACCTGCAACCACTAGCCCGTTACCCAAGCAAGCGTTACTTGGCTGCTGGGGCTTATATGAATGGATGGATACCCAACCCAAGGCGCTGGCGTCAGCACAATCCGTAACCATTTTAAACGATAGGCAAGCCCAACAAAGGTTTTTGGCACAACAGGACCTTGCTACGGTATATCTATTAGTTAATCCCCAGACTAGCCCGGATCGAGGCACTCAAAGGTTCATCACCCAAATTAAGCAAACCTGCCCTGACCTTGCGTTGGTCATTTACCATGAAGCACCCCAAGACTATCGACAAGATTGGCAGCAGCTGGCAACACAAGCCGGCATTCGTCTTTATTTGATGACCACGGAGGGGGCAATATGAGCTTATCCTTATTGGTAGTTGGCCATGCCAACACAGGCAAAACCTCATTAATTCGTACCCTATTACGTCGTCACGATTTTGGTACGGTCAGCCCTAAAGCCGGGGCCACACGTCATATTGAAAGAGTACAGATCGAGATATCTGCGGGGCAATTTCTCACTTTGACCGATACCCCAGGTTTTGAAGACTCCATGGCCTTATGGGAGATACGCCAGAGCGGGGAATTTCAATCCTTGCAAGGTGCCCAATGGCTCACGGCATTTTGTGACAGCCCTTATGCTCAACAGGCGTTTGAACAAGAAGCCAAAGCCCTCAAGCAGCTAGTGTCCTGCGATATTGTTCTGTATGTGATAGATGTGCGCCAAGCCCCTTTAGGCAAATATTTGGACGAGCTATCAATCTTAGCCACTGCCAGTAAGCCCATTATTCCCATCTTAAATTTCAGTGCCCATAGCAGCCCACACTATGATAGTTGGAAGCAGATTCTGGCTCAGCGCCATTTACATGCGTTTGTAAAATATGACTCGGTGGCGTTCTATTTTGAGGATGAAAAACGCTTATATCAAAGCTTACAAAGTCTAGTGCCAGATCAATACGACACCATTGAAAAGCTCATCAAGCACAGAGAAGAAGCGGCACAACAACGCTTACAGCTTGCTCTAGGCCAACTCACGGAAAGCCTCATCAAACTGGCCAGCTGGCGTCTTGAGTGCGATGCTTATCCGCCTAAAGTTGAAGATGCCAAGCAATTTGAAACTACTGTTCGATCAATTGAAAGCCAGTTACTCAACAACCTGCTGGCCTTATATGAGTTTCGCCATGAAGATTTACAAACAACCCCCATGCCGATTCAAAACGGCCATTGGCAACAAGACATTTTTGCGAAAGAGACACTAAAAGAATGGGGCATTGAAGCCGGCACAAGTGCGATGACAGGAGCTGCCATTGGTGCAAGCATAGATGTACTTTCAGCCGGACTTTCTCTTGGCACCGCCACAACATTAGGCGCGATTATTGGAGCGGGCTGGAAAACGGGACAACACTATAAAGACACCCTAAAAAGCAAACTCACCAATCAGCACTTTTTAACCGCTGACACCGCCACTCTCACCTTGTTTACCCTAAGAGCGCTCACACTTACGAGTCATCTGAATCAACGAGGGCATGCCACCCAACAAGCCTTTATATTAAATAATAAAGAGAGTGAAATCTCACACAAAACACTCACCAAAGACCTGAGTCCATTATGGAAACAAGCCCAGCAACACCCAGCTTGGTTCCATCAAGTACTACCAGAAACACACCCACTAAAAGAAGCAATTAATGACCTTTTGAAACATCACCTTAAACAGCTAACGTGAGAGTTCTCAGTTGTTTAGGAAGGTGTCTGTTCCAGCTCTTTGTCAAGACGCGCTTTGGCTTGATGCATTTGGGTTTGGCACTCTTCAAGCAGTGCTTGAACGTCCCCTTCTGTGAACTTGGTGGTATCAATGGGAGCGAGGATCTCAACAATCACCTTACCGTTTGACCAACGATTCAAGTGGACTTGCTTGTGGGTGTTACTGCACACCACTGGAATCACTGGAACACCCGCTTGGATAGCCGCATGAAAAGCGCCACGTTTAAAAGGCAACCAGCCGCGTCCTCGGCTACGGGTACCTTCTGGAAACATCCAAATAGATAAACCTGTCTTCTTCATTCCAGCCACTACTTGATCAATGGTAGCAATGGCCTTCACTCGGTTGTTACGGTTTATCAGTATGTTACCGCTTGCCCAATACAGCTGACCAAAAAAAGGTATCCACTTAAGACTGCTCTTACCAACCGTGACCACACCTTGGGGCACCACAGCGGCTAAAGTAAATAGATCGAAATTATTTTGATGGTTGGCCACATACACAGCTTGCGGCACAGTTTTGGCAATGTCGTTCACCCGGCCTTCAACCGACAAGCCAAATAAGCGGCTGACTTGATGAAAAACCTTACCAATATAATAAACACGATTTTTGGAACCCAATATGCAAAGGCATAAAAGAATGCCCAGGAGAGTCACAAAAATAATAAGAACAAGCAGGGCCAGCGCTCTGAGTAGTACAAGCATATCAACCATTCACCCTTGTATTTCAATTCATCTAGATTTTAATTTGACCAGTAGGTATCTTGCCAATAATCAACTTGGTCGGACGCCAAAAAGCTCCAAGCCACGAAACGACTTACTTTATGGCCTTGCGCCATCTCTATCGTTCGTACTTGTTTGGCTCCAACTGCTGATAATTGTTTGTAAATCAGCTCTAAGTTTTCTTGTCTTGCCACCAAAGAGGTAAACCAGAAGCAGCGCTCACCAAACGCGACGCTTTCTTTCACCATACGACCAATAAAGCCGGCTTCGCCGCCTTCACACCATAATTCCGCCTGAGTTCCACCGAAATTGAGTTTGTTAGCAGAGGCATTAGGTTTGTCTTTCAAACCACGCCATTTACGCTGATTTTCACTTTTCATCACAGCTTCACTGGTATGGAAAGGCGGGTTACAAAGGGTCAGATCAAAACGTTCATTATCCTGCCAAACCCCTTTAAACACTTGATTTTGCTCAGCCTGCAAGCGAACGTTCACGTTACCTTTCAGGCAAGAATTAGACTTTATAATGGCTTCACTGGTGGCAATAGCAATAGGGTTGATATCGGCTCCCACAAATTGCCAGCCATATTCTTGGTGACCAATAATAGGGTAAACACAGTTAGCGCCCACTCCCACATCTAGCACACGAACCCCCTTACCTCGGGGAATAACTCCCTGATTGCTCGCCGCCAAAAGATCAGCCAAATAATGAATGTAATCTGCTCGTCCCGGGATAGGGGGACACAAATAACCCGCCGGGATATCCCAAAAAGACACCCCATAGAAATGGTTCAGCAAGGCTCGATTAAGAACTTTAACGGCATCGGGATTCGAGAAATCCACCGATTCATTACCGTATTTATTGAGTTCTATGTAGTCAGAAAGTTCCGGACAAGAGTCAGCTAACAAAGCAAAGTTATAACGCGCGCGATGAGGATTACGATCGTGCAGTTCTAGCTTATTATGACGCTTGCCCTTAGGGGTTTTAGTTTTCGATACCACGACTTTGCCATCAGTAATTCTAAAGCTTGAGTATACCCGATTTCTGACCTACTTGGAGCGTCAGCTTAAGCGTGCTGGAGCACAATGAAAAAGACGGCTTGAGACCAAGCCTAGTCACTGTATTCTGGGACTATAGCCAAGCGAAAAATGGATAGATTGAGAGGCCTAAAATCAACACAATAGCCAACAGAGTAAAACAAGACTCTGCTGGATTTTCCCGTGCATGCTGAATATAGCCCAATAGCCACTGCCCTAGGGTTGGGGCTTGCATATGCAGAGCACGCTGCTGCTGATCTTCATGAATCAGCGCCCGAGCTTGTCTCGCCTGCTCCTTGTCTTTTACCCAAATACCCGCCAATGACACTTGCCAACGGCCAGCACTGGTTTCATAAAAAGCAATATCATGGTCACTGAGCAACTGACGAATATCGTCTGCTTCGTCATCTGGCACATATTTTAATCGAAAGACGAGAGTCGCCATAGAATGACCTTAGTTTACAGCTGGGAAGAAAATACATTGATTTATGGGCAGTAGGATAAGAGATGACCTTAATAAACTCAATATTAAGATGAAAGAACAGTCTCCGCCGCACTCGCTTCATGCCCTTCTAACCAAGATAGGATTTTTTGCTCTTCTAAAGGCCGAGAAAAATAATAGCCCTGCACTCTTTCAACCCCTAAAGAAGCAATGGCCGTGAGTTGGTCTTCTCGCTCCACCCCTTCTGCAACGAGCCCCATATTTAGGTCTTTCGCCATTTGAATAACAGAGACTAATATTTGTTGGGCATATTGGTCGTCATTTAAACTGGCTATAAATACTTGATCTAGCTTTAAGGTGTCATAAGGGAAGCGGCTTAAGAAATCTAATCCTGAATAACCTGTACCAAAGTCATCCACCGACAGGCGAATATCGAGCGCTTTGATGGCATCTAATCGCTCCACCATAGCCGTCATTTCATCGTTGGACAAAATACTGGTCTCGGTGACTTCTATGCCTAGCCTATCCTTAAGTTCAGGATATTCCTCCAGCAAGTTGCTCAGTTCAGTTAAAAAGTCATCTTCTATTAACGTGTGGCGATCAACATTTATTGAGGTGCGAATATGCTGTAGTGATGTAAAGTGCTGTCGGTACAACTCACCCACTTTACGAACCACAATCCAGGTAAGTTCTCTCATCAAGCCCAAGCGTTCGGCGAGCTCAATAATTTTCAGTGCCGATACAGGGCCGTGATAAGGCGTATTCCATCGAACCAAAGCCTCCATTTCATGAACCTCATGGGGGTTCAAGGTAATAATCGGCTGATAATGCACTTCTAACTGGCCATTTTTAATCGCCTTTTTTAAAGAGAAAGACAATGAGCGGCGATACTCTTCAACCACTAAATGCAATCCCCGTAACAATAGGGTCAAGGTTAGCCAAGTACCTAAAATCCATCCAAATAGACCGCACAAATATTGCCAATAGGTGGATTTGGGTAATACCACATCTAGGGTTAATGACCAGTCGCTAAAGTCTACTTGCTCACTTGCTAATATATTTAGCTGACTAAAATCTTGGTGGGAAGAGCTTAGTTGTTGACCGACTTTTAACTGATAGGGGAAATCTTTTGTTAGCCACCAAGCAATTTCTTCTGTTAAGTCCTCTGGCGACACTAAGGCGTTCGCTCCGATACCTCTGTCACCCACGTAGAAGGCAAAAACCGTAGGCTCACCTAAGTTTTTGGAACGAACGAGGGACACGGTTATTTTTTTAGGGCTGGCTTCAATTTTTTCGATGATAGAGCTGAAGATATAAAAGTCCGTTGGTCCATCCGACGTACAGTAAACCTTATAATTTTCATCGAACAACCCATAGCCTTTCACTAAAGACGAATAAAAAGTCGCCCTTTGTAAATGTTTAATATGATCATCGCTACAGCTAACATTCGCTTCATCAACGACGTTTTTCAATTCACTGAAAATCGCCTGCATTTTTTTCTGCAAAGCTGTGCTTGCATAAGCGCTTCTTGTTTCAAGTTCGGAGGAGAGATGGAAATAAAGGGCGGTAGGAAACGTCAGCAGACAAAACGCAAAAGCAATACCAGCGTAGATAGACAGCCACTTACCATTAACAGGGGTCCAGGCGAAAACGTTTTTCAACATACCCTTCTCCTTGTATTGATTGATGACTGGTGGCATATGACAGCATTTGTAACAAAGTGTCATATTTCACAAACATAATTACATATAACAAAAATAACGCCAATATTTTTTCTCTATTTTCTTTTATTGGCGAAACAGTCACTAAATAAATTACCCTGTAAAAACACCTATTTAGAACATTTTTTTCAAAATGACTGCACAGAACGCATAAGTGTTTATTATTTTGTAATCACAATGGTTAAATACCCCACCTCAAAGCCAAATTTCTTCATAACAGACTCATTTATGACAGTGTTTTCATTCACTAGATACATGCGGTCATCCACGTTTATCTGCAACAAATCACCGTCATAAGGCACCAAAAGCTCATAATTCATGAATAAGGCATTGCCGGCTATATGCACTTCACCCGTACCAACCACATCATTTGCCTTCGCTATATAACCACCCGTTTCGTTTGGCGTCAGCGTCCAAATTCGCTCTTGTTCTTCACCATCATCAAATAAAAAGGTTTCTTCAAGTCGGCCCACACCTGACTGCCAACTAGCCAATAAGTCAGCATTAAAATAACGAATCACCTCCCCTTGGCGGTTTTTCAAAATGCCATGAGCGGTTAACTTGCCTGAAAAGAAATCTTCTAAAACAAACTTAGGCTGATTCTTCTCGTACACGGATATGTCTGTACTCGAACAGCCAACTAAACTGGCCACAAATAAGATCATCAGAATAAAGCGACTTTTCTTCATGTTATTTTCCTGCCCGATTTAAAAGTATTGATAATGGATGTCGGCGGTGTGGTATTTACCATTCACATCACTGATATTAGAACGACCAGTAAAACGAATAAGTTGTTGCTCAGGGTTATAGGCTACAATAATCGGCGCCACCGCTAATTTCACCAGCCAAGAACGAGGCGATAAGCTAAAGCAAGTAGCACCTGAGTCTGTGCCTGCAAGGCAGTCTGCTTGCTTAAAACGAAAGCGAAATGTGCGCAGTTCAGTTGGCGCTAAAAAGTCCACATCAACAACCTCTCCTAGAGTGAGCGTTTGCCAATTTTGTTTAATCACACCATCAAAGCCTGCATCAATCACCATGGCAGAACTGGCTTCCAACTGCTCTTGCTGCTTGGGTGATTCTCCATCTGGCTGATAAGTTACTTCAAAGCCTGCTTCTAGAGGGCGCACTGTGATTTGCTCTCCAAGCAGCTCGTTTGTTTGCTGAAAACTTGGCGTAATACGGGATCGTGAAAAATCTATGGTTTTGGTCGCAAAAACTTCTCCCTTAGCATCCTTATAGACAATGCTATAGTCTTGCGGGGCCTTTGCTTGATGATGCTCCGTGTAGAGCAAGTCTTTGGTTTTAACATCGTAGGCATAGCCAATTACTTTCGAAGCGCTTGCCTCATTGGATATCTCTGTGTCGCCCATGACGAGTAATGAAGCCAACGTCATGCTAACAGTGGTTATGAACTTCATCATTTTATAGACGCCTTGTTATCAAACAGTGCTAATTTTTCACAGGCAAATACTCCTGCAGGAATTAACAGCATCCAAATGCATGCCATGAGTAAGCCTGTTTGCCAAACTGAACCTGATATATTGATTTCGCTCATTTGAGCCCCGAGCAGATAACTCCACACAGGCCCAACAAAGCCCATGATAGCTGCCCAAAGATATTTACCTCGCAACCAGCTGAGACTGTGAGGAAACAGGCTGGCGACTCCTGCCCACAAGCACAGTAGCCACAAGGGAGGAAAGACAAGCGTATCTAATTCAGCCCCTTCTTGCTGCAATATTCCTAGGTTCAGCAAGCTACCATCGATTAAGATGCCCAATAACACAAAGCTAACAATCAGCCCCCATTCCCGAGTTTGGCGTAAAAACAACCAGCGATGCAGCAGGAAATAGCCACAGGTGGCGACGAAAGCCGCTGTATTCCCTCCCAATACACAGGCAAACCAAAGTAGCTGAAATAAGCCTGCATTAAGAAACACCTTCATGTTGGCGATTAACTCAAAGACAAGCGGTGCTGGGGTTTGGCAAAGACGAACTGACCCGTACTGATGGCGCGCTCTTTAAAGCCCCCTTCGCAGTAGGCCAAATAGAAATCCCACATACGACAAAATATTTCATCAAAGCCCATGTCGTTAACTTCTCGACGCGCTGCGTGAAAACGACTTCGCCAATCCGCCAACGTTTTGGCGTAATGCTCTGTAATGTCCTCTAGAGCAATGATCTGCATATCGGTTTTATGAGCAATTTTGTCGGCGATCACTTGATTGGAAGGCAAGCAGCCACCGGGGAAAATATAACGCTGAATGAAGTCTACCGAGCGGCGGGCATAGTCATATCTTTGATCCGCAATGGTGATGGCTTGAATCACCATGACACCATGAGGTTTTAGGAGCGCACTGCATTGGGAGAAATAACTATCGTAGAATTCATGGCCCACGGCTTCGATCATTTCAATGGACACTAATTTATCGTACTGACCCTTTAGATCACGGTAGTCTTCCAATAGCAAAGTGATCTTGTCCGACAAGCCTTCGCGTTCAACCTGTTGCTTAGCGTAGTCATATTGCTCTTGAGAAATGGTGGTCGTAGTCACTTTACAACCGTAATGTTTGGCCGCATAGATGGCCATACCACCCCAACCTGTGCCGATTTCCAACAAATGATCCTGTTCACTAAGCTGTAATTTACGACAAATTTGCTCCAGCTTATTCACCGAGGCTTGCTCTAGGCTAGCCTCTTGACTTGGGTACATGGCCGCGGAATACATCATGGTTGGATCAAGAAACAGCGAGAAGAAATCATTACCTAGATCATAATGGGCCGAAATATTGGCTTTTGAACCTTGCTTACTATTGGCGTTCATTTTGTGCAAAAGTTTAGTGCCTAACCTTTGCCAAATAGGACGCTTGGCATCCATCTTGTTGATCAAGTCTAGATTAGCCACCATTAAACGAATCACCGCCACAATATCAGGAGACGTCCAGCCGCCTTTCATGTAAGACTCCCCTGCACCTATGCTGCTATTAAGAAAAATATCCTTGTAGGTACTGGTGTGGGTAATCTGTATGTGCGCCACATAACGTGCAGTGCCCAGACTCTCGCCGAATTGATACGTTTGACCATTATCTTCTAAGGTCAAATGCCCTACTTGCAGTTTTTTTAGCATGGCTAACACGGCTTTTTTAGCCAGCCGATCAAACCAAGATCCCGAAGACTCCAAACGCATTTTACTTTTATTCATACTGATAGAATTCATAATGGTAATGCTCCTTAATGGCCTAAAAGTTAAGACTTGGTCGCCTTAGATGAATGGGCCGGATGTGAGTAAAAAGGGACTTTCTTTAGCCAAAGTTTTAACGCTTGCCAATAAATACCGACCACCACCTGAAGGGTCATTAGTGGATAACTGAACAAGACTTTGGCCATGGATTTAGACGTAATGGCTTCATGGCGTAGCGACAAAGTGGCATCGAACACGGTTTTGGTCGGTTCATTTATCACTTTGTTTTGCATATATACGGCGATCTTTTTGCCTGGGAAATTACTGCGCCAGTCATAAAAATGATCCATAGGGTGAAAGGGAGAGACATGCATGGTTTTATCAAAGCGAATGCGTTGGGTGCGATATTGCTCATCACACTTCAATACATAAGCGACTTTTTCCCGCCATGGGGTATTCGTCACTTCCAGCAACATGGCCTGTAAGCTTTGATCTTCATCGAAACAGTAATAAATAGTGATAGGGTTAATGATGAAACCAAAGTAACGACAATTGGTCAGCATCCTCACAGGACCTGTCAGTTCACAACCTAATTGCCCATTCACTTCGTCCAGCACAGCTTGCTTGAGATTAACCTTGTTATCACCAAAGTAATCTTCACGGCGAAAGCGCGCCAATGACCAACGACTAAGAGACCACCAAGGGCTCATGTCTATAACTTGATCCAGCTCGTCCAGATCTAGATACATCATAAAGACCCGATAACGAAAGCCATGACGACGGGGTGTAAAGCGACGATGGCGAACATGGCCTGTATAAATACCACTGTGCAGCGGCGCGCTTATATCTTTCAGGGCTACCATGTCACCCCCAAGCCTTCCGCGACTCGAGCACCACTCCAGCAGCCATCCTCATGGAAGCCATTGCGCCAATAGGCGCCACAGAACCAGGTGTTATTCACACCATTAATTTCTGCCCAACGGCTTTGGGCTTTACTGCCAGCCAAGGTGAATGTTGGGTGGCTATAATTGAAACTCGCCAGCACTTTTGTTGGATCAATTAACTCACTTTTATTCAGCGTTACCACATAAGTGGTATCCGTTTCTAAATGCTGCAAGATATTCATGTTGTAGCTGAGGGTGGCGGGCACATTTTGATCATGGCCTAGATGGTAATTCCAACTCGACCAAGCCAATTTTGCCTTAGGTAGCAAGCCTGTATCCGTGTGCAAAACCACTTCATTATTACGATAAGGAATGGCAGACAGTATTTCCTGTTCCGTTGAGCTGGCATCATCGAGTAGAGCTAATGCCTGATCGCTATGGCAGGCAAAGATCACTTGGTCAAACTCGCTTACGCCACCCTGTGCAAAGAAAATGCTCACTTTATTATCTTGTCTCTGTACTTTTTCAATCCGTGTATTTAATTGAATCTTGTCAGCAAAGGAGGCGGTAAGGGGCTTTAAATAAGCGGAAGAACCACCATCAATCACTCGCCACTGGGGGCGGTCATTGACGCTTAATAAACCATGGTTTTTGAAAAAACGCACAAAGAATACGAGAGGAAACTTCAACATTTCGTCTAGAGTGGAGGACCAAATAGCGCTACCCATAGGAATCAAATAATGCCGCGCAAACTTTTCACCGTAGCCTTTTTGCTGAAGATATTCCCCGAGTGTTAGAGACTCATCTAACGCACCGCTTTCAAGATCCCTTACTGACTCTTTATTGAAGCGCATAATGTCTTTCAGCATGGACCAAAAAGACAAGCTCAAAAGATTACGACGTTGAGCAAACAGAGTATTAAGATTATTGCCCCCATATTCCAAGCCAGTGTTTTCGCAACTGACACTGAAACTCATTTCTGTGGCGGAGGACGTAACCCCTATTTCATTCATTAGGCGAATAAAGGTTGGGTAGGTCCAATCATTAAAGACAATAAAGCCAGTATCAATCGCACGCTGCCCCTCACCTTCAGGAACGCTAACCGTGGCAGTGTGCCCGCCAATACGATCAGCCGATTCAAATACACTGATGTCATGATGAGGGTTCAATAAATACGCAGAGGTTAGACCCGAAATTCCTGTGCCAATAATTGCAATCTTCATACTTTTCTTCCTAGAGCCTCTTTTACTTTGGGAGCTTTAAACGGCCTAAATGATTAATGTGTTGGTTTCACCTGTGGTGACAGCAAGCGCAACCACAATTTAGGAAAGTGCCTGCCACACCAAAGTAAAACCGATAAACGTTTCGGGAAAGCATACTCGTATTTCCTATGTCGTATACCTCTCACGATTCGTAATGCCGCCTTCTCCGATGACTCAATAAATGGCATAGGGAAAGTGTTTTTTTGCGTCAACGGGGTATCAACAAAACCTGGTAGTATGCAGGTCACATCTATGTTGAATGGTTTTAAATCAATGCGTAATGAGGATAAGAAATAACGCATGGCGGCTTTGCTGGCCCCGTACGCTTGTGCTTGTGGGAATGCCGCTTGCACAGATTGGGAACTGATGCCCACTAAATGGGGAGCAGTCGCTTTTTTTAATAAGGGTAAGCTCACTTGCACGCTATTAATCATGCCAATGAAGTTGACCGCCATGACCCGCTCCATCATTTGCCAGTCAGGCTGTTGACTGGCCACTTCAAAATATTCACATGTACCCGCATTGAGAATCACACAATCCAGATGATCTGTCAGTGTCTGCAAGCTCGCTCTAACACTTGCTATCTGCTCTTGGTTGGATACGTCAAACTCAACAAAACTCAGCTGTTCATGTGCTTGCAACAATGGTGCAAGCTCACCTTGATGACGAGCACTGGCAATAACCTTGTGGCCCTGGGCTAGATAATTTTTTGTCAGCGCTAAACCAATGCCTGAGCTTGCTCCAGTAATCCAAATCACTTGCGCTGTGGTATGTGCCATTGAATCACCCATTAGCTGGTCGCCATACGTTTTTTGAGCATTTTGGTCATATGTCCGAGGAATGGCACATGCTCATAAAGCATTTGCCCCAGATCATAAACATCTTCATGGAAGTAAATACGCTCATGGAACTGCACCTGAGTCATGCCACGAACACTAATAGGCTTTGGCCCTAATTTAGGATGAGTGAAATGCATGTTCCATTTGATGTAGGCACTGTCTTCACTCACCAGCTGATCCAAAAACTCGAAACGGCCACTTTCTACATTGACGCACATGTCACTTAAGTAAGCGTGTAACTTATCGGTACCACGAATTTCATGTACAGGGTCTTTAAACAAGGCATTTTCAGCATAGATTTCATTAATACGATGCAAAGGAGGGCTTTTCACATCCTGATAAAATGCTTTAAAGGCTTCTATTAATAAATGCTGTGGTGTTTCTTCTTGGCCTGTCATGGTGATGCTTCCTATTTGAACATTAGGTGTCCTAATTCGTTAAACGTAACAAATCGCGTTATGGATCACTGGAAATAACATTTAATGAAAATTTTTTATTTTGATTGAGTGATCTAAGTTGCGACACCAGCCGTATACTAGGTAATACTTGAGATAAACATTCTGAGGACATACTTCATGGAGCAAGCGACAAAGGTCACCAGCGAACACAGTCTTTTGCAAGATATGTCCGCTGTTGCTCAACATAAAAGTCAGGAAGCGCTGGGGCGTTTGTTTGACCATTACGCCCCAAAGATCCGGCTGTTCTGCCTTGCCGCTCAACCTGGAGCAAACTTAATGGCTGACGATATCGCCCAAGAAGTGATGATACGTGTTTGGCAAAAAGCACATTTATACAAACCAGAAGCCGCATCCTTAAACACTTGGATATTCACCTTGGCAAGGAATGCCAGAATTGACTATTTACGAAAAAACAGTCGTCACCAGTCTGAGATTGATCCGGAATATCTGTGGCGCAATGTTATCGACGAAGATGCAGACCCTTTTAAAGATGCACAACATCACCGTAATCAAGCTCAAATTGAACAAGGCTTGGAGCAACTACCCAGTGAACAAAGACAGGTGTTATACAAGGTGTATTTAGAGGGTAAAACCCACAAAGAAGCCGCTGAGGATTTAGCACTGCCCTTGGGGACGATCAAGTCTCGAGTGCGCCTCGCCTTACACAAACTCTCTATCTACATTAAGAGGTAGCCCAGATGCTTAAACATCACCCTTCAATAGAAATGCTGACGGACTACGCCGCAGGTTCACTAACACTACCTCATGCTATGTGCATTGCCACGCATGTTGAGCTGTGCCCTGAGTGCCAACAACAGGTAAACAAGCTTGAATTACTCGGTGGCCAGCTACTAACCAACGAAAAGCAAGAGCAGCGTAGCCTAGAAGGTTTAAAAAATGCCTTGTTTGCGCGCTTGCAAGAAGCACCAGAGCAGACTCAAATGACTTCAGAAAAAGGCATCCAGACAGCGCCTCAGCCAGCTCAACATACGAATGGCTTAGGCTATAAAGTTCCCCGTAGCTTGAAGCAGTTTGTCACCCAAGCCTATGATGATTTAACTTGGATGCGCTTATCACCGTCCTTTAAAATCGCTACCTTGCTCAATGAAAAAGGTGGACCACAAATTTCTTTAACTCGAGTAAAAGCTGGCGCCCACATGCCGACCCATACTCACACGGGAGATGAAATAACCTTAGTCTTGGAAGGCGCCTTCTCGGATGAGTCTGGCATGTATCGAAAAGGTGATTTTGTCTGTCGTGATGCCAGCCATAAGCACAAACCTATCGTCACTAAGGACGCCGAATGCATTTGTCTCACCGTCTTGGATGCACCGATAGAATTTACCGGCTGGTTTACCCGCTTGCTGAACCCTTTGATACGTCGCCACCATCCGTTGTCATCCTAGCAATGGCTGCTACAAAAGACTCTCAAGATGGGCGCACGATTGCAGACGTTCCCTTATAACAAGCATAGTTTGTCTAATTATGGTATAGTCCTTGTTCAATCAACTTATTGAGTATAACAACAAGGACTTTTTACCATGGCCACTAAGAAGAAACAGCCAGCCGCTTCGGAAACCTCGGAATCCATCGAAAAACAAATGCAAGAGTTCCTTGCTCGCGGTGGCCAAATCGACAAAATTGATACAGGTGTTAGCGGCCAATCACAACTGACAGGGTCTCGTCACATCTCCCTTGGTAATAGCAAAACCAAAAGCCAATAATTGATCTGTTTGAAACCATTAAAGAATGCCAGTGTTGATAACTTGTTATCCACTGGCATTCTTTTTTTCTAGCTCATGAGCTAAGCCAATAATAATGGCTTGAGCCAAACACAAAGATGACGATAAGCCACGGAAAGATTGAACCTGCGCATCTCTTACCACAAAGTTAACCCTCGCCATTGAGGCTAAAGGATTGCTATGGCTGTCACTCAACACAATCAAAGGTACCTCTTTCTGTGCCGCTAACTTAGCGACTTTTAAGGTTTCTTCTCCGTAGGGTGCAAAGCTCACGACAATTAACACATCATTTTTATCAAGTGCGGCCGCCTGCTCTTCAAACATCCCCGCCATACCATCGATCAAATACGCTTTTCGCTCAATGTGGCGCAAACCATAAGCAAAATAACTGGCCACAGAGAAAGCACGCCTAACACCGACAATATGTACCGAAAGGGCTTGCTGCAATAGATTGATGCTGGTTGTTAGATCGTCTTTAGAAATACTTTCTGCAAGCTGCTCTAAGCTACGGGCATTCTCCTCGCAGAATTGGCTTAATATCTGGTGAGCAGAGTCCTCAGCATCGCCAGAGGGCCATTCATCACGAACTAAACGCACACGCTCTTGATAGTTAGACGTTTGTGATAGCAAGTTTTGCTTGAACACCCTCTGCATTTCACTAAAGCCACTAAAGCCAAAAGCATTCGCAAAACGCACCCAAGTTGATGGATGCACTTGAGCCGCTTTCGATAAGGTTGCCACCGTACCAAATGCCACTTCTCTCGGGGCTTCTAGAACATAATCTGCCACCTGTCGTAAACGTTTACTAAGGGAAGGACTCGCTTGTTTAATTTTATTGTTGAGAGCATCAAGAGTCTCAGGAGGTTGCGGTGTCATTTATCCGTCCGAAATTAGGCAAGCTAGGTGCTCTGATAAGGTTAAATGCATTAGAAATTGCATTTTTAGAATAAAAATTCTAACTTAGAGCCTTAGCTGATGTCTAGGGAGCCCTTCGATAAGTACCACTCAAGCCAAGGTATCTTGTCCCCCTAGTCAAAACCCCTCTTAGATACACAGGACTCCCTTATGACACAAACCGACCAGGATTTTTTCCAACCCAAATGGCGACGCATCACAGCCACCCTCTTTTGCTTTGCTTGGGCCGCACTTGAATGGTGGTCTGGTCAAGCGTTCTGGGGCGTACTTGCGTTAGGCGTTAGCGCTTATTGTGTGTGGAACTTCTTTTACAAATTTGAGCAAAAACAGTCTCCTAGAGATGCCGAATAGCTTTTTAATGAACTTTACACTGCTGTTAAGTTAACCCCTCAATAACAGCCCTCTGTGACTCACTCCTACAGCGACTCCTATACCTGACAAGAGTACCAAGCTGAAAACGCTTAGTACTCTTTCTTATTATTTTTGAGAATAAATTTTTCAAATGTTGCATTTATAGAATAAAAATTCTATTTTATAAAAAACACAATAACAAGAAAAGGAAGGAGCCATGCAAACAGAAAAAAATCTAGACTTAATCTGCCTTGGGCGCGCTGCTGTCGACATGTACTCAGAACAAGTGGGGAGTCGACTAGAAGATGTCTCCAGCTTTGCGAAATATCTGGGCGGATCATCTGGAAATATTGCCTTTGGTGCAGCACGTTTGGGGCTAAAAAGTGCCATGCTAACCCGTGTCGGTAACGAGCACATGGGGCGTTTTGTGCGAGAAGAGTTAGCTCGCGCAGGTGTCGATACCAGCCATGTGATCACCGACCCAGAAAGGCTCACCGCTTTAGTCGTTCTCGGCATTAAAGACCAAGATACCTTCCCGCTAATTTTTTACCGTAACGACTGTGCGGATATGGCGGTCTGCAAAGATGACTTTAATTACGACTTTATTGCTTCAGCAAAAGCCTTGCTGATTACCGGTACCCACTTTTCGACGGCCAAAACCTTTGAAGCCAGTAAGCAAGCGCTGAGCTTCGCAAAAGCGGCGCAGACTAAGCGAGTGTTAGACATAGACTATCGCCCAGTACTATGGGGACTAACCTCCCCTGGAGATGGCGAAACGCGTTTTATATCCAATGACAAGGTCACCGCCCACCTGCAAACGATCTTGGCTGATTTCGATCTGATTGTTGGTACAGAGGAAGAGATTCATATTGCCGGCGGTAGCACAGATACCATAAGTGCCTTACACAACATTCGTAAACTAACAGCGGCGACCATTGTCTTAAAACTAGGGCCACAAGGCTGCACCGTTTTAGAAAGCGAGATACCTCAAACAGTATCGGACTTTGTGCTACATACTGGCGTACAAGTGGATGTAATGAATGTATTGGGGGCTGGTGATGCTTTTATGAGCGGCTTTTTAAGGGGCTGGATACAAGGTGAAACGCACCAACAATCCTGTGCCTATGCCAATGCCTGCGGGGCTTTAGTGGTCTCTCGCCACGGCTGTGCCCCAGCAATTCCAAGCGCAGAAGAGCTTGATCATTACCTTGCCCGCGCCCATGAAATACCCCGTCCAGACTTAGACACTGAGCTCAACCACCTTCATCGAGTGACCACAGAACGTTTGCCTTATGACTGGCAGGATCTATGTATTCTTGCTTTCGACCATCGCATGCAATTGTTCGATATGGCCCAACAAGCCGGCGCAGACCCTGCCCGTATTAGCCAGCTTAAACAACTCATGGTCACGGCTCTCGAGTCGGCTAAGGGTAGCGTTGGCAGCAGTCAACAAGGCGTTCTAATTGATGACACCTATGGCCAAGCAGCGCTAAACGATGTCACGGGTCGAGGCCTATGGATAGGTCGACCCGTAGAGCTACCTGGGTCTCGTCCACTGGAATTAGAAGGCGGGCGAAGCATAGGCTCACGCCTCAAACACTGGCCTAAAGAGCATATTGTGAAATGCTTGGTGTTTTATCACCCAGAAGATGAAATTGCCCTACGTGACGCCCAGGAAAGGCAGATAATCGAGCTCTATAACGCCTGCTGTCAGTCGGGTCATGAGTTACTTTTAGAGATTATTCCACCCAAAGATAAAACGGCATCGGAAGCACTGTTCGCTAAGAGTCTAGAGCGTTTTTATCAACTTAACGTACGACCAGACTGGTGGAAACTGCCTCCCCAAAGCTCTCAAAGCTGGCAACAAATTAGTGACATTATTCGTCATTATGATGCCCATTGCCGAGGTGTTGTATTGCTGGGGTTAGATGCCCCGATGGCAGAGTTAAAAGCCGGTTTTGCTGCCAGCGCAAACTTCCCAATCTGTAAAGGTTTTGCTGTAGGACGCTCTATTTTTAGCACCCCAAGCAAACAGTGGTTAGCCAAGCAAATCACTGATCGGCAGTTTATCGAGGCCATTCGTAACAACTACCTTGAGCTGGTGAATTACTGGCAATCACGAAATGGCTAGTAATAGTGCCAACCAATGAACATTAATCTTCACGAATCAAATAGGAAACAACATGCGTAGATTAGGAAATTACATCAATGGACAAGCCGTACCGTCAAACAGTGGTCGTTATGGCTCGGTTTTTAACCCAGCCACTGGCCATGAAAGCTGCCAAGTAGCCCTTTCAAACCAAGCAGAAACCCGTGAGGCAATCGCCTCAGCAGAGGCCGCTTTTTCTCAATGGAGTCAGGTTACGCCCCTCAATCGAGCCAGAGTGATGTTTAAATTTAAGGCGCTGGTTGAGCAACATGCTGATGAAATCGCCACCTTGATCAGCCAAGAGCATGGCAAAGTCTTTTCAGATGCCCGTGGTGAACTTACTAGAGGCTTAGAAGTTGTGGAATTCGCCTGTGGCATCCCTCACTTACAAAAAGGTGAACACAGTCTTAATGTGGGCCGAGGCGTTGACAGCTTCTCGCTGATGCAACCATTAGGTGTTTGTGCTGGTATCTCACCCTTTAACTTCCCAGCAATGGTTCCCATGTGGATGTTTCCTGTCGCCATTGCCTGTGGCAATACCTTTGTCATGAAGCCTTCCGAGAAAGATCCTTCTGTACCACTAAGGTTAGCTGAGCTTCTCACTGAAGCAGGCCTGCCTGATGGTGTATTTAACATAGTTAATGGCGATAAAGAGGCCGTTGATGTGTTGTTAACCGATGAGCGAGTTCAAGCCGTCAGTTTTGTTGGTTCCACCCCCATTGCCGAGTACATTTATGCTACCGCCTCCGCCCATGGTAAACGTGTACAAGCCTTAGGTGGTGCCAAAAACCACATGTTGGTAATGCCAGATGCAGACCCTGATCAAGTCGTTGCTTCCTTAATCGGCGCAGCTTACGGCTCTGCAGGGGAGCGTTGCATGGCGATATCTGTTGCTGTGTGTGTTGGCGATGAGGTCGCGGATCGGCTCGTCGGTCAGCTAGCAGATGAAATCGACCAACTAAGAGTTGGGCCGGGGTTAGGCTTAACAGAAGAAGCTCACATGGGGCCAGTTATCTCTGAGCAACATTGCGCGAAAATCAAAGACTACATTACTTTAGGGCAGCAAGAAGGAGCCAGCCTTATCCGTGATGGGCGAGATTTTGTATACCCTGGCCACGAACACGGCTACTTTGTGGGAGCAAGTTTATTCGATCATGTCACACCCGGCATGCGCATTTACCAAGAGGAAATCTTTGGCCCAGTATTATGTGTGGTGCGAGCAGAGTCTTATCAACAAGCTCTCACCATGATTAATGAGCACGAATACGGTAACGGTACAGCAATCTTTACCCGTGATGGCGATACCGCTCGTCAATTTTGTGAAAACGTGCAAGTGGGTATGGTTGGCGTCAATTTGCCAATACCTGTGCCTATGGCATTTCATAGCTTTGGTGGTTGGAAACGTTCATTGTTTGGCCCATTGCATATGCATGGGCCAGATGGTGTGCGTTTTTATACTCGTATGAAAACCGTTACGGCTCGCTGGCCAACGGGCTTAAGGGCCGGCGCTGAGTTTTCCATGCCAACCATGAAATGATGCCAAACCACCAGCGGCCAAAGTGTTAGGCGGTTGGTGGGGTAACTTTCATCATAAACAAAAAAAGTGGCCCGCAGGCCACTTTTTTTGTTTTGGTTAAGTTATTCTGCCGTGAGATTCAACGGCTGTACTTCGCCGGTTTGCAAAGACTTCACTGCCGCATCGGCCATAAGTAACGCCTTACGCCCATCATCCCCACTCGGATAATTTACCTCACCCGATACAATCCCTTGAATAAAGGCATCCAACTCATGGCGATAGGCTGCAGCATAGCGTTCAAGGAAGAAAGCCATTGGCTTTTGAGAGCTCACGCCTTGTTGATTAGCGATAGACAATGTACTTTCAGGCACATTATTTATACTTAACATACCACCACTGGCGTGCACTTCGACGCGCTGATCATAGCCATAAGTCGCTCGACGGCTGTTAGTGATCACCGCCATTTTTCCACTTTTACAGGTTAGAGTAATAATCGCGGTATCTACATCACCACACTCTTTCACATAATCTTCAGTGAGTGCTGAGGCACTGGCATAAAGAGAAATAGGCTCCTCACCTAGCAACCATCTTGCGACATCGAAGTCATGAATCGTCATATCACGAAATAATCCACCGGAGCTTTTGATATAACTGGCAGGCGGCGCAGAAGGGTCACGAGAAGAGATGGTCAACATTTCAATGTCACCGACCTGTCCTGAGTCGAGCACATTTTTCAAATGGGCAAAATTAGGATCAAAGCGGCGGTTAAACGCCATCATAAGTGGGACTTGATGCTCTTTTACTAACGCTAAACAAGCATTCACTCTATCAATTGAGAGGTCTACAGGCTTTTCACAGAAAATGGCTTTGCCAGCGAGTGCAGCTCGTTCAATTAAGTCCGCATGGGTTTCAGTAATACTGCAGATCAATACGGCATCGACCGCTTCGTCGGCAAAGACAGTATCCAGAGTTGCCACCTTGGCAGCGTATTTATCTGCGGTTTGCTGAGCTACCTCAGCATTCACATCGACCACATAAAGTAGATTACAATCTGCATTCAACGCCACGTTAGCCGCATGTATTTGACCGATACGACCCGCGCCAAACAGTGCTAAATTCACCATTTTGAACTCCTTTTATTATTTTTATCAATCGAAAAAAATGCCCCTTAAAAGGGGCTAATAGGGACGAATTACCTGAGCAACTGAATAATCCGCTCCGCCTCTTGCTGCACAAACGGCATGGCTTTTTGCATAAAATACATTTTGTCGAACTTATCTGGCTCTTCATTCATTAAACGGCGTAAGTTAGATCCCATGGCCATTCGCAAAGACGTACCGATATTAAACTTTGCGACTCGCGTCTGCTTAAGCTGCTTAATGTCTACTTCTTTAATCCCCGTGGTGCCATGAATCACTAACGGAAGATTGGTTACTCGGGTTTTAATAGCATCCAACAACTCATAATCAATCACTGAGTCTGGGGTCGTTAAGCGATGAACATTACCGATGGCAATCGCCATAGCATCCAGTCCACTTTCCGTAGCGTACCGATAAGCGTCGTCTGGCGACGTTTTAATCGATTTTATATGGTCCCGTCCCTCTTTATAGGCAACAGAACCAATCTCACCTTCCACACTGACGCCCATAGCATGAGCTACCTGAGCTACCTGTTTAGTTCGAGCGATGTTTTCTTCCAATGGTAATTGAGAACCATCAAACATTACCGATGAAAAACCATGGTGTATGGCGCGATAAACAATCGCCTCATCATAAGTGTGATCTAAGTGTACGCAGACTTGAGTACTGCTTTGCTTAGCTAAGGACAACAGCATATTCGCCACTGCCTCAACGCCCATGAAGTCCACCATATCTTTATTGGCAGCCAAAATGATTGGGCTTTTCAACGCTTCTGCCGCCGCCACGATGGCACGACCTTCCTCATAACCAAATACATTACAGCAAGGTATCGCGTAATCAGAATTAGCGGCATCAGGCAGAATGTCATTTAAGGAAACTAGCATGGTCACACTCCGTTATTTAAATTTGTTGATCATGTCCTTAATGCCAGGAATGGTATGCACCTGATATTCATGGTGAGGATCAAAGTGTTGAATAAGTGACTTAGAATGCGCTCCAACTATGATAGTGAAGTAATACATTTCATAGCCAGGTGCCGCGACGCAAGGGTGGTAGCCCTTATCGATGGCGATCACACTACGGTTTTTAATATGGTAAACCGGACCAATATCATCTTCGTGCTCATATAAGAATTGCGCCCCAAACCCTTGATCTGGGTTAAAGCGGAATTGATAAACTTCTTCATAACGTGTTTCGTTTGAACCACGCTCAGTGTCATGTTTATGAGCAGGGAAACCTGACCAGCCACCCGCACCCACAGTGAAAAGCTCACTGACTAATAAGCGGCCCCTTTGCGGCGCGTTTTTCTGCCCAAGAATGTGCTTAATTTTGCGGTGCGTCTTGGTGTCGTCACTGCCGTATTGCACCTTGTCAGCATCTTCAGGTTTCACTTCAAATGGCTCTAAGGTCTCTTCATAACGACCACCAGCGATCATCACATCGGCATTTTCTGAAGTACAAGTCACCTTGACCACAGCATTTACCGGCGCATATACGGCTGCTGGATCACCGTCCCAAACGTGTTTTCTGACACCAATGTTAGGGAACTCTTTGCCGTCCACCGTCACAGTACAAGTACCACCAGCAAGAACTACTGCGCTTTCATAATCCGCCAGCTGATACTGATGACTTTCACCCTTTTGCAAAAACACCTGGTTAAAATAAATCAGTGGTGTCGTATCATCGTTAACATCAATAATCGCTTGGTTCTTATTGTCGTATGCTGGAATATGTTTACCCATAATCTTTCCCTATCCTTTTTTAATGGAATCTAAAACTTTGCTGATAGCGCCACAGCACTAAGAGCAATGATTGTTATGTGCTTTAAGAGTTGTAAGCCTCAAGAAAAGTGAACAGTTCTTGCTTAGTCGCCATGGCTTCAGTACAGCTTTTACGGGATACATTGATCGCCGCCGAGGCAGAGCCCATCTTGACGCTTTCTTGCAAGCTGGCCCCCTGCAGAAGAAAATACATAAACGCCCCGGCAAAGGAGTCACCCGCCCCAAAGGGCTTTTTGACTTCCACTGGGAAGATTCCCTGCGCAAAGTGCTCCCCATCTCTGGTGTAGACTTTTGAACCCAATTCACCGGCTTTGATAATGACCACTTGCGTCGCATCTTTAAGACAGCGCTGTGCTGTTGCATCATCGTTCTGAGGCGCATCGTCCTTGTCGAGCAACTCCAGTACATCGAACTCTTCACGATTACCTATCACCACATCCGACAAACTGGCCGCTAGTTGGTAATAAAGTGATGAGTCTTCAGGGCAGCGCCAAGAATAGGCACGATAATCAATGTCTAAGATCACCTTGGTATTACTTTCTCGGGCATAACGCATCGCTGCTATCGCCGCTTCCCTAGAAGGGCTAGTCGATAAAGCGGTACCAGAAACAAGTAATATTTTGGCTTGGCGGATATAGTCTTTATCGACCTGCTCAATTGATAGAGTAAGGTCCGCGGCATGATTTCGATAAATCACTACTTGGCAGTCTTGTGCTTTCATTTCGGTCACAGCAAGACTGGTTCTTGAACCCGAATGGTCCATCACCATACCTTGTAGATCGACACCCGCTTGACGCAAATAATCACAAACATAGTGACCAAGGCTGTCATCGGACACACAGCTGATGAGTCCCGCTTTGGCCCCCAGTCGGGTGAGTGCCACCGCGATATTCGCCGGTGAGCCACCGACAAATTTATCGAAGCCAGATACATCACTCATATCGAGGTTTTCCTCACGGGCGTATAAATCCACTCCGGCACGCCCCAAGCAAACAACATCCAATGAGCGGTCTGTCGGGAAATGTAAGCTAGTCATGGTATGCCACCCATTTCGCGTCGTTATCGGCGGACTCAACACAACGTTCCAATAATCGAACGCCTTCGATGCCCGCATCGATATCTGGGAACCATGTCTCATCAATGGTTTGCTGATCTTGTCGGTCTGCCGCTCTCATCACCGTTGCGTAGCGACTATAGAGGTTTGCCCAAGACTCAAAGAAGCCTTCCGCATGGCCACCACCAATACGATTACAGGCCACGCCTTCAACGTCGTTATGCAAATAGCCCATACCACGTTCGAGCACTTGTGCTGGCTGGCCTTGTACTTCGTAGCTCAATTGATTAGGACGCTCATCCCACCACTCCAAGCTGGCTTTTTCTCCGACAATACGAATCTTTTGCTGATGCATAGAGCCTGCGTTCACGCCACTGGCCCATAAGGTACCTACGGCACCATTGGCGAACTGCATCATCACATGAGCATTATCTTCCAGAGGCGTGCGGGATTTCACAAAGCTTTGTCGTGTACAGCAAAGCTTCTCAACATCGAGACCTGTCATCAGTTGCGCTAAATAAAAGGCATGAGTACCTATGTCTCCCAACACATAAGTGGGTCCAGAGACTTCTGGGTTCATGCGCCATTTAGCACCGGGATCATTTTTCTCAACTTCTTGCGAATGGAAGCCATGGGCAAACTGCATATTAATGACACGGACATCACCGATTTCACCACGCTGGATCATTTCCCGCGCTTGATGAATCATTGGAAAACCTGTGTAGCCATACATGACACCAAAAATACGGCCTTTTTGCTGAGCAATTCGTTTTAGGTCTTCGGCTTCCGCAACCGTAAAGGTAACGGGCTTTTCACAAACCACATGTAGACCAGACTCTAAAGCAGCTTTCGAAATGGCATAGTGAGTGCCATTAGGCGTGGCGATAGAAACCGCTTGGATACCATCTTCACGTAGCGCCTCGGCATCGAACATGCTTTGATAATCTGGATAACAGCGGTCTTCTGCTAACCCTAAGTTCACCCCAAAGTCCTTACAGCGCTGAGCATCAATATCGAACGCTCCTGCCACAAGATTAAAGTGGCCATCACGAGTAGCACTGGCACGATGAGCGTAGCCAATCTGACTACCACGACCACCACCCACCATGGCCCAGCGAATCGCCGCTTGAGAACGCGTTTCTTCATTAAACATTGTTCGACTCCTTATATGCCGCGGCGCTGATGAGCTCGGCCTTGATTAAAGTTTTGTACGGCTTTTTCAACTTTTTCATTACGAGTAATTTCAGGTAGACCAACTTCCCACCAGCAGTCACAGCTGGACCATTTAGTCGGATCAATATCCACCACAATCACGGAGGTCTTATCCGCCGCTTTGGCTCTGGCAAATGCTTGATCAAACTCCTGCATATTGGCGACCTTCTCACTGTTCGCCCCTTGCGCTCGTGCATGCATGGCAAAATCTACCCGAGCCAACTCGCCATCAGGGCGACGGCAATCCGCTAATAGGTTATTGAAGGAGTCATTACCTGTGTTGTTTTGCAGTTTGTTGATCACGGCAAAACCTGCGTTATCACAAACGACTATGATCATCTTGTGGCCAGTAAGAACTGAGCTATAGATATCTGAGTTGAGGATCATGTAAGAACCGTCCCCAACTAACACCACCACATCGTTATCTGGATTGGCGATCTTAGCGCCCCAGCCCCCCGCAATTTCATACCCCATACAGGAGAAGCCAAACTCAATGTCGAATTTACCCACCTGCTTACTCTGCCAATTCATGTTCAGTTCTGCTGGCAAGCCACCTGCAGCTGTTAACACCGAATCCCCAGGCTCAATTAAGCGGTTCACCGCACCAATAACTTGCGCGTAAGAGGCCATTTCATCCCCTTCCACATGGGCACGCTGAGCACATAAATCTTTCCACTTTTGGGCTTGTTGTTGTGCTTGTTGAGCCCACGCCTGACTAGCTTGCCAATCACCGAGTTGAGCATCTAGCTGAACAAGGCTGTCCTTAGCATCCGCAATCACAGGCATAGCAAGATGCTTAATGGCATCACTGCGTCCAACATTAATACTGATAATTTTTAAATCGGGGTTTCTGAAAATGGACCAAGATCCCGTGGTGAAATCTTGTAAGCGTGTGCCAATGGCCAGTACCACATCCGCTTGTGCAGCGAGATAGTTAGCCGAATCTGAACCTGTCGCGCCCACTGGTCCACCATTTAAAGGATGGCTTTGCAGTAACGCAGCACGCCCCGCAATGGTTTCTATGGTTGGAATCTGGTGGCGCTCGATAAAGTCCGCCAACTCAGCATTCGCACCTGAGTAATGCACACCTCCACCACTGATAATTAGAGGACGTTTAGCACCTCGAAGCAGTTCAGCAACCGCTTCTATATCTTGTGTCTCAGGTTGTGGGCGGCGGATACGATGCACTTTTTCTTCAAAGAAACGGGCTGGATAATCATAGGCCATCCCCTGAACATCCTGCGGCAACCCCAGGAAGACAGGCCCACAGTCTGCTGGGTCCAACATTGTGTCCAAAGCCTGAGGCAAGGTTTGCATCAACTGTGCAGGATGAACAATTCGATCCCAGTAACGAGTCACCGCTTTAAAGGTATCGTTGGCCGTAATGGAAGGAGAATGAAAATGTTCTGTTTGCTGTAAAACTGGGTCAGGCAAACGACTGGTGTAGGCATCACCAGAAATCATCAACAAAGGCAGGCGGTTAGTATGAGCAATACCTGCAGCGGTCACCATATTAGTAGCACCAGGACCAATGGACGTTGTAGCGATACCGATACGTTGACGGTTATTCGCCTTGGCATAGGCGACAGCGGCCATTGCCATAGACTGTTCATTCTGGCCACGCCAAGTGGGCAGTTGGTCTTCAACATTTTTTAGCTGCTGGCCAAGGCAAGTTACATTGCCATGACCAAAAATAGCAAACGAGCATCCGAATAGAGGCTCAACTTGGCCTTTGACTTCAATTTTTTGAGCCACTAAGTATTTGACCAAGGCTTCCGCTACAGTAAGGCGAACTGTTTTCATAATACGTCTCTTCTTATTCTTAAATTAACTGGGTAATGGAAAACAATGGATTACGCTTTTTTGCGTTTTTGCGCATCAAGCAGTACCGCACCAATGATGATCATGCCCTTAATGATTTGCTGCCAATAAGGATCAACGCCCATCATATTCAAGCCTTTGTTCATCACCCCGATGATTAGGGCACCAACGATACACATGGGTACTGAACCCACACCACCAGCAAGCGAAGTCCCGCCAATAACCGCTGCGGCAATGGCATCCAACTCCCACATGTTGCCGAACGTAGGGTTACCCGCATACGCTCGTGACGTCAGCATAGCCCCTGCTAGGCCAGCTAAAGCACCTGCTAAGATGTAGACTTTAAGAAGGGTAATCTCGACATTTACACCACAAATTTTTGCGGTATTGACGTTACCGCCAATGGCAAATACATGGCGCCCAAAACTCATACGACTCATCATGATGTGACAAATAAAGGCCACACCAATGTAAATGATGACAAGCCCTGGTACACCGAAGACGGAACCATCACCGATGGAAGTAAAGGCATCAGAACTTGCGTCAACTGGACGGCCATTACTGACCAGCTGAGCCACACCACGGGCCATTGTCATCATGCCCAGAGTGGCAATAAAGGGAGGTATACGGCCATATGCGGTGATAGAGCCATTGATCAAACCACAGATACTGCCCACAAACATGGCAGCGCCAAAGGCAAATATGGTCATGCCATAACCTTCTGTGCCCGTCACAATAGATGCCCCGACAACAGAAGCCAGAGCAACCACAGCACCAGAGGATAAATCGATACCCCCTGTGACTATGGCAAAGGTCACCCCTATTGCGATGATGCCAAACATGGACACCTGCTCTAGGATACTGAATATGTTCCTTAGCGAGGCAAAGCCTTCAATTTTTAGCGATAGGACTGAAAACAATAAAATTAGAATGAGTAGCATGCCGTACTTATTCAAAATTTCTGTGTAATGAATTTTGCGCGCGTTCGCACTAACTTCCTTAACCATTATGCAACCCCTTGAGTCTTAAATTCAGACGCGATGTCAGTTTCTTCTTGTTGTTGTGATGGCACATCGCCACCGGCCGCCATTTCTAAAATCAATTCTTGTGTCGCTTCAGCCCTGTCAACAATGCCGACTTCATGACCTTCCGACATCACCATGATGCGATCACTCAGTGACAACAGCTCTAGCATTTCGGAAGAGACGATGATGATGGCTTTGCCTAAGCGTGCTAACTCAACAATCAACTTATAGATCTCCGCCTTAGCACCTATATCAATCCCTTTAGTGGGTTCGTCCAAAATGAGAATTTCAGGCTCTAACAGCAACCATCGAGCAATGAGTACTTTTTGCTGATTACCTCCCGATAGGTTGCCAATGATGGTTTCTACTGTTGGCGTTTTGATGCGCAACTGCTCTTTCATTTTGTTCGCCACATCACGGGCTAACTCTTCAGAGATAAGGTGGTGTTTTTCGTAAGGTAAGAGTTCCGGCATGATCATGTTGTCTGTCACGCTCATATTCAGCATGAGGCCAGTTAACTTACGGTCCTCGGTAACAAAGCCAATACGATGTTTAATCGCATCTGCGGGTTTATGGATTTCAATCTTTTCTCCGTGCAAACGGATTTCGCCACTTTGAGCAGCTTTATAGCCAAAAAGCGCTTCTACCACTTCACTGCGACCAGCTCCTACAAGCCCAGCGATACCAAATATTTCCCCCTTACGTACGGTAAAATTAATGTCTTCGAACTTACCCGCTAAGCTCAGGTTACGAACATCAAGTAGCGTCTCGCCAATCTCTACATCTTCACGCTGAAACATTTCATCCATTTCACGGCCAACCATCATATTGATTAGCTCTTCTTTACTGATCTCAGTGGTTTTTTTCGTGCCTATGTATTGGCCGTCACGAATCACCGAGACTTCATCAGATAGTTCAAATACCTCTCCTAATTTGTGAGAGATATAGATAATGGCGATGCCCCGCTGTTGGACTTTTTTGACGATACGATAAAGCTGGTGAACCTCTGACTCAGTCAAGGCTGTAGTTGGCTCATCCATGATGATCAGCTGAGCGTCGTAAGACACTGCCGTCGCAATGGCAAGTAATTGAGCCTTAGCAACAGATACATCCTGCATGAGTGTCTCAACACTCATTGGAATCCCCAGCTCTTGAAGAATGGTGTTGGTTTGTTTGTTCATGGCCTCTTGATCCATCAACAAACCTTTTTTGATTTCGCGGCCCAGATAAAAGTTAGCGGCAACGGATAAGTTTGCAGATGGACTGATTTCTTGAGGAACCATGGCCAGTCCAGAGTGAATAGCATCGATCGGTGCTTTAGGTAAAAATGGCTTACCGTCAAAGAAGATCTCCCCTCCAGCATCAGGTGTATACAAGCCATATAGGATTTTCATTAACGTTGACTTACCCGCACCATTTTCCCCCATGAGTGCGTGTATGCTGCCCTTTTTGATTGATAAGTTAACCTGATCCAAAGCCTTCACACCTGGAAAGGTTTTACTTACATTGACCATTTCTAATATGCAATCTGAGTTAGTCATAAGCGTTGTTGTTTTTATTAGTGGTTTAAATTTTGAGAAAATTGACTCGCACCAGCGTAATATCGGGGTTTGAGCACTTCTCTCAGCGTCCTTTTTAGTCTGGCTTCAACTAAGTTTTGCAATACCGTGCGCTTAGTTGCTTTATGCCAATACGCCTTTTTAGACTCGCTGCTCAGCAGTGCGCTTCCACATATGCGCACTGCTGAACAAACATTAGTCCTGCTTTAATATTTAGAGAGGTACTCGGCTTTCTGGTCTTCTTTTACTAACTCAAAGTCGATCCAGTTCATTTTTTCAACTTTCTCGCCTTTGCCTAGCTGGTAAGCAATTTCAGCTCCGCCATAACCTTGGCCTTTAGCACTTTGGAAAACCGTTGAATCCAAACCAGCGCCTAGGTATTCCAATGCATCAGGGGTAGCATCAACACCAGAAATGATAAGATCAGCATCGGTTAGGCCCGCTTTTTTAGCGGCCAACAAGGCTCCAATCGCCATTTCATCGTTGTTAGCAACAATAACGTTAATTTCAGGGTGGGCTTGCAGCCAGTCTTCGGTGATTTGCAATGCTTTAGCTCTATCCCAACGACCTTCTTGCTCTGCAATAATTTTGATATTTGGATGTTGCGAGAATACTTGCTTATTACCTTCTGTACGGTTGATTTGAGCTTCATGCCCCAATACACCCATCAGAATCGCCACATTGCCAGGCTTGCCATCTAGCATGCCAACAATACTTTGCGCTTGAATAATGCCTGCTTGAATGGACTCAGAACCCACATAAGCATCAACATTTTTCATGGTACTTTCATTAGGGAGGCGGTTGACGATTACCAGCGGGATACCGGCGCGATTGGCTTTCTTGGCGATGGGTTTAACAATTGCAACATCAGTAGGAACAACTAACAGTGCTGACACCTCAGCATCAATAAAGTTGTCTACGTCGTTAAGCATCTTGCTTGGGTCTTCATTGGCATCCGTTAATTTTATGTCTACATCTGCATGATTTACATCAAACTCACTAATACCTTCAAACAAATAGCTTAGCCATTTGTCGGCAAACGATGGCATTGGAGCCCCAATAACCATGTTATCAGCTAATGCAAAGTTTGAAGCGGAGCACAGAATTGACGCCGCAAGTAGCGTTTTTTTAATCATTTTCATCTCACCCTTTTATTGTTTTTAGTTGAGTAATAAGAATCAGTAAGTGACCGCCATAACGTCTATCTGATGATCACTTGCTAAGCAGACTAGCAACAAGATTATTTTATTGCAAGCGCTTGCAATAAAATAATCTTAACTTATTATCAGGAACAAATAGCGCATCAATCAAAAATAAAAAGAGACGAATATGCAGTTAAAACTAGGTAATGCTCCCTGTTCTTGGGGCGTAGAAATGCCCGACGCCACCAGCAACCCCCATTGGGAAAAAGTCTTAGATGAATGTCAGCTAGCAGGTTACAAAGGCATAGAGCTTGGCCCAGTGGGTTACTTCCCAGAGAACCCTGAAATTCTTGGAGAAGCCCTATCTAAGCGAGATTTAACCCTGACGGCAGGTGTTGTATTCCGCCCGTTTCACGATAAAAGCGCTTGGGATAATGTGTTGGATGGCGCCCACAGAACTTTTTCTGCGTTATCCGCACACGGAGCAAAAACAGGTGTCTTAATTGACTCTATTGCATCAGAAAGAGCCTTAACGGCCGGTCTCCCTGATGAGGCTAGGAGATTAGATAAAAGCGACTGGCAAAGCATGATAAGTCGTGTGGAAACAATCGCTAAGATTGGCCAAGAAGAGTATGGGTTAGATATTGCATTACATGGCCATGCAGCAGGGTTTATAGAGTACCAAGACGAAATTGAAAGCGCCTTAGAAATGATCGACGAAAAATATTTATCCTTATGCATTGATACTGGACATTGCCTATATGCAGGCTTTGACCCGATAGATTTCTATAAAAAATACCAAAATAGAACTCATTATCTACACTTTAAAGACATCAACCCTAAGGTAAAAGACTACGTGATTGCTAATAGAATTAATTTTTACGACGCGATAAGTCAGGGCTTATTTTGCAATCTTGGTACTGGTTTGTGTCGATTTGACACACTCTTTGAAACACTACAAGAAACTGGATTTCAAGGTTGGTCAACTATAGAGCAAGAGTGTGATCCGCACTCTGATCGCACTTTATTAGACGCTAAGCTGAATCATCAGTACTTAAACTCTGTCATTAGGGCGATGAAAATATAGCCAAAACCGTCGAATAAATAGCCAAAACCAGATAAGAAACGTATTATTAATACCCTATGACAATTTAAACAAGGACGCAGTGATATAGGCTAGATAAAGCCAACATAAGGTAAAGTATGAACAATAACCGCTATAAACACATAACCCAAAAAGAAGTGGCCGACAAAGCTGGCGTTTCTCTATCTGCGGTTTCAAGGGCTTTTACACCGGGTGCTAGTGTCTCCGCAAAAACCCGTGCGAAAATCGAAGTTGCGGCCAATGAACTTGGCTACAAAACGAATATTTTGGCACAGTCTCTGATGACCAATAGGACGCGCCTAATTGGTGTGATTTCTAGCAACTTCGAAAACCCCATGTTTATAGAAGTACTTGATTTGATAACCAAGGAGCTTCAATCGCGAAATTACCGCTCCTTAGTCGAAAACCTTGCCTCTGAGTCCAAACCTGAAGATGTACTTGATCGATTATTGCAATACCGAGTCGATGGTGTGCTCTTCCTTTCGTCTGTATTACCTTCCATTTTTGCAGAGGTTTGTGCGAAGGCGAAACTTCCAGCGGCCATCATGTTTGGTCGTGAAAATATTCAAGGCCCTATCAATATCGTCACGGCAGACAACTATCATGGTGGCGAGATGGGAGTGCAATTATTGCTAGACCATGGCTATCGAAAGATCGCCTTTTTAGGTGGCCCTATCAATGCCACCACCACGATAGATCGTAAACAAAGTATTGTTGAAACGCTTAAACAGCACGATCTAGAGCTTGCAGCAGTCGAACATTGTGAGGTTTACTCCTACGAATCTGCTCGAAAACAATCGCTAAAGCTGCTGAAGGACAACCCTGAAATAGAGGCTATTTTTTGCGGTGATGACATTCTGGCGATTGCCACGCTAGATACGGCTCGCGAGCTTGGTAAAAAGTGTCCAGATGATATTGGCGTACTTGGTTTTAATGATATGTCTATGGCCTCTTGGGGGGCTTATAACCTCACCACCATACAACAACCCATCAAGGCGATGGTCGACGCGGCTGTGGATATTATTATAAACCGCATTGAGCAGCCCCAACTGGATACAGAAAAGCGCTTACTACCTTGCCAAGTAGTCTTGCGTGGGACATTAAAACAGCAGTAACCACCTTCGTTTACTGCTGCTTTAACACAATGGCTAATCTAGCTTCATCCATTGACCATTGGCTTGATGAGATGCCACAGCAGCCTGAACAAATTTCACGCCTCGTGCCCCCTCCTCAATACTCGGAAAGTAACGCGCTAATGGATTGGCTTCAATTTGAGTATGCTGGGCAATAATAACCTCTGCCAAGTCGGTATAGAGATTAGCAAATGCTTCTCGGTAACCTTCCGGATGACCAATCGCAATACGCGATACGCGATTTGCCGCTTCATGCAGTCCTAAGCCACCTTTTTGCAATATTTTGGTAGGCTGCTCAAGGCTTCTAACCATTAACTGATTCGGCTGCTCCTGATGCCACTCTAGGCCACCTTTACTACCGTATATTCTCAGATATAAACCGTGATCTGCTCCCGCGGCAGCTTGAGTAATAAAGAACGAGCCCCGAGCATTGTTGTCATAACGGCTTAGAATCCCCGTGTAATCATCTGCCTCCCGACCGGGCACAACCGTCGCAAGATCCGCACTAATTTCACTAGGCTCCATACCTGTAACAAACGCAGCCAGATGGTAACAATGTGTCCCTATGTCTCCTAAGATCAAAGAAGGTCCCGCTATCTCTGGGTCCATATGCCAGTTCTTACAAAGGCGCTCGCTCTCAGTCAGTTCTGCAAGATGCCCTTGCACATAATCACATTGCACCATGCGGATTTCGCCCAGTTCACCGGCGGCAATAATAGCCTTTGCTTCCCTAACCATAGGAAAACCTGAGTAGGCATAAGCAACACAGCATTCCAAGCCACTAGCCTGTACTTTTTCAACCAGGTCCATCGCCTCATCTAAATGATTAGTTAGAGGCTTTTCACACATAATATGAAACCCATGTTTTATTGCTAAACAAGCGATTTCATAGTGACTATTGTTAGGGGTCATAATGGCTATGACATCGACCCTATCTTCACGAGCAGCTTCTGCTAAGATCATTTCTTCAGGAGTGGCATAGCCTCTTGCTATGCCTAGCTGTTGGGCACTTTGCAATGACGTTTCAGGCTTTGACGAAAAGACCCCAGCCACGACTTCATAATATTCTTCTAAACAAGCTGCGCCCCGATGCACAATGCCGATAAAGGAGCCAGGCCCTCCTCCAATGACACCCAAGCGTAGCTTTCTTCCCAATGCATCAATTACTGGATTTGCAATCATAGTATCCCCCTAGCTCATACCACTTAATGGTCTGTGGTATGAAATATAAAAGAAAAGCGCAACCCACCACTTAATAAGTAGCAGAAGGCGCTTTAACTCATTGATTCACCAATTTATATTGGCAACTTATTGCAAAAACTTTTGTTCAATAAATTGCAAACTCAACTGGGCATTTTCTAATGAGCTGTTATCTTTGGCTGCAGGGTCAACGTCTTGCTCAACGGTAATCCAGCCTTCGTATTGGATTCTTTCTAATGTTGAACGCACAGCATTAAAATCAACACAGCCTTGGCCTAATGGACAAAAGACACCATTACCAATGGCTTTATAGAAATCCACATTATTCGCTACGGTATGCGCAAGTACGGCTTCATTAATATCTTTGAAGTGAATGTATTCAACACGATCTTGATAGGTTTCAATCAGCTCAGCAGGGTCAATACTTGCGTATCGGCAATGGCCCGTATCAATACAAAGCTTAACTAAATCACTGTCTAGATCTTGCATGGCGCGGTCAATTTCATCACGGTATTCGATGAAACTACCTGCATGGGGATGAATAACAGGGGTGATGTTATATTCTCGGCAGATCAGGGATAGCTCAGTAATTGTGGTCATCATCTCTTGCCATTGCTCATCTGGTAAGCGATAAGCTGTCTCAACCTGACCCGCTTGGTCTGTACGCGGTGAAGATACATGATCAATGACAACCATATATTTTGCATTCTGAGCCTGTAATAGCTTACAGGTGTCATGGGTATATTGAAGGATGGCATCTCGTTGCTCTGCTTTATGCAGATGCTTAAAGATAGTTCCAGCGATCAGCCCTAGGCCATTCTCTTCTAATTTTGCAGCCAAAACTTGGCTATCGGTGGGCAGATAGCCTAAAGGCCCCAGCTCTGTTGCCTTATATCCTGCCTGAGATATTTCATTTAGCACGGTTTGCCATGGTGGATTATCAGGGTTATCGGCAAATTCTATTCCCCAGGAACAAGGCGCATTTGAGAGTTGAAGTTTCATTATTTTTATTCTTCCTTTAGTTGATTTAACGACATCAACACATTAATGCAAGCGCTTGCAAAATGTCAATATGTGCACAAAACAATCCTTAAATTTTCTTTTCAACGGCGAATTCAAACGATGGAATGTCATAAATTGCTTACTCAGCCGTCATCAATCAGACACACCACTGTCACTTTAATGTCATGAATACACTCTAATCTGAGGTCATAAAGAACAAGTCTATGAACCCTAGCGGAGCCCTATTGTGATACAAGTTGAACAATTGATTGCCAGTAAATCACCGCAGTTTTTTGATAAAAGTCCCATTATTACTCGCCCAACTTTAAGTGTTTTAAAGCGCTTATTTCATGAAAGCGAGGTGAATGAGTTTTTAGAACAAAACAGCGACTGCATTGGCTTTGAATTCATAGATCGAGTTCTTGATCACTTCAACTTTAGTTATCAGGTCAGTCAGATAGACAGACGTAACATTCCCGCCAGTGGCCGCGTGATGATCATTGCTAACCACCCTTTAGGCGCACTGGATGGCCTAGCTTTATTGCGTTTGGTTGGCGAGATACGTCCAGATGTCAAAATTGTCGGCAACGATTTATTGATGGGTTTCGACAGCTTAAATAACCTTGTTCTCCCTGTAGATAACATAGGTGGCAAAACGGGTCGCCAGCAACTCAAAGCCATTATGAACTGCCTTCACAATGAAGAAGCCGTGATCATTTTCCCTGCGGGAGAAGTCTCTCGCTTATCCCCAAGTGGGGTAAAAGACCAACGCTGGAATCATAACTACCTAAAGTTGGCGCAAAAAACCAACAGCCCTTTATTACCTGTGCATATTGGTGGTCGTAACTCCATGCTGTTTTACACCAGCTCTTTGGTGTATCGACCATTGTCGACCCTACAACTCGCCAATGAAATGTTCCGCCAGAAGAATCGCAAGATTCCAATGCAGGTGGGTCAAGCCATTCCCATTCAAGAACTGGCTAAGTTACCACTTAGAGATAAAGACAAAAATAAACTGGTTAAGCGCCACCTTTACCGCATTGCCAAGGGCAAAAAGCCTTTACTGAAAACCGAAAAGACGGTCGACCATCCACAGAATCGACAGTTAATTAAAAACGAGTTGAAGCAGTCTGAGCACCTAGGCAGCACCAAGGACAACAAGCAGATTTATCTATTTGATTACAATCCAAGCTCCGTCACCATGAAGGAAATCGGCCGACTACGTGAAATAGCCTTTCGACAAGTGGGAGAAGGCACTGGAGAACGTACCGATTTAGATAAATTTGATCAGTACTATCGCCATCTTATTTTGTGGGACGAAGAAGAGTTAGAAATTGTCGGCGCCTACCGCATAGGGGAAGTCGCCCGTTACATGAGAGATAAGAGCAGTAACAAAATCTACAGTGCCGAGCTGTTCCGCTACTCTTGCGACATGGAACCCTATTTTGAACAAGGCATAGAGCTGGGGCGTAGTTTTGTACAGCCGAAATATTGGGGCAAACGCAGCCTGGATTACTTATGGTATGGCATTGGCGCCTATTTAAACCGTCACCCAGATATTCGCTATATGTTTGGTCCAGTGAGCTTAAGCAACAGCTACCCGCAAATTGCCAAGGACCTTATTGTGGCCTTTTACAAAAAATATTATGCCGACAATGAGCATCTAGCTCGTTCTTATACGCCCTACCAAATTAATCCAGATCACAATGAATTGATCGCTGGGTTATTTACAGGAGAAAGCTACGAAGAAGATTTTAGAGCATTAAAAGAGCAACTGGGTCATGTGGGTGCTAGCGTGCCGACCTTGTTTAAGCAGTACAGTGAGTTGTGTGAAGCAGGAGGGGTTCGCTTCTTAGACTTTGGGGTCGATGCCGACTTTGGCTATTGCGTTGACGGCTTAGTCCTAGTGGACTTAGAAAAAGTCAAAGAAGCGAAACATAAGCGTTACCGTGGTGCTTAGAGACACTTAGAAAGGGCCATGGTGACCATGGCCACTGTGATGATGTTTAGGTTGGTATGGCTTTTTGTGAGCTTTTTTCACCACCATTAAGTAAACAACCTTAATTAACAGCATGACACTTAGCACGAGAAGAACGATCAGTTGTAAGTCCATAACAACACCTCATTTTTCGCTGAATATTATTTCAGTCTAGTACAGAAATAATAAATGTGGCGATTTTTACCTGCACCAAGAGATAACAGAATGCATACCTTTTGCGTATTAAAAGGTGCAATTCGACTAGGGTTAAACAGTTTTTTCGCTTTGAGCACTACTTATTGATCCAGGACTTTAGAAATTTTTATCAGCAGATTAACCACTTATTACCTTTGGCTTAGGATTTGCTTCATTGAACGTAGAAGGATTTGCCATTAAAACCGTCAAGTGAGTTACCCGAGGAGCAGGAAATGATTGAAAAAAAATTTCTCAAGACAAAACCGGAATGCAAAATTAAATTTTCTTTGCCTGCTGACTTAGTTGGCGATGCCAAAAGCATCTCAGTGGTAGGTGATTTCAATGATTGGGATCCTGCCAGTCATCCAATGCGAAAACAAAAAAATGGTCTATTTAGCTGCACGGTTAATCTAGCAGTAGCCTCAGCATACCAATTTCGTTACCTGCTCGACTCAAACCAATGGCTGAATGACGACCAAGCCGACAGCTATGCCACCAGCCCAATCAGTCACGAAGCTAACTGCGTCCTTAGTCTATAAACCACTCTAATTAAGCAGGCCTTATTTGACTAAAATGTAGGCCTGCCTTCTCCCTCGTTATTTGCCAATCAACGACATCTCTATGCTCCATAAGAGTTTTTAGCCTGTTGCAGGCTGGGTTTCACCTGTCAAAAAGTGTACAATGTTTTTATTAAATGCGCGTTTAATAAAACCGTTTTTCATCAATGGCAAACTATCGCAACACACAAAGAGGGTTATCATGGCACATCACCAACAGTACATTCATGGCCAATATCATGGTTCCACGAGTGAGGAAACTTTTGACAGCCTCAATCCTGCCACTGGCGAAGTAATCGCTACCATAGAGCAAGCTGGCCAAGCTGAACTGGATGCTGCAGTAGCTTCTGCTATCCAAGGGCAAAAAGTTTGGGCTGCCATGAGCCCTGTAGAACGCGGCCGTATTCTTAAAAAAGCAGCGGATTTATTGCGTGAACATAACGAAGAGCTAGCACGCCTAGAAGTGCTTGATACGGGTAAGCCACTGCAAGAAGCCATCTGTGTAGACATTGAAACAGGTGCCGATGTTATTGAATACTACGCGGGCTTAACCAATAAAATCCAAGGGGAATACCAAGATTTAGGTAATGGTAATTTCTTTTATACCCGCCGTGAGCCGCTTGGTGTTTGTGCTGGCATAGGCGCTTGGAATTATCCGATTCAAATTGCTTGCTGGAAGTCTGGTCCTGCCCTCGCTGCAGGTAATGCCATGATCTTCAAACCTTCTGAGGAAACCCCTCTAACGGCTCTGAAACTTGCTGAAATATACACTCAAGCAGGCTTACCAGACGGTGTTTTCAATGTGGTTCAAGGGGACGCTCGGACGGGGCAAATGATTACCAGCCACCCACAAATCGACAAGGTTTCCTTCACCGGAGAAGTCGGTACAGGTAAAAAAGTGATGGCGGCTTCAGCCCAATCTTTAAAGCAGGTCACCATGGAACTTGGCGGTAAATCGCCCATGATTATTTTCCCAGATATGCCGGTAGATCAAGCAGTTTCAGCGGCAATGCTGGCCAACTTTTACACCCAAGGGGAAGTCTGCACCAATGGTACTCGAGTGTTTGTTCATCAAGACATCATGGACGCTTTCACCGCCGAGCTAAAAACTCGCACCCAAGCTATGGTAGTTGGTGACCCAATGGACATGGACACACAAGTGGGCGCACTCATTTCTAAAGACCACATGCACAAGGTATTAGGTTTTATTGAAGCCGCCAAAGCCGCAGGCGCTAAGCTACTGTGTGGCGGTTATCAGGTGACTGAAAATTGTTTAGACAAAGGCGCTTTTGTGGCACCTACTGTCTTCACCGAATGTACGGATGATATGCCGCAGGTTAAGGATGAAATCTTCGGTCCTGTTATGTCTGTGTTGAGTTTTAGTGATGAAGACGAAGTTATCGCGCGCGCCAATGACACCAAATATGGCTTGGCCGCTGGAGTATTCACCAAAGACTTCGCCCGTGCTCATCGCGTGATCAATCAGCTACAAGCGGGCATTTGTTGGATCAATGCTTGGGGTGCATCTCCAGCCGAGATGCCAGTGGGTGGCTACAAAGAGTCTGGAATTGGCCGTGAAAATGGCATTGAAACCCTCTATCACTACACCCAAAACAAGAGTGTTTATGTGGATCTAAACGATGTCCAAAACCCTTACTAAGCAGGAGCAATGAATGACAACACAGACCTATGATTATGTCATTGTCGGGGCGGGCTCTGCAGGTTGCGTACTAGCGGATCGTTTAACTGAAAGTGGCGAGCACTCTGTACTACTGCTGGAAATGGGTGGCTCAGATAAAAGTGTATTTATTCAAATGCCCACCGCTTTGTCATACCCGATGAACACGGAAAAGTACGCTTGGCAATTCCACACGGAAAAAGAGCCAGGCTTAGACAATCGTGAAATGCACTGCCCTAGAGGCAAGGTGCTCGGTGGATCCTCGTCTATTAATGGCATGGTTTACGTTCGTGGTCATGCTTGCGATTTCGACCAATGGCAAGAAAATGGCGCCCAAGGTTGGGACTACCAAAGCTGTCTGCCCTATTTTAAAAAGGCAGAAAGCTGGAAAGGTGGAGAAGACACCTATCGTGGCGGCAATGGTCCTCTATCGACCAATAATGGCAACGATATGACGTATAACCCGCTTTACCAAGCCTTCATTGATGCGGGTGTCAAAGCCGGCTACCGCCAAACCGATGATTACAATGGCTATTGCCAAGAAGGTTTTGGCCCTATGCACATGACGGTCAAAGACGGTGTCCGTGCCTCGACTTCCAATGCCTATTTACGTCGTGCCTTAAAACGCCCTAACTTAACACTAAAAACAGGCGTTTTGACTCATAAGGTCTTACTCGAAGGCACTAAGGCTGTGGGCGTTGAGTTTAGCAAAAACGCACAAGTTCAAACTGTGTTGGCAAGCAAGGAAGTCATTTTAAGCGCAGGATCTGTGGGTTCACCACAGCTGCTACAGCTTTCTGGTATAGGTCCAAAAGCCGTTCTAGAGAAAGCCGGTGTGCCTTTAGTGGTTGACGCACCGGGCGTGGGTGAAAACCTGCAAGATCACCTTGAAGTCTATTTCCAGTACTTTTGTAAGCAACCGGTGACGCTGAACAGCAAGCTTGGTTTGGTCAGTAAAGGCTTGATTGGTGCCCGTTGGTTACTCTTCAAGAGCGGCTTGGGAGCAACCAATCACTTTGAGTCTTGTGGTTTTATTCGTTCACGTGCGGGCTTGAAATGGCCGAATATCCAGTACCATTTCTTGCCTGCCGCCATGCGCTACGATGGTCAAGCCGCAGTGGATGGCCATGGTTTTCAAGTTCATGTGGGGCCTAATAAACCAGAAAGCCGTGGTAAGTTATGGATTGAATCCGCGGACCCAGGAGCGAAACCACGCATCTTGTTTAACTACATTAGCACAGAGCAAGATAAGCAAGATTGGCGCGACACCATTCGCCTCACCCGAGAAATCCTGCAACAGTCTCCCTTGGATAACTATCGCGGCGAAGAGATTCAGCCGGGGTCTCAGGTTCAAACTGATGAAGAAATCGACCAGTGGGTGAAAGCCAATGTAGAAAGTGCTTACCACCCATCTTGTACCTGTAAGATGGGTGCTGACAACGATCCAATGGCAGTATTAGACAGTGCTTGCCAAGTGAGAGGCGTCAAGCAACTCAGAGTTGTCGATTCGTCGATTTTCCCAACCATCACCAATGGTAACTTAAATGCGCCAACCATTATGGTGGCGGAGAAAGCGGCGGATATTATTTTAGGCAAACCGGCGCTAGCGAGCGAAAATGCTCCCGTGTGGATTCACCCAGAATTCGACGCCCAGCAACGCTAACTGCCGCCTCAAAAACACCCAATAAAAAAGCGCCATGACTTACATCATGGCGCTTTTTTCGTCTAGCTTACTAAAGATTAACGTAACTCAAAAATCGCAAAACCTTTGTCGTCTAACGCTTTGTAAGTCATATTGCTAGGCGCTAGCTCTTTAGCATTAGGAGAGGAAGTAAATTGCACTTTGGCTTTACCAAAGCTTGCGAACTTCCAGTTGCCATCGGCTTCAGGGTTGATGGTTTTCTGGCTCAGAAGATAGTTCGCCACCACATCACGGTTTTTATCTGGGGCATCAATAACAATGGTATCACCGGATAAGTTCGGGAAATGGCCGCCCCCTGTAGCACGGTAGTTATTGGTAGCGACTAGGAATTCAGCTTCCTTATCCAAAGGCTTACCTTCAAAAGTCACCTTCTCAATGCGATGGGAGTCAGCATTGACCAAGTTACCTTCTAGATCATAACGCGCAGGATTGGTAACATTAATTTGATAATCGATACCATCAATCACATCAAAGTTATAGGTTGGGAAAGACGCATTCACCAAGTCCTGTGCTTGGCTAGAATTGCCATCAATCTGGTTAAACTGTCCAGCAGCCACTTCCAGCCATTCAATCACCTGTGCCCCAGTCAACTTCACAACTTTTAAATCGTTCGGGTAGATATACAAGTCGCTAACATTTTTCAGCGCAATATCACCCTTAGGGACATTGGTGTAATACTCAGGGCCACCCCGGCCACCCGCTTTGAAAGGCGCGCCCGCGGATAAAATAGGCATGCCTTCATAAGAAGTGCCACGAACAATGTTTTGCACATACCAAGTTTGCGCATTGTTCACGATCTGGATAGAAGGATCATCCTGAACCAGTGCAAAGAAGCTGTTAATGTCTGCGGTGGACTCACCCACTTTACGACGCATGTATTGCAAGGTGCCTTCATGCTCGGTTTCTACGGCATCATTGATGGCGGCATCCGCCTTCACCAACGGAATGGTTTTACGCCCTTCACGCTTGGCAATAGCACGCACAGAGGCTTTACCGTCGGCGACTTGCCAGCCTCCTTGTGGGCTTTCTTCTAGCACTAGATCAATCACCCCTAGGTGAGAGCCCCAAAAGCCCGGCATGGTTGCAAACTTACCGAACACTGTGCCTTTTTCGTTGTCCACGCCCGCCAGTCCATTCAAAGATTTATCCCCAGGGAAGACGCGATGGGAGTGGCCGAACAAGATGGCATCAATGCCATCCACTTTGGCGAGATGGTAAGTCGCGTTTTCTTCGCCCTTCATATAAGGGGAATTTTGCATACCACTGTGGGGAATGGCGATGATCACATCGGCCCCTTGGGCTTTCATTTCTGGCACATAGCGTTCAGCAGTTTCGATAATGTCTTTTGCCACCACTTTGCCCGTTAGGTTGTCTTTATCCCAAGTCATGATTTGTGGTGGAACAAAGCCGATATAACCAATTTTTACAGTTTGCGTATTGCCATCGGAATCGACAAACTGCTTGTCTTTAATCAGGTAAGGTTGGAAATAAGGTTGATCGTTTGAAGGGTCTTTATCGCCGTCGTCCAAATACACATTGGCGTTCACATAAGGGAAGTTTGCCCCACTTAGGCTTTTCATCAAAAAGTCTAAGCCATAGTTAAATTCATGGTTACCGATATTCCCCACATCATAATCTAATAGATTCATGGCTTTAAACGCTGGATGTGTTTCTCCGTAGCGTAGCACTCGACCTTTAGCGACGTAATCTCCTAGTGGCGTACCCTGTAGCAAATCACCATTATCCACTAGCACAGAGTTACTGACTTCGGCGCGAGCGGCCTTTATCAGTGTCGCGACTCGTGAAAGCCCCACTGCATCACTTTGCTTATCGCCGTAGTAGTCATAATCCACTAGGTTCATGTGAATATCTGTGGTTTCCATGACGCGTAAGTCAATGGTCGCGGCTTGAGCCAAGCTGCTTAGGGCCAAAGAAGAAGCTAAAACAGCAGCTCCTCTTAGAATAGAAGGGGTCATCATGTCTCTCCATACACTATGATTGATGTGGTCAATATTAATACTAACCAAAAGGTTAATATTCCATCATAAAACGAAATTGTTACAGTTTCATAGGCGTTCTGTAACAAATTCGTCATTTTGATGAATGGAGGTCGTGAATGGGCAAGAAGGTTAGCGTTTCAGCCAACGCCAGAAGAAGAGCAAGCGAACCAAGGCCGCCGCCACATAGGTCAAAGCGCAGGCCGTTAAAATACGTTTTATTTTTGGCAAATCCTGCTTAGGTACATATTCTCCTTGGGCAACAATCGGTAACGCTTTATTGAAACTGGCGTCCCACTCCTCTGGCAAGATAATAAGCTGTACCAGCACCGCCAAAAAGCCCGACAAGCCTACGACTAAAGCATGCAACGCCACCGCATAAGGTAAATGCAGCAACATGGAGATCAGTGGCCAGCCAATCAATAATGCCCCGGTAAGTTTCGCTATGATCATCAATAAGGGTCGATAACGACGACTCAACTTGGCGATGCTTTCATTTCTTTCATGGGCCAAGGCATGGCCGACTTCGTGACTGGCCACCGCCACGGCAGTAAGAGAGTGTCCGTTGAATACACTTGGGCTGAGACGCACCGCATGGGCCTGAAAGTCAAAGTGGTCACGCCCTTCTTGGGTGGTCTCCACACTCACTTGATCTAATTCGAAGCGCTTGATCAAATGCTGCGCCAACTCCCCGCCTGTACCCGGTAAATCGTCTCTGTGGCCAGCATAGCGCTTCAGGGTATATTTCACCCATAACGTCGGCGCGACAATCAGCAGTACCAACACTATGATGAGGACTATCCACAACATATCTCTTCCTCTAACTAAAATCAGCGACCATGGATTTGGTGATCAAAATCCAAATCGCTTACACTGGTTTAAATATTCGCATTTAAGGCACCAAATGAGAAACCCTTTAGTCGCATCAATACTCACCCTACTGAAAGCCCATCCTGATGGCATCAGTGAGTTTGATATTCTCAAAACCTTAAAGCAGCAGCACCCCACCTTTAATGAACTGGCCGACGATGCCAATCTACAGCTCTTTCGCCAACATTTCTTGATCATGAACGCGTTATATCAGCTACAAGGTCGCTTATGGCGCGAAGATAACCTAGTCCTTGAAATCAGTTCTTTAAAAATTAAGCTGACGAGTAAAAGCGTGATACCCAAGGCGCAGCTGCAAGAATTAGACAACAGTGCAGATGTAAAGCTTGCTGCTTATTATCTGGACTGGCAGGAGTATCAAAAAACCGATGAGGCAGAAGTATCACGATTATTGGAAAGCTTCTATCTTGGCACTTGCTATCAAACTGGCCGGCAAGAGGCCCTTAAAACCCTCGCCATCGACCACGAGAATCCCAGCAAAGTCGAAATAAAACAGCACTATCGCAAACTGGTACAAAAGCATCACCCAGACTTAGGAGGTGACCCTGAAACCTTCATTGCCCTACGCCAAGCCTACGAGCAATTGATGCTGTAAAGTCGCTTGATTTAGGGGGTATTAATCGGCAAGCTGACGACTCACTTTTTTATTTTTTGTTGTTTTTTATCGATTTTTAAACTGGGTTTGTTGTTATGACACACAGATTTTCACCTTCTTTTTCTTTACTCAACAGCCGGCCTTGGCTACATGGTTTAAGCCTAGCGGCTTTATTAGTATTAAGCGCCTGCAGTCAGCGTGAAATTGACGCCTCGAATGATTTTGAGAACAACGGCCGTGATACCCAAGCCCTTAAACGTGACACCTTGTATTTGAAAGAAAGCCTGCCGCCAGGCTTACCAGTTCCAGATGATGTGTTTAAAGATGGTCTCGCCCAGCAAGTAAAGTATTTAAATAAGCTCAGCGAGCGAGAGTACCAGTTGGGCAACCTTACTGTGAGCCTAGAGGACTTACTGGCCAGCACCCAAGCATTGCAAGATTGGTTAGATAACCCTGCCACACAGCCTAACCTCACGGCTTATCAACTGGCTGGGCAAGACCAGCGCGGCAATGTGCAGATCACTGGCTACTATGTACCTGTGCTGTCAGTACGCCACCAAGCAGATGAAACATTCAAATACCCCCTGTACCGAAAGCCCAGTCAGCGCAAGCCTGACGGCACTTTCCCAAGCCGTGAAGAGATTGATTTTGAAGGGGCGTTAGATGGTCAAGGGTTAGAAATCGCCTATACCGCAGATTTGGTCGACAACTTCTTTTTGCACGTGCAAGGCTCTGGGGTAGTGGAATACGAAAACGGCGAACAGCAGTTACTGTCTTGGGGGGGCGTTAATGGTCATGCCTATCGCAGTCTGGGCAAAGAATTGATTGAACGGGGCGAAATTGCTCGTGAAGACATTTCGGCGCAAAGCATCCGCCAATGGTTAGCAGACCACCCGGAGCGTAACCGAGAGATCCTCTCAACCAACCCAAGTTATTTGTTTTTTAGTGAAGGGCTGACTCGTCCTGTAGGCGCTGCCAATGTGCCGTTAACCCCTTTGTATTCGGCGGCGGTGGATCCTAGTGTCATTCCGCTTGGTTCTGTTTTGCTCGCGCAAGTGCCTAAGCTAGACCTGCAAGGACAACTTATCGGACACAGCTTTCAGCTACTACTTGCCCAAGACAAAGGCGGTGCCATTAAAGGAGCGGGGCATATTGATTGGTATCAAGGGGTAGGTGAAGATGCCCACTTTCACGCAGGCCAATTGAAGCACTTTGGTAAAGTCTGGTTATTGCTTCCTAGCAAAGAGGCCCCTTAACAGCGGCCATGACTTTGCTAGGCGAGCGGTTGGTTTTGCCGATTAGTTAAGCTTAAAACTGATCGGCAAAACAATGCTTAGATCGGCCATATCCATATCTGGCGGGAACTTAGGCAAGGGAGTCGCACGTTTGATCATGTCCAATACGGCATTATCAAGTCGTTTGTAACCTGAGCTCTCGCGTATTTCCACATCCGATACTTGTCCATCACGGTTCACCACAAACGCCAGTGTTACCACACCCTCTTCATTACGACGACGGGACGCCCGTGGGTAACGTTTATTTTGCGCTAGCACTGCCGCAAGCTTGGTAAAGTAATCCGTTTTAGCGCCTTCATTACCACCACTGGTGCTGGCATTGGAGGTTCCTGTGGAAGCTTTTTGAGTCGCTTGCGCAGCTTCTTGGGGCTTCTCTTGCACAGGTGGCTGAACAGGTGCCTCGACTTTTTCAACCGGCTCAGGGGCTGGTTCTTGGACAACTACTGGCTGAGGTTTTGGTTTTGGTTCTGGCTCTGGCTCTGGCTCTGGTTCTGGCTCTGGTTCTGGCTCTGGTTCTGGTTCTGGCTCTGGTTCTGGTTCTGGTTCTGGTTCTGGTTCTGGTTCTGGCGGAATAATAACCTCTGGTTTTTCAATCACTACCGGAGATTCTTGTTTCACCTCAACAGGTTCAGGCTCAATGACTGGTTCAGGCTCAATGACTGGTTCTGGTTCTACTATCGGCTCTGGTTCTACGATTGGCTCTGGCTCTACGATCGTCTCTGGCTCTACAATCGGTTCAGGCTCTACGACCGGTTCTGGCTCTACGATCGGCTCTGGTTCTACGATCGGTTCTGGCTCTTCCACCTCAACAGGTTCTTCAACCACCACTTCCTCTTGGGCTGCGCTGGTTTCTGCCTCGGTTCCCATATCGCCTAGCATACCAAGATCAAACTCAATACCCTGTTGGCCCGCAGCTTGTCCACCTTCGGCTTCTTCATTGAAGACCAAGTAAAAAGCCACACCATGCACAGATACTGCCAGTGCAGATGCCAACAACCAATGATGTGTTTTTATCATGGTTGCTCTCTCTCCAACTGAGTGGCCAAGCTCACTTTAACCAAGCCTGCCAAGCGTATCTGATTAAAGATAGGTCTAAGCTGATCAATGGCGATGCCACCATCCGCTTTCACCTGCACCCAATAATCGGCTTGGTTTTCCGCAGCGCTAAATGAGGTTTCTAGCAAGCTTTGAATGTCTTCCATTACAACTGGCTGATCATCCAAATACAGCTCGTCATTGCTCACCACAATCACTGCATTGGGCTCACTGTTTGCACGGGTATCATTAATAGAAGTAGGAGGAATAACGGCCACCGGATCGGCTTTTTTGATTTGACCGGCCACCATAAAGAAGACCAACATCAAAAATACCACGTTGATCAGTGGCACCATGTTATCGTCATTGTCACTGGCGTTACGTGCAGCAAATTTTGCAGCTAATTTCATGGGGTCTCCGGCATATCAAAAGCGTCTGCAATCGAAACGGTCTCAGCACCATGTAGTTTTAGGGTATCCGCAAGCTTCAATAAACTCTGCAAAGTCACTCCCGACTCTGCTTTCACCACAAATACTGCATCACTGCTTTCACTTACCAAGGTTTCAAATGCCTGACGATCTGACAATCTAATGGCGATGTCGTCCTGCCAAACCTGACCATCATTTTGTTGTAGGGTCAGGGTAATGATTTCTTGCTCTTCTTGATCTTGCTCTTGTGGTGGCGTATGCACCGCCAAGGGCGTATCTAGGATACGCCAAGGCACAAAGCTGGACGTTAGCATGAAAAATAACAGGAGAATAAAAACCACATCAATCAAAGGCGTTAAGCTAATCGCTTGCTTACGCTTTGGTTGTTCCAGGTTAAGCGGCATGCAAGACCTCTTTTTGAGCCTCATCCTTGAGCGCTTCAACAGATTGAGCCGTAAAAACCTGAGTCACTGCGTCATTCATATTATGGGCAATACGCTCAACTTTACGTTCTAGCCAGCTGTGTAAACTTACAACTGGAATAGCAACGGCCAAACCTACAGCCGTGGTCAACAAGGCTTGCCAGATACCACCAGACAATACCGATGGGTCAACTTGACTGCCCGCACCTTCCATTTGCTGGAATGCGGTAATCATACCCAAAACAGTACCAAGCAGACCGAGTAATGGGCTGAGTGTCGCAATGATTTCGAGAGGTCGAAGGTAAGCTCGCAGTTGTCCAAGTAAGTTCATGGCACGACGCTCAACTTCTTCACGGATCAGGTCAACATGGAGACGGTTAGCCGTAATGCTTTCCATGCTAAATGCCACCAAAGCATCAATAGGACGCTTTTGCTGCAAAGTCTCTAGAGCCTTATCTTTGTCGCCAGCGCGCCATAGCGCCAAAGCTTGATTTGACGTTTTTAAACTTTCTGCTCGTAGGGAAGAGAACTGCCAAAGTTTTAATAGCACAATGGTTAACGCGACAACGGAAAAGACCATCAGTATCCATACCACAGGACCACCAACTTGCAAGAAGTCAATAATCTGTTGTTTTACTAAGTCGTCCACAAAAGTCTCCATACAGGGTTAATATTCTTTAATGATATTCATTATCACCTGTATTTTCAACTCTTGTCGCGTCCACACGCCAATAATTTACGGTCTCTTAATGCTTTTAGTGGTCTATGCCAAATCTTCTGCTTAATTCGCTTGAGTTTCGGCCTCAACACGTCGTAATGCTTTTTGACAAACCACCCAAGCACATAAACCTGCCAGCAGATTACCCACCAAAACGCCCACAAAAACACCTTGTAGTCCGCCAATTTCTGACCCCAGCCAGATACAGGGTAAAAAGAAGGCGAACAGGCGCAGGGCCGAAATGGTTAAGGCCGTATAGGAGCGCCCTATAGCATTAGAAACGGACACCATCACCATACACAACCCCAACGCCCCTAAACTGATTGGCACTAGCATAAGATGCCAACTCAGAATGTTTGCTACGCTTTCTTCCCCAGACAATAGCTGAGCGAGAGATGATGCTCCCATGAAAGCCAACACAGCTATCACCAATTGAGAAAGGATCACGAAGCGACTCGCAATACTAATCAATTGGCGCACCTCGACCAATTTCTTCGCCCCCAACAAGCGACCAATCATCGGAGGCATAGACATGGTGAGCGCCAACACAGGCACAATAACAAAGAACTCAAACCGTGAACCTAATGCCCATGCCGCCACCGCCGCAGTACCAAAACCTGCAATGAGTTTGGTGGCCAGCATAGAGGAGATAGGCGGTAACAGCTGGCTGATCATCGCAGGGCCCATAATATGAGCGATTTCCAATACGCTTTTATAAACATTGAGGTCATTCCAATCTAAACTCAGCCAATGGTTTTTCATGACCTTAGGAGTGACCACTAACAAACCTATACCAAACGCCACAATCGTCGCCATAGCGGCCCCTTCCAGCCCAAGGCCAAAGGTAAAAATAAACAAGGGGTCTAGCAGCATATTGAGCACACTGGTAAAAATCATCATCAAGCCTGGCAACATGGTGTTGCCGTTGGCACGACACAAGCTGTAATAGAAATACAACACAGCGCCAACCCAAGCGCTTATTAGCCAGTAAGGCCAATAAGCATCAATAGAGGCATAAACATCCTCTGGGGCGCTTAACAGGGCTAACAACAGGTAGCGAAAAAGCCACAGCAGCAAACAGATAATGGCAATACCAACACTGCCAATGATGATAACCAAACCACCTAACTGTTTGGCGTAGCGAACTCTTTCTGCGCCGAGTGCGCGAGCGATAATTGCCGTGGTGGCAATGCCTAAACCCACTTGGATACCAATAATGATCATCTGGATAGGCAGTGTAAAACCTTGTGCGGCAAGGGGCAGAACCCCTAATTGGCCGATGAAAGCACTGTCTACCAATTGGAAGCTCATCATAGATAAGATGCCAAAGAGCATAGGCCAGGTCATGTCAAAAAGTTGTTTGCCTAAAGAAGGGGCAGCGGATGTTTGGGTTGGCATATCATTCTCGGATGCGGATAACAATTGGCAGCTATTCTACCGCACTTTTACCACTATCTGATGACAGCCATGACTTTATCTTTGCCTCATTTGTTATCGCTCGGTGTTTGCTCATCATGTTGATAATGACGAGCATAACGCAGCAAAAGGTAACCTAAACCCGAGAAGATCAAAAAGCCGAAAGCTAAAGGGGTGACGGTGAAGTGATAAAATTGCCCCATCAAGGTCGCTGCCACAATGGCGACTAAACTCGAAGCAGACGAAATCATTGCGGCAGCTAAGCCGGCCACCTTACCTAGAGGCTCCATGGCTAAGGCATTGATGTTACCAAACACCATCCCCAAACAAGCGAACATAGCAATCCCCAACATCATAAACAGCCAAAATGGCGGCACTCCTGAATACCACATGGACAGCACACTCAGCAATCCAGCCGTGCTAAACATGAGTATGAGCGCAAAAGCCACGCAGGGCTTCATCCCGACTCGTTGGACGATGCGAGCATTCAGTAGGTTCGCTAAACCAGAGCCAGATGCCACCATGGCGAAATAAAGTGGGAAATTATCCCCAAGCTGGTAAACATCCTGAAAGATGGATTGGGCGATACTTAAATACAGCATCAAACCACCAAAAATAAGCCCAGCAATTCCTGTGTAAGCAACCACATCTTTCCGAGAGAGAATAAACTTGGCGCTATTTATCAACCGCGAAACTTCTAGAGGCAAACGTCTATCTTTGGGCAGGGTCTCTTCTTGTCGGAAAATCAGCCAAAGGGAGGCAATTAAAGCCTGTATCATCAAGGCAGCAAAGATCCAACGCCAATGGCCGAGCTGCATGATGAGTTGCCCAAAGGCAGGTGCCAGCATAGGCACAAGGATAAAAATCACCATCACATAAGACATGATGCGCGCCATGGCAGAACCTTGGTAGAGATCCCGAATCAATGCCCGGGAAGCGATTTTTGGCCCGGCCACACCAAAGCCTTGCACAACCCGCCCCGCAAGAAGCATCCACAATGAATCAGCACACAGGGCCATAATGGTGCCGACCAGATAAATGCCCACACCGAGCAAAATACTGCTTTTACGCCCTATGGCATCCGATAAAGGGCCAAAAATAATTTCCCCAAACATCATGCCGAAGATGAGCGCAGAGATAATCCATTGAGTATGTTGATAATCTTGGATATTCAGATCACGGCTGATATCAGGAAAAGCGGGTAACATGGCGTCAATACTGAGGGCCGTCAGTGAGGTTAAAATGGCAAAAAGTACAATAAATTCCTTTTCTGGCAGCTGTTTTTTTGCTTCGAAAAACTTTCCAAATATAGCCACTTCATCATCCTTACTGCTGGTCTCAATTAACCTGCTACCTTACTATAAAAAGTCCTTGTGCCGTTACCCACAACACAGATAAATTAACCCCTGATATAAATCATCTTTCAGCTACTGCGTTTTTGGCATGATTTTCGTACCATTGAAAAACGTCATTTCCCTATCCATTATTAGAAGGTCTTCATGGAATTTATTTGGCTCTTGTTTGCTTTTGTTTGCGGCTTAGCCGTCAAAATGATCAATTTGCCCCCTTTGATCGGTTTCCTGTTAGCCGGTTTTCTCCTCAATTTTCTTGGTTTCGAAGCCAGTAGCACCTTAGATTCGCTCGCGAACATTGGTATCACCCTGATGCTGTTTAGCATTGGTTTAAAACTGCACGTACAAGACTTGCTGAAACGGGAAGTTTGGGCCTCTACGCTTTCCCATATGGGGGTCTGGAGCATTACCTTTGCGGGTATTGCCATGTTGCTTACCATCTTGAGTCTGCCCTACTTTGGCGTGTTAGAGTTCAGCACCGCAGCCCTTATAGGCTTTGCCCTAAGCTTCTCCAGCACCGTTTGTGTGATGAAGCTATTGGAAGAAACTGGGGAGCTAAAAACGCGTCATGGTCAGCTTTCTCTTGGTGTTTTGGTCATGCAAGACATAGTGGCGGTGATCTTCTTGGTTGCTGCGACAGGTAACATCCCTTCCATTTGGGCGATTGGTTTGTTTGGCTTGCTCTTGCTACGCCCCATCATTAACCGCATTGTTGACCAAGCGGGGCACGGTGAAATGCTCCCTCTAACCGGCTTATTCTTAGCACTAGGGGGCTATGAGCTCTTCTACTTGGTTGGGGTAAAAGGTGATTTAGGGGCACTCATTTTCGGTATTTTGCTGGCCTCTCATCCGAAAGCGACGGAAATGAATAAGTCATTGATGAACTTCAAAGATTTGTTCTTGATTGGCTTCTTCTTATCCATCGGCTTCACGGCCCTTCCAAGCCTCGACATGATACTGATGAGCTTGCTGATCACTCTCGTTATGCTGATCAAGTTTGTGCTCTTCTTCGTACTGTTTTCCAAACTCCAGTTGCGCAGTCGTACTTCGTTCTTGTCGTCGCTGATTTTGTCCAACTACAGCGAGTTTGGCTTGATCGTCGTGGCGTTAAGTGTCGCTAACGGTTGGTTAAATAAAGAGTGGTTGGTGATTCTGGCTCTCGCTGTGTCTTTCTCTTTTGTGATTACCAGCTTGATATATCGCAATGCACACCGTTTATATCGAAGAAACAAAGAAGCCTTGCGCCGCTTTGAAACACCTAAGTGTCTACCAGAAGATATCTTTGTGCAGCCGCCTAACGCTGAGATACTTGTGGTGGGTCTAGGTCGAGTTGGTCGTGGTGCGTTTGAATCCCTAAACTGCCTTGCAGAGGGTACCGTGGCAGGCATGGATGCGGATAAGAACCGTATTCAGACCATGAAAGAGGCTCAGCAAAATGTCTTTTATGGTGATGGTGAAGATGCCGACTTATGGGAGAGACTGGATACCAGTGGTATGCGACTTATATTGTTAGCCCTGCCTATTGCAGAAGACAGTACCAACATTGCTATACAGCTGCGTAAAGCTAACTACCAAGGGCACATTGCCGCGATTGCTCGCTACCAAGATGAGCGCGAAGAACTGCTCGCTTCCGGCATAGATAATGTCTTTAACTTCTACACTGAGGCTGGTATGGGCTTCGCGGAAGAAAGTTTGGCTTTGATCCACCCAACCGCTAAAGCCGAATAGGTTACATTAGCACCATAAAAAAACGGGCATCAGATCACTGATGCCCGTTTTTTGTTGTACTTACTCAGTTTATACGTCGAGGAAGTCCATAATGCCTTCAGCGGCTTTACGGCCTTCGTCAATGGCCGTAACCACCAAGTCAGAACCACGTACCATATCACCACCAGCAAAGATTTTTTCATTGGTCGTTTGGAACATAAACTTACCCTTGCTTGGGGCGATCACTCGACCGCGAGCATCGGTTTCGATACCAAACTTCTCAAACCAAGGCGCTGGGCTGGCTTGGAAACCAAAGGCAACCAAGATAGCGTCCGCAGGAATCACTTGTTCACTACCTTCAATGACCTCAGCACTACGACGGCCATTTTCGTCTGGCTCGCCCATTTGTGTCTCAACCACTTTAATGCCTTCAACCTTGCCATCACCAATGATTTCTACAGGCTGGCGGTTGAATAGGAATTGCACGCCTTCTTCGCGAGCATTTTTGACTTCTTTACGAGAACCCGGCATGTTTTCTTGGTCACGACGGTAAGCACAAGATACGCTTTTCGCGCCCTGGCGAATGGCAGTACGGTTACAGTCCATGGCCGTATCACCACCACCAAGTACCACAACTTTTTTGCCTTTAAGGTTAATGTAGTCTGCTTCGTCTTCTTCGAAGTCTAGGCAGTGGTTCACATTCGAAATCAAGTAATCCAGTGCGTCGTGTACCCCTGGTAAATCTTCGCCCGGGAAACCGCCCTTCATGTACTTGTAAGTTCCCATACCAAGGAAAACAGCATCGTACTCTTCTAGCACATGCTCAAATGGGACGTCTTCACCGACAGATGTACCCAATACGAATTCAACACCCATTTCTTCAAAGATTTCACGGCGACGAGTCATCACGCTCTTTTCAAGTTTAAATTCTGGAATACCAAAGGTTAGCAAGCCACCTATCTCTGGGTATTTATCAAATACCACAGGCTTAACACCGTTGCGCACAAGAATATCGGCACACGCTAAGCCCGCAGGCCCTGCACCCACTATGGCAACGGTTTTGTTCGCCGGCACAACATTGCTCATATCTGGACGCCAGCCTAAAGCAAAGGCAGTATCCGTGATGTATTTTTCAACAGAGCCAATCGTCACGGCACCAAAGCCACCTTCGCCAAGGGTACAGGCTCCTTCACAAAGACGGTCTTGTGGACAAACACGGCCACAAACTTCTGGTAGTGAGTTGGTTTGATGGCTTAGCTCAGCAGCTTCTAAGATGCTGCCTTCGCTGACCAGTTTCAACCAGTTTGGAATGTAGTTGTGCACTGGGCACTTCCACTCACAATAAGGGTTACCACACTCTAAACAACGGTGTGCTTGGTCTTTCGCCCCTTCTTCTTCAAAGGGCTTATAAATTTCGACGAACTGCGCCTTACGAGTAATTAAAGGCTTCTTTTTCGGGTCTTTACGATCCACTTCGACGAACTGAAATGCATTGTTCAAGCGCTCAGACATAAGCTGCTATCTCCTGTGGCCACTCTCAACGAGCGGCACTCTCTCTCAAATGGGTCAAACTGTTTTGTTCACAATGCCTGCATTCAGGCATTGTGATCGCGTGTTTTATTCTGGACGTTGACGCGTGCTTGCTAATAGCGCGCCAAGACTCGCGGCTTTTGGTTTCACTAGCCAGAATTTACCAATGTAGTCATAGAAATTTTCTAGGATTTCATGGCCCCATGCGCTGTCAGTTTCACGAACATATTCTTCGATCACAGAACGAAGATGTGAACGATACTCTTCGGTTAACTCGGTACCGATACGGTGAATTTCGACCAACTCGTGATTGTATTTGTCCACGAAGGTACGATCCAAATCCAGTACGTAGGCGAAACCACCTGTCATACCTGCACCAAAGTTATAACCTGTATTACCCAGTACCGTTACCATACCGCCTGTCATATATTCACAACAGTGGTCGCCAGCACCTTCGATGACAGTGTGAGTACCTGAGTTACGCACTGCAAAACGTTCACCTGCTGTACCCGCTGCAAACAATTTACCGCCTGTGGCACCGTACAAACAGGTGTTACCGATAATTGCTGAGTCTTGAGACTCAAACACTGAACCCTGTGGTGGGCGCACAACCAGCTTACCGCCAGTCATACCTTTACCTACGTAATCGTTGGCATCACCTTCTAGGTACATGTTCAAGCCACCAGCGTTCCAAACACCAAAACTCTGACCTGCTGTACCTTTTAGACGTAGTGTCAAAGGTGCATCTGTCATGCCTTGGTTGCCGTAACGTTTAGCGATCTCACCAGACAGACGAGCACCGATCGAACGGTCACAGTTGGTCACATCGAAAGCAAACTCGCCGCCTTCTTTTTCTTCTATTACGTCTTTCACCGTGTCCCACATTTTCAGCGCCAATAGGCCTTTATCGTGTGGTGGGTTGAATGGCGCTTCACAATATTGAGGCTTGTCCGCAGGGATCAAATCATTGTTCAAAATTGGTGATAGATCCAAGTTCTTCTGCTTCTCAGTTTCCCCTGGTAGCAACGCCAATAGATCTGTACGGCCAATCAGGTCACGTAGACTTGCAACACCCAATTTCGCCAACCATAGGCGCGTGTCTTCAGCCATAAAGCGGAAGAAGTTTTTGATCATCTCTACCGTACCGATGAAGTGCTCATCACGTAGATGCTGATCTTGAGTCGCCACCCCTGTCGCACAGTTGTTCAAGTGACAGATACGTAGGAATTTACAACCCATAGCAACCATTGGTGTGGTACCAAAACCGAAGCTTTCTGCCCCCAAGATAGCCGCTTTGACAACGTCTAGACCTGTTTTTAAACCACCGTCGGTTTGCAAACGTATCTTACCGCGCAAGTCGTTAGAACGAAGGGCTTGTTGAGCTTCCGCTAAGCCTAGCTCCCATGGAGAACCCGCATGGCGAATAGACGTTAGTGGTGATGCTGCTGTACCACCGTCGTAACCGGAAATTGTGATCAAGTCGGCATAGGCTTTCGCAACACCGGCGGCGATGGTACCGACACCTGGCTCAGAAACCAGTTTCACCGATACTAGAGCTTCTGGGTTTACTTGCTTCAAGTCAAAGATCAGCTGCGCCAAATCCTCGATAGAGTAAATATCGTGGTGTGGCGGAGGAGAGATCAAGGTTACGCCAGGTACGGCGTAACGTAAACGTGCGATCAAACCGTTCACTTTACCACCTGGAAGCTGTCCACCTTCACCCGGTTTCGCACCTTGTGCGACCTTGATCTGAAGTACTTCAGCATTCACTAGGTATTCAGGTGTTACCCCGAAACGGCCCGAAGCGATCTGCTTAATCTTAGAACGACGCTCAGTACCATGACGAGCTGGGTCTTCACCACCCTCACCAGAGTTAGAACGACAGCCTAATTCATTCATCGCTTGTGCTAAGGCTTCATGGGCTTCTGGAGACAAGGCCCCCAATGACATACCAGCAGAGTCAAAACGTGGCAAAATTTCGTCGATGCTTTCAACGTCTTCTAGCGGAATTGCTTTGGCTTTGTCAGACAAGGTAAACAAGTCACGCAACATAGACGCAGGACGGTTATTTACCAGTTCTGTGTACTTAGTGAAGTCTTCAAAACGACCACTGCCCACCGCAGTTTGTAGATTACGTACCACATCTGGGTTGAAAGCATGGTATTCCGCATCATGGACATATTTTAGGTAGCCACCTTGCTGGATTGGCTTACGCAACTTCCAAGCGTTGTTGGCAATAGAAGCTTGCTCACGCTGGAAGTCCATGAAGGTTGCCCCTTCAATACGGCTCGATACGCCTTTGAAACATAGATCGATAACACTGCTAGATAGACCCACGGCTTCAAATAACTGAGCACCACGGTAAGACGCCATGGTAGAAATACCCATTTTCGACAGAATCTTCATCAAGCCTTTGTTAATACCCTTACGGTATTTCACGTGGCAAGAGATTGGGTCGCCCAGCACTTCGCCCTTCTCAATCATGTCATTGATTAGACGGTAAGATAAGTATGGGTAAACCGCTGTCGCACCAAAGCCTAGTAGTACGGCAAATTGATGAGGGTCACGAGCAAAGCCTGTGTCAGCAACAATGTTAGAGTCACAACGCAAGCCCACTTTCGTTAAGTGGTGATGCACTGCCCCCACGGCCATTGGTGCTGGAATTGGCAAGCTGCCTTTCACAAGGTCACGGTCGGTCAACACTAGAATAACCGCACCATTACGAACTTCTTGTTCTGCTTTGACTTGTAGGTCACGTACCGCTTGCTCTAGAGAGGTTTGCGCTGGATCATAGTTAGTGTCCAAACGAACCAAACGGAACCTGTGGTCGTCCATCGCCAACATGCGGCTGAACTTACGTGGCGACAACAAAGGTGACGACAAGATAATACGGTTAGCGTGTTTTGGCGTTTCTTCGAACAGGTTACGTTCTACACCAATACAGGTTTCCAACGACATCACGATGGACTCACGTAGTGGATCTATCGGTGGGTTGGTAACCTGAGCAAATTTTTGACGGAAGTAATCACTGACCGGACGAGTCTGGCTCGACATCACTGCCATAGGCGTGTCATCACCCATGGAGCCTACGCCTTCATGACCGCTTTCTGCCAATGGACGGAAAATCTGATCACGCTCTTCAAAAGAAACTTGGAACATCTTTTGGTAAGTCAGCATTTCTTCTTTGCTGAAGTGATCGAACTCTTGAGACGACTCTGTCAGCATGGTTTCAACGCGAATCGCTTCTTGTTTCAACCATTTTTTATACGGATGCAAAGATTTCAGATGATTGTCGATATCATCCGTGTGTAAGATCTTGCCATTTTGAGTATCAACCACCAGCATTTGGCCAGGTCCTACACGACCTTTCGCAACGACATCAGAGTCTTTGTAGCCGTAAGTACCGATTTCAGACGCTAGGGTGATAAAACCATTTTTCGTAACGACCCAACGAGATGGACGCAAGCCGTTACGGTCAAGCATACAAATCGCATGGCGGCCATCGGTCATTACAAGACCGGCTGGACCATCCCATGGTTCCATGTGCATAGAGTTGTATTCGTAGAATGCACGCAGCTCTGGGTCCATATTCTCAACGTTTTGCCACGCTGGTGGAATGATCAAGCGTGCTGCACGGAAAATATCCATACCACCCGTTACCAAGACTTCTAACATGTTATCCATAGAAGAAGAGTCGGAACCGGTTAGGTTAACCAAAGGCTGAAGGTCTTGTAGCTCAGGGATCAATGGTGAACGCAGTTTGTTCGCGCGCGCCAGAGCCCAGTTACGGTTACCTTCGATGGTGTTGATCTCACCATTGTGGGCCAACATGCGGAAAGGCTGAGCCAATGGCCATCTTGGTAGTGTGTTGGTTGAGAAGCGCTGGTGGAAAACACAAATCGCAGTTTTCAGCTTGTCATTGCCAAGGTCTTTGTAAAAAGAAGGCAGATCCACTGGCATCATTAGGCCTTTATAAGACAATACTTTGTCAGATAAAGAACAAACGTAGAAGTTTTCATATTGAGCTAAGGCCAGCTCAGTTTGACGACGAGCCACAAACAGACGTGTCGCAAAGGTACGAGCGTCCATACGATTACTGTCGATAAACACTTGTTCAATGCGTGGTAAACACTCTTCCGCAATACGACCCAAGCAAGAAGCGTCCGTTGGCACTTCACGCCAACCCACTACATTCACTTCTTGATCTTCAAGTTGCTTTGTTAAGGTCGCTCTTTGTTCAGCGGCCAAGTCTTCATCTTGATCTAAGAAGATCATGCCGATGCCGTATAAATCCGACAAAGTATGATTAAACAAGGACATTGCTTCCGCACGTAAAAATGCATCTGGTTTTTGGATTAGAAGACCACAACCATCGCCAGTTTTACCGTCAGCTGCGATGCCGCCACGGTGTGTCATACATGTCAAAGATTCAATAGCGGTTTTCAGTAGCTCGTGACTGGCACTACCTTCCATATGGGCGATTAAGCCGAAACCACAGTTGTCTTTGAATTCGCCAGGGCGATAAAGGCCTGCATTCATACACCAACTCCCACAGTTAGTTAAAACATAAAAAATAGAAAAATTAGAATTTTGTTATTTGAAGGCGTGTGCTTTAAAAATTGGCATTGTTTGATAATGATTACTAAATAGCAAAAAACAGCCATCAAATCGGATCGACATACTACCCCGCGGTCGCGTGCTACTCAAACGAGCCCACCCTAGTTTTCTGTTATTTAGGGGTGTTTTATCGGGGTTTTAGTGGCTTAAAGGGTTAAGGGAGAGAATTTTCTATGGCTGGAGTTTTTTCCAACAGAAAATTCCACTGTTCCTGCATGTTTTTCAGAGAAATATGGTTTTTTTTACTAAATTACGACTTTTTTTATAGAAAAGCATAATTTCATCGCAGATTTCAGGGGAATTCACCCCCTGATATAGCCATAAGTATCTAAAACACTATTGTGCTTTTCTAATATCGTCTTGAATACCACGAACACTTCGTGCCCAAGGGTTCAGGTCACGAATATCTCTTGGTAAGGTCTCCACCACACCGATGGCTTCACTACGGTTGCCGTAGGCGCCATAAACCACCACATACCAATCACGACCGTTGTGTATGGTTTTAAAGTAGCTAAAGACATCAACACTGCCTTGGCTACGGATAAAGTCTTTCACCGCGTTCAGGTTATAAGTACCCAATAGTTGCAGGGTGTAGCGGTTAGGGTTTTGAGTCAGCCACCATTGGGTTTTATCGAATGGGTCGAGCACGACTTTATCTTCTACTGGCGCAGGTGTTGGCGTTGGTGCTGTCACAGGATTTAATTCTGGTGCTGGGGCAAGGGTTGGCGCTTCGCTTCGAATAGGCGCCACTGGAACAGTAGGGGTTGCGACGGTAGTGGGGATACTAGAAGCCGCTGGCGCAACAGTACTAGTACTGGTCGGCGTTAAGTCAGTTCCTGTTGGAATAGGCGGTAAAGTAAGCGCTCCTTGCTGCCCTATTTGCTTTTGCATGGCATCGATACGCGCAATGGTCTCTGAAGAAGACTGACCTTGGCGTGGACTTAACGGAATCACGTTCGAGCCACGATCCGCAGTTGAACTCGCTGGAGTATCGTCCGAGTCACTGAATAGAACTGCCACTAGAATACCCAGCATGACGACAGACAAGAGCGCCATGTGCACTAAAGGAAAACCTAGCGCTATGTTAAAACCTTTCCCTGAGGGTTTCAGCCCTTTATCACCATTGCCCATCATGCTCTGAGCAACTTGGTTGATTCGTCCAGGGTAACCCGCAGAATCCTGATGAATCTTTTTGATTTGTTTGTCATTGAAAGGCAAGTTAATACTGCCTCCCACCGCTCGAACGCGATGCAGCAAATACGCCTTAGTTTGTTCTAACGAATAAGGGGCTAAGGTTAAAGTATGGCTAAGCTGGTCATAGCGAGACTTTTGGTAAGCATCGAGATTACGGGACAAGGGGTAACTGCTAAATAACGCAACATGGGGCACAGTTTGATTGTCTGTCGCTAAGGACATCATATCCAACAACATACTCACTGCATCTGTGTTTAGCTCTTGAGCATTATCAATCAGTACCAGTGCTGACTGGCCCTTTGCTTCCAAATCATGGGCAAACTTCAATAATGGACCAAAGGTGGTTTCATTAGGTGGCTGGGTGAAATGACTGGCAAAGCCCGCGTACATAGCTTGCAACAACTGGCCTGCAGTCATCAGCATTGACGCCTTCACATGGCTGATAATCGTCGTATCATCTTGATGGCGAGCAAATTCCATTAAGAATCGACTCTTACCACTGCCCTCAGGCCCTTGAATAACCGACAACAGATTGCTGTAGCGACTTAGGTGTTCTAACAAGGCTAATTGTTGGTTACCTTCGTCGCTAGCAAAATAGACAGAGTCATCCTTTGAACCAAAAGGGTCCCTCAGCGTCGCTTTTGGCAGCTGATTGAGAGAAGCTTCAAGATCAAATTGAAAGTTGTGCTCTGCCATGTTCGTCCTTTGATTACTCCATGGGGTATGACGCCCCCATATCTGCTAGTTGGCTGACACTTGTTGCTGACTTGCTTCTAGGGCATCGAGTATACAGCTATTAAACTCATCCATAGGGAAATCCGACGTCACGTAGGCATCTCCCATGCCATTCAATAGTACTAAGCGAAGGCTACCATCTAAGACTTTTTTGTCCAGCACCATACGATCAATGAAGCTTTCTAGCGTCATGGTCGGCGGTGGTAAGATGGGCAGGTTTGCAGCACTAAAGAGTGCGACCGAACGGGTCACATCTTGCTCGCTCAAATTCCCCATACGCCAAGATAGATCGATCGCCAACACACTACCGGCAGCAACCGCTTCACCATGTAACCAATTGCCGTAGCCCATTTCGGTTTCGATGGCATGACCGAAAGTATGACCAAGATTAAGAATGGCGCGAATGCCACCTTCTCTTTCGTCTTGAGCCACTACATTCGCTTTAGCAAGGCAGGAGCGATAAATCGCTTCGCTGATTTTATCATTATCAACCGCCATGAGATCTTCAATGTTGGTTTCTAGCCAGTCAAAGAATTCTTTATCGCAAATTAGGCCGTATTTGATCACCTCAGCCATACCCGCCGACAATTCTTTAGGAGGCAAGCTCGTCAAGGTGTGTGTATCAATAATCACCGCTTGAGGCTGGTAAAAAGCCCCAATCATATTTTTACCCAATGGATGATTCACACCGGTTTTGCCACCCACAGAAGAATCCACTTGGGATAGCAAGGTGGTAGGCACCTGAATGAAAGGTACACCACGCTGGTAGGTCGCGGCAGCAAAGCCTGCCATGTCACCCACAACACCGCCTCCAAGAGCGATAATAGTCGTACTGCGATTATGCTTAGCTTCTAATAGCGCCGTCATAATTTCAGCATAGGTATCTAGAGTTTTATAACGTTCGCCGTCTTCTAAAATGCAAGTATCTACTTGATAGTCTGTGCTCAGCATAGCCACCATTGCGTCTAGATATAAAGGCGCGATGGTTTTATTCGTCACTATCATGACTTGCTTGCCATGAATGGCTTGATCAAACAGACTTTTTTGCTCGCGAATGTCACGACCTATGTATATAGGGTAACTGCGCTCACCAAGATCAACAGATAAAGTTCGCATTATGATACCGGGGTCTCCGTTTTTAAGTGTTTATGTATGGCATCGAGCACTTTGTTGGCAACTGCTCGTGGGTGACGGGCATCCGTCTCGACCACTAGCGTTGCGACTTCTCGATATAGAGGATCTCGTACTTGGAAAAGTTTCTTTAGAGTGGCTTTCGGGTCACCGACTTGCAATAAAGGACGGTGATTACTTTTTGAGGTTCTATGGAGTTGTTGGGCAACAGAAGCGTATAGATAAATGACTAGGGCTCCTTCTCGAAGAATCTGTCGATTCTCCTCTCGCATAACAATGCCCCCACCAGTTGCTAACACCGCACTGTGTTGCGGGTCTTCCAGCATGTTTGTCAACACTTGGGTTTCACGTTTACGAAAACCGTCCTCACCTTCTTTGTCAAAAATCCAAGGAATATCAGCCCCTGCATTTTCTTCTATCACTTTATCTAAGTCATAGAATTCTTTCCCCATTGATTGGGAAAGTAAACGACCAATGGTGGTTTTTCCAGCGCCCATTGGGCCGACTAAAATTATTTTGGGAGCTTTTATCATTCTATTCAATTGCATTGGAATTAGGCGAATTGCGGTTGTTAACTAGTTAGCTGTCATTTGTAGCAGTTTTGGCGTAATAAATACAAGTAATTCAACCTTTTCTTGCTGTTCTAGGGTCTTTTTAAAGAGTTCCCCTAAGATTGGTATGTCACTGAAGAAAGGCACACGACTTTCGCTTTCAAAATACTCTTCACGAAAAATCCCCCCTAGCACCAAGGTTTCCTGATTATTCACTTCGACCTGAGTTTGCAGCCGGTTCGTTTTTAAACTCGGTACACCATTAATCAAATCCCCTACCGAGTCTTGATGGATAGTCAAAGCCAATAAAATACGCTCTCCCTCCTTTACCATAGGCGTCACTTGCAGTTTTAGCGTTGCCTGACGGAACTCAACATTCACGTTATCCCCTATGGCTGTTTGATAAGGCACTTCCGTGCCCGACTCTATGTAGGCCGTTTGGCCCTCCGCGGTAACAATTTTCGGTTTGGAGATTACCTTAGCCATGCCTTCACTCTCTAGCATATCCAAGGTGAAAGACAGCAAGCCAGCCGTACCAGAGTTTGCTAAAGAAAGACTCGTAGAAGGAATTAAAGCGCCAAGCTCCACCGCTCCACCTAGGGTCGAAGAAACACCTTTTGATAAACGCGCCTGCCAGTTCACGCCAAACTGCGATTGGGCTGAGGTACTCACCTGTGCGATTTGCGCGCTGATTTCTACTTGCCGTAATGGGGTATCAAGCCAATCAATCACCGACTTAAAGCCGAGCTCAGACTCACAAGACTTAATAACAATAGAGTTGGTTCTGTGATCCACAATGAAAAGCACATTAGGATAAAGCGCCTTTAGATGTTTGCCAGTGATTTCTGCTTTGGCGTGCTTGAGTGTCCAATAGGAATGCAAACACTGCTTTTCCTGCTGACCAGCAAGGGCAGATTTCGCTCGTAAAACCGCCACTCCCTCTTGCCAACTCAAATCAAGATTCCCCTGTGAGGCAACCGCGGTCATGATCTGCTCCCAACTGGCATCCTTTATCGATAGGGTTTGCACACTGTCGATGTCAGGACTCATCACGAGATTTTCTTGCATCTGTACGGCCAACCAAGGCAAGACCTCTTGCAAAGGTTTTGACTCAAAAAACACATCCATACTGAACCCACTTGCTGGCAGACTCAACCAAACCACCACCCAGTACTGCCGACACTTCCTTATCATTTTTCGGACTCCCTATTCAGTACGTTAAGCCTAAGCCGCTGACCATTGTGATCGACTAGGGTCACTTGTTGAGCACTAACAGCTTCAACAAACACACCAACTTCTGGTAACCAAGTTCCCTTAGTGACCCAATAGTTTTGTGCAGAGGAACGCAACAGCCCCATCGCCTTTCCAGAGACAGCTAAAGTACTGATAAGCTGCCAAGAGTTTTGCGTAAAAGGTTCTCTAGTTTGCAATCGAGCTTTTGGCAAAACCTCAAGCTCAGAAGCCGCTAACTCAGTAGAGACAAGCTGATACAAAAAGTCTGCGTACCATTCATCACCGTCTCTGCGTTGCCAAACCACAGATAGCAAAACCAGTGATGCAACCTCATGAGCCCCATCCAAGGCCAGCTGCCAATTGTCTAAAGAAGCCGTTCCACTTAGCCGCCAGCGCCTTGAATCAGGCTGGAAGTCGCTCATGAGCCACGTATATTCTTGCAGAGGGTGAGCCGCTAATTTGGCGTCGATATTCTGTGCTTTATGTTGCAAAGCTATCTGTAACTTTTGTTTTCTTTCTTGTGCTTGTACATCCGTCCATTGGGCACTCAAGATGGGTTGCCAGATCAGTGCTTGTAGTAAGAGCAACAAGACAAGCATCAACCAACTAAAATGCTGGTAGGCAAAACTACGGAATGAGCTTAACGGTAATTTTTGCATCGACGACCTCCTGCTGATTCGGATAAGCCGGAGGGTGGCTATGCAGAAGCTCCATCCCCCACTCCCATTGGGGGAACTCTGCTGCTTTGGTTTTTATTAACGCCTGTAAACGAGCAAGAGGCGCCGTTAATTTGAGGTAGGCGTACTGAGAGTCGGCTTCAAATGTCTGTAAACGCATTGCTTGGGGCAGGTGTTGAGCAAAGACGACAAAAGAGGCCAATTGCTGCATGTTATTGGCAGGGGGTGCTATCTCCGCTTGTGTTTCCTGAATATTCGACGTTGTAACAACTTGAACAGGCGTTATCCAATTCAGTCCAATCCAGCCGAGCAAATGCAGCACCAAACTTAGCCCCAGCAAGCAATAGAGCTTTACTTTTAGCTGCCGCCGCTTTTCTAGTTCGGGGTTATAAGGGACGAGCTTAAAGCGATGAAACCAACGCCAAGGGGTAGCTGATTTCACCGCTTGTTGATATTGCCAGTAGGACATAAGCCATACGGATTGAGAGTACCCCCTGAATGGCTCGCAAAGTAATTCACACCAACGGGTAGGGCAGGCAAAGACCTTTAAGAAATTACCTTTTTCTGGGTGTTTTTGTTGTCGGTAGGCAAAACTAATCTGATCAGGTGGGACGAATATATTTTCTGCCGCAATACTCAGTGCCGCCAGAGGTGCAACATCCTTGGGTAGCTTTTCTATTTTATGATCAATGACCGTAAGCCAATGATCGGGCACCAACACAATAAGGCGTTTCTTTAAGGCTTTCTTAGCTTTACCACTATCTGTTAAACACCTAGCCTGCAGGGCTTTTAGCTGTTCATCCGAGGGTATTTGAAGGTCTGATTCCTGAGTTTCTAGGGCACCTTCGAAATTAAAATTCTTTGGGTGAATAAGACATTGCGTTGAGCTGTACAGCGCGACACAATAGAGTGGCGTTAACATAATGCTTCATCCTTGAAGTATCGTATTAGGTTAAATTTAGGCGCCATTAGTGAGTTAAGCAAGCTAACGTTTCGCTACAAAGTTAAGCCACCCAGATCTTCGCAACTTAGGTATAATGTGGCTTTATTTTTTCCTCGGTTAGTTGGAAGTATATGTCTAAGGTTTTCAAAATTTTATTTTTCCTAGGTTTGTTCGGAGCCATTTCAGCGGCTGGCATTACCTACGCAATTTACTACAGCGTAAAAGATCGCATTCCAACAGTTGAAGAACTGAAGGATATTGAGCTGCGTATCCCATTACGTATCTACACGGCCGATAACAAACTGATAGGGGAATTTGGTGAGCAACGCCGTACCCCAATCCGTTACGATGACATTCCACCTAATCTTGAATTTGCTATTTTAGCCGCGGAAGATACAAATTTTTACCATCACCCTGGAGTTGATATTTTAGGTTTGGGCCGAGCGGCTATGCAGCTTGTCACCAGTGGTAAAATCCAAAGTGGTGGTAGTACCATTACCATGCAGGTGGCTCGAAACTACTTTTTATCTTTTGAACAAACGTTTACGCGTAAATTTACTGAGATATTCATCTCTTTAAAGATGGAACAAGAGCTAAGCAAGCATGAAATTTTAGAGCTCTACATCAATAAGATTTATTTGGGTAAACGTGCCTACGGTTTCGAAGCCGCTGCCCAAGTCTATTACGGCAAAAGTCTTGGTGAACTCGACCTCGCCCAACTGGCGATGATCGCAGGTTTGCCCAAAGCCCCTTCGCTCTATAACCCTATCGTGAACCCATCGAGAGCATTGATCCGACGCAACTGGATTCTGCAACGCATGCTGTCTTTAGGCATGATAGACAAAGAAGCCTACCAAACAGCCGTTGAGTCCCCTATCACTGCCAAGAACTACGGCGTCGCGCCAGACATTGAAGCCGGCTATGTAGCCGAGATGGTTCGTTCAGAACTGTATAAAACCTTTGGTAACGACCTCTACAATACGGGTATGACCGTCTATACCACTATAGACTCGGGTCGTCAGGAAGCGGCCAACGAAGCAGTTTTTCAAGGGGTATTAAACTATGACACACGCCATGGTTACCGAGGCTCTCTTGATACCCGTACCGACCTTTTAAGCGCCAGCCCTGAAGAGCAGCAAAGCGAACTATCGAAGTTTGAAGGCTTTCAAGATTGGCAAAACGCCCTAGTGCTCGCTACCGAAGAGCTGAGCGCCGATGTGCGTTTGGAAAATGGTGAACAAGTACAGTTGGCGTGGGACGCAATGAAATGGGCGAAGCCTTACATTAATGAAGACAGCCAAGGCCCTAGTCCAAAAACTGTGGCCGACATCCTTGTTCCCGGCGATATCATTCGCTTACGCCCAGATGACACCTTAGGTTGGGTATTAACCCAGAAGCCGGAAGTACAAAGTGCTCTTATTTCACTCAATAGCAGCAATGGTGCGATCCAAGCTTTAGTGGGTGGCTTTAACTACTATGAGAATAAATTTAACCGCATCACTCAATCGAAACGCCAGCCGGGCTCTAACTTCAAGCCGTTTGTTTATGCCAGCGCCCTTAATAGCGGTTATACCGCGGCCAGCATCATTAATGATGCGCCTGTGGTATTTAATGACTCAAATCTTGCCACTGCCTGGCGACCAACCAATGATGGCGGAAGATTCTACGGTCCGACACGTTTGCGCCAAGCGCTTTATCGCTCTCAGAACGTGGTCTCGGTGCGACTACTAGATGAACTCGGTGTGCGCCCGACGTTAGAGTTTTTGCGTCGCTTCGGTTTCGACCCAGATGAATTGCCACATAACCTGTCGTTATCCCTAGGGAGTGCGAACTTATCACCTTTGCAAATCGCCACTGGCTACGCGGTATTTTCCAATGGCGGTTACCAAGTACAGCCTTATCTCATTGCTCGTGTTGAGGACAGAAACGGCGAAAGCCTGTTTGATGCATCGCCTGTCACGGTTTGCCGCACTTGCACCCTATTAGAGCAAGCGCCCGACGAAGAGCGCCAAACAGGTTTATTCAGCACACCAGAAGGTATTCTTGATCTTCCCGTGGCACCGCAAGTACTGGATGGCGAGATTGACTACATCATCTATGACATGATGCGCGATGTTATTAAATACGGTACCGGGCGTAGAGCGCGAGTGCTAAAACGAGATGACATTGCAGGCAAAACCGGTACCACCAATGATGGTCGTGATGCTTGGTTCTCTGGCTTTAACGGCGAAATCGTGACCTCGGTGTGGAGTGGCTTTGATAACTCCTCTCCCCTTGGTCGTGGTGAATGGGGGGGCTCAGTCTCTTTACCAGTATGGATAGACTACATGCGCTATGCCTTAGAGGGGCAAGCACCCGCTTACGTGAGCAAGCCCTCGTCACTGGTCACTGTGCGTATTGATCCCAAAACCGGCCAACGAGCGTTACCGGGGCAATCCGATGCTATTTTTGAGATTTTCCGTAAAGCCCATGTGCCCGCGCAACGCACAATTTCTGCTCCGGCGCTGGATCTAAACAACCTAGACGAAGCCCAAGAAGAAGAGAAAGAAACCAGTGTATTAGAAAACTTGTTCTAGTCCACTCTCCACGTTCTACCAAGCTACAGACCATAAAAAAGGTGCTATTTTTGTAAATAGCACCTTTTTTTATCTCGATAATTCTTTAGGGATTAGCCACCAAATTGATCAAGATTTTCTAATGGGTAAAAGTCTGGATAAGGTAGCATAGCAACACCTGAGTCTACCGCCGCTTTGGCAACCGCAGCTGAAACAACGTTCAACAAACGGGCATCCATCGGTTTCGGCAAGATGTAGTCTTTGCCAAAGCTTAATGCAGAACCGCCGTAGGCTGCTACCACATCAGCAGGAGCTGCTTCTTTGGCTAGACCTTTCAGTGCATGCACTGCAGCCACTTTCATTTCCTCATTGATTTTAGTCGCACGCACATCAAGCGCACCACGGAAAATGAATGGGAAGCCTAATACGTTGTTTACCTGATTAGGGTAATCAGAACGACCTGTTGCCATGATAAGATCATCGCGTGTTTGATGAGCCAATTCTGGGCTAATTTCTGGGTCTGGGTTCGAACAAGCGAATACTACTGGGTTTGGCGCCATTTTGCTTAGCTGCTCAGCAGAGAACAGATCAGGGCCAGATACACCAATAAATACGTCAGCACCCTCAATCGCATCGTCTAGAGTGCGCTTATCCGTTTCAATCGCGAACATAGTTTTGAACTGGTTTAGGTCATCACGGCCAGAATGAATCACACCTTTACGGTCTAACACATAAATATTCTCTGGCTTAGCGCCACAAGCAATAATCAGCTTCATACAAGCTGTGGCTGCAGCACCAGCACCTAGACAAACAATTTTCGCTGTTTCGAGATCTTTGCCTTGCAACTCAAGAGCGTTCAAAAGACCTGCCGCCGTTACAATTGCCGTACCGTGTTGGTCATCATGGAACACTGGGATATTACAGCGTTCGATCAACTGACGTTCGATTTCAAAACACTCAGGTGCTTTGATATCTTCTAGGTTAATACCACCATAGGTGTTGGCGATACGTGCAACAGTGTCAATAAATGCTTGTGGGCTTTCCGACTCCACTTCAACGTCAACAGAGTTGATGCCAGCAAAACGCTTAAACAATAAGCCTTTACCTTCCATCACTGGCTTACTGGCTAGAGGACCAAGATTACCTAGGCCTAAAATGGCAGAACCATCAGAAATAACCGCTACTAAATTCCCTTTACCTGTATAGCGATACGCATTCTCAGGATCTTTTGCAATTTCGCGACAAGGCTCAGCCACACCTGGGCTATAAGCGAGTGAAAGGTCACGAGCAGTAGCTGTTGGTTTGGTGATCGTGACACTTAGTTTGCCTGGTACTGGATGTTCATGGTAATCCAATGCCGCTTGCTTTATATCTTCTGCCATTTTGATGTTTCCGTCTTTTTGGTGTTGTAATTAATTTTATCGTCCAAAATTGGTAACTGACCGCTGAGCTCATGCCCTACGGTTGATACCTTATAGTTTTGTTTTGTCAGAATAGTCTATTACCAAGGGGCTTTAAAGCGTAAATCAATAGGAATCTTCAATCAGTCTTGAATTTCAATCAAGTCCAACGGATGACGCACAATTAAAACCCAACGGGGCTGTGAGGATCGATACTTTCGCTGATACTGCCAGCCTCGTGCTTCCACCCTTTTTCCCTGTAAATAAAACACCTTTTGGGGCGACCAATAGTCCATCCCACTGTTAGGCAAATTAATCACTGGGCCATCTTTTGTCTCTAGCCACCAGCCGCCACGGTTACGACTTACAGAAGTCACCGTAAATTTCGCTAGGGAGAAACCTGCCTCACCATGCCAGGGTTTAAGCACTTGCCAAAGACCTTTATGGGTTGTCTTTGCAAACTGCTCAGCTTCCACAAAACACGCTTGATAAGCCAGATTGGGGGGAACGGCAATACGATATCCTAACCCTTCGGATAGTAACTGACTTGTTAAGGAAATACGATGCTTGTCGAATAGGTAGTATAAATGGCGTCCGTATCTATCTTGGGAGTCTTTGGCTTGCTGTAGATACACATAGCCATCCAGTAGGCGACTTAAATAAGCTTTGGCTTCTAGGGCGTAGGCTTGGTGGCGACCGGTTTCATAATCTAGCTCTGGGGTATCAATACCCACCAACCTGACCTTGCGACCGTCCTGTAAATGAAGAGTATCTCCATCAACGATACGCTCTATATAGGCTTTTTCCACCGCACCTTGGGCGATACACAGCCCATCAGCAAATGATTTTGCGAAGGACAAAAACAAAAAAAGCGCCAAGAAAACTTGGCGCTTTTTTATAGAGTTCATAGTCAATATACCAATTACTTGGTAGTACGACGAGCTCCGAAACGTTTGTTGAAACGATCAACACGACCACCAGTGTCCAACATTTTTTGTTGGCCTGTGTAGAAAGGGTGACATTGGCTACATACGTCGATGTGCATGTCTTTACCTACAGTCGAGTTTAGGCTCAAAGTGTTTCCGCAAGTACAAGTTGCAGAAATCGCTGCGTAATCTGGGTGGATATCTTTTTGCATAATATTTACCTTCATAGTTGGTGTGCCGCCACTTGGTCGATCTATATGGGCTTTCGCCGCGCCAAGCACCGCACGATTATCTGTACAGACATTGTACAGTGGTTCCAAGAACCGCGTATTCTAGGGATGAATCCAGTATTCGGCAACCTTTTTTTGATATAAAAAGCCGCTCGCCCACACCCGCCAGTCTGGCGTACACTTAACCCATTATTAAATTTGTCTGAAAAGTTATCTGAAAGGGCTCACAACTTACGCATGCAAGAGACGCTGCTCACTCCTCACCCATACATTAAAGTGGCACTGCCAGTACCCATGCGCACTTTATTTGACTATCGCGTGCCAAAAGCACTGGCTCTTCGCCATGCCTTAAAACCCGGTATGCGGGTCAAAGTGCCTTTTGGAAAAAGTAGTCGTTTAGGGGTTATTGTTGCACTAAGTGACATCAGCGATTGGGACGAAGCCCAAGTTAAGCCGCTTACCTCATTGCACGACGAAGAGGCCGTCATCAGCCCAGAACTTATGCAGTTGTGTGAATGGGCGGCGCGTTACTATCACCACCCTATCGGAGATGTCATTTTTCATGCTTTGCCAGTGCTGTTAAGAAAGGGAGAGAGCCCAGAATTTCGCACCGAAAACTGGTGGTTTACAACCCCGGAAGGACAAGCCCTTTCCATTGATTCACTAAAACGTGCGCCTCGCCAACAAGACTTTTTGAAAGCCGTACAACAACACCCTAACGGTTTAAGCCAGCACGCCATGTCAGTGTTGGACTTGGCCGTTTCAGCAGGCAAGAGTCTCGAACAAAAAGGCTTACTGCGCCGCGAGCAGCGTTCATTTAATAAAAGTGGCGAGAAGCACACCCACCAGACACAAGTACCACCCATTTTGAACCCTGAACAAGCCAGTGCGACTCAAGCCTTACTAGAGCGCAGGCATGAATTTGGGGTGAGCTTACTAGATGGCATCACAGGGAGTGGTAAGACCGAAGTCTTTCTACAAGTCATGGCCCACTTAATTGACGAAGGCAAACAAATTCTGGTGATGGTGCCTGAAATTGGCCTGACGCCACAAACCCTTAAGCGCTTTGAAAGCCGTTTTAATACCGATATCGTGCTGATGCATTCAAACATGACGGACAGAGAACGCCTAGATGCTTGGCTACTGGCTCAAAATGGTCACGCCAAGGTCATTATTGGTACGCGTTCTTCTACTTTTATTCCAGCCCCTAATCTTGGCATGATCATCATAGATGAAGAGCACGACAACTCTTACAAACAGCATGAAGGCTTTCGTTACCATGCCCGAGATTTAGCCATAAAGCGTGCTCAAAACCTCAATATTCCCGTGTTATTGGCCTCGGCAACACCTTCCTATGAAAGCCTTGCCAACGCCTTACAAAAACGCTTTTCATGGCTAAAGCTGCGCAAAAGAGCAGGCAATGCCAATGTCAGCAAAATGGAGCGAGTCGACCTGAGAGGCCAAAGCCTCATCAACGGTTTCAGCGAACGCGCACTCATCGCGATGAAAGACTGTTTAGAACGCAAAGAGCAAGTCTTGGTGTTTTTGAATCGTCGTGGCTATGCTCCAACCCTTATGTGCCATCAATGTGGCTGGATCGCGGCTTGTGATCATTGCGATGTAAACCTCACCGTACACAAACGCGCCAATAAGCTGCATTGTCACCACTGTGATACTCAGAAAGCGTTACTTCATACCTGCCCTGAATGTGCCAGTGATGAGCTCTTCACCGTAGGGGAAGGAACGGAACAAATTGAAAGCCAGCTACAAGGTCTCTTTAAAGACACACCAATCTTGCGGGTCGACAGGGACAGTACTCAGCGTAAATCAGCCATGGCTCATCTCACTCAGCAAATCCTCCAGCATGACCAAGCCATTCTTATTGGTACGCAAATGCTCGCTAAGGGACATCACTTCCCGAACGTGACCCTAGTGATCATTATGGATGCAGACGCAGGGCTGTTTTCAGCAGATTTTCGTGGCATGGAACGAACGGCCCAGCTAATTACTCAGGTGGCAGGTCGTGCCGGTCGCGCCAAAAAGCCAGGCCATGTGTTACTTCAAACCTACCACCCTGACCATCAGGCCATTGAATGCCTGTGTAATCTTGGCTACGAACATTTTGCAATTGATGGTTTAGCTGAACGTAAATCCTTAGCGCTACCGCCCTTTTATCATCAGGTCATTGTGCGCGCTGAGTCGGGCAACGAGCAAGAAGCCATGCAGCTGCTACAAACCATGCGATTGGAGCTTGAACATCAATTTGCACCAGAGGTTTTGTTGGTGGGACCTTACTCTGCCATCATTGTGCGCAAAGCCGGCCAACACCGTGCTTTGGTGTCCTTAAAAGCACATCATCGCGGTGCTCTGCATCACGCTACAGCCCTGATTAGCCAATGGTTAGAACATTCCACCAAACAAAGCCGAATTCGTTTCGCGATTGATGTAGATCCACTGGAAACTTACTGACCAAGCAAGCATAATAAGCACAGTTTTTTACTAAGCCTAAAATATGTTTAATTTCATGCAAATTGCCACCAAGAAAACGAGCCGACCTCGCAAGGGCGCGACTCGTCGTACGCCGCCTCCTAAGCGTAAAAAGACTCCTTGGTGGTTATGGTTACTTATCCCTGCCATTTTGGTTGCCTTTGTCTATGGCCTAATGCAATTGAGCCAAGTGGAACCACCGAAACCTGCGCCAACGGTGATCAAAGCAAAACCCGTTGTTACCCCAAAACCGACGGTCACTAAGCCGGTCGAAAAGAAAGTGACACCGAAGAAAGACAACTTCGAGTTCTACCAAATTTTGCAAGACAGCGAAGTGGACACCAGCCATGTAGATGCCTACCAATCTACTCCTCGTGGCGAGCAAGATTTTTACTACATGATCCAAGCGGCGTCATTTCGTAACTCTAGTGATGCGGATCGCTTAAGAGCCAAACTGATCCTTTCCGGCTTAGTGGAAACCAGCATTCGCGAAACCTCTGGCAAAGACAATCGCCCTTGGTTCCGAGTCATTCTAGGGCCTTATGAATCTCGCTCGAAAATGAACCGAGCAGAAGATAAGTTGGTGGCGATGGATATCTCCTCCTACTCCTACAAGATCAACAAAGAAGAATAACCTCGTCTATAAAGGTGACAGACCTTACTTGCTAAGCTCTGTCACTTCACCCACCTTGAAAACCACATTAAGCATCCCCACTTTATTAGAATCGAAATTGGAGTAGACCATGACCACGATTCTTACAGTACGTAAAGGTAACCAAGTCGTTGTAGGCGGCGATGGACAAGTTTCACTAGGCAACACCGTAATGAAAGGTAATGCTCGCAAGGTGCGTCGTTTGTACCGAGGTGAAGTCATTGCTGGATTCGCGGGTGGCACCGCTGATGCTTTCACTTTATTCGAGCGTTTTGAAGGTCAGCTTGAAAAGCATCAAGGTCAGCTAGTACGCGCCGCAGTAGATTTGGCGAAAGACTGGCGTTCTGACCGAGCACTGCGCAAGCTAGAAGCCATGCTGATTGTTGCCAACAAAGAAAGCACCTTAATCATTACCGGTACGGGTGATGTAGTAGAACCACAACACGGCGCGCTCGCCATTGGTTCTGGTGGCAATTATGCCGAGGCGGCAGCCCGCGCACTGATCGATAACACCGACCTTAGTGCCAAAGAAATTGTCGAAAAAAGCCTAAACATTGCCGCCGACATTTGTGTCTTTACCAACCATAGTTTAACGGTTGAAGAAATTACCATTGATGGCCAACTGGAAGACAAATCTGTCTAACCCATTCCCTAAACTATGGTTACACCAATAAGACACTATCACTCACAAGATTAAGAGAACCAATATGAGTAGCATGACCCCAAGAGAGACGGTTAACGCCCTAGACAATCATATTATTGGCCAACAAAAAGCCAAGCGCGCCGTTGCTATCGCCCTACGTAATCGCTGGCGTCGCATGCAATTGCCTGAAAACATGCGTGCCGAAGTCACCCCCAAAAACATCCTAATGATAGGCCCAACCGGTGTGGGTAAAACGGAAATCGCCCGCCGCTTAGCCAAACTTGCCAACGCGCCATTCATTAAAATTGAAGCCACGAAATTCACCGAAGTAGGCTACGTGGGCCGTGATGTAGAGTCTATTATTCGCGATCTTGTTGAAATGGCTATTAAAATGCTGCGCGAGCAAGAGACTGAAAAGCTTCGCCATAAAGCAGAAGATGCCGCAGAGGATCGTATTCTAGACGTACTATTGCCACCTGCTCGCGGTGGTGACCCAGAACTCGAAGACAACAGCACACGCCAAACTTTCCGTAAGAAACTGCGCGAAGGTAAGCTAGACGACAAAGACATCGACATTGAAGTCGCGGATGCCCCTGTCGGGGTTGAGATCATGACGCCTCCTGGTATGGAAGAAATGACAAGCCAGTTGCAAAACATGTTCTCAAGCTTTGGCTCGAACAAAACGAAAAAGCGCAAGCTAAAAGTGAAAGAAGCCATGCGCCAAGTCCGTGATGAGGAAGCCGCTAAGCTGATCAATGAAGATGAACTAAAAGCCCGCGCCGTGGAAGCGGTCGAGCAAAATGGTATCGTCTTCCTTGATGAAATAGATAAAGTCGCGAAAAGCTCTGAACGCTCTAGTGGTGAAGTGTCTCGTGAAGGTGTTCAGCGTGACCTATTACCTTTAGTAGAAGGCTGCACCGTTACGACCAAATACGGCATGATCAAGACAGATCACATCTTGTTTATCGCCTCAGGTGCCTTCCACTTATCTAAGCCGTCGGACCTGATTCCTGAATTACAAGGTCGTTTACCTATTCGTGTGGAGCTTGACGCTCTCACAGTGGAAGACTTCAAACGTATTCTGGTAGAGCCAAGCGCGTCTTTGACTAAGCAATATGTGGCCTTAGCGAAAACAGAGAACATCCACTTAAACTTCACCGATGAAGGCATTCAGCGCATTGCAGAAATTGCCTTTCAGGTGAACGAACGTACCGAAAACATCGGTGCCCGTCGCCTTCATACGGTATTGGAACGACTGTTGGAAGAAGTCTCTTATTCGGCCAGTGACATGCCTGATGAACAGGTGGTGGACATTACCGCAGCCTATGTTAATGAACAGCTTGGTGAGGTTGCCGAAAACGAAGACCTTAGCCAGTACATTCTTTAACGCCTTATTGATGTAGGAATCCATGATGACAAGCCCAGCGCCCACTAAAATTCACTATCACAAGCAATCTCGTGAGTTGGCGCTGACGTTTGCCGACGGCCAGCAATTTCGACTCAGTGCCGAATACCTGCGCGTGCATTCTCCTTCAGCAGAAGTGAGAGGCCACGGCCGTCAGATGCCTATTTTGCAATACGGAAAAAAGCACGTTGCTATTCAGAACATTGAAGGGGCGGGCAATTACGCGATCAAAATTAGCTTCGATGACGGACATGATACTGGCCTGTATTCATGGGAGTACCTTTACAATATTGGTAAAAACCATGATGAACTGTGGCAAATGTACCTAGATCGACTTGAAAAGGAAGGCCAGAAGCGGGAAACTTCGACCATCCAAATCCATCAGCTGTGATTCGCAGCTCACTACCATCTCACTGGGGAAAGTAATTTATGGGATCACTGAGTTTGTCCGCCATCAGCGCCATGGAAAATGCGATTAATCTTGCTTTAAAACAAGATGCCCCATCGCAACAGCGCCTTGCAAAACTCGCAGGACAACAGGTGTTTCTGTACATTGAGGATTTCTCCTTCATCTTGCAAATTCACCTTTTAGAAGAAGGCGTCATGCTGCATAAACCCAATAGCATGGACGAAGTAGAGTTGGATCCGAAACTTGATACCCTCGTTCAAGGCCCAAGCTCTGCTTATCGCAAACTACTTGAAGGTGATGGCTTCTTTGACGGTGATTTACGCATTCAAGGTAATGCCCAAGCCTTGATGACTTTGCACAAGGTGATGGAGAACTTTGAATTTGATTGGGAAGGGTTGCTCGCCGATCACATTGGCGATTTAGCCGCCGCTAGTTTGGCAAGACTATTAAGAACCCAATGGGAATGGAGCAAAGAATGCTCTACCAAAGCCAGAATTCAGCTAGTGAGTCATTTACAAAGCAACAGCCAACTGCTGCCGAGCAAGGTAGAGTTTGATCACCATGTAGATGAACTAGAACGCTTTGGCACACAGCTTGATCGTTTTGAAGCCAAGCTTAAGCAGTTTAAACATTAAAGGGTCACTTCCTAATGAAGCCTGTTAATAGAATTTAATTAAAAACCCTTATTGAAAATATATTTTTCACACAGTTTTACGAAGTTAACTTGTACTGCCATCAGGTGACTCAAACTTCTTCCACGCCAGCATTAACCAAATCCCACAAAAGATAGCACCAATAGCCGAAACACTCACTACTATAGCGCTGACCACTAAATTGGATACTTGTGGTAAATCAGTTGCTAAAAAGTAACCCATCAATGTATAGGCGGTCGTCCATAAAAAAGCCCCCATTACAGAAGAAGAGGAGAAAACAGGCCAACTCATTCTCACTGCACCACTAACATAGGCGATGTAAGGACCCACAGGGCTAAATATGGTTCGACTTAATACAATCGCTAATGCTCCGTGTTTATCTAACATATGCTCACTTTTAACGATCAATAATGATAGCCTGTTAATTTTTTGCATTCTTACTAATAGCGAAGGGCCAGCCCATCGAGCCACATTAAAGGAAAGCTGATCACCTAGAGAGAAAGCCAGAAAAGTCACAGCAAAAACTTGCCAAATATTCAGATCCTCAGCAGCCGCTAAACTACCAGATGTCAGCACTAATATAGCGGAAGGCAGAGGTATACCTAGACATGCCATCATGACAACGATAAAAATCAAATACAGACCATACTCTGGCACAAGAGCGAGAACATATTCAGTCATGTCTCATCCTTATTTTGCTCTTCTTGGTTTTGTCGATAATCAGCTGCCGCTAATCGAACTCTCTCTGTCAGCACTTCTAAGGATATTCCTTGTGAAGAAGCAATCTTTCCCATCCTTACTCTAGAACCTGGCTTCTCTGGCAAACCTAAAGCTTCCAGCACGATAGGCCTAGGAAGCTCATACGAAAGCTCAACGTATTTAGGCGTCATCCAGCCCTTTAGCTCATTATCCTGATGGTCTGGATCATTAAAATAAATGGCATCGGCTAAAAAGGTGAAGCCAAACCAGAGAGAGATAGCAAGAAAAGTAAAAAAGCCTGAAATAGGCAGCCAGTTAGCTAAGGCAAAGCTCCTTAACTTTGGTGTGTTCACTTTATCAATGGCCCGTTTAATGACACCTAAAAACATAGATTGTTAACTCACACCCTTATAATTTCATTTCCACTTAAGCAGATATAATAGCAAGTCATAATAGTTAATGCCCTAAGCCTTACCTTTCACTTGGCTGATATACACACCAAAGATGGTCACCACAAAGCCTGCTATTTGTAGGCTTGTCAGGATCTCATTAAAGATGAAGTAGCTCTCTATCGCGGCCAAAGGCGGTGCTAGCAATAGCAACACAGAAACCTTTGAAGCTGTCACTCTTCGCACTAGCCAAACCATCAAAAACAGTCCCGCACCAGACAATACCACTACCCCCCAAATGATCAAGAGGAAGGTAGCGAGCTGCACTTCAAACTGGCGCTCACCTAAGAACCACACAAAGCCCATCGACACCAGCCAAGCGGCCAAATTTTGGATAGCCATGGCACTGATGAGATCCGCCGAAGCGATCGACATTTTCTGATAAGTCACCCCGAAAGACAGGGCTAATATGGCCACACAAGCCAGCACTAGCGTCACTGGATTAATACCGAGTTCGCCAAGTTCAAAATGTAGCGCTGGGCTTATAACCAAGATCAAGCCACTGATCCCGATTAGCATACCTAGCAAGCCCATCAGAGAGGTTTTTTCTTTGACTAAAGACCAAGCCAAAATAGCCACTAGCACAGGTTGTAATGTACCGATCAAAGCCATCACCCCAGCGGGTAAGCCTTTGGAGATAGCCAAATAGGATAAGCCTAAATAGACACTGTTCATCAGCACACCGGCCAGCATATGCTTGGGTATATCTGCCCATTTGGGGAAAGCACGGCCTTGCCAGTAGGCAAACGCGAGAAAGAGTAATCCGGCAAAGAAAAAGCGAATACTTAAAAAAATGTTGGGGTCCATTAAGCCAACAATTAGCTTACCGACAATAAACCCCGTCGACCAAATCACCACGAGTAAAACGCATAAAATTGCCATGGATGTCCCTATCCTCTACGAGGCCTTAAGCCTCGAAAATGTCACGAATGGCCGAGTGGTTCATGCCCAAGCCAATTAAGAAGTGTAATTTAACAAATGCCGCTTCGTAGGTAAGGTCTTGACCAGAGATCACGCCTGCTTGCACCAGTGCAGAACCTGCCGCATAAGCGCCCGCGACTACACTACCTGCACCACACTGGCTAACATTAACGATAGCCACACCACGGTCTGTCGCCTCTTTCAACATCGCTAATAAGGCTTGGTCTTTGTCAGGGGCGTTGCCCGCTCCGTAGCTTAGCAAGACAGCGCCTTTAACATTGTCATTCAGTAGTCCTTGCCAGTGTTCAGCTTGCGCACCTGGGAATACCGGCAGTATGGTGACTGCTCCAGCTTCCATGTGAGGAATACGAATACGCATAGCTTGCTCAGACTTCGCGGGTGATACGTCACGCCACTGCCAGTCGATCCCCAAGCGTCCATATTCAGCTAAGTTTGGAGAGCTAAAAGCACGCCAATCGCTGGTATGTGCTTTATGGGCTCTATCCCCTTCAATAAGACGATCCGCAAAATATAAAAACACGCCTGGAGATTGATGCTCACAGGCAGAAATCGCCCCTAGGACATTATTCATGGCATCACTGCGCACTTTGTACAATGGTACTTGCGAGCCTGTCACTAGGATGGGCTTAGTGCTGGCCTCAAACATATGAGACAGCGCCGCTGCGGTATAGGCCATAGTGTCCGTACCATGCAGAACGATAAAAGCATCAAAGTCCTGCCACTGGTTTTCAATGTCTTGGGCAATCATCATCCAGTCTTGAGGCGTTGCGTTAGAGGAGTCGATGAGTGTCTCATAGCTCTTGATGACAAAGTCATGGTTAAGGTCATCGGCAGCCGCAAGCTTTTGCATCAACTGGTCTGCAAATTGAGCATCCGGTGCAAGCCCATGTTCCGATGGGGTCATGCCAATAGTGCCCCCAGTATAAGCGATATAAATTTTCATCTAATGTCCCATTCCATTAAGCAATAAAAACGCCGCTTGGGAAGATCCGGTCGCGGCGTTTGATAGAATATGATGAGCGAGTACTTACATACGCTCTAGCGTTTCGATACCAAGCAATGACAAACCTAACTGCAAAGTAGAAGCGGTATTCAACGCCAACTGCAAACGGCTATTTTTGATGTCATCTTCGGCATTTAGAATTGGGCAAGCTTCATAGAAAGTCATGAAAGTACCCGCCAATTCATACAAGTAGGCACACAAGAAGTGCGGCATACCATCATTAGCAACAGATTGAACAGCTTCTTCAAACTGACAAAGTTTCACCGCCAAAGCACGCTCTTGTTCAGTGTTGATATTAACCCCGCTTTCAAGAGCGCTCACATCGATTCCAGCACGTTTAGCAATACTGGCTACTCGTGAATAGGCATACAGCAAATATGGCGCTGTGTTGCCTTCAAAGCTCAGCATGCTGTCCCAGTTGAAAACATAATCACTGGTGCGGTTTTTCGAAAGATCTGCGTACTTAACCGAGGCGATCCCCACAACACGACCTATGTTGCGAAGCTCTTCTTCACTCATGTCTGGGTTCTTCTCTGCAACCAGTGTGTAAGCCCGTTGCTGTGCTTCGGTCAGCAGGTCAGAGAGTTTCGCCACCCCACCAGAACGGGTTTTAAACGGCTTACCATCACTGCCCATCACGGTGCCAAACGGCATGTGCTCAAGCATGGTTTGTTCTTTCACAAAGCCCGCTTTGCGAGATAGGGTGAAGATTTGTTGGAAATGCAGAGATTGGCGAGCATCCACAAAGTACAACACGCGGTCCGCACCAAGCGTATGCTGACGGAAGCGTACTGCCGCCAAATCCGTGGTGGCATATAAGAAACCGCCACCGGTTTTTTGTACGATCACTGGAGTAATTTCACCGTCTTTATTGGCAAATTCTTCCATAAAGACACACTTAGCACCAGCAGACTCTTGCAATAGACCTTGCTCTTCGAGCTCAGTCACAACATTTTGTAGATCATCGTTGTAGGCACTTTCTGGCATCACATGTTGACGCTCTAAAGAAACGCCTAGCATTTGATAGGTTTCTTCACAGTGGGTTAAAGAAATATTAATAAACTCATCCCACAGGGCCAAACATTCTTCATCACCAGACTGCAGCGCTACCACAAGCTCACGAGCACGTACGGCAAATTCAGCGTCATCATCAAAGCAAGTTTTCGCGGCACGATAGAAGGTTTCTAAATCCGACAGAGCCATGCTGATTTCAGTCTGCTCAGCACGCAGTCGTTCCATATAAGCCAACAACATACCAAACTGCGTGCCCCAGTCTCCCACATGGTTCTGACGTACCACACTATGACCAAGAAACTCTAAGGTACGCACAACGGCATCACCGATCACGGTTGAGCGTAGGTGACCCACGTGCATTTCTTTCGCAAGGTTAGGCGACGAGTAGTCAACAACAACGGTTTCAGGTGCCGCCACTTCTTCAATATGTAAACGCTCACTACTGCGCAAAGCTTTTATTTCACTACCTAACCAAGTGTCTTTAAGAAATATATTAATAAAACCAGGACCGGCAATTTCTACTTTCTCAGCCAAGTCCGATAGATCCAAATGCTCAAGCACCTTGGTGGCTAACTCTCGTGGGTTAGTCTTTAGCTGCTTGGCAACGCCCATTACACCATTCGCTTGGTAATCACCAAACTGCACTTTGGCAGACTGACGAACAACGGCAGGAGCAGTTTCAGGAGCGCCAGCAGCCACCATAGCGGCTTGAACACGTTGATTAAGTAGAGTTTGAATATTCACGAAAAACCTTTAATGATCGATTTTATGCACACGCTTTGTGCGGATTCAGAATCACACAACCCGCCCTCTAGATGCTAGACAGCGGGTTGATATGAAAGCGCTTAAATTGTCGCCATGATAACCGATTTTAGGTTATTTAGCGAAACTCAGCAGCCAAGTGTTTAGCCGAAAAACAGTTTACAAGCAGCGTTGTTGTTTTCATCTTGATAAGGATAGCCCAATTCATCCAAGTAGCGCGTTACATCGGTTTCTTCACCCACCGCCTGCAACCCAACCAGCACACGACCATAGGCATCACCATGGTTGCGATAATGGAACATGGAGATATTCCATTGCCCTCCCAAGGTATTTAGAAACTTCAGCAAAGCTCCTGGTCGTTCAGGGAATTCAAAGCTGTAGAGCAACTCACCTTTGTCACTGCGTAAATGCCCACCAATCATATGGCGTACATGAACTTTAGCCGTCTCATCATCGGTTAAATCGGTAATTGCATAGCTGCTCATATCATTGAGCAAATCTTGGCGACTGTTCGGGCTTCCGCCAAGTTGCACACCCACAAAAATGACGGCTTTCTGATCATCACCATAGCGATAATTAAACTCAGTAATACTGCGTCCTTCTAGCGCTTGGCAGAAATCACGGAAGCTACCAGGCGACTCAGGAATTTGCACAGCGATAATCGCTTCACGCTTCTCACCTAACTCAGCACGCTCAGACACATGGCGTAAGCGGTCAAAATTAACATTCGCGCCACTGTTGATCGCCACCAAGGTTTGGCCTTGCACACCTTCACGTTCAATGTATTTCTTTAAGCCCGCCAAAGCACAAGCCCCCGCAGGCTCAGTGATGGCACGAGTATCATCGTAAATGTCTTTAATGGCTGCACACATTTCATCGGTCGAAACCGTGATGACTTCGTCTACCGTGTCTTTCGCGATGCGGAAGGTGTTTTGACCAATTTCAGCCACTGCAACACCTTCAGCAAAAATGCCCACCTGCGCCAAACGAGTTGGCTCACCTTTTTCTAAGGCAATTTTTAAACAGGCCGCATCTGCAGGTTCTACACCAATCACTTTAATATCTGGGCGTAGGTATTTGATGTATGCCGCCACGCCTGCAATTAAGCCACCGCCGCCCACAGGCACAAAGACAGCATCTATGTCACCCTTATGCTGGCGGAGAATTTCCATGCCTATAGTGCCTTGTCCAGCAATGGTATCCAGATCATCAAATGGGTGAACGTACACCTGACCGGTTTGTTCCATGATTTCACGGGACTTGGCTGAAGCTTCGTCGAAGGCATCACCAAACAGCACCACCTCAGCACCGTGGTTACGTACCGCACTGACTTTTACCTCTGGCGTGGTCGCCGGCATGACAATAGTCGCTTGAATACCTAATTTTTTCGCCGCCAGTGCTAAACCTTGAGCATGGTTTCCTGCCGAGGCAGCAATGACACCACGAGCACGCTCTTCCTTACTTAACTGACAAATTTTGTTATATGCCCCACGAATTTTGAAGGAGAATACGGGCTGTAAATCTTCTCGCTTCAAAATAATCTCATTGCCGAATCGGTTAGATAACTGATTGGCACGAGACAGTGGTGTTTCTACCGCCACGTCATAAACGCGCGCCTGTAGAATTTTTTTGATTATGGTATGGGGCATAGTATTTCCTAAAAGTATATCGCGACTTTTGGACGACAAAACCTCGGTAATGGACGCCTAAAAGCCAGTATAAAAAAACCGAACATGAAATATACCCTCTCGGCTTTTATCAATCAAAGAGAGATGCCATAAAGCCGAAGATAAAGCCTTTATAGGGAGATTTTCTTACCTTTGCACGGCTAACAATCAACATTTGATCGGTCTATAATAGCCCCACCATCAGAGTGACTGTCTCACCATTACAAACATAATAAAGGCCACCCATAACCATGACTCAAGATGAACTTAAACAAGCCGTCGCCAAAGCGGCAGTGGAATACATTCTACCTATGCTAGAGAGCGACACCATTGTCGGTGTCGGCACAGGCTCTACTGCCAACTTATTCATTGATGAACTCGCTAAACACAAACACGATTTTGATGGCACAGTTGCCAGTTCAGAAGCGTCTAGCGAACGTCTAAAAAGCCATGGTATTCCTGTTTACGATCTAAACAGTGTTAGCAGTATTCGTGTTTATGTAGACGGTGCCGACGAGTCAAACGAGCACCTACGCCTTATTAAAGGCGGCGGTGCAGCGCTGACTCGTGAAAAAATCGTTACCGCCTGCAGTGACGAGTTTGTTTGTATCGCAGACGAGTCAAAACTAGTGAAAGTGTTAGGCGACTTTCCCCTACCTGTGGAAATTATCCCTATGGCCCGCGGCCATGTGGCAAGAGAACTGGTGAAATTGGGAGGAGACCCTGTACTAAGAGAAGGTACCGTGACAGACAATGGCAACCATATTTTAGATGTCTATAACCTAGATATACTCGACCCAGTTGCCCTAGAAACTAAGATCGATGGCATTGTCGGTGTGGTCACAAATGGCTTATTCGCCAAACGCCCTGCTGATGTATTGTTGCTGGCGACAAAAACTGGCATCAAGACCTTCAAGCGCTAAGCCGGTTATTATGGAGAGTAACAGGCCATCTTGCAGCCTGTTACTCTACTAAAATTAAAACCAGCGACTTTTGCGCATCAACACAAACTGCCCTATCCCCAGCATCACCAGCACAGCACAAAAGATCCAGAATGCAGAGGGGTTATCTGTTCCCGGCATACCGCCAATATTGATACCAAATAGCCCAGTTAAAAAGCCCAATGGCATAAAGATACCCGACAGGATAGAGAGCACGTACATACGTGCGTTCATCTTCTCTGAATGTAGGTTTACAAACTCTTCTTGTATCAACAAACAACGTTCACGCAGAGACTCAAGGCCCTCAACATAACGGGTAATATCGTTGGCCGCCTCTTGGATTTGAATGACTTGATCCCCCGACATCCAACTTCCCGCTTCCATAGATAATTTATGAATCGCTTCCTTTTGCGGCACAAGAAAGCGCCGTAAACGAATGGTCTCCAAACGGCGCTTCACCAAAGAGTCTCGCTGATTCGCCTCAATGCCTTCGCTGACACTTTCTTCCAGATCTCCAAGCTCATCCTCTAAAGAATGAATCACCCCCGCCATACGTGCGGTTAGTGTTTCCGCCAGAGTTGCGACAATGTCTGCCGTATTCGTAGGCCCTTCCCCTTTAGATAAGTCACGCACCACATCTTGAACTGACAACAAGCGGCGGCGACGAGTCGAAACAATAAAATGAGGCGTCACCCAAAAGCGCAAAGACACCATATCAGACGGATTAGAATTAGGGTTTAAATTCACCCCTCTTAAATTCACTAACAAGCCCTTGCCCATCTTCACCGTACGAGGACGAGTCTCTTCCGCGAATAGCGCTTCAACAACGGTCTCAGGTACACCTTCTAACTCAGACAACCAAGCTTCGCCCTCGGCTTCTAAACCATCCAAATGTACCCAACGGCTACCTTGCTCAGGCAGCACCTTCGGAAGATCTGTAGCCTTTAGCTCCTTAGCACCACCTAAACCATCTAATTCCAAGTGATAAACGACAAATTCTGACATCATGTTTCCTCAGTCACGCAATTCAGCAAGATTAGCTGAAAATAAGCCTTTCCCCTATTTATTTATCATCATTTAGCTCCCTTGGCTGACACCCAGATTAAGGGGTGGCATAATATTTTTAAATTAATCAAATAATAAGGACATGCCATACCATGCAAAACCTCTCTCAAGTGCTCGCACAAAGCTCTGCACCAGACTCTTTGAAAAGCGTTTTAGCCGTTACGACTGGTACTTGTATCGCCATCTCCGATGCACTCAAACAAGGCTCTCTAGCCGGTATCCTTGGTATGGCTGGTAATGAGAACGTACAGGGAGAGGAACAAAAGAAATTGGATGTCATTTCTAACGACATGCTTAAAGACGCCTTAATGGCCTGCCCTAGTGTTAGAGCAATCGCCTCAGAGGAAGAAGAAGATATCGTTGCCGCCAATACGGATGGTGAATACCTAATCGCCTTTGACCCGCTAGACGGCTCTTCCAACATAGATATCAATGCCATGGTAGGTACAATCTTTTCCATCTACCAGCAAACCGGCGACCATGCTGCAACAGAACAAGACTTCCTAATTGCCGGCAAACACCAAGTAGCCGCAGGCTATGTATTGTATGGTCCTTCTAGTATGTTGGTGTTAACCACAGGTGACGGCGTTAACATGTTTACCTACGACCCAACGAAGCAAAGCTTCATCCTAACCACTGAAAATGTTCAAGTAGCGCCAGAGACAAAAGAATTCGCCATCAACATGTCCAACCAACGCTTCTGGTCTGAAAACATGCAAAACTACGTAAAAGACCTAACCCTTGGCAAAGAAGGCCCTCGTGAGAAAGACTTCAACATGCGTTGGGTTGCCGCTATGGTTGGCGACGTACATCGCATCCTCTGCCGTGGTGGTATCTTCATCTACCCATGGGATAAAAAAGACCCTAGCAAGCCTGGCAAACTACGTCTAATGTACGAAGCCAACCCAATGGCCATGCTACTAGAGCAAGCGGGCGGCAAGGCCCACACCCACACACAGCGCATCCTAGATATTGAACCCACCGCCATACACCAACGCGTAGCCGTTGTACTGGGTGCCGCAAATGAAGTGGATAAGTGCCTAAGTTATTAACATTAAATAAATAACTGGCCGATTCACCCCACCAGTGGATAACCTAAAACGGAGCTAACAAGCTCCGTTTGTTTATGCCTGAAAATTTTCATTGTAGATTCGGCTTTAGGCGAAGGCGGAATTGATGGCTATCAAGCGCAATCATGTAATCCAGAGATTAACCCAAACAGCATCAGTAAACGTGGTTCCTGCGGAACCATTTCCGAATAAACAGGCTAATTCTGTAGGTGCGGCTTTAGCCGCTGGTGGAACTGATAACAATCAAGCGCAACATGTAATTCAAAGATTAGCCCTGACATCATCGGTAATCGTGGTTCCTGCGGAACCATTTCCGCATAAATGCGTACCTACAATTGGTCATCAGGATTTATTGGGGGATGTTGTTTAGAATTAGGGAAGGTTGTGGGCTTGCATTTACGCTGACGCGTCGAGGTACGAGACAGGCGCAAGTAAATGGAAAACCATAACCGATCCACCCACAATGCCCCAGAACGAAAAAACCCGCTCTGCATTAGCAGAACGGGTTTCTCTTAATTTTAAGCTAGACCACCTGCTCTCACATGCGTGTCTGCAATAAAAAACCCCACACAGCGTTGGCTATGTGGGGCTTCTCTTAATTTAAAGCTTGACGACGACCTACTCTCACATGGGATCTCCCACACTACCATCGGCGATGGCGCTTTTCACTTCTGAGTTCGGGATGGGATCAGGTGGTTCAACGCCTCTATGATCGTCAAGCAAT
>NZ_JBRAND010000007.1:0-80758 GCF_052747885.1 Marinomonas dokdonensis
ATTATCTATTTTAAAGAGCGTTGCCGTTACACTTAAGCTGCTTCGTTTCTCTTAAAGAGTGAAGCCCTGTCCGTGTCAGCGAGGGCGTATATTAAGGATCTACAGATTTAGTGCAAGTGTTTTTTGATAATTTTTTGAAATTATTTTACTTAACACTAAAGCCGCCAAATTAGAGTTCGACAATACGCAGTTCTTTCGGCATAGAAAAAGACACATTCTCTTCCTGACCTTTAAGTTCTTGTGGTGCACTTCCACCTAAGGCAACTAGGCACTGGATCACTTCGTTCACCAAAACTTCTGGCGCGGATGCCCCAGCAGTAACACCGACACTCGACACACCTTGCAACCAAGTCGCATCTATCTCACCAGCATTGTCGATCAAGAAAGCTCTTGCTCCCATGCGCTCCGCCAGCTCTTTCAAACGATTTGAGTTGGAACTGTTAACCGAGCCAACCACCAACACCAACTGAGATTCAACCGCTAGGGTTTTCACCGCATCTTGTCGGTTTTGTGTGGCATAGCAGATATCGTCTTTCTTTGGCCCGACTATTTTTGGAAAATATTCACGCAAAGCATCAATCACGACGGAAGTATCATCCATAGAAAGAGTCGTTTGCGTAACAAAAGCTAAACGCTCTGGATTCTTTACTTTCAGCTTGGCTACATCCGAAGGGTTTTCCACTAGGTAAATGGCACCACCTTTGCTGTCGTCGTATTGCCCCATGGTGCCTTCCACTTCTGGATGACCATCATGACCGATGAGCACACATTCCATGCCATCTCTTGAATAGCGCAATACTTCAAGGTGTACTTTTGTCACCAAAGGACACGTCGCATCAAAGACTTTCAATCCACGTGCCGTAGCAACATCACGAACAGCTTTAGAAACACCATGCGCACTGAAAATCACAATGTTGTCGTCTGGCACTTGATGCAGCTCTTCAACAAAGATAGCGCCACGATTCTTTAGAGACTCCACCACAAATTTATTATGTACAACTTCATGGCGTACATAGATAGGGGGCTCAAATAAATCTAGGCAGCGATTTACGATTTCGATCGCGCGATCTACACCTGCGCAGAAACCTCGTGGGTTGGCCAGCTGGATAGCAAAACTCATACTGCATCCTCAATAGCTACTATTTGTGCCTTGAAGGTTAACGTACGCCCCGCTAAAGGGTGATTAAAATCCACTTGCACCTGCTCTTCGCCGATTTGCGCAATAACGCCAGGTAATTCATTCTTACCAACATCTGCAAATGACACCACCATGCCCTCTTCCAAATCCATAGCGAACTGGGAACGAGGAATCATTTGGATGTTATTTTCATTGCGTGCACCAAATGCTTTTTCAGGCGGCATGTTAAAACTGGCTTCTTGATTAACCTGCATACCTAGTAGTGCATCTTCAAAAGCGGGCAACAAACTGCCATCGCCATACACAAAAGAGGCAGGGGCTTTCGAAAAGTTCGAATCAACAATGGCACCGTCTTCTAAAGACAATTCAAAATGCAAAGTGACGCGACTATTCTTTGTAACTAAACTCATTGTTTTTTACCTTCCGGTTTCTTTACTACCAGAGTTTCTAGCAGCATCAAGATAACACCTAGGGTGATCGCACTATCCGCTACATTAAACGCTGGAAAGTACCAAGCTTGCTGCCAATGGAACTGAATAAAATCCACCACATGCCCATATACCAAGCGGTCGTATAAATTGCCGACAGCGCCACCGAGAATACAGGTTAGAGATAAGGCTTCCCACGGATTCTCGCGCCCAATTTTAATTAGACGCCAACTGATCCCTGTCACCACAGCAAAAGCGATCAATGAGAAGAACCAACGCTGCCAGCCGCCAGCCCCAGCCAGAAAGCTGAAAGCGGCGCCTGTGTTGTAGCGCAGGGTTAAATCAAAAAATGGCAACAGCGCAATTTCTTCACCATAAGCTAATGAAGACTCAACGGCCTGTTTAGTGACCCAATCCAGTACAAAAATGCACAGCGCCAATAACCACCAGCGCTGGGCATTCTGCCATGATGCGAGCTTAATCATCTAAGCAAATAGGCGTTTCTCGCCCTCTCCATCTGGCAAGTTACTGATACAACGATCACAAAGCTCCGGATGAGCTTCACGCTCACCGACCTCTGGACGGTGGTGCCAACAGCGAACACATTTAGCGTTTTCGCTTAGCACAACCGATACTTTCAAACCTTCTAGGTCCGTCGCAACCGCCTCTTCCCCAGCGTCACTTAGAGGCAGAACCTTGACGTCAGATGAAATCAATACGAAACGCAATTCGTCATCCAAACGAGCCAATACTGACTGTAAATTTTCATCACAGTACAGGGTAATTTCCGCACTCAGACTAGCTTTCATTTTGCCTTCGCTACGAGCGGCTTCAAGCACCTTGTTTGTCGCTACTTTGGCTTCCAACACTTGCTTCCAGAACTCGCGTCCCATAGCCTCATCACCCGTTAGTGTCTCAAGACCTTGGTACCAAGTTTCTAGGAAAACAGATTCTCCACGTTCACCCGGCATAGACTGCCATAATTCATCTGCAGTGAAGCTCAAGATAGGAGAGATCCAACGAGTGAAAGCTTCCATGATATGGTAAAGAGCCGTTTGTGCAGAGCGACGCGCCAAGCTGTCTGGCTGAGTGGTGTACTGACGATCTTTAATGATGTCTAAGTAGAAACCACCTAGATCCACAGAACAGAAGTTTTGAATCTTTTGGTTCACTGTGTGGAACTGGTACTCTGAATAAGCGTGATCTAACTCTTCTTGTAGTTGAGCCGCGCGATCCAGAATCCAACGATCCAGCGCAAGCATTTCCGTACTCGGCACAACATCTGTCGCTGGGTTAAAGCCACTTAAGTTCGACAACATGAAGCGGGCAGTGTTACGAATACGACGATAAGAGTCTGCAACACGCTTTAGAATCTCATCAGACACCGTCATTTCCGTAGTGTAATCCGTCGCAGCTACCCATAGACGAATAATGTCTGCACCCAAGGTATCCATCACTTTTTGCGGCGACAAGACATTACCCAAAGACTTGGACATCTTACGACCATCACCGTCTACAGTGAAACCATGGGTTAGTACTTGTTTATACGGCGGCACACCACGCACAGCGATAGACGTCTTCAATGAAGACTGGAACCAACCACGGTGCTGATCCGAGCCTTCTAGGTAAAGATCTGCTGGGAAGCTTAGCTCATCACGCTGATCGATCACGGAGTAATGCGTCACCCCTGAATCAAACCATACATCCAAAGTATCAGTTACCTTGCTGTATAATTCTGCTTCGTCGCCAAGCAATTCGCTGGCGTCTAGCTCGAACCAAGCATCGATCCCTTCCACTTCGATACGCTTCGCCACGTCTTCGATTAGGCGTGGTGTTTCTGGGTGAAGTTCTTGTGTTTCTTTGTTGATGAAAAGTGCGATTGGCACACCCCAAGTACGCTGACGAGACACACACCAGTCTGGGCTGTTATTCAACATCCCTTCCATGCGGTTTTGTCCCCAGCTTGGCACCCACTTCACACCGTCAACAGCATGCTTTGCCGCATCTAACAAACCTTCTTCGGTCATACTGATGAACCACTGAGGTGTCGCACGGAAGATCAAAGGTGTTTTTGTACGCCAGCAATGAGGGTAACTGTGGAAGATTTTCGACTCTTTCACCAAGGCATTGTGACTATTTAGCGCTTCAAGGATCGCACCATCTACTTTATAAACATGCATGCCAGCAAACTGCTCAGCAGTTTCGCTGTAAACACCATTATCTTGCACTAGGTTCATAGTCGACAAACCATTAGCACGACCAACATTAAAGTCATCTACACCATGATCTGGTGCTGTATGCACACAACCAGTACCTGTTTCTGTGGTGACATGCTCACCAAGAATGACAGGAATATCACGTTCAAAGAATGGGTGCTGTAGTACAGTGCCGTCTAAGTCTGCGCCCACACTGCGACCAACAATACGGTAATCCGTCGCTTCGTAACGCGTCATCAGACCTTCCACCATGTCTTCCGCCACGATCAAGCGCTCTTTGCCCAGACCCATATCAACTTCCACTAGGGCATAGTTAAATTCAGGGTGAACCGAAACCGCCTGACTTGCAGGAAGCGTCCATGGGGTCGTCGTCCAGATAACAACCGAGACCTTACCTTCGCCAGCTACATCGCTAAATTTTGCCAACAATGCCGCTTCGTCCTGTGGCGCGTAACGCACATCAAGAGACAAAGAAGTTTTATCTTGGTACTCAACTTCCGCTTCCGCCAAGGCAGAACCACCTACGACACTCCAGTAAACTGGCTTGAAGCCTTTTACTAGGTGACCGTTCTCAGCAATTTTACCCAACGCACGAACGATATTGGCTTCCGTAGCGAAGTTCATAGTCAGGTAGGGATTTTCCCAATCACCCATGACGCCCAAACGGATGAAATCTTTCTTCTGCTCTTCTATCTGGCTGTAAGCATACTCACGACATTTAGCGCGGAACTCTTTATAAGAAACCTTAGCACCAGCCTTACCAATCAACTGCTCTACTTTGTGCTCAATCGGCAAACCATGACAATCCCAACCAGGGATGTAAGGCGCATCGTAGCCACTAACGGTTTTAGACTTAACAATAATATCTTTGAGGATTTTGTTAACCGCGTGACCAATATGAATACTGCCATTTGCGTACGGAGGGCCATCATGCAGAATGAAAGACTTACGACCTTTACTAACATCACGTACTTTTTTGTATAGATCCATATCCTGCCAACGTTTCAACATTGCAGGTTCACGTTTTGCCAAGTCTCCACGCATCGGGAAGTCTGTCTGTGGCAAATTAAGCGTCGCTTTATAATCACTCATGGTTTTTTGCTTTATCCTCAAAGATCATCAGTTCACTGATTCGGCAAAGAAACGAATTGCTTCTTCTTTGTCACATTGAATTTGTTGTTCCAGCTCTTTTAAGCCGGCCATTTTACGTTCCGCCCGAATAAACTGACAGAAGGTCACCTGTACATACTGGTCATACAGATCACCGTTAAAATTAAACAGGTGCACTTCTAATATGGGCGTCTTGCCTTGCACTGTTGGTCGCACACCAATATTTGCTACCCCTTGGTGACTAACGCCTTGCACTTGCAAGGTCACCGCATACACACCCGCCAAAGCAGATTTAATACCTTTTAAATGTATATTAGCGGTAGGGAAGCCTAAGGTTCGGCCAAGCTGTTGCCCGTGCACTACACGACCACTTAACGTCATCGCATGGCCCATGTTTTCTTCCGCGCCTTGCACATCGCCACACTCAAGTGCCTGCCTAACCAAGGTACTACTCACTCGTAGTCCTGAGGCATTTAACACCGAGGGAGTATTTTCGACATCAAATTGGTGGCGCTCGCCAAAAGTCTGTAAATACGTGAAGTCTCCATGGCGATCACAACCAAAACGGAAGTCATCACCCACCACCAAATGTTTCACCGAAAGGCCCTGCAGCAAAATCTGCTGACAAAAAGATTCAGCGGTTAACTGCTGTAACTTAGGGTTAAACGGCAAACACAACACAAAATCGATGCCCTGCCCTTGTAACAACTGCACTTTATCTCGCAAGCGGCCAATCCGCCCAGGGGCCGTCTCCGCTGCAAAAAACTCGCGCGGTTGCGGCTCAAAAATCATAATACCAGCGGGTGACTGATACTCAGCCGCCAAGGCTTTGACCCGAGACAAGATAGCACTGTGGCCAAGATGCACACCGTCGAAGTTTCCTATCGTCAGCACACTATTCTTATGCTTTGAACGGATATTATGAATACCGCGAATTAACTCCATAGAACCCCGTACAAAACCATCTCACTCAGCGTCGAAAAAATAACCGCGATTATATAGCAGTTCACCACGCGAAGGTAGGCCAGCACATGAACAAGCCAGCCACCACCGCACAGAAAATAGAAAAAGCCTATGAATGTTTCAGAATACTGGCGCGCAAACCTGCCGCAAAGGCACTTATTCCATACACAGCAACACCTGCCAGAACAATCAGCAAGATATACCCGACACGCTGAGCGTCGCCCATTTGCGTCCACACTAGCTCCAACTGAGAAAACGCCCATAGACAAATCACTAACGCGGCACTGGCGCGCACTAGAATCCGGACCAACTTTTTCCACTCGGATGTAAAACTGTGATACCCCTGCTTATGCAGCCCACGCCATAGTAAAAATGCATTTAGACAGGCCGACAAACTGGTCGCCAGCGCTAACCCTACATGGCCAAACGGCCACACAAGGATCAAATTCAGCACCATGTTCGACACCATGGCGATAATACCGATTCGTACTGGAGTGCGGGTATCTTGGCGAGCATAATAGCCAGGCGCCAGCACCTTAATCAGCATCATAAATATCAGCCCCAAGGAATACGCTTGTAAACTCAACGCCGCATTGGTGACATCCGTCACCGTCAATTCACCTCGATAAAAAATGGTCGCGATCAAGGGCTCAGCTAACATGAACAAGGCGATGGCAGAAGGCACGGCAATGAGCAGCAAGAGTCGTAACCCCCAATCTAGGGTCACCGAAAAGCGCGAACCGTCGCCACCCGCAAAGCTACGGGACAAGGAAGGCAAAATCACGGTACTAATGGCGATAGCAAAAATACCCAACGGCAGCTCATAAAGACGATCGGACAAATACAGCCAAGTAATACTACCGGTTTGCAGAAAAGACGCTAACACCGTGTCTAATAGCAAATTTATTTGGCTAACAGACACCCCAAATAGCGCCGGCCCCATCAGCAATAAAATGCGCTTAACCCCTGGATGGCGAAAACCCAACCTTGGCATTGGCAACAATTTCAAACGACCCAAAAAAGGTATTTGAAATAACAACTGAATAAGCCCTGCCGCAAACACCCCCCAAGCAACAGCCGTCTCTGCCTGCACAGCACTGCGCGCAAAACAAAGCGTGGCAACCAGTAAGGAGATGTTCAAAAAGATAGGGGTAATCGCCGGTACTGCGTATTCCCCATGGGCATTCAGGATTCCACCCGCCAATGCCGTCAAAGAGATAAACAATAGATAGGGAAACGTAATGGTCAGCAATTCTGCGGTTAATATTGATTGCTCACTGCCTGCGGTAAAGCCTGGTGCAAACACATACACCACCCAGGGCGCTCCCACCATAAAGATCACCGTCACCAACAGCAACACCAAGGTCAACGAACCCGTCACCGCCGCCACCAATGCACGCACTTCGGCTTTGGTTTGATTCACTCGGTAATCACTGAGCACAGGGACAAACGCCTGAGCAAAGGCACCCTCAGCAAATAAGCGTCGAAAAAAGTTAGGTATTTTAAACGCCACAAAAAAAGCATCAGCACTGCCACTTGCCCCCAAAACTGAGGCTAACGCCGCATCTCGCGCCAAACCAAGGATTCGAGAAAGGAAGGTACAGATAGAAACCAGCATGCCAGATCGTAATAAAGACAAGGATTTAGAAGGTTTCTTGGCAGTTGAATTGAGTTTGGACATACGACCTTATACACATAAAAGAAAGACAATGTTGCGGAACATAACGGCTGAATTATGCCCTACATAACCAATAATCTCAGCTGATTTGACTATTATTTGTATAATAGGGTTGTGGCATCGTGAAAAACTGGTAAAATCCGCCGCGAGATTCTCAAGTTGAAACTTGACATTAATTTCACGACACAGCAAAGTGCTAGGTCGTTTCATGTACAAATATTAAAGGAGCCAGACCGTGGCAAACTCCGCCGGTTCAAAAAAACGTGCACGCCAGGCAATCAAACGCCGCGCTCACAATGGTAGCCTTCGCTCAATGGTTCGCACTTACTTGAAAAAAGTAGATGCAGCTATCGAAGCAGGCAATCAAGCTGAAGCACAAGCAGCTTACGTTCTAGCAACTTCTAAGCTAGATAAAGCCGCTGATAAAGGCCTATATCACAAAAACAAAGCTTCTCGTCATAAGAGTCGCTTGAGTGCTAAAATCAAAGCACTGGCCTAATATCTATAAAAAAACCGGCTCATGCCGGTTTTTTTATACCCTCTTGTTATCCCATCACTCTAGTTCAGCAATAAAATAACCCATACTACAGCCGCCAACATTAGCGTCAGCATCACAGCTGCAGAGCCTAAATCTTTTGCTCGTCCTGATAGTTCATGGTGTTCATCACTAATACGATCCACCACCGCCTCAACACTTGAGTTCAGCGTCTCAACGATCAACACCAAACCCACAGAGAAAATCATAAGCGCCTGCTCAATGCCGGAATCGCCCAACCAAAGAGCCAGGGGCAAAGCTAACAGAAACAAACGCACGTCTAAGCGAAAGGATGCCTCATAGCGCCATTGGGCACGTAACCCTTGCACAGAGTACTTTGCCGCGTCCAACACCCGCTCAAAACCACCCTTATCTGGCTTCGCCATGTCACACCCACTTTACTTTAAATGATCACCAAATCGTCCCGATGAATTAACTCGGGCTCACCTTCATACCCTAAAATATCACCGATGTCTGAAGAGGCATGCCCTAGCAATTTAAGCGACTCCGCCACACTGTAGTTCACCAAGCCACGCGCAACCAGCGCACCCTTTTGGTCGACACACAAGACCATATCGCCCCGCGAGAAGCTGCCTTGGGCGTCTTTCACACCTACAGGCAAGAGACTAGTACCGGAACGACGTAAAGCCGCCACCGCACCATCATCCAACACTAAAGCGCCACGACTCTTCAAGTGCCCTGCCAACCATTGCTTACGAGCCGCTAAAGGCTCATGCTCCGGCTGCAACCAAGTACCCAACATTTCACCCCGCATTACTCGCATGACCACATCAGGCTCACGACCAGAAACGATTAGCGTATCGGCCCCTGAACGAGCAGCTAAACGAGCAGCACGGACTTTCGTCAACATACCACCACTGCCCAACACGCCGGCACCGCCACTTGCCATAGCCTCTAAACTGTCATCGGAGGCTAGAGCATGCGTGATTAATGTTGCATCTTTATGATCACGAGGGTTTTTATCGAATAAACCTTGCTGGTCCGTCAAAATAATCAAAGCATCCGCTTCCACTAAGTTGGCTACCAGTGCACCTAGGGTATCGTTGTCACCAAAGCGAATCTCGTCGGTTACAACCGTGTCATTTTCATTAACAATGGGTACAACACCAAAGCCTATCAGCGTACGCAACGAAGATCGTGCGTTCAGATAGCGTCGACGGTTTGATAAGTCATCATGGGTTAACAAAATTTGCGCCGTGCACAAGCCATGTTTTTCAAAATGCGATTCATAGATTCCCACAAGCTCCATTTGACCAACCGCCGCCGCAGCCTGCAGTTCGTTTACTTGTGTGGGGCGAGAAGCAAAACCTAGACGCTTCATACCCGCCGCAATGGAACCAGAAGACACCAAGACAACTTCTTTGCCTTGCGCTCGAAGTTGTGCGATCTGCTCAACCCAAAGACCAATTCGAGCAACATCCAATCCTTGACCGTCATTGGTCAATAATGCGCTGCCTATTTTGATCACTAAGCGTTGCGCCTTCGCTATTTTTTCTCGCATTTCCATGATACTACTTCACTCATCAATACCGTGATTACACTGTCGTTAGCCGACGTACTCAACATCTACATCATAATCGTCATCATCAAAATCGTCGTCATCTAGCTGCTGGCCAGCCTGACGGCGTTTTTCACGCAACGACATAATACGATTACGACCTTCTTCATCGATCAAGGCACGCATCGCTTTCTCTTTCTCACGCTCTTCCGGGCTTTCTGCCAATAGCTCACGCTGTGCTTCAAGTGCCGTCATAAGATCCAGACACAGCACTTCCGTACCTTCACCTGAAATCGCTGAAATACGGTAAGCTTTGCCTTCCCAACCGAGTGCATCAATTACACTCTGGCAGCGCTCTTCTAACTCATCCGCAGGCACCATGTCGGTTTTGTTCAATACCAACCAACGCTCACGTTCTGCTAAAGCTGGGCTAAACTGCTGCAATTCATTTACCGCTATCATGGCCGCTTCCGCTGGTGTCACTTCATCCCACGGCGCCAAGTCGACAATGTGAAGCAAGATACGGTTGCGCACCAAGTGCTTCAAGAAACGAATACCAAGACCCGCACCTTCAGAAGCCCCTTCGATGATGCCGGGTATATCCGCGATAACGAAACTCTGGTGTTTCTTAACTTTTACCACACCAAGGTTTGGCACCAAGGTAGTAAAAGGATAATCCGCCACTTTTGGCTTTGCAGAAGACACTGAGCGAATGAAAGTGGATTTACCGGCATTTGGCAAACCAAGCAAACCTACGTCTGCCAAGACTTTCATTTCTAACTTCAGGGTACGCTCTTCACCCACAGTACCTTTGGTGGTCTGACGTGGCGCACGGTTAGTACTGGATTTGAAACGTGTATTACCTAAACCGTGATGTCCGCCTTGAGCAACTTTTAAAGTTTGCCCAGCACGCACTAAGTCACCCAGTGTTTCACCAGTATCTTCATCGATTACTGTTGTACCGATCGGCACTTTAATTTCTAAATCAGGACCTTTTGATCCGGTCATATCACGACCTTGACCGCCCTGACCATTTTCCGCAATGTACTTTTTGGTGTAACGGAAATCGATCAGAGTGTTTAACGACTCGTCCGCTACCAAAATTACACTGCCGCCATTACCGCCGTCGCCGCCGTCGGGACCGCCTTTAGCTACAAACTTTTCACGCCAAAAGCTCAACGCTCCGTTTCCGCCTTTACCGGCTCGAACATAGATACTGGCTTCATCAACAAATTTCACAGAAACACCCCTTCGGTGGGTTTATCAAACTTAATAAGCTTGATTATAGAATTCTTCCAAAAAAAAAGCCCCGCGTTGCGGAGCTCTTTTTAAGTTTTTTAGCAGGTATTAAGCAGCTACTACAGAAACTGTACGACGCTTAAATTTACCTTTCACTTCAAACTTCACTTGGCCTTCAGCAACAGCGAACAAAGTGTGATCTTTACCGATTTTAACACCTTCACCAGGATGGAATTGAGTTCCACGCTGACGAACAAGAATGTTACCAGGGATCACAACTTGACCACCAAAACGTTTGACACCTAATCGTTTCGACTCGGAATCGCGACCGTTACGAGTACTACCACCCGCCTTTTTATGAGCCATGACTTACTCCTTAAAATATGAATTAATTAACGCTTAGTTGATGCCAGTTACTTTCACTTCCGTGAACCACTGACGATGACCCATACGCTTCATAGAGTGCTTACGACGACGGAATTTCAAGATTTTAACTTTATCTCCGCGACCGTGAGAAACAACTTCAGCTGTTACTTTAGCGCCTTCTACAACAGGTGCGCCAACTTTAACGTCGTCGCCATTGCTTACAAGAAGAACGTCGTTAAATTCAATAACGCCACCTTCTTCAACAGCCAATTTCTCAACTTTAAGGGTTTGGCCTTCTTCTACACGGTATTGCTTACCGCCAGTTTTGATCACTGCAAACATGTTCTTCTCCAATAAGATTTATCCGGCTACTGAAATGATATTTGACCTACTTCTAGTGGCTGGAGTACCTATAAATTTATAGAAATACACTTGCCATATGATAGGGAGCAAAATGTGGATAAATCGGACGCGAGATTGTACAAAATCAAACCACTTAAAACAAGGGAAAAGCGATTGCTTTATGCATTTTTCATATTTTAGGTTGACCGCGACGGCGGCCTTACCTAGCATGGGGGCCACTTGCTGTTCAGCGTGAGACTTTTTAGCTTCGGAAATTGCATGCAATCCACACAAATCCATGATGTTGTCGCCAGTGAATTTGGTCAGGTCAACGAATACATAATGTCGCAACTTACTAGCGATATTCCTTTAATAGAACAAATCGGCTATTACATTATCAGTAATGGCGGTAAACGCCTTAGACCACTTTTGGTTCTACTTGCGGCCCGCGCCAGCAATGATCTTAGTGATGATGCTCTACAACAAAGCATCAAGATGGCCACCATCATTGAATTCATCCACACCTCAACCCTACTTCACGACGATGTAGTGGATGAGTCCGACATGCGCCGTGGTAAAAAAACCGCCAATGAAGAATGGGGCAACGCACCCAGCGTTCTGGTTGGTGATTTCCTCTATTCCCGTGCGTTTCAGATCATGGTCGATGTAGGCAGCATGCAATGCATGGATATTTTGGCAAAGACCACCAATATCATTGCCGAAGGGGAAGTACAGCAGCTCATTAACTGTGGCGATCCAGACACCACGGAAGAAAGCTACCTAAAGGTTATCCAGTACAAAACTGCCAAGCTATTTGAAGGTGCAGCACTTTGTGGTGCCGTGATCGCAGGCGCAAACACTCAGTACCAGCAAGCTATGCAAGATTACGGCATGTATGTTGGCACCGCTTTTCAGCTCATTGACGATGTTATGGATTATGTCAGCACCGCTGAAGAAATGGGCAAAAGTGTCGGGGATGATCTTTCAGAAGGCAAACCTACCCTGCCGCTCATTTACACCATGCAAAATGGCACTAAAGAGGCCGCCGAGCGAGTGCGCCAAGCCATTGTTACCGGTGGACTAGAGCAACTGGACACTATCATCCAAGACGTACAATCTTGTGGTGCCATTGAGTTCACACAGCAAAGAGCTCAACAACAAGCGGACTTGGCCATTAAAAGCCTAGATTGTTTGCCTGAATCGGATTACAAAACGGCCTTGATCAACCTTGCTCACGCATCGGTAAAACGCCGCAATTAAGAAGCATTCGCTGTGCGCCAAGGCCAAGACTTTGGCGCACAGGTCTTACTCTTCGATATTCAAAATATCCTGTACCAGCTTGGCAGTGACCTGTGGATCTTCCTGCATAAAGCAATGACCACCTGCCGTTTCCACCAACCGTATATTTCGATTCAGCTTCGCTGCCAGGCGATACGCCTTTTTGAACATTGGAAAGGTATCTTTGCCCATCACTATGTAAGTCGGCACAGAAATTCTTAGGATATTGCGCCACAAGCCCTTAGCCGTACTACCAAATATGGCGGCTTCCATCCAAGTTGGGCAGATCAGTTCACAATGCCCATTCTCGTCTTGGCGAATCGAATACTCGATGTAATCCTCCAAACATTTGTCCTGCCAGCCTTTAAAAGTACCACGCCCTTGGTAGTTCGCTTTCACCTTATCGACATGATCCCACTGGGTACGACGACGATTCGCTTGTCGTACCACAGGCACTTTACCAATCAAGCCTAACCATTGGGTGATACGCAGTAAAAATAACTGGCGTGGCGAAAAAAATGCTGGGTCGAGTAGCACCATGCGACTGAATAGGCTTGGATCCTGAACGCTCATGAGCGCCGTCATGCAACCGCCAAAACTGTGCCCTACGCCGATAAGTTCACCATCCTTTGCACTGTGCTGGGCTTGCAACGACTGGTAAAAACGCTGGGCGGTTTCATTCCAGCCGATAAAGTGCTCACCCACGCTGGACCCACCATGCCCCTCAGCTTCCTGAAGAATGAGGTTATAACCTTCTAACTTAGACAGAAACTCACTATAGGTACGCACGGCAAAACCGTTACCATGCAGGAAGTGAATACTCGCTTCCGCATCCGCAAGATCGCTACGATAGCCTTGTAAAAAGCCACCCTGATACTCAAAACGCCACGGGATAAACGCATGTTCTTGGGGAGAACTCATAGAAATACTCAAATTTGATTCAAAACATGGCTGATTATTTTCTCACAGAAATTCAAAAAACCATCATTCAGGACAAAAATAGTTAAACTAATCGTCGCTAGATTTAGACTTTTACACAGATCGGACAGTAAATAGCCTTTTTTTACAATTTGAGTTTGTTTTTTTTGGAGCTAAAGATTCATATTAGATCCTCAAACCGATATAATCAGCTAGATTTTATACTGCAAACTGAACCACGCGAACCCAGCCAAGCTATCTAAGCTTTCAGCTGCTATGTGGATATAGGACTATAATGACTACAGCTTCATCTTTTGAAAAAGACGAACTATTACAATGTGGCCACGGAGAAATGTTTGGTGCAGGCAATGCACAACTTCCAGTTGGTAACATGTTAATGATGGATCGCATCACTCACATTTCAACGGAAGGCGGTGAATTCGGTAAAGGCGAAATTATCGCTGAACTTGATATCAACCCAGACCTTTGGTTTTTTGCTTGCCACTTCCCTGGCGACCCAGTAATGCCTGGCTGCCTTGGCTTAGATGCTATGTGGCAACTTGTTGGCTTTTTCTTAGGCTGGAAAGGCAACAAAGGTCGTGGTCGTGCACTAGGTTCTGGCGAAGTGAAATTCACAGGTCAAATCCTACCAACCGCGAAAAAAGTTACCTTCCACATCCAATTAAAACGCGTTATCGAACGCAAGTTGGTTATGGGTATAGCAGACGGAAGCGTAAAAGTTGACGGTCGTGAAATTTACACTGCAAAAGATTTGCGTGTAGGCTTGTTCACATCAACTGATAACTTCTAACAGATTAAGTAAAAAGAGGCACTCTTATGCGTCGTGTAGTAGTAACAGGTCTTGGTATCGTCAGCTGCCTAGGCAATGACAAAGACAGCGTTCTAAACTCCTTACGCGAAGGACGTTCTGGTATTCGTTTCGCTGAAGATTACAAAGAATATGGCTTCCGTAGCCATGTTTGTGGTCGCATCGATTTGGATTCAGAATCTATCGATCGTAAAGTTCGCCGTTTCATGGGCGATGCAGCGACTTATGCATATGTTTCTATGCAGCAAGCGATTACGGATTCAGGTCTTACTGAAGAGCAAGTTTCCAATATCCGCACAGGTCTTGTTGCCGGTTCTGGTGGTGCGTCAGCGCAAAACCTAGTGGACTCTGCAGATACGCTACGCAACAAAGGCGTTAAGCGTGTAGGTCCATACCGCGTTACACAAACCATGGGCAGTACTGTTTCTGCTTGTTTGGCAACACCTTTCAAAATCAAAGGCGTTAACTACTCCATTACCTCAGCATGTTCTACTAGTGCTCACTGTATTGGTAATGCAATGGAGTTGATCCAGCTAGGCAAACAAGATGTTGTATTTGCTGGCGGCGGCGAAGAAGAAAGCTGGGCTCAAACATGTATGTTTGATGCCATGGGTGCATTGTCTTCTAAGTACAACGAAACACCTGACAAAGCGTCTCGTGCTTACGATGCAAACCGTGATGGTTTCGTTATCGCAGGCGGTGGCGGTATGTTAGTAATCGAAGAACTTGAGCACGCAAAAGCACGTGGCGCGAAAATCTACGCAGAACTTGTTGGTTACGGTGCAACGTCTGACGGTTACGACATGGTAGCTCCTTCTGGTGAAGGCGCGAAGCGTTGTATGCAAATGGCGATGAGCACAATTGACGGTGAGATTGATTACATCAACACCCACGGTACAAGTACTCCTGCTGGTGACATGAAAGAGCTACAAGCTGTTAACGAAACATTCGCTGACAACATTCCATTAGTGAGCTCTACTAAGTCTCTATCTGGCCACTCTTTGGGTGCAGCGGGTGTGCATGAAGCAATCTACTGCTTGCTAATGATGGAAAACGATTTCATCACAGCTTCTGCAAACGTTGATGAGCTAGACCCAGCAGCAGGTAAAATCCCTGTTGTAACGACTCGCAAAGACAATGCAGGCTTGAAACACATCATGTCTAACAGCTTTGGCTTTGGTGGCACCAACGCTAGTCTAGTATTCAAGAAATACGAAGACTAAGCTACCCGCCTTTTGTTAGCACAAAAAAAAACCGCATCTAATGCGGTTTTTTTTCGTCTGTTAATAACTGGATTAACAGGCAGACACTCAATACAAGGAAGAGTTACTTCAAAGGGAAATCATGACCTTTCGGCAATTGCCCCATGGCGTCACGCATCCAAGCATCCATTTCATTGTGAAGCTCGCCTGTTTTCTTGCCTTCGGCTTCGATAACAGGGCCAACCACAACACGAATCGTACCTGGGTATTTCAAGAAACTGTTGCTCGGCCAAGTATAGCCCGCGTTATGAACCACAGGTAAAATCGGCGCATTGGCCGAAGTCGCCAGCATTGCGGCACCCTTATTAAAGGCTTGTTCATCATTCGGTTTAATGCGCGTGCCTTCTGGGAAGATCAGCACAGAACGGCCATCTTCTAAACGCTCTTTACCCTGACTAATAATCTGCTTTAACGCATTCGAGCGCTTCGAACGATCAATCGCAATCGGCTGTACCATACGCAGCCCCCAACCAAAAAATGGAATCGACAACAGTTCTTTCTTTAATACTGTCGATACAGGCGCCATCAAAACTTGCAGCACATAGGTTTCCCACTCGCTTTGATGGTTTGCCACCAATACCACAGGACGTCCTTTTTCAATGTTTTCTAGCCCCACAATCTCGACTTTGACACGACAAAACACGCGAAACACCCACAGCAAGCCTTTGTTATGTTGATTCAACACAGGCTGACGAGCATTCTTCGGCAATAACAATGTGGCTAATGGCGCCAACAGACCAAACAAGATAGTTGAAATTGCGTAATAAACAAAAAATATCGTTGAGCCAATCCAAGCTCTTATCGACGTGCACAAATTCATTGTAATGGCAGACCTCTATTATGAATTAAGCTGTTTCTGTTGTTGCTTCAATGGGTTAGCGTACATAGCGAGAACCGTCTCTCGTAAATCTTCAGGGCAAGTTTCAAGGTACGCAGAAAAGGCTTTGTCTGTCGTAGGTAAGCCTTGCTGTAAAGCTAAAGCCGCCTCGTTACTAGAATGAATGGCGTATTGAGAAATAATCTGGCGATCCACTTCCGCGACGAAATCTTCCGCCGTTTCAAAGCTATTGTCCATCACATCACCAAAGGTCACCACCACCTTGCCTTTTTGCCCAACGATACCATTCTTAATGCTATCAATGTCTTCAAACTCACCTTTCTGATAGTTCCCCGTGGTGGATTTTTGATGCAGCTCTCGAGCTTTATCAAAGGCACACGGATCATATTCATAAGAGATAGACACAGGCACGACGTTTAAATTACCCATGGCTTCGGCAAACGGCACCTTGGCTTTCTTCTGGCTCATGTAAAACATCTTGATAATGGCAGGATCCGTTTGGTCCAAACCATCCTTCGCACGCCCCTCTTTTTGGGCAATCCAAATATTGGACTGTTCTTCCATAATAGAGTGACTGATATAGCCAGAAAGCTGACCAAAAGCCGCCATCATTTCACGAATACCATTGGCCGAACGTTTCACGATGAAACTCTTGTTCAAACGCATCAAGTCCGACACAAATGGTCGACGCAATAGGTTGTCACCTATGGCAATGCGTACAGTATTAAGGCCAGCTAAATACAAACCGTAGTTTACAAAAGCTGGGTCCATCGCAATGTCCCTATGGTTCGACAAGAACAAGTAACCTTTGTTTTTGTCGAGCTTTTCGATACCACGATACTCAACATCCGTGGTCGTGGTTTTAATCATGCGTTCCATGTAGCTTGCCACACGCATCTGGAAATCGTGAACGTTGGCAATACTTGATATCTGACGTTTTAGGGCAATTTTTACAGCAAAACCTAATGGGCTGCGTAGAAATTTAGGCCACTTCGCAAAGCGAAAATCAATAATCGTATTGATAAAAGCTGGCGTCTCAACCAAGTTATGCAATACCTCTACAACTTCATCGTCGTTGTAGGGGCGTATATCATGAAACTGATCCATTTAATTTTCCGTAAGTTATTACAATCGCAATTTGTTATTAGAATTTTTTATAGTGTTTCTATATTAAAGCCTAATGCTTCGAGTTCTGTACGCTTAGCCGTAGAAGACACTACCGCTACATTCTCGTTTTCTTTTACTAAGTAAGTGCGAGCCACATGCTGTAACTGCTCGATGGTTACCGCCAAAATGTTCGCACGGTATTTTTCTCGATACGCCAAAGAACGGCCATGCAGCGCCACATAGAAATCACTTTGTGCTTCTCCAGCAGGAGAACCAGGTTTATCCATTGAGCCAATCACCCCTAAGATCGCTTCTTCTAAAGCATCTTCGGTATGAGATTTACTAAGCAACCATTCAATCGAGGCATCAAAATCCGCTAAGGTTTCTGTTAAGCGAGGATCGCGGTAAGAGTAGAAACGGAAAGCGCCTAAGCTACCATCGAAACTCGCACCACCACCGTAAGCACCACCTTGTTCACGAATTGCACGATGCAAGAAACCATTGCGCAAGAAGCCACCCAGCACTGTAAGGGCCGCCACATCTGGGTGATCACCCGATACTGTACGGAAGGCTTTACTACAGAAGTTCACTTGTGTTGCTGTTAACCACGCCGTTTTCACACTGCGCTCAACAGGGTTAAAAGCAAACGTCTGCTCGACCTGACCTTTCGGCAAGTCAGCAAATACTGGCTTCACATCCGCCATCATTTGCGCTTCATGTTGTGGCTCGGCCACCATTAACAACTGCTTATCCGCCGCCAATAGCTTAGCGTGAATACGCGCAAAGACAGACAACACTTGGCTTACCGCTGCATCATCCGCTTTCATCGCGTCATCTAGAGCGATGGCCGCACGTATGCCCGTCATACCACCCCAAGCTTCTTGTTGAGCAGAGTAACCAGAAATACCACTCGCTGCGGCGGTCATGGCTAAAGAATGACCTTGCCCTGTGATGGATTGTTCACGGCGAGCACGGCGTTGTGCCACCAGCTCTTTGACGCGAGATATCTCATCGAAGCGTACATTCAGCATGGTGTCTTTCAGCAGTTCGCTCATAGCCACAACATTGGATACCAAGGCTTTCGAGTTCAACACAAAGTAACCATTAACCGTTTGGCGATCTTGCAGCGTTGCACGGATAGAGGTAGAAGCACCGAAGCCACCACACACTTGCGCTTGACGCTCTTGCACGGCCAAATAATCCAGCTCGCCCACACCAAGCTCAGTTAGCAAAGATGAGAACAGCGGCAGATGGCGCATTTCTTCTTCGTCTAGCGCTGGCAAGGTGATCACTAATTGCTGATACACCAAACCATTTGTGCCTTGTGGGTAAAAAGTAACGGGCAGATCACCCGCTTGCTGATGCTTTTCATATTCAGGCAGTTTGGCAGGCACATCTTCAAGGCCAACTTTTGGCAAGATGCTCATGTCATCCACTTGTGCCTGACGCGCTTTAAGAGCTTCACTGCGTTCAATAATTTGTTGTTTCTCAGCGTCCGACAAAGCCGCTTTGATCTGTCTCAAACGCTCTGCTTCAGCTTCGTTACGGCGGCCTTCCAACTTGTCGTCTGGGCTTAATGTCACGGTGACGCGGTGGGCGTTATCCATTAGCAAACTTTGAATTAGGCTTGGGATGTAGGCTTTATCCAAGACTTTTTCACGCATTTGCGCGATCACTGGGTCAAGATCTAACTGGGCAATCACATCACCTGAATGCACAGCGGTAGACAAGCCCGCGAGGATAAGCTGCAAGCCATAAGGGTAACCATCGCCACCAATTTCACGCTGGCTTAGTTCCAATTGATGCAGCATGGCATCGACCATGTCTTGGGGAACACCATTAGCAACAATGTCTTCAAGGGTGTTAATAATAAGAGCTTCCACTTCGCCACTGCGCTCACGTTCCACGCCTTCAAGGCCACACATAAAGCTCATTTCTTTATTGCTGTCTTCTAGGCCACATAAAGGTGATGGGGCACGGCCAAGCTTGCTGCTTTCCAGCACGCGACGCAAAGGTGAGGCGCTGTTGTCTAGCAATACACTGGATAACAATTGCGCTTCAAACTGTTTGCTTAAGTCTGTGCTTTCTCCAAGCAACCAAGCGACAACCACATGGCTCGCATCCGCTTTTACTTCGTCTGCGGCATAGCCTTCTTCAACTCGTACAGGTGAAAAATAGCGCTTTGCATTTGGCACGCTAACTTGTGTTTCTAAACGCTCAAAACGGCTTAATACTTTGGTTTCGAATTCAGCTTGTAGTGTTTCTGCTGGAATATCGCCAAAGGTCATGAAGACAGCATTGGAAGGATGGTAGTGAGTGCGGTAGAAAGCCAATAAATCTTGGTAAGACAAATCTGGAATATCCGTCGGCTCGCCGCCAGAGTTGAAGTGGTAAGTGTTATTAGGGCATAAGTATTTGGTCAACGCTTGCCACAACACAGACGTTGTTGAGCTCATGGCACCTTTCATTTCATTGAATACCACGCCTTTGAAAGTCAGATCAGACTCTGCATTGGTGGGCTCTGCAAATTCTAAGCGGTGGCCTTCTTGAGAAAAGTCCAATTCATCTAGGCGTGAGAAGAACACAGCATCCAGATAAACATCCAACAGGTTGCTGAAATCCTTTTTGTTTTTGCTGGCAAAAGGGTAAGCCGTCCAATCAGAAGAAGTAAAAGCATTCATGAAGGTGTTCAAGGAACGACGTATCATCATGAAGAAAGGGTCACGTACCGGAAAGCGTTCCGAACCACACAATACTGTGTGTTCCAAAATGTGGGCGACACCACAAGAATCTGTCGGTACGGTTTTTAAGCCAACCAAGAAAACATTTTCGTCATTGTCTGATGCCATGTGAAAATGTTTCGCACCCGTAACGGTATGTTCAAACTCTTGAACCGTCACATTAAGTGCGTCAATAAACTCACTACGAATAAATGTGAACGCAGGGTGATGCCCATTGTGGTCGACCATTATTTACCTCTTGGAATTCGGATACGATGTCAAAATCGGGTAATCGCAGCCAGAAATAATAACTGGCCGCAAAAGTGGTGGGATTATAGCAAAATTGTCGCTTTTACTGCACGAATAAACGTGAAAGGTTTCGTAAGAAAACAGGCTATTTACTAACGTTTTTGCTGCTTTTCCCAGTTTTCTAGACGGGCTTTGTCACTTTTCTTGAATAACACGTAAACCGCCCCTAAGCCGCCATGATGACGCTGGGCGCTGTGAAATGCCATCACACTGTCGAGGTCTCGCAGCCATTTATTGATGTAGCTCTTGATCATGGCTTGATCATTCGGATCTGGCGTTCTATCTCCTTTGCCATGCACGATAATTGCCACACGTATATCATGACGGACACAGTCTTCGGCAAACTGATAGACCTGCTCTCGCGCTTGTGCAACCGTATGCCGGTGAAGGTCTAAACGCGCCTCAATGCCATATTTACCTTGGCGCAAACGCTTGAACACACCGTCTTGCATACCAGAGCGTTTAAACTCCAGCACATCATTGGGTTCTACTTTTTCTACGTAGTCTTGAGAAAGGTGATTTCGGTCCGCTTCTTGAGCGATTGATGCTGCCTGTTTTCGAGCATCAAAATCTACCTGAGGACCTTTTTTACCCAGATATACTTCTTGGGTTTGTAATTGTTGAATGCCCGCTACTTCTTGAGCAAACAAGGAAGCTTCATCATCCTCGTGCACAATGCCACCTCTACACATCATCCCGCTGCAAACGCTGCAACGGCTTAGTCTTAAAATGGCTCCATTATACCGATTATCAAGTTTGCCTGTAGCAAGGGAGTAAGAAAGTTTGCTCCCTAAGCGTTAATCATAGTGCAGCGGTGCTGCAGCCCATGATGAGTAAACATAGCTTGTTGGCCTTTTTGCCAGAAGCTCATCTCGGTATTAACGTATTGCACGCCAGAAGCAGTGGGTGAACGCTGTAACACGTCACTACTGTGACCAACCATCAATTTAACGGTTTCAGCTGTTTGCTGTGCAAGGGTAACCTCCCCCAAACTGTCGCACTGATATTGGTAGGTGGAAGTTCTATTTGGGTCTTCAACAGCGACTTCAGTCGCTTTACTAAATTTCATTCTTAGCAGGCCATCACTATCGTAAAGCTTTAATTTCTTATCGGCTTTAAGCGTGTAGCGCACGGTTTCATTGATCGCGGAGAAAAAACGCTGCTCTTGGGAGCCAATCTCAACTGGGCAGCCTCGTCTGGTGGACACTATATTGGTAAACACTAGGCTATCTGTATTTATCGTTACTTTACCGGTAAAGCGATTACAGCCGGTAAAACCAGACACCCGATCGTCCTCCGAGAACACTAAAGTGAGCGGGCGAGATCCGCTCACTTCCGTTTGATCAAGGGCTTCTATTTGCCAACTTCCATGAGGCAAGATCACAACCTCTTCTTCTGTTGCTTCACTATGTTGAATAAGCGGCTCAGAACACCCCATTAACAACCCTGTCATTACTACTGTCAAAGACCAAGCACGCTTCTGCATAAATACACTCTATAACTGTCCACTATGACCGCTATGCAATCACAATTCAAAAACACTGTCATGGCCTTTTAATGTAAAGCTTAGTAAATAATCTTAAAGCGGCTACCTAGCCCTTCTCAATAGGAAGTAAGCGATTAAACAAGGAGGCAGATACACCAGAATAAAAATGCCAGCTTCAAACACAAGAGGAAAACCCTTGATCACTCCTACCGTCATATTTAGTAGAGAAATAAGACCCCATATGGGTATAAAAGCCACCAGCGCCTTGTCTCTTGCCGTTTTGTTCAAGGGACACAAATCCCCCAGTAAAACACAGCACAGCAGCATAAATAAGCCCAGTGTCAGCATCAATAATGTGTGCATGTCTGCTCCATCAATTTTTGACCAATAACCCTAGTTAGATCACACCACCGTTCGCTCGTATGACCTGACCATTCACCCAGCTACCTTCTGAGCCGATCAAAAATGCCACCAGATTGGCGATATCTTGGGGCTCACCCAGCCTCTCTAAAGGGCTCATTTTTGCCATCTTATCAATGAGTTCAGCGGGCTTCCCTTGCAAGAACAAATCCGTTGCCGTTGGCCCTGGGGCAATAGCGTTAACCGTAATTTGTCGGCCTCTAAGCTCTTTGGCTAAAATGCCAGTGGCTGTCTCTATTGCGCTTTTCGTGGCGGCATAAACACTGTAATTTTCCAGTTTTAGTCCGACCACACTGGTCGATAAATTTACGATACTGCCCCCTTGATTAAGTCTCTTTGCTGCTGCTCGCATGGTATAAAGTGAGCCTTTTAGATTGATGTTTATATGTCTATCAATGGACTCATCCGAGGTGTCCTGCAAAGGTGATAAAGCCATTACCCCGGCGTTATTAATAAGAAAATCAACGCCTCCCCATTCCGCAATAACGCCCGCAAACATGTCATCTACCTGCTGAGGGTCTGAAACATCGGCTTGATACAAGCTTGCCTCGCCCCCCTTAGCCTCTATTTCTTCCTTTACCAATTCTGCTGTCTGCTTATTCTGGCTGTAATTAATCACGACTCGGTAACCTTTCATTGCCAAGTGTTTGGCGATTTGCGCCCCTATGCCTTTTGATGCCCCCGTTACAAGCGCTACTTTTCTGTTTGCTGTCATGATTCCACCCTCTTCTACGATTGAATGACAACAGACTATCACTTCATTTTTCACGAATAATCATCTAAAATTTGTTATCAGAATTCGAAAAATGCAAACAATCATGGACAGAATAGACGCCATGCGAGTGTTTACTCGCGTTTTAGAATTACGCAGTTTCACCCTAGCTGCGACAGACCTCAACTTGCCTAGATCGACAGTGACGGAAGCAGTTAAAAAGATAGAATCTAAATTAGGTGTGCGTTTACTTGAGCGTACAACCAGACAAGTCACCCCCACATTAGACGGCGAGCATTTTTACCATCGTTGCATCGCCATCATTAATGATGTCGAAGACGCTGAAAGCACTTTTTCTGGGCATCAGCCAAAGGGGCAATTACGAGTCGATGTACATGGTTCACTTGCGCGGCACTTCCTATTACCAAAGCTTCCTGAGTTTTTGGCTCAGTATCCAGATATAGAAGTGTTCATGAGCGAAGGCGATCAGCTGGTTGATCTAGTGCGAGAAGGCATTGATTGCGTATTGAGGGTGGGGAAACTCAAAGCAGAGGATCTCGTTGCTAAAGAAATCACTCAACTGATCGAAGTGACAGTGGCGGCTCCTAGCTACTTAGCAAAGCATGGCACACCGAAAAATATTGAAGAGCTAACGCAGCACGTTATGGTCGGCTTTAAGGCATCAGGCCATAGCAAGCCTATGCCCTTAGAGTTCACTCATAACAAACAGATCATCGAACTAAGTGTGCCCACGTCCATGACGGTCAACTCGGCAGAAACCTTTGTTGCGGCTGCCAAACTCGGCTTGGGCATCATACAAGTTCCCAAATATCATATAGAGCAGGAACTCGCGAAGGGAGAATTAGTCACTATCCTCGCGGATACACCACCACTCCCCTCGCCTGTTTCGTTGTTGTACCCCAGAAATCGCTCTCACTCTCCCCGAGTAAAAGCATTTATCGAGTGGTTAAAAGACCTAGACTTCAATCAATGAGTAAACTTCGTTACTTTACTTGATATCTTAATAGCACTTCGTTATCGAGCACCACATTGCTCGACCAGATAAATTGCGCACCGGCACCACTAAATTGCTCAATGAAATTCATGTAGCTGGGTTTATTATCCACGCCGATGGCATCTTCAGTGTATAGAGTGACTTGAGGCCAAGTGCTGTCGTTAAAGTCTTGGGTTGCCCAATCTTCAGGAACGTCCCAATGCACCCCATAGACACCGCTTTGGTCGTTTTGTCCGCGGGTCTGGCAGGAATCAGAAAGTCTCGCTCCCGCTTTTTCGCTTAAACAGCTTAGATCATAAACCGGAGAGGTATAGAAGGTTTGCGCTTGCCAGTCGCCATTGGTTACTGTGCCATCACTAAAGCTGGCGATGAAGCCGCCATCCCCCGGATGATACTGAGTACCACGATTGCGCTCTGAGCCTAGAGCTAAGTTCTCTTCCCAATCGATGACTTTAACCGCCAAGGTATAAGGCTTGCTAACCTTAAACTTAACAATGCTGGAGTTAAAAGGCGTAAAAGGCACGGCGTCGACACCGATAAGCTGACCGTTCACGTAAAGCTCAAAGTAGTTATCGGCAAAGATATAACCTGTTATCACTTCACCGTCTGGGTCCACTTCCACCACAGGCACTGAAGCCTGATCCACCTGCCCTAAGTTTGCAGGCGTAAGGCCCTGGCACTCTTCGTATAGGTTTTGAGCTTTGGGGCCCGTCTGGAAGTGATTATCCGCCGGGACAGTCCAAACTTTACCGTTCAGGTCTGTGATTTCCCCCATAGGAGAAACGCGGCTATAGCCATTGGCACATTCAAATAAATTTGGCACTAAGGTAGTGGCAGAGCCTTGCGTTAAGCTGCCTGTACCTTGATAAGCAGAAGGTGAACTGGCCGCCGCTAATCCGGACAGCCCTAGACTTAACAGGACCATGGCCCCTATCGGGCTAATTTGAATTTTAGACATACGGATTCATCCTTCTTCAAGTTGTCGGTTAATATTTTCGATTATAACCAGCTATCCGTAAATCTATGTCAGCGAGTTGAGGAAAAGCGTAAAGTTCTCCTGCACTCAACTCACTAGCAAGAACTCAGCTAATCAATCGATGATTCGCCGGGCACAGCTTCATGCATTACATGGAGCTTATTACCATCCAAATCACGGCAATACGCGCCATAATAATGGGGGCGATAACGGAAACCGGGAGCACCTTCATCTGTTCCCCCCGCTGCTAAGGCGGCTTGATAAAAGCGTTCCACCGCTTCGTTACTCTGTGCCTGAAAACTGATTTGCACACCATTCCCCACGCTTGCAGGCTGTTTATTGAAGGGTGTCAGCACCCAAAAACAACTCGGGCAACCCACAGGGCCATAGCCGATTTCGCCTTCTACCGTCATGGTACGTACCATATTAAGAGTGGCGAGCAGAGTATCGTAAAACGCCCCTGCCTTTTCTAAATCATTAGTGCCAAGAGTGACGCCTAACAGCATAAAATCATCCTATTGTTTACTTAACTTGATCGTCTGAGGGAGCAGTTTACAGGGTTTTAATCGATCACGCTGTAACGCGACTGACGAGTTGACATCCCGAGCCCTGCCCAATCAAACTATTGTTGGCCCTATGAAGACACATATTGCAGACTAAAATTTGCAGGCGGCGCCACCTGATTAAAATCAGCAAAAGCCTGTAACTGTTCGGCAAACTCCGCTCTAAAAGCGTCTTCGTTGTTGAGCTCTTTCTCAATAAATAACTGATTGATTTCCAGAGTATTAGTTTTGCGATGAGCCTTGCAATCCAAACGCCCCACCAGCTGACCTTGCCATAAGATAGGTAAACAGAAATAGCCAAATTGCCTTTTGTTGGCAGCCACATAGCATTCAATGGTGTAGTCGTATTGGAATAGGGCTTTTAAGCGCGGCCTTTGAATCACGAGGTTATCAAAGGGTGACAATATACAAACCTTGTTACGCTTCAACCTTTGGTCAAGTAAGTCTAGGGAGTTTTGAGTTACATAATATACATTATCTTGAACGCTCACTTGCTGTATCACGCCTTTTTCCATTAGGCGACTCAAGGCGGCCTGCACCTCTTGCTTCACTCCTTTTAGCAAGTAAATCATTTCTTGCAACTGGCCTAAACCTTGGGCGCTAAGGTAACTCAGGATCAAGTGTTCCGCATGTTCTTCTGGGCTTGGCAGGTTGGTATCAATGCCGGCTGGCAATACCCGCTCGGTGAGGTCATAAACCTTATGAAAACTTTGCCGCTCACTGATCATTAAGTCCCCCTGCATAAACAGGGTTTCGAGCGCTTGCTTGGTCGGCTTGCTTTCCCAACCCGTACGCTTTGCCACACTGGACTCAAAGTCTTTGGCCATTAGCGGCCCTTCTGCACGAATGCGGTCGAGCACATAGTCCATCAATTTGGCATCTCTTTTATACCAATGGCTTTGCACTCCCGACCTGATAGCCTGTTTACGCGGTAGTGAATAGCGATAGTCCTGCATCGGCAGATACGCCGCCGCATGAGACCAATACTCAAACGCATTACGCTCTTTAATTAAGCGATCCAAATGCTCTGGCTGATACTTGGCGTTACGGCTCCAAAGCACATGATGATGCGCCCTTTGCACCACAGATATGGTGTCGATTTGCACATAACCCAATCGTTCTAGCTCCGCCAACGTCTGCTGATAAGCCGAGCCTGCAGGGGCTTTAGTCAGCAAGCCTTGGGATAAGAGAACAATTTTCTGCGCCTGTTCAAGAGATAAAGACATCATCACCTTTGTGTTACACCCAATATAAATAAACGTTCGCCAGAGGTTAAAGCTACCTGCCTTAATTCCAGTATGCAAAACCAGACCTTAAAATCCTTTCACGGGGACATAAAAAAGGCTGCCAAACAATTGCTTGGCAGCCTTTGTATTTCGCTTGTCTTGATCAGCCTAGGTTATAGCTCGATCACTACCTGCTCACCATCAATGGTCAGCTCTAGGGTATTACCCACCAGCTTATGAGACACTTGCGTTTTTGCCCCATCGACTTTGCTTGGTACCAGCAGAGTCAAAATATTATGCGATTTCTTCGCTTTAAACTTGGCTTCAATGTGGCGATGAACTTCTAAGTCTTGGAATTCCGCTGGGTCTACTTCACCAAAGCCTTCGACATTCTCGATGGATAATAGATCGTCCGTGCAGTCATTGATGAAAGTCACATCCAATAGCGCATTGTCACCAATGATCTGGAAAGACGCATCGCTGGTTTGTGTTTGGAAAGTTGTGTGCAACAACCAAGTTAAATCTTGTTCCGTTTTTAGCGTCGCGGTATCACGCATTACGAACACCTTGCCCTTGGCAAACCAGATCTTACGCTTGTAGCTTTCTAACTCTGGGTTATGGAATTGGTAAGACGTTGAAGCATCCCCTTCCACAAACAAAACCTCTGACTCAGTGTCGTAATCACTGATCTTACCGCCCGCTTCAATACAGTAGCGGTCTTGGTGCTCGCCTTCGAAGTTCGACGTAGTGTTCTCGGCATACTGGCCTTTGCCATCGAACAATGGCAAGTTTTTAGAAAAGGTGCGACGACGCCACTTAATGTGCATGTCTACTCCAAAGCCACCGTAGTAACCCGTAATGGCCGCCAACGTATCGCCAAAGGCATGCAAGGTATAAGCGTTTTGGTCACCGTGTGAATGGCTGATCGAACCAAATGGGCTACATTTGTACACCATGTGGATATGCTCATCACGCTTCGTCATGTTGCTATGGAAAGCGGCCCAGCCAGTAATCGGGAAGACTTTTAGTAACGGCTCGTTAGACGGCGCAACCTCTGGCATATCGTTCCATAGGTAATCAAAGCGCAAATCATCGTAACCGAAATCCCACCAGCCAAAATTATAGAACTTGGTGTGTGCTTCCGTGTCACGAGCTTTCAATTGGTTGTAATACCAGATGTACTCAGGCTTGTTGTTCACACCCGCAAAATGCTTGATGTTGTAGGCCAGTTTCAAACCGGGGAAATCACCAATACTGGATTGGTCACAGAAGCTGGCACGCTTAGAGTGCACCGGCATACAGTAGAGCGGGAAATCCCCTGTGTTTTTGTAAAACTCTTTATTAAACATATTGATGGACGTGTAGCTTTTCAGCAGATCGAACGACTCACCAAGGAATGCCATCTGAGTATTCCAGTAGTCTGGGCCTTCTGCCCATGCGCCATCTTGTCCACCCCATGGCGGATAATGTTTCGCATAATACTCGATGCCGTACTCGATATATTCACGCGCTTTCGGGTATTCATTGTAAAGGGCGATACAAGTCGGGATCACTGCGGAACTAATACTGCGCACCCCATGGCTGTTTAATGGGTTCGCTAATAGATCCACTGTTACTTGCAGGTGATGCATGATCTCTTCTAAACGAGCAATAAGCGCCTGTTTAATGGTGTCACGTTCCGCTTCAGTGAAGTAAGCGTGTAACCAGTCGTAACCCCAAGCCATCGCCGCAATCACACGGAAAGCCGCTTCATCGTTATAACCACGCGAAGTCACGCCTTCTGGGTCATAAGAGGCTAGTTGTAATGTCCAAGCTTTGGCTTTCGCGATCATGGCTTGGTCTTCTAGCACGATACCAGCAATGGACAAGTTACGGGTGGCGTTAAAAGCTTCTTGGCAGCTAACGTACATTTGACGCCAGTAAGGACGCCATAAAGAGGCCTTGCCAACGGTTTCTTCAGGGTAAGGTTGCGGCTCGGCATAAGGCTCCACATCGATAAATTTGAGTGTGGAGTTATTCATAAAGGCGTCGAACTTGCAGTAGCTGGCATCCTTTTTTAGATTCTCACGAAAGGCCGCTAGGCCTTTGCTTTGTACTAATAAACGTGGGTGCTCGACACTCAAGTTATCCAAAAAAGAAAGGTCGATATCGGCTTCTTGTACCTTAATCGGCATGACATCCACTAGATTACCCGCGGACTTATCGTTTTCTAATTTGATCGCTTTAATGGCGTCAAAAGATTTCTTATCAGACATTCAAAACCTCTTTCTAAAAAGGGAGCAGTCACAAGCCTTAACGTTTTCAATGGCAATTGAGCACAGCGTATTAACCGCTAAGCTCATTCAGGCTTGTGTAATCTTGTTATTAAAATGGGTATCACACCCTGCACTGGCGGCTATTTTAACGTTGTTTTCTTTAATTGTCATACAAATGAGCGTAGCACTCACTCGCTTAACGATTGCTCTCCCTCCAAAGCCTGTTTCAATGCGGGTTTAGGGGTGAAAGGCGACAACACAATACCTATAGAAGCCACCACGATTGCGCCAATGCCCAAGCATTGCAGTAAGGACAACTGCTCCCCTAATATCAAAAAGCTGACGATCGCCCCCATCACCGGCTCGCCGCTGGCCATGACGCCGTATATATGGGTGGGCAAGTTGCGCAGAGCAAACATCTCAAGCATCAGAGGTATGGCGCTGGATAACAGAGCGATCACCACCACTAACAAAAACACATTAAATTCTAATATTTGGGAAAGTGAGCCTGTGTCACCTGCGGGCATCACGATCAAGGAAGCGACCACCAAACCGAGCGATGGCGCTTTACTGCCAAAGCGCTTACCCGCCTTCTTGCCCATGAGGATATAAGCTCCCCAGAAAAACGCTGCCACCAGCGCGTAGAACAGCCCTAGCACATCGAGGCTTTCCACTTGCGCTGACTTTGGCAGCAGCAAAAAAATCCCCGTTGCCGCCAATAACACCCACAGATAATCGGAACGATTTTTCGAATAAAACGCCGCCACACACAAAGGGCCAATCAGCTCCACCGCCAATGCCACACCGACCGGCACTGTTTTGATGGACATATAAAAGAACAGATTCATACCGGCAACGGTTATGCCGTAAGCCAAGACCGTCCCTAAGCTGTTGCGGTTAAAGCGCACCCGCCAAGCTTTTAACAGGAAGAATAAGATCACCGCCGACACAGACAAACGCAGCACTGTGACATCTTTTGGCGTGAGCAGCGAGAACATGGATTTCGCCAAGGCCGCCCCTGCGGTAATCGAAACAATGGCCAGCAGCAATGCTGCCACAGAAGTCATGAGTTTGAACGAAGGAGATGCCATCAGCATAAGTTAATCTCTAATAAGTCGAAAAATATGAGATAAAATTTATCAGCTTGGCGTATATTTCTAAGTCATTATTCACTTAGATTTGATAATTTTTATCAAAATCTCCCTAAGAAAGGCCAAAACCTGATGGACGCATTAGATAAGAAGATCCTCGAACAGCTGCAAATAGATGCCAAAGCTTCCATGGGTTCGATTGCCGAAAAAGTTGGCCTGTCGGAACCTGCCTGTTATCGCCGAGTGAGACAACTGCGTGCTAGTGGTGTTATTGAAAAGGAAATGGCCATCGTCAAACCCAAAACCATGGGTTGGCCTCTAAGCATGCTCGTTATGGTCACCTTCGAAAGAGACCATAACACCATCATAAACAGCTTCCTTGCTCGGGTTAACAAGGAGCCAGAAGTGCTCGATTCATGGTGTGTTACAGGAGATCATGATGTGGTATTGCAAGTGCTATCTACCGATATGGAAGCCTTCGACGACTTCACCAACCGAGTGCTGCACAAAGACGACAGCGTGAAATACTTCCGCACCCTAGTGGTACTCAAACACTCCAAAGCCAACAGCCCAATACCGCCAGCGGGGTAGCAGTCACAATTATCTTAATTACTAACTAATGGTTTTTTAAATTTTAGTTCGAGTGGTTGAAATACAACTTTGAAGAATGGGATAGAGATATTACGAAAATTAGGAACACCGCTTAATGACTTTGCCGCTATTAAAGTGCTTTGATCGAACATTTTGTCTCCACTAGGCAGGACAACCTGAGCGTGCCGTACGGTGCCATCATAGTTAAATCTGACACTAACCGTATTTTCCGTACCCGGTTCAGAAAATACAGGTATTCGCCACCGCCTCTCTATTCTAGATTTGATTGTCTCCATAACAATAAGCAAGGCTTTATTATTATTTTCTTTTTCACGCTCTATTGATGCCTTTCGCCCTTCTTCATCTATACCCTTTAGCACATCGTAGAAGTAGTTATAGGCAATGGTGTGGGGAATAATACTATGTGTAATATCACCACTTTTATAACACTCGTTTAATGCATTCTTAATAGATTTATTGGAACCTTTCAAAGAGAGATGAAGCATTAAAGTTTCGTTGTTATCAAGCACTACCTGAACCGATAGGAGATTCCCAACCTTGATTTGCTCTATCAAAGTAGAGAGATGATCCGGATTGACTCTGCTTACATGGGTGTACCGTGAAACATATGATTCCCAGTATGACTGACTAACGGGAAAGTCATCAATTTTAGTTCTAACAAAAGCACGCTTACTGCCTATCCCTTTTGGTCTAGTTCGCACTACATTAAATATTGCACCGCTTAAAGACCCTTGATCTGTGTTACACACCATCATGACCCCTGACTCTTCTTCGGCATTAAAACCAATAGCACTGACATACCGCTCCTCTGTAAAGTCATCAATTGACTTAGAAACAAACCAGATGCTGTTAGACAGATTTTCTGCCCCAATAATATGAGGAAAAATTAGCACTAAAAACAGACTAGATTTTAAGAGCATAAGTGACCATCCTTTGTCGATTATAAATTTTAGGAGCTTTATACCTATCATGTTAATAGCAAATAAGCAGGCGAATTTAAAAATATGTCAACTCTTGATTATATGATTAACAGCTTACTTAAATCCTAAAGCTTAGGCTATGATAAAATGGGGTTAAATGAATAACTCCTCTACTCCAATTTACTCCCATAACGCCCAGACATTCAATCTCCCAATCAAAAAACAAAAAAGCCCCGCAATTTCGAGGCTTTCTATCTTGGTGCTTAAACTACAAGTCTTAGAAAGGAAAACAAAGACAAATTCATCAAAAACAGGGTCGGTAAAAATGAAAAACCATTTTATTTCAATAATTAAAACAACCACCCCTATTTTATTTTTTTACATTTTTCAATAGAAAGTAAAAAAACAACCATTTAAACCAAGACTAGTACCCCTTTTAGAGCTATATGATGGATTGAAAGCTATGCAGAGACACCCAGTCAACCCTATACAAATGATTGCTCCACATACTCTTGATTAATCGCTTCATTAGCTATGCAGTCTTAATAGTTTGTCAACCCAATTTCTTTGCCAATAAGCAAATAAAGCTTGCTAGGCGATGAAAAAGATATTCAATGTGGTCACTGTCATTTAATTTGACCTGAGTAACCTCTGAGTGACGAATAAAAAACGTGTTACCAATATCAGTCAGAGCTTTAGCCTCAGATTCTAGTTGGTCTCTGAATTCTTTATCTGATGCACATACATCAAGCAGTTGTGTCATTGATTGTTTTTTACTTTGACTAGGATTGAAGACTGTTTTTATACGTTCGAAAGCATCCCAAAGTTGTTTCAGTGCTTCATAACGCACTTGGACATCGGTGTTACATATTTTCGTATTTGCTTTTTCAATCAGATCGTCAAGTTCCTGATCAAGCGTCTTGCTTACTTGCCCAATAACTGAACCTAATGATGGATTGAGTATTCTTGTAATCTGCCCGTCCGCATTCAATCGGTAAGCTACTCCATTTCTAGAGAACATGGTGTCAACTTTATCTAAAAATTCAGCTTGTCCGGCCGAGCGATCAAATGATGTTATGTGGTGATGCCCAAAAAATGAATGAAACTGCCTCAACGTTGGCTTAGATACATTCGCATAACAAAACTGCACTAAGTCTAGTACTTCTAAGTAGTCAGGAGTAAAAGGAACTCTTTTAGACATCCAATCATCAGAGACTTTTTTTTCTGTAATAAATGGATATTCAATTCTCGGTATTTCAGCTTTTAAATGTGACGAAAATATTCTTTCATCGGTTCCACAGCACCCTTGCCCATCAGGACAAATATCTGGAAATTCATCTCCGAAATATCCTGTATCGATTAGCTGTTGAATATACGCAGTTAACCCATACCAAACATTGTAGGGAATTTCATTATTTGTTCGAGGCAAAGCACCTCTTTCAGAATCACTAAAGTACTTCATAATTTCCTTAGTTGGGTTAACACTAATATAAATTGAATCGCCACCAGTCAACTAGACTGAATACAAACAGCATATTGCTCAAATAATTCGACCGAACTAAACCAATCAAACTGCAAATAAAACGGGTCAGAGTTAAATTAACAACTTCCTCATATTGCAATTTACCCCCATAACGAGCAGATATTCAATCTCCCAATCAAAAAAAACAAAAAAGCCCCGCTGTTGCGAGGCTTTCTATTTTGGAGCTTAAACCACAAGTCTTAGAACGGGATATCGTCGTCGAAGTCGTCGAAGTTCGGTGCTTGCTGTGGTTTTGGCTCTGGCGCTTTAGGTGCCGGTTGTGGCGCACGCTGAGCTGGTGCTGGCTGTTGTGGCGCGTTGCCCCAGCTACCGAAAGATTGTGGTGCAGCTTGTTGCGGAGCCTGTTGTGGTGCTTGCTGAGGCTGTCCGTAACCACCTTGAGCAGGTTGCTGGTTAAAGCCACCTTGTGGTGCGTGTTGTTGTGGCGCTGCCTGCTGTGGTGCTTGGTTGTAGCCACCTTGTGCTGGTTGCTGAGCTGGAGCGTTGTTGCCGTAGCCGCCCTGTCCGCCATCGTAACCGCCTTGTTGGCCGCCGTTGTTATCACCACGTCCGTCTAGTAGTTGCATTTCGTTGGCAACGATTTCTGTGGTGTAACGTTTGATGCCGTCTTTTTCCCACTCACGAGTACGCAAAGAGCCTTCTACGTAGACTTTGGAACCTTTTTTGATGTAATCACCAGCGATCTGTCCTAGGCGGAAGTTACCACGGTCCATGAAGGCCACTCGGTGCCATTCTGTACGTTCTTGCATTTGACCGGTTTGCTTGTCGCGCCAGCTTTCTGTTGTCGCCAAGTTAACGTTTGCAACGGCTGCACCCGATGGCATGAAGCGTACTTCTGCATCGTTGCCTGCGTTACCAATTAAGATGACTTTATTTATTCCACGTGCCATGACGTTGTTCTCCAACTATAAATAGATATTGTCTGTTAAAGATTTATTTGCGGAGCAATCTGTCGCAAAGCGTCTTTGTCTAATAATTTCTTGTCTACTTTCAAATAGGCGGTTTGCTCATCTGAAAAAATCTGCATATCTTCCACTCCTTGGACTTGAGCAAGTTTTGCGCTGAGTTCGCTGACTGCCTGGTCGTTTGTCTCCGTTAGGCTAAACGCTAAGCTGCTCAGTTGTTTTGGCGGTGTCTGCCAGTAACAAGCGAGCGTCCAAACCAATAACACGCCACCTACTGCCCAAAAAACGGCACTCGATGAATAATACTGTAATAGCCAACCACCACATAAACCACCAATAAAGGAGCCCATAAATTGGTGTGTGGAAAACACGCCCATGGCGGTACCTCGGTAGCCGACTGGTGCGAGTTTACTGATGAGTGATGGCAAGGTCGCTTCGAGGGTATTAAAGCCAATAAAGTATAGCCACAATAATAGCCCAAATATCCAAATCTGTGGTGCCCACTGTAGTAGCAAGGCGCTGAAACCTAGCATGGCCACTACAAAAATAAGCACGCCTTTCATTTTGCCTTTTGTCTCGGCAATAATGACCAATGGTACCATACCCACAAAGGCAAAACCCATGACTGCCAGATATAACCAGCTATGTTGTGCCAAGGGTAAATCAAACTGATTAATTAATAGGTTTGGAATGGTTAAAAACAAGGCGGTTAGGCTGCCGTGCAGTAATAATACGCTGATGTTCAAAAAGCGCAGTTGGCCGTCTTTAAGCACACGCCCTAGGGCGACTAAGCTTGGCGTGGTGTCTCGGCGAAAGGTATGTTGCACTATGTTTGGTACAGCGAAGACGATTAAGCCAATGCCCAATAACGAGAAGAAGAAGGATAGGTAAAACAGCCCCGCCAGTCCGACTAGGTCAAACAACCATGGTCCCAGCACCAAGGACAACATAAAAGAGGCACCAATGCTTATGCCGACGGTCGCCATGGCTTTGGTACGGTTTTGCTCGCGGGTCACATCACTTAATAAGGCCATTAGGGTGCTGGCAATGGCACCTGCCCCTTGCACGGCACGACCGATAATTAATACCATGATATCGTTAGCGTTGGCACAAATCAGGCTACCTAGTGCAAACAGTAATAAGCCGATGATAATGACGCGTTTACGGCCTATTTTATCGGACCACATGCCCATGGGAATTTGTAGGAATGCTTGGGTAAAACCATAGATGCCGATGGCCATGCCTATCATCGCTGCGTCGGCACCGTTTATGCCATCTGCGGCCACACTTATCACTGGCATGATAAGGAATAATCCTAGCATTCTGAATAGGTAGATCAGCGCTAATGCAAGTACAGAGCGACGTTCGAGAGCATCCATAAGGAAAATATAACCAACCAGCTAAAGGGTTAAGACAGAAATATGTCAATTTTACAAAAAATACCGTTGAAGCTCCATTTCAACTACTGTAAAAATAGACAGTAATTTCATTAACTAACAAAACATTTACTGTTAGCTAACTTCACATTGGAGACACATGGATACCATTACTATACGCGGGGCCCGCACCCACAACCTAAAAAATGTGGACCTAGACATACCTCGCGATAAGTTAGTCGTGATTACCGGCTTGTCAGGATCGGGCAAGTCTTCCCTCGCCTTCGATACGTTATACGCCGAAGGCCAACGCCGTTATGTTGAATCTTTATCAACTTACGCTCGCCAGTTTTTATCCATGATGGAAAAACCCGATATTGATCATATCGAGGGGTTATCGCCCGCTATCTCTATTGAGCAGAAGTCGACGTCACACAACCCTCGTTCTACGGTCGGTACCATCACCGAAATCTACGACTATTTGCGTTTGTTATTTGCTCGTGCAGGCCAGCCAAGATGTCCTGACCACGGCGAACCACTTGAAGCGCAGACCATATCACAAATGGTCGATAAGATAATCTCCCTGCCAGAAGAAAGCAAAATGATGCTGTTGGCACCGATCGTTAAAGATCGAAAAGGTGAGCACTTACACACTATCAATGACTTGCTATCAAAAGGCTTTATCCGTGCTCGTATCGACGGCATAGTGGTTGACTTGGACGATGCTCCTGCATTGGAAAAGAACAAAAAGCACACCATTGAGGTAGTCGTCGACCGCTTTAAGGTGCGCTCAGATTTACAGCTACGCTTGGCGGAATCTTTCGAGACGTGTTTAGGCTTGTCCGACGGTATTGCCAAAGTGATCAATATGGACGACGAAGACGACGTGCATATTTTTTCCAGCAAGTTTGCCTGTCCTGTTTGTGGCTACAGCCTAACCGAGTTGGAACCTAGACTCTTCTCCTTCAACAACCCCAATGGTGCGTGTCAGACCTGTGATGGCCTTGGTACTCATCAAATGTTCGACCAAGAACGTATTATCCAAGACGATACGCTGACGCTTGCTGAAGGCGCGATTCGTGGTTGGGGACGTCGTAGTATTTATTACTACCAACAGTTGAGCGCTCTTGCCCAGCATTATGGCTTTGATATTGAAGCGCCTTTCAAAGACATTCCGGCAGAATTTCAAAAGAGCATTTTGCATGGTTCTGGCAAAGACAAAATAGAGTTCATGTACATTAATGAGCGGGGCGACAAGATGACCCGCTCCCATGTGTTTGAAGGGGTCATTCCGAATTTGCAGCGTCGCTACCATGAAACCGAATCTGACTCGGTACGCGATGACTTGTCCCAATATATTAGTACTCGCGCTTGTCCTGATTGTCATGGTTCCCGCTTGAACCGTTCAGCACGCAACGTCTTCATTGCTGAGCAAACCTTACCCGAGATTGTCACCTACCCTATTGCCGAATGTTTGAAGTATTTTGAAACGTTAGAACTGGCTGGGGCACGAGGCGAAATCGCTTCTAAGATTCTGAAAGAAATACGCGATCGCCTAACCTTCTTGGTCAACGTAGGTTTGGATTATCTCACTCTAGACCGTAAAGCCGACTCTTTGTCTGGTGGTGAAGCGCAACGTATTCGACTTGCCAGCCAAATTGGTGCGGGTCTAGTAGGCGTTATGTACATATTAGACGAGCCTTCCATTGGCTTACACCAGCGAGACAACGAACGCCTAATCGCCACACTGACACGCTTGCGTGACTTGGGTAATACGGTGATTGTGGTGGAGCACGATGAAGATGCCATTCGCATTGCCGACCATGTGGTGGATATCGGCCCTGGGGCAGGTGTACATGGCGGTCAGATCATTGCGAGCGGTACACCAGAAGACATTATGGATTGTCCTGAATCAGTCACTGGTCAGTTTTTGACGGGTAAACGTAAGATAGACATTCCAGCACTTCGTCATCAAGCCAAAAACAAGCAGTCTCTGAGCTTGATTGGGGCAAAAGGTAATAACCTAAACGACGTGACCTTAAATATCCCTGTCGGCGTAATGACCTGTGTAACAGGGGTATCTGGTTCGGGTAAATCCACCTTGATCAACGGCACTCTTTACCCACTGGCGGCCACAGCACTTAATGGGGCAACTACGTTAAAAGCAGCACCTCATGAACATATCGAGGGCTTAGATTTATTTGATAAGTGTGTGGACATAGACCAAAGCCCAATCGGTCGTACACCACGTTCAAACCCTGCTACCTACACGGGTATTTTTACGCCCATGCGTGAACTGTTCTCCGCGACTCAAGAAGCCAGATCTCGTGGTTATAAACCTGGGCGTTTTAGTTTTAACGTCAAAGGCGGGCGCTGTGAAGCCTGCCAAGGTGACGGTGTTATCAAGGTAGAAATGCATTTCCTACCGGATGTGTATGTGCCGTGTGATGTCTGTAAGGGGAAACGCTACAATCGTGAAACGCTAGAAATACAGTACAAGGGCAAGAATATTCACGAGTGTTTGGATATGACCATCGAAGATGCACGAGAATTCTTCGATCCTGTGCCTAGCATTGCTCGTAAGCTGCAAACTCTAATCGATGTTGGCCTAGGCTATATTCGCCTTGGACAAGCCGCTACGACCCTCTCAGGCGGTGAAGCGCAAAGGGTAAAACTGGCCAAAGAGCTTTCCAAACGAGATACAGGCAGCACTTTGTACATATTGGATGAGCCGACCACAGGTTTGCACTTCTCGGATATTGAGCAGTTACTAAAAGTTCTGCATCGTCTACGAGATCATGGCAATACCGTGGTGGTTATCGAGCATAATCTTGATGTGATCAAAACGGCGGATTGGATTGTAGACCTTGGGCCAGAAGGCGGTAGCGGTGGTGGTTACATTATTGCGGAAGGCACGCCTGAGAAGATCGCTGAGACAGAAGGTTCCCATACCGGACGCTTCTTAAAGACCATGCTTAACTAACCGCTAAGCGAACCCATAATCCCTTTGCAAAAATGTGAAGGGATTTTTTTTACTAAAAATTCTAGGAAAGAAGCTGGAGCTGGAACACTAAAATTTAGGCACAAAAAAAGCCGAGCTGTAATAAGCTCGGCTTTTTTGTTACTTGCTGATATTACTCAGCGGCTTCAGCAACTGGTCGATCGACCAATTCAACGTAAGCCATAGGGGCGTTGTCACCTGCGCGGAAGCCACATTTAAGAATGCGAACATAACCACCAGGACGAGCTTGGTAACGAGGACCAAGTTCAGAGAACAATTTACCTACTGCATCTTTGCTACGAGTACGAGCAAAAGCAAGGCGACGATTCGCAACAGAATCGATTTTCGCCAATGTGATCAAAGGCTCTGCAACACGACGTAGTTCTTTCGCTTTTGGCAACGTAGTTTTGATAACTTCGTGCTCAAATAAAGAAGCGGCCATGTTTTTAAACATCGCTTTACGATGCGAGCTAGTACGGTTTAAGTGACGTCCACTCTTACGATGACGCATTATACATTCCTTACTAAACTACTGAGGTCAGGAAACGATGACCTAGCGAGCTAGTACTTTGCTATCGTCTTTCAAACTAGCCGGTGGCCAGTTCTCTAAACGCATTCCCAAAGACAAACCACGCTGTGCTAAAACATCTTTAATTTCAGTTAATGATTTCTTACCTAGGTTAGGCGTCTTAAGAAGCTCAACCTCGGTACGCTGAATCAAGTCACCGATGTAATAAATATTTTCTGCTTTCAAACAGTTAGCACTTCGAACGGTCAATTCAAGATCATCAACCGGGCGTAGCAAAATTGGATCGATTTCATCCTCTTCTTCTTCAACAGGTGCTTCGCTTTCGCTCTCAAGAGCGACAAATACTGCGATTTGTTGTTGAAGAATAGTCGCTGCGCGACGGATTGCTTCTTCTGGATCAATCGTACCGTTGGACTCGATGTCTAAAACAAGTTTGTCCAAGTCAGTACGCTGCTCTACACGAGCATTATCGACACTGTAAGCAACACGACGTACAGGGCTAAAAGAGGCATCCAGTTGCAAGCGGCCAATAGGACGAGTCTCATCGTCGCCAGCAACACGAGCATCAGCAGGCTCATAACCACGACCACGAGCTACTTTGATCTGCATAGTTAATTCTGCAGTATCATCTAAGTGAGCAATTACGTGATCTGGGTTAGCGATCTCTGCATCTGCAACTAGCTGAATATCAGCAGCAGTTACAACACCAGGACCCTTTTTACTTAAAGTAAGAGTTGCTTCATCTTGCCCGTGTAGAGCGATCGCAACTCCTTTTAGGTTAAGAAGAATCTCAATTACATCTTCTTTAACCCCTTCAATTGCGCTGTATTCGTGCAATACACCGTCGATTTCTACTTCAACAATTGCACAACCAGGCATTGAAGACAAAAGAATACGGCGCAACGCATTACCCAAAGTGTGACCAAAACCACGTTCTAGTGGTTGTAGTGTAACTTTAGCTCGCGTGTTACCTAATTCCTGAACTTCAATGTTGCGTGGGGTTAACAATTCGCTCACTGAACGCTGCATAGATCCACCTATTTCTTAATCCCAATTACCAACTTACTTAGAGTAAAGTTCGACAATTAGGTTCTCATTAATTTCAGCTGATAAATCGGCACGTTCTGGAGCAGCTTTGTAAGTTGCTTCCAATTTAGTTGAATCAACTTCGATCCAATGGATCGGTGCGCGATTTTTAGATAGCTCTAGTGCGCTTTGAACACGCAATTGCTTCTTAGCTTTTTCACGGATAGACACAACGTCACCAGCTTTAACTTGGTAAGACGGAATGTTAACCGTTGCACCGTTAACTAGAATGCCTTTGTGGCCAACTAGTTGACGCGCTTCCGCACGTGTAGAACCAAAACCTGCGCGGTATACAACGTTATCTAAACGTGATTCCAAAAGTTGCAAAAGGTTTTCGCCAGTTGCGCCTTTTAGACGTGCTGCAGATTTGTAGTAGTTACGGAATTGTTTTTCAAGAACACCGTACATACGACGTACTTTTTGTTTCTCACGTAATTGTAAGCCGTAATCAGAAAGACGACCGCGACGTGCACCGTGCACACCAGGAACTGTTTCTGCTTTACATTTCGACTCAAGAGCGCGTGAACCGCTCTTCAATTGCAAGTCGGTACCTTCACGACGAGACAACTTACAAGTTGGACCTATATAACGAGCCATGTATCTGTCTCCTCAATTAAACGCGACGTTTCTTAGGTGGACGGCAACCGTTGTGCGGGATTGGCGTCACATCTGTGATGTTATTGATACGCAAGCCCAATGCATTCAATGCACGAACTGCGGACTCACGACCTGGACCTGGGCCCTTGATCATTACGTCAACGTTTTTAAGGCCGAACTCTTGTGCGACAGCACCGGCACGTTCCGCTGCTACTTGAGCTGCGAAAGGAGTACTTTTACGAGAACCGCGAAAACCAGAACCACCGGCAGTAGCCCAAGACAATGCATTGCCTTGGCGGTCGGTGATAGTCACGATCGTGTTGTTAAATGACGCGTGTACATGAGCAACACCGTCGACAACCGTCTTTTTGACTTTTTTCTTGGTATTGCGCGTAGCTGGCTTAGCCATATTGCACTTTTCCTATTTAATGCTCAGCTCTAGCTAACTTAGGTAGCTAGAGCGAAACGCGTTTAAATTACTTACGAATTGGCTTACGAGGGCCTTTTCGCGTACGAGCGTTCGTTTTGGTACGTTGACCACGAACAGGTAGGCTGCGGCGGTGACGAATACCGCGATTACAGCCTAAGTCCATCAAACGTTTGATAGACATACTGACTTCACGGCGAAGATCACCCTCTACAGTATACTTAGCAACTTCACCACGAAGTTCATCAAGGATTTCATCACTTAATGAACCGATTTTCGCAGTTTCAGCAACACTTGCTGCAGCGCAGATTGCGCGTGAACGAGTGCGACCGATTCCGAAGATGTAAGTCAGAGAAATGACCGCATGTTTATTGTCAGGAATATTGACACCGGCTATACGAGCCATTCACTTTACTCCGTTGTTATGGATGAATTAATCATCACTTTACATAATTAGGGCGGCTGATTATGCCTACATTTAGACTATAAATCAACCACCCTTTCCTATCATCGAGCGAACTCGCTGTTAACCTTGACGTTGTTTGTGACGAGGCTCAACGCAAATCACTCGAACTGAACCGTTACGACGAACGATTTTACAGTTACGACAGATTTTTTTTACAGATGCACGTACTTTCATGTTCAACTCCAACCTATGCTTAACGCATTAGGCCATTTGGACCATAACCAGTCAGATTAGATTTCTTCATTAATGACTCGTATTGCTGACTCATCAAGTGGCTTTGTACTTGCGACATAAAGTCCATGACAACTACGACTACGATCAACATAGAAGTACCGCCAAAGTAGAATGGAACATTCCACGCAACAACAAAGAACTGAGGCATCAGTGACACTAGAGTGATGTATAAAGCACCAAACAATGTCAAACGGGTCATTACACCATCAATATATCGAGCTGTATGATCGCCTGGACGAATACCCGGTAAAAAAGCACCGGACTTTTTCAAGTTATCTGCCACATCTTTAGGGTTGAACACTAGCGCTGTATAGAAGAAGCAAAAGAAAACAATTGCTATCGCAAACAACAGCACGTAGAGCGGTTGCCCTGGAGCGAGTGCTAAAGAGATGTTCTGCAACCATTCCATTCCTTCACCTTGACCGAACCATTGGCCGATCGACGCAGGGAACAGAAGGATACTTGAAGCAAAGATAGGTGGGATAACACCCGCCATGTTCACTTTAAGTGGCAAATGACTCTTCTGTGCGGCAAACACTTTTTTACCTTGTTGGCGCTTAGCGTAGTTCACAGTAATGCGACGCTGACCACGTTCGATGAAAACAACGAATGCGACAGTGGCAATGGCTATGATGCCAATCAACAACAGGGCAAGAATATTAATATCGCCTTGACGAGCCGACTCAAAAGATTGACCTAGAGCGGATGGAAGACCTGCAACGATACCAGCGAAGATAAGGATGGAAATACCATTACCAATACCTTTCTCTGTTACCTGCTCGCCTAACCACATCAAGAAAACAGTACCAGCAACCAGAGTAACTACCGCAACTGCGTAGAATTCTAGACCACTGCTAAAGGAGATACCTTGACTTGCCAAACCGACTGCCATACTAGCAGACTGAACAAGCGCAAGTAGCACCGTACCGTAACGAGTGTATTGAGTAATCTTACGACGACCCGCCTCACCCTCTTTCTTAAGTTGCTCTAGCTGCGGACTCACAACCGTCAATAACTGCATAATAATAGAGGCAGAAATGTAAGGCAGAATACCCAGCGCAAAAATACTCATACGCTCGAGTGCGCCCCCTGAGAATACGTTGAATAAACTCAGAATTGTGCCTTCATTTTGATCAAACAGTGCTGACAGCCTATCAGGATTGATTCCTGGCACAGGGATGTGTGCACCGATTCGGTATACAATAATTGCTAAGAAAACGAAGCGGATGCGAGCCCAAAGCTCGCTTAATCCACTTTGCATCCCAGCGGGTAGTGAGCCACGCTTTGCCATCTATTCCTCGACTTTTCCGCCAGCTGCTTCAATAGCGGCACGAGCACCTTTAGTCACTTTAAGACCGCGAACCGTGATAGCTTTGTCGATAGAACCAGACAAGATAACACGTGCAGATTTAAATTGATGACCAAGGATATCGGCGCTCTTAAGGGCAGCCAAATCTACAACTTCAGCATTTACAGCAGCAAGTTCGTTTAAACGAACCTCAGCAACATACTTTGCCTGACGTGAAGTAAAACCAAATTTTGGCAGACGTTTCTGCAAAGGCATTTGACCACCTTCAAAACCAGGTTTTACTGAGCCACCTGAACGAGATTTAAGACCTTTATGGCCTCGTCCGCCAGTTTTGCCCAAGCCGCTACCAATGCCGCGACCAACACGTTTAGGAGCATGCTTGCTACCTTCGCCAGGACGAAGTGTATTTAAGAACATGTTATTCTCCTACCACTTTTACCATGTAATAAACTTTATTAACCATGCCACGAACAGCTGGAGTATCTTCCAACTGACGAGTTTGGCCAATCTTACTTAAACCCAAGCCTTTAACAGTTTCACGGTGCTTTGGAAGACGACCGATCGGGCTGCGGGTTAGTTGAACTGTGATGGTTTTGTTAGCCATGACACATTACCCCAAAATTTGATCGACTGACTTACCGCGTTTTGCTGCGATTTGCTCAGGTGCTTTCATATCCTGCAAACCTTTGATCGTAGCGCGAACTACGTTTACTGGGTTTGTAGAGCCGTAACATTTTGCCAATACGTTGTGAACGCCAGCGATTTCTAGAACCGCACGCATTGCACCACCGGCGATTACACCAGTACCTTGAGACGCAGGCTGCATGTAAACTTTAGAAGCGCCATGTGTTGCTTTAACAGGGTACTGAAGAGTATCGCCATTAAGCTTAACAGACACTAGGTTACGGCGAGCTTGTTCCATAGCTTTTTGAATTGCTTGAGGAACTTCGCGTGCTTTACCACGACCAAAGCCAACCTTACCATTACCATCACCGACTACTGTCAAAGCTGTGAAAGAGAAGATACGACCACCCTTTACAACTTTAGCAACGCGGTTTACTTGAACTAGCTTCTCTTGGAGGTCGCTAGTTTGTTGATCATTAACTGCCATTTGCTACCCCTTAAAACTCTAGACCGGCTTCACGTGCAGCGTCAGCAAGTACTTGAACGCGACCGTGGTATTTGAAGCCAGAACGGTCAAAAGCGACCGAAGTGACACCTGCTTCTTTAGCGCGTGTAGCAATCAAAGTACCGACTTCTTGAGCCGCTGCTTTGTTACCAGTCGCTTTAGCACGTAGAGCTTCTTCAAGAGTAGAAGCGCTCGCTAGAACTTTACTACCACATGGAGAAATCACTTGAGCATACATATGGCGTGGTGTGCGATGTACAGTAAGACGATTCGCACCTAACTCACGAATATGCAAGCGCGCACGGCGTGCACGACGAATTCGAGATTGTTTTTTAGTGTTCATGAATGCTTACCTACTTCTTCTTAGCTTCTTTACGACGAACGATTTCGTCTGCATAGCGAACACCCTTGCCTTTGTATGGCTCAGGTGGACGGAAACCGCGAACTTCTGCAGCTACCTGACCAACGGCTTGTTTATCAACACCTTTGATCACGATCTCTGTTTGAGAAGTACATTCAGCTGTAATGCCTTCAGGAAGTTCGTAGTCAACTGGGTGAGAGAAACCCAGAGACAGGTTAAGTACTTTGCCTTTAACAGCAGCACGGTAACCTACACCTTGAAGAAGCAATTTTTTCTCAAAACCTTGGCTTACACCAACAACCATGTTGTTAACCAAAGCGCGAGTAGTACCAGCTAAGGCACGGCTTTGTTTTGCACCATCGCGCGCAGCGAAAGTGATAACGTTTTCTTCTTTAGACACAACAACGCTTGTGTGAACATTAAACTCTAAAGTGCCTTTGCCGCCTTTTACAACAACGTTTTGGCCATTAAGAGTCAAATCTACACCACTAGGAAGCGTCACGGGACTATTAGCAACTCGAGACATACTAACTCCTAGAATACAGTGCAGATTACTTCGCCACCAATACCTGCAGCACGAGCTGCACGGTCTGTCATCACACCTTTAGAGGTAGAGATGATTGCAACACCAAGGCCTGCTTCTACTTTAGGTAGATCAGAAGTGCCTTTGTATTGACGCAAACTTGGGCGAGATGCGCGTTTAATTTCTTCGATAACCGGCTTACCTTCGTAGTATTTCAACTCGATAGTTAGGGTCGGTTTGATCGCTTCGTCTACAGAGATGTTACCTACGTAACCTTCTTCTTGTAGTACAGATGCGACTGATGCTTTCATTTTTGATGAAGGCATGCTCACAGTGGTCTTTGAGGCCATCTGTGCATTACGGATGCGTGTAAACATATCCGCAAGGGTATCTTGCATACTCATTTAAGAGCTCCTAATTGAAAAAACCATTGTGCAGCAAATAGAGCTCGCGCATAGTACACAGCAGCGAGCAGAATGTCCAGCTTTTAGACACCCCACCCACTGCAATGTATTATGATCGTGCTCTACTTGCTTACCAACTAGCTTTCTTCAAGCCTGGTACGTCACCGCGCATCGCTGCTTCACGCAGTTTGATACGAGACAAGCCGAAACGACGGTAAACACCGTGTGGACGACCTGTAACTTGACAACGGTTACGTTGGCGAGAAGAAGATGAATCGCGTGGAAGCGCTTGAAGTTTCAAGGTTGCTTCCCACTTTTCATCGTCCGATGCATTAACGTCGCTAATGATCGCTTTTAGAGCAGCACGCTTTTCAGCGTACTTAGCTACTAATTTGGTGCGTTTTGCTTCGCGCTGAATCATTGAGATCTTTGCCATGATTCCTACCTCTTATTTCTTGAAAGGGAAACTAAAGGCGGCTAGCAAAGCACGACCTTCTTCGTCGGTACGAGCAGTCGTTGTAATGGTAATATCCATACCACGTACGCGGTCTACTTTATCGTAGTCGATTTCTGGGAAGATGATCTGCTCTTTAACACCCATGCTGTAGTTACCACGACCGTCGAAAGACTTAGGATTAAGTCCACGGAAGTCACGGATACGTGGGATAGCTACATCAACCAAACGGTCGAAGAAATCCCACATACGCTCACCACGTAGAGTAACTTTACAACCGATCGGGTAACCGTCACGGATTTTAAAGCCTGCTACTGATTTACGCGCCTTAGTTACTACAACTTTTTGGCCGCTAAGTGCTTGAAGATCGTTAACCGCATGCTCAAGAAGTTTCTTGTCTGCGATTGCTTCACCAACACCCATGTTCAATGTGATTTTAGTGATTTTAGGCACTTCCATCACGTTTTTGTATGCAAACTCTTCAGTTAGAGCTGCTACAACTTGATCTTTATAAACTTGCTTAAGTCTCGCCATGGCTATAATTCTCGCTCTTAGGCGTCGATCGCTTCACTGTTTGATTTAAAGATACGTACCTTAGTACCGTCTTCATTCAATTTAAAGCCGACGCGATCCGCTTTGCCAGTAGCATCGTTATAGATAGCTACATTAGAAATTTGGATAGGTGCTTCTTGTTCAACGATGCCGCCAGTTGAACCCTTCATAGGGTTTGGTTTTTCGTGTTTCTTAACGGTGTTAACACCAGAAACAAGAACTCGACTATCGTCTACTACCTTAACCACTTTACCGCGTTTGCCTTTGTCTTTACCGGCAATCACGATAACTTCGTCGTTACGTTTGATTTTACGCATAATGTCCCCTCTCCCTCTTACAGCACTTCTGGTGCAAGAGAAACAATTTTCATGAACTGCTCAGTACGCAATTCACGTGTTACAGGGCCAAAGATACGAGTACCAAGTGGCTGTCCTGACGCATTCAATAATACCGCAGAGTTTACATCAAAACGGATTACAGAGCCATCTGGACGACGAACACCTTTCTTAGTTCTAACGACAACTGCGTTAAGAACCTGCCCTTTTTTAACACGACCACGAGGGATCGCTTCTTTCACTGTGACCTTAATAATGTCACCGATAGCAGCATAACGACGATGTGAGCCACCCAGTACTTTAATACACTGAACACGCTTTGCGCCGCTGTTATCTGCAACATCAAGCATCGATTCTGTTTGAATCATTACTGCTCTCCAATCAAATTAGATAACAAGTCTCACGAAGGGGCAGCTTAAACAGCTGCCGCTTTGCTAACAACTTGAACCAGATTCCAAGTCTTAGACTTAGAGTAAGGACGTGTTTCTACGACCTTAACGGTATCACCGATCTGACACTCATTGTTTTCATCGTGAGCGTGTAGTTTTGTAGAACGACGAATAAACTTACCGTATAAAGGGTGTTTTTCAGTACGTTCAACAAGTACCGTGATGGTTTTATCCATCTTGTCGCTAACTACTTTACCAGTAGCTGTACGCGCTTTTGTTTCTGCCATCTTAGTTACCTGCCTTATCGTTTAGCACGGTTTTAACACGTGCGATATTGCGGCGAACCTGTGAGAGCAAATGTGTTTGCGCTAACTGACCAGTGGCTTTCTGCATACGCAGAGTAAATTGCTCACGCAGTAGTTCGATCAAGGTCGCTTGTAGCTCAGCTACAGACTTTTCTTGCATTTCTTTTGCTTTCATCTACATCACCGTACGCGTTACGAAAGTTGTGGACAGAGGAAGCTTAGCAGCAGCCAACGCGAATGCTTCGCGTGCTAGCTGTTCTGAAACGCCCTCAACTTCATAAAGCATCTTGCCAGGTTGAATCTGTGCAACCCAGTATTCTACGCTACCCTTACCTTTACCCTGACGAACCTCAAGAGGTTTCTGAGTAATCGGCTTATCAGGGAATACACGAATCCAGATTTTACCACCACGTTTGATGTGACGAGTCATTGCACGACGCGCCGCCTCAATTTGACGAGCAGTAATACGACCGCGAGCAGTCGATTTCAAACCGAATTCACCAAAGCTAACCTGATTACCGCGTAATGCAAGACCGCGGTTACGGCCTTTTTGCATCTTACGGAATTTAGTACGTTTCGGTTGTAACATGACTTACCCCCTACTTAGACTTCTTCTTTTGTGCGCCTTTATCAGCACGCACTTGTTCAATACCGCCCAAGATTTCGCCTTTGAAGATCCACACTTTAACACCGATGATGCCGTAAGTTGTGTTTGCTTCATAAGTAGAGTAGTCAATATCAGCGCGTAGTGTATGTAGAGGCACACGACCTTCACGATACCACTCAGCACGTGCGATTTCAGCACCGCCTAAACGACCACTAACCTGAACCTTGATACCTTTCGCGCCTGCACGCATAGCATTCTGTACTGCACGTTTCATTGCACGACGGAACATAACGCGACGCTCTAATTGGCTAGCAATGTTTTGCGCAACCAATTTCGCATCCATTTCAGGCTTACGAATTTCTTCGATGTTGATGTGGACAGGAACGCCCATCATTTCAGAAACTGCATTACGTAGTTTCTCAACATCTTCGCCTTTCTTACCAATCACGATGCCTGGACGGGCAGTGTGAATTGTAATACGAGCTGTTTGAGCAGGACGTTGAATCTCGATACGAGAAACAGAAGCCTGAACCAATTTTTTCTCCAAGTACTCACGAACCTGAAGATCATTTAATAGCAGCTTAGAGTAGTTTTGATTGTTCGCATACCAAGTAGAAGTATGATCTTTAACTATCCCTAGGCGTATACCAGTTGGATGAACCTTCTGACCCATTGGGTTTCTCCTAATTAGTCAGCGACTTTAACTGTTATATGGCAACCGCGTTTTAGAATACGGTCAGCACGGCCTTTAGCACGTGGCATAATACGTTTCAGAGTCATAGCCTCATCAACGTACGCCGTAGAAACACGCAAGTCATCTATATCAGCACCTTCGTTATGCTCAGCGTTAGCTACAGCAGACTCTAGTACTTTCTTGACAATTACTGCCGCCTTCTTAGGACTGAACGTTAGAATGTTCAGTGCTTCGCTAACAGATTTGCCGCGGATTTGATCTACAACCAAACGGGCCTTCTGCGCTGAGAGGCGAGCACCTTTTAATGAAGCGCTTACTTCACTCATGTTAATACTCCTAATTACCGTTTGGCTTTCTTGTCCGCAGCATGACCACGATATGTACGGGTCGGAGCGAACTCACCCAGTTTATGACCGACCATGTCTTCAGTTACTAGAACTGGAACATGCTGGCGACCATTATGGACAGCGATAGTCAACCCTACAAAATCAGGGAAGATAGTAGAACGGCGTGACCAAGTCTTAATTGGACGTCGATCTTTTTTCTCTACCGCAGCCTCTACCTTTTTCAACAAATGAAGGTCGATAAAAGGACCTTTTTTTAGTGAACGTGGCACAGTCGTTTCCTCTTATTACTTAGTACGGCGACGTACAATAAGTTTATCAGTACGCTTGTTGCTGCGCGTTTTGTAACCTTTAGTAGGCACACCCCATGGAGACACTGGATGACGACCACCAGAGCTACGTCCTTCACCACCACCATGTGGGTGATCAACTGGGTTCATCGCTGCACCGCGAACGGTTGGGCGAACACCACGCCAGCGACTAGCACCAGCTTTACCCAGAACTCGCAAGCTATGCTCGGAGTTAGAAACTTCACCCAAAGTAGCGCGACATTCAGTCAACACTTTACGCATTTCACCTGAACGTAGGCGAAGCGTAACGTAGCGACCTTCACGAGCAACTAGCTGAGCAGAAGCACCGGCTGAACGTGCAACTTGTGCACCTTTACCTGGCTTAAGCTCGATACAGTGAACAACACTACCTACTGGAATATTTTGCAGAGGCAAAGTATTACCAGCTTTGATAGGTGCATCTGCACCACTGGAAACTACAGAACCAGCTACCATACCTTTGGAAGCGATAATGTAACGACGCTCACCATCAGCATATTTAACCAATGCTATGTTTGCAGAACGGTTTGGATCATATTCCAAACGCTCAACTACCGCAGGAATTCCGTCTTTGTTACGACGAAAATCAATCATACGGTAATGCTGCTTATGACCACCACCTACGTGACGCGTAGTGATGCGTCCGTTGTTGTTACGTCCACCCGACTTGCTCTTTTTAGAAAGCAAAGGAGCGTAAGGCGCACCTTTATGCAAGTCGTTGTTAACAACACTAACAACGTGACGACGGCCTGCAGACGTTGGCTTACTTTTTACAACAGCCATTGACCTATCTCCCCTTATTCAGCGACCATGAAATCAATGTCTTGACCTTCAGCTAAACGAACGTACGCTTTTTTCACGTCGCTACGCTTGCCTAGACCACGAACTGTGCGTTTTGTTTTACCTTTTTGGTTCAACGTACGTACAGACTCAACTTTGACTTCAAACAGTGCTTCGATAGCTTGTTTGATTTCTGGTTTCGTTGCGTCACCAGTTACTCGGAAAACGTACTGACCATTACCTTCGGCAACGATAGTCGCTTTTTCAGAGATGTGTGGACCCAACAGAACTTTATAAATGCGTTCGCCGATCATGCTAGTGCCTCCTCAACTTGTTTCAGAGCACCAACTGTCACCAACACTTTGTCGTAAGCAATCAAGCTAACAGGGTCGATAGACGCTGCATCACGCACATCTACGTTTGGTATGTTGCGAGCCGCTAGGAAAAGATTGTCGTCCAACTCGTGGGAAACAATCAAAGCGTTCTCAACATTCAATTCTGCCATTTTTGCTTTGAAGAGCTTAGTTTTTGGAGCTTCTAACTTCAGATCTTCAACAACAACAAGACGGTCTTGACGTACAAGTTCAGACCAGATGGTGCGCATTGCTGCACGGTACATCTTCTTGTTTACTTTCTGAGAGTGATCCTGCGGTTTTGCAGCGAAAGTAACACCACCAGAGCGCCAAATTGGGCTACGGATAGTACCTGCACGTGCGCGACCTGAACCTTTTTGTTTCCAAGGTTTACGTCCACCACCGGCTACTTCAGAGCGAGTTTTCTGAGCGCGTGAACCTTGACGAGCGCCAGCCAAGTAAGATGTAACTACTTGGTGTACTAGTGCTTCGTTGTATTCACGGGCAAAGGCTACTTCAGAAACTTCTACTGTTCCTTCCGTACCTGTAAGATTCAAGTTCATTGTCTACCCCTCTTAGCGAGCTTTAACAGCTGATTGAAGAATAACATCACCGTTCACAGCGCCAGGAACCGCACCTTTCACAAGGATAAGGTTACGTTCTGTATCTACGCGAACCACTTCTAGTGATTGTGTAGTTACTTGTGCTGCGCCCATGTGACCAGCCATCTTTTTGCCTTTCCAAACACGACCAGGTGTTTGACATTGACCGATGGAACCAGGAGCACGGTGAGACAATGAGTTACCATGTGTAGCGTCTTGCATAGAGAAGTTATGACGCTTGATGGCACCTTGAAAGCCTTTACCTTTAGATTGACCAGTTACGTCAACCAATTGGATCGATTCGAAATCAGCTACAGTTAGCTCGTCACCAACATTGATTTCTTTCTCGTCACCAGACAGGCGGAACTCCCATAAACCACGACCTGCCTCAACGCTAGCTTTTGCATAATGTCCAGCAGCAGCTTTGTTGACGCGGCTCGAACGGCGAGTACCAACAGTTACTTGAACAGCTTGGTAGCCATCAGTTTCTGCAGTTTTCACCTGAGTAACGCGGTTCGGTTCTACCTCGATAACGGTTACTGGCACGGATACACCTTCTTCATTGAAGACACGTGTCATTCCGGCTTTGCGTCCGACTAATTGAATAGTCATTTTTTACCTCATTTGCCAGTTGTGTATGGGGCTATCACCCGCTACGGCCGACCATTCCAGATCGTTCCACTATTTAGTGCATAAGCCGACTGATAACCAGCCGGTTCTCGCACCCCAAGCTTTAGGGATTAACCTAAAGAAATTTGTACTTCCACGCCTGCCGCAAGGTCTAGCTTCATTAGAGCATCAACAGTTTTTTCTGTTGGCTCAACGATGTCTAGAACACGTTTGTGTGTACGGATTTCATACTGATCACGCGCATCTTTGTTTACGTGTGGAGAAACCAATACTGTGTAACGTTCTTTGCGAGTAGGAAGCGGAATCGGTCCACGTACTTGCGCACCTGTGCGTTTCGCTGTGTCCACAATTTCTTGTGTTGAAGCATCAATCAGACGGTGATCAAATGCTTTCAGACGAATACGGATTTTTTGGCTTTGCATTTCCAACTCCAAATACAGTTTTTAAATGACCTAATTGTACATTTATTAGGCCACAATCCTTTTTTAAGGACGGCGAATATTAGCCATTCACAAACTGGTTGTCAAGTAACCAACTTTAAAAAGAATGGAGCTTAAAATAAAAAAGGCCACTCGATTAACGAGCAGCCTTTTTTTGAATCACTTAGCTTCGATATTAAATATCGATTAAGGGATTATTTTAGTACTTTAGCTACAACACCAGCACCAACAGTACGGCCACCTTCACGGATCGCGAAACGTAGACCTTCGTCCATCGCGATTGGGTGAATCAAGGTAACAGACATTTGAACGTTGTCACCAGGCATTACCATTTCAACACCTTCAGGAAGCTCACAAGCACCAGTTACGTCAGTTGTACGGAAGTAGAACTGAGGACGGTAGCCTTTGAAGAAAGGAGTGTGACGACCACCTTCATCTTTACCCAAAACATATACTTCTGCTTCGAATTCAGTGTGAGGGTTGATAGAACCAGGCTTAGCCAATACTTGACCACGCTGAACGTCTTCACGCTTAGTACCACGTAGAAGAACACCACAGTTCTCACCAGCACGGCCTTCGTCTAGAAGCTTACGGAACATCTCAACACCAGTACAAGTAGTTTTCGTAGTATCTTTGATACCAACGATTTCAACTTCTTCACCAACTTTGATGATACCGCGCTCAACACGACCAGTTACAACTGTACCACGACCTTGGATAGAGAATACGTCCTCGATAGGCATGATGAATGCACCGTCGATTGCACGCTCTGGCTCAGGAATGTAAGAGTCTAGAGTTTCAACTAGAGTCTTAACAGCAGTAGTACCCATTTCGTTGTCGTCTTCGCCGTTCAATGCCATTAGAGCAGAACCTGGGATGATTGGAGTGTCATCACCTGGGAAGTCGTATTCAGAAAGAAGGTCACGCAATTCCATTTCAACCAACTCTAGCATTTCAGCGTATTCTTCAGAATCCGCACCGCCACAGTCTTCAGCCAATAGATCAGCTTTGTTTAGGAATACTACGATGTAAGGTACACCTACTTGACGAGAAAGAAGGATGTGCTCACGAGTCTGAGGCATAGGGCCGTCAGTTGCGCCACATACTAGGATCGCGCCGTCCATTTGAGCAGCACCAGTGATCATGTTTTTAACATAATCGGCGTGTCCAGGACAGTCTACGTGTGCATAGTGACGATCTGGAGAATCGTATTCTACGTGTGAAGTAGCGATAGTGATACCACGCTCACGCTCTTCAGGAGCATTATCGATACCGTCAAATGCTACAGCTTCACCGCCGTATACTTCAGCACATACGCGAGTTAGCGCAGCTGTAAGTGTTGTTTTACCATGGTCAACGTGACCGATTGTGCCAACGTTAACGTGCGGTTTATTACGTTCAAATTTACTCTTTGCCATGATACATACACCTTAAGAATTAGTAAGTATGATGATTAATCTTCATTTTTGATGATCGCGTCTGCCACACTAGCCGGTGCTTCAGCGTATTTCTCAAACTCCATTGCATAACTTGCACGCCCTTGCGACAAACTACGCACGTCAGTTGCATAACCGAACATCTCCCCGAGAGGCACTTCAGCACGGATTATCTTCCCTGACGGGGAATCGTCCATCCCCTGAACAAGCCCACGACGACGATTCAAGTCACCCATCACGTCACCCATGTACTCCTCAGGAGTTACAACTTCCACTTTCATTATCGGCTCAAGGACACAAGGATCTGCATCCAATGCGCCTTTTCTCAAACCTTGAGAAGCAGCAATTTTAAAGGCCATTTCGTTAGAGTCAACATCATGGTATGAACCATCAAACAACACGACCTTAGCACCCAACAATGGGTAGCCAGCGATCACGCCATTCTTCATTTGCTCTGAAATGCCCTTCTCTATTGCAGGGATGTATTCCTTAGGAATCGCACCCCCGACAATCTCGTTGACGAACTCAAGCCCTTCTTTATCAGTTGGGATTAATTTCATCACGACGTGACCGTATTGACCACGACCACCAGATTGACGCGCAAATTTGTGATTAATCTCCACTTCTTTGCGAATTTTTTCTCGGTAGGATACTTGCGGCTTACCAATGTTCGCCTCAACCTTGAACTCACGACGCATACGGTCGACAAGTATATCAAGGTGTAATTCACCCATACCTGAGATAATAGTTTGACCTGTCTCCTCATGCGTTTCAACACGGAAAGACGGATCTTCTTGCGCCAGTTTACCTAACGCAACACCCATTTTTTCCTGATCCGCTTGAGACTTAGGCTCAACCGCAACAGAAATAACAGGCTCAGGAAATTCCATTCGCTCAAGCACTACAATATCTTTCATGTCACAAAGCGTATCGCCGGTGGTAACAAACTTCATACCAACGGTTGCGGCTATATCACCCGCCAACACTTCTTTGATCTCTTCACGATTATTTGCGTGCATTTGAACCATGCGACCAATGCGCTCACGCTTCTGCTTAACAGAGTTGTATACAGCATCACCAGACTTCAAAGTTCCTGAGTACACACGAATGAACGTTAATGTACCCACAAATGGGTCTGTCGCAATCTTAAACGCTAATGCAGAGAACGGAGCCTCATCGTCAGCACTTCGAGTTACAACGGTTTCACCATCTTCGAGCGTACCTTCAATCGCTTTAACTTCAAGCGGTGAAGGCATGTATTCAACTACCGCATCAAGAACAGCTTGCACACCTTTGTTTTTAAAGGCAGAACCACAAGTTACCAATACAACTTCATTGGCTAACGTGCGAATGCGCAAACCACGCTTAATGTCTTCAACAGACAAGTCACCTTCTTCAAGGTACTTATCCATTAGTTCTTCGTCGGCCTCTGCTGCTGCTTCAACCATTTGCTCACGCCATTCGGTTGCGTCATCAACAAGATCTGCAGGAATGTCTTCCAAAGTGAAAGTCATACCTTGATCTTCTTCATTCCACATAATCGCTTTCATCAATACCAAGTCAACAACACCGCGGAAATCTTCCTCAGTGCCAATGTTGATTTGAATTGGGATAGCATTTGCGTTTAAGCGATCCTTCAACTGCTCGACGACTGAATAAAAATTCGCGCCAGTACGGTCCATCTTATTGACGAACACCATACGTGGCACTTCATATTTATTCGCTTGACGCCAGACAGTTTCAGTTTGTGGCTGAACACCAGAGGAACCACAGAGCACAACGACTGCACCATCCAGAACACGCAATGAACGCTCAACCTCAATGGTGAAGTCCACGTGTCCAGGTGTATCAATGATATTAATACGGTGTTGGTCAAATTGCTGACTCATACCACTCCAGAAGCAAGTTGTTGCTGCTGAAGTTATGGTAATACCGCGTTCTTGCTCTTGTTCCATCCAATCCATGGTAGCTGCACCATCGTGCACCTCACCAATTTTATGAGATAGGCCAGTATAAAAAAGAACGCGTTCAGTCGTCGTCGTTTTACCTGCATCAACGTGTGCACAAATACCGATGTTACGGTAGCGGTTGATAGGTGTTTTACGTGCCACTGTGTATATTGCTCCGAACGATTAGAAACGGTAGTGAGAGAAAGCTTTGTTGGCTTCAGCCATGCGATGAACGTCTTCACGTTTCTTAACCGCAGAACCTTTATTCTCAGCCGCATCAAGGATCTCACCTGCTAGACGTAGAGCCATGGATTTTTCACCACGCTTACGAGAAGACTCTACCAACCAACGCATAGACAAAGCTACACGACGTGCTGGACGTACTTCTACAGGGACTTGATAAGTTGCACCACCTACACGGCGAGATTTAACCTCTACCATAGGCTGGATAGACTCTAGGGCTTTTTCGAAGATGCCCATAGGCTCTTCGGTTTTAGCGCGTTCTGCAACAGTGTTAAGTGCATTGTAAACAATGCTTTCTGCTACAGATTTCTTGCCACTAACCATTACATGGTTGATGAATTTAGCAAGAAGTTGGCTTCCGTGTTTAGGATCCGGAAGGACTTCACGCTTAGCGACGACGCGTCTTCTAGGCATATCTATATCCTCTTCAGGTTCGCCCGAGACAATAATATTACTGCTCGGCCTTACTGTATTAAAAAATTGTGTCTAAACGATGAATTAAGAAGCGATTGCTTACTTAGGACGTTTAGTACCGTACTTAGAACGGCCTTGCTTACGATTTTGTACGCCTGAAGTATCCAAGCTACCACGTACTGTGTGATAACGAACACCTGGTAGATCTTTTACACGACCGCCACGAATCAGCACTACGCTGTGTTCTTGTAGGTTGTGACCTTCACCACCGATGTAGGAAGTTACTTCAAAGCCGTTAGTCAAGCGAACACGACATACTTTACGCAAAGCCGAGTTAGGCTTTTTAGGTGTAGTAGTATATACGCGTGTGCAGACACCGCGGCGTTGCGGACAAGCTTGTAACGCAGGAACGTCACTCTTTACCACTTTACGTTTACGTGGTTTACGAACCAACTGGTTAACGGTTGCCATTAGACAAACTCCACAGATCCAATTCTCATGGCGGAAATCGCCAAAATTAAGGAGGCGCAAGTTTAATTTGCGCCTATAAAACAGTCAATAGGGAGGTGACCAAAAAATCACCTCCCTAGACATTTAACAGCAAATAATTAGTCTTTCAGTGCAGCACTTAGTGCTTCTTCTACTTCTGAAGCACTGACTGTTGAAATTCCATCCTTCGCTGCTTGCGCAAGATCTTTCTTCTTCTTGCGCTCGCTGTGGTAAGCCAAACCTGTACCAGCTGGTATCAAGCGACCCACTACAACGTTTTCTTTTAGGCCACGCAGATGATCTTTCTTACCTGTTACCGCACCTTCTGTTAAGACTCGAGTTGTCTCTTGGAAGGATGCAGCAGAGATGAAAGACTCTGTTGCCAAAGAAGCTTTAGTGATACCTAGAAGAACACGCTCGTACTTAGCAGGGAATTTACCCTCTGCTTCTGCTTTTTCATTCGCATCCAGTACTTGTGTAAGTTCTACTTGGTCACCTTGGATAAGATCTGTATCACCAGACTCACCAACATCTACCTTACGTAGCATTTGGTTAACAATAACTTCAATGTGCTTATCGTTAATCACAACACCCTGTAGACGGTAAACTTCTTGCACTTCGTTAGTGATGTAGTCAGCTAATGCCTCTACACCCTTCAGACGCAAGATATCATGAGGGCTTAGCGGGCCGTCGGCGATGATCTCGCCTTTTTCCACTTCTTCGCCATCAAAGATGTTGATTTGACGCCATTTCGGAATCAAAGTCTCGATTGGATCACTGCCATCTTGTGGAGAGATAACCAAACGGATCTTACCTTTTGTTTCTTTACCGAAGCTAACCACACCTGTCGCTTCTGCCATAACAGCAGGATCTTTCGGACGGCGCGCTTCAAATAGGTCGGCCACTCGTGGCAGACCACCGGTGATATCCTTGTTACCCTGAGATTCCTGAGGAATACGAGCCAAGACTTCACCAGATTTAACCGTTGAACCGTGATCCAAGCTCAACAATGCTTTTTCTGGCAGCATGTATTGAACCGGTGAATCCGTACCAGGAATCAATACAGGGTTACCCTCTGTATCAACTACGGCAATCATTGGGCGTAAATCTTTACCCGCAGACGGACGGTCTTTAATTTCAAGTACTTCGATGGTAGTTAAGCCTGTCATTTCGTCAGATTGGCGACGAATAGTAACATTCTCTTCCATGCCGCTAAATTCTAGGCGACCTTCCATCTCAGATACGATTGGGTGTGTATGTGGATCCCAGTTAGCAACGACTTGGCCAGCGGCCACTTCATCACCATCGCGAACACTTAACACAGCACCGTAAGGTAGTTTGTAACGCTCTTTCTCACGACCCGCTTCATCAGCAATTGCCAATTCAGAAGAACGAGATGCCACAACCAAATGACCCGTATCACGTTCGATACTCTTCATTTTGTGGAAACGTACAGTACCGGCACTCTTAACTTGCACACTGTCTACTGCAGACGCTCGAGACGCTGCACCACCAATGTGGAAGGTACGCATGGTTAACTGTGTACCAGGCTCACCGATAGACTGAGCGGCAACAACACCAATCGCTTCACCGATGTTAACTTGATGGCCACGAGCTAGATCACGTCCGTAACACTTAGCACACACACCATGGCGAGTGTCACAAGTAATAACAGAACGTATGATCATTTCGTCAATACCCGCGGCTTCAAGAGTACGAACGTCTTGCTCGTCAATCAAAGTACCAGCTGGTAATACGTCGTTGCCTTTCGCATCAACTACGTCTTGAGCGATAACACGACCCAATACACGATGACCTAGAGGTACAACTACGTCGCCACCTTCGATCATGGCATTAACCGTGATGCCGTTTGACGAACCACAATCGATTTCAGTAATAACCAAATCTTGTGCTACGTCTACAAGACGACGAGTCAAGTAACCAGAGTTCGCTGTTTTCAATGCGGTATCGGCAAGACCCTTACGCGCACCGTGAGTCGAGGTAAAGTACTGCAGTACAGACAAACCTTCACGGAAGTTTGCAGTGATCGGTGTTTCAATGATGGAACCATCTGGTTTCGCCATCAAACCACGCATACCACCCAACTGACGCATCTGGGCAACACTACCACGGGCACCAGAGTCAGCCATCATGTAAACTGAGTTAAACGACTGTTGATCAACCGTCTCACCTGCTTTGTTTACAGTGGTCTCTTTTGCCAAGTTTTTCATCATAGCTTCGGTTACGGTTTCGTTAGTACGAGACCATAAGTCGATTACCTTGTTGTACTTCTCGCCTTGCGTTACAAGACCATCAGCGTATTGGTATTCGATCTCTTTAACTTCTGCTTCTGCTTGCGCGATGATACCGGCTTTTTCTGGTGGGATAACAAAGTCATCTACACCAACAGAAGTACCAGACGCTGTCGCGTATTGGAAACCTGTGTACATCAACTGGTCAGCAAAGATACAGCTCTCTTTCAAGCCAACTTTACGGTAACACTCGTTGATTAAGTTTGAGATTGCCTTCTTCTTCATTGGCTGGTTAACCACTTCGAATGGTAGGCCATCAGGAACAATATCAAACAATAATGCGCGACCAACAGTTGTATCAGCAATGAAAGTAGAAGGTACTTTTTCGCCTTCTAGTGTTGTATCAACTTGGTTGATACGAACTTTTACTTTGGCATGCAATTCAACTTGTTTTGCACCATATGCACGGTGTACTTCTTTGATGTCAGAAAATGCCATGCCTTCACCTTTGGCATTGATTTTCTCACGAGTCATGTAGTACAGACCCAATACAACGTCCTGAGAAGGAACGATAATTGGCTCACCGTTAGCAGGTGACAAGATGTTGTTCGTAGACATCATCAAGGTGCGTGCTTCTAGCTGCGCCTCAAGAGTCAATGGAACGTGAACCGCCATTTGGTCACCATCGAAGTCGGCGTTATAAGCCGCACACACTAGTGGATGCAACTGGATCGCTTTACCTTCGATCAACATAGGTTCAAACGCTTGGATACCCAAACGGTGAAGTGTTGGTGCACGGTTCAACATCACTGGATGTTCGCGGATAACCTCATCAAGGATATCCCACACTTCAGGTGTTTCACGCTCAACCATTTTCTTCGCTGCTTTGATCGTCGTCGCCATGCCACGAAGTTCTAGCTTAGAGAAAATGAATGGCTTGAACAGCTCAAGTGCCATTTTCTTAGGAAGACCACACTGATGCAAACGCAGTGAAGGACCTACCGTGATAACAGAACGACCAGAGTAGTCTACACGCTTACCTAGCAAGTTCTGACGGAAACGACCTTGCTTACCTTTGATCATGTCTGCCAAAGATTTTAGAGGACGTTTGTTAGAACCGGTAATAGCACGACCACGACGACCATTATCAAGCAATGCATCAACAGACTCTTGCAACATACGTTTTTCGTTACGTACGATGATGTCTGGAGCAGAAAGCTCAAGTAGGCGTTTTAGACGATTGTTACGGTTGATCACACGACGGTAAAGGTCGTTCAAATCAGACGTTGCAAAACGGCCACCTTCTAGAGGTACTAATGGACGAAGATCTGGCGGTAGAACCGGCAGTACTTCAAGTACCATCCACTCAGGGTTGTTACCTGAATGGTAGAAAGCTTCAACAAGCTTAAGACGCTTAGAAAGCTTCTTAATGCGAGTTTCAGAATTCGTGCTGTTTAGCTCTTCACGCATTCTGTTGATTTCTTCAGGCATGTCTAAATCGCGCAACAACATTTGTACCGCTTCTGCACCCATGCGGGCGTCAAATTCGTCACCGAATTCTTCTAGCGCTTCAAAGTATTGCTCGTCATTTAGCAACTGGCCTTTATCAAGCGTTGTCATACCTGGATCAATCACGATGAAAGATTCAAAGTACAGTACACGCTCAATATCACGTAGCGTCATATCTAGGATAAGACCGATACGAGATGGAAGAGATTTTAAGAACCAAATGTGAGCCACTGGCGATGCAAGCTCAATGTGTCCCATGCGTTCACGACGCACTTTAGACAGAGCCACTTCAACGCCACACTTCTCACAAATAACACCGCGGTGTTTCAAACGCTTGTATTTACCACACAAACATTCGTAGTCCTTAATAGGACCAAAGATTTTTGCACAGAACAAACCGTCACGTTCTGGTTTGAACGTACGGTAGTTGATGGTCTCAGGCTTTTTAACTTCACCGTAAGACCATGAACGAATCATATCTGGTGATGCCAAGCCAATGCGGATCGCATCAAACTCGTCAGATTGTCCCTGTGATTTTAGAAGACCTAATAAGTCTTTCATGGATATTCGCCCCACTCATAAGGCTGGGGAGCTTTGCTCCCCAGCAGGTCAAATGTGATTCGTGCTTATTCGTTTTCCAACTCGATATCGATACCAAGAGATCGGATCTCTTTAACCAATACGTTGAAGGACTCAGGCATGCCCGGTTCCATACGGTGATCGCCATCGACGATGTTTTTATACATCTTCGTACGGCCATTCACGTCATCGGACTTAACAGTCAACATTTCTTGTAGCGTGTAAGCGGCACCGTATGCTTCTAGTGCCCATACCTCCATCTCACCGAAACGCTGACCACCGAATTGCGCTTTACCACCCAACGGCTGTTGAGTAACCAAGCTGTATGAACCTGTAGAACGTGCGTGCATCTTGTCGTCAACCAAGTGGTTCAACTTAAGCATGTACATGTAACCTACGGTTACAGGACGCTCAAAGGCTTCACCAGTTCGGCCGTTAAACAAACGAACCTGACCACTTTCATTCAATCCAGCCAGACGCAACATGCGTTTGATCTCAGACTCTTTCGCACCATCAAAGGCACCAGATGCCATTGGTACACCACCTTTAAGGTTGGCAGCCAATGTCAGAATTTCTTCGTCTGTGAAGCTAGCTAGATCTTCCGTACGCGCACACTGTAGCTCGCCTTCGTAGCCATTGTAGATTTCATCTAGGAAACTACGTAGCTCAGCAACGGCTTCAGCTTTTTCGCGCTCAACGGCTAGCATCTCATTGATCTTGCGTCCCAACCCTTTAGAGGCAGCACCCAAGTGAGTTTCTAGTACCTGACCTACGTTCATACGCGATGGAACACCAAGCGGGTTCAACACGATATCAACTGGGTCACCGTTTTCATCGTACGGCATATCTTCTACAGGCATAATCTTAGAGATTACACCCTTGTTACCATGACGGCCGGCCATTTTATCACCAGGCTGGATACGACGTTTGATCGCCACATAAACTTTAACGATTTTCAACACGCCAGGTGCTAGATCATCGCCAGTTTGTAGTTTACGTTTCTTATCTTCGAATTTCGCATCAAGCTCTTTACGGCGCTCAACCAAAGCGGCTTGAGCTTTTTCAAGCTGCTCACTCGCTTCTTCATTGGCAACACGAATCTTAAACCACTCAGGGTGATCCAAGTTCGCTAGGTATTCTTCGGTAATGATCGCATTGCGAGCCAAACTTGGGCCGCCTTCTGCTTGTTGACCCACTAACGCTTCAGCAAGACGCTCGAAGGTAGCTTTCTCAACAATACGGAACTCTTCGTTCAAGTCTTTACGAACTTGATCAAGCTGCGTTTTTTCGATGTGCTTAGCACGCTCATCTTTTTCAATACCGTCACGAGTAAACACCTGTACGTCAATAACAGTACCACGAGTACCTGTTTTAACGCGTTGTGATGTGTCTTTCACATCAGATGCTTTCTCACCAAAGATAGCTCGCAAAAGCTTCTCTTCAGGCGTAAGTTGTGTTTCACCTTTCGGGGTTACTTTACCTACTAGAATATCACCAGGCTCAACTTCCGCACCGATATAAACGATACCGGATTGATCAAGCTTAGAAAGTGCGCCTTCACCCACGTTCGGGATATCCGCAGTAATTTCTTCTGGCCCAAGCTTAGTATCACGCGCCACACAAGTAAGTTCTTGAATGTGGATAGACGTGAAACGGTCTTCTTCAACAACGCGCTCAGATACTAGGATCGAGTCCTCGAAGTTGAAACCATTCCAAGGCATGAAGGCAATACGCATGTTTTGACCAAGTGCCAAGTCACCCATGTCGACAGAAGGACCGTCAGCCATGATGTCACCAGAAGCAACTTTTTCACCCTTCATTACCAAGGTACGCTGGTTGATACAGGTATTTTGGTTAGAACGAACGTATTTGGTTAGGTTGTAGATATCTACACCCGCTTCACCGGCCACAGTCTCTTCAGAGTTCACACGAACAACGATACGGCTTGCATCGACAGACTCAATCACACCGCCACGTTTCGCGACGATACAAACACCAGAGTCTTTCGCAACATTGCGCTCCATGCCCGTACCTACTACTGGCTTATCAGCCTTAAGTGTTGGTACTGCTTGACGCTGCATGTTCGAACCCATCAAGGCGCGGTTGGCGTCATCGTGCTCTAGGAACGGAATCAAAGAAGCCGCTACCGATACAACCTGACGAGGTGACACGTCCATTAGGTTTACTTTTTCTTTCGGGATCAAAGTGGTTTCGTGCATATGACGCACCTGAACCAATTCATCTACCAAACGGCCTTCTGCATCAACATTCGCTGACGCTTGTGCAATAACGTATTTCGCTTCATCGATCGCAGAGATGTAAACCGTTTCGTCGGTCATCTTGCCATCAACAATCTTACGGTATGGTGTTTCCAAGAAACCGTAGCTGTTAGTGCGTGCGTAAGTAGACAAAGAGTTGATCAAACCGATGTTTGGTCCTTCCGGTGTCTCGATCGGACATACACGACCATAGTGAGTCGCGTGTACGTCACGCACCTCAAAGCCGGCGCGTTCACGAGTCAAACCACCAGGCCCCAATGCAGAAACACGACGCTTGTGCGTTACTTCTGACAACGGGTTGTTTTGGTCCATGAACTGAGACAATTGGCTAGAACCAAAGAATTCTTTGATTGCTGCCGCTACCGGCTTAGCATTCAATAGATCTTGTGGCATTAGGCCATCCGCTTCTGCCATAGACAGACGTTCTTTCACCGCACGCTCAACACGTACTAGACCAACACGGAATTGGTTTTCAGCCATTTCACCAACAGAACGAACACGACGGTTACCCAAGTGATCAATGTCATCTACCATGCCGTTACCATTACGGATATCCAGCAATGTTTTCAGTACAGCTACGATGTCATCGTTATCTAGGATGCCGCTACCAGTATCTTCTTCACGACCTAGACGACGGTTGAATTTCATTCGACCTACGCCAGAAAGATCGTAACGATCTTCAGAGAAGAATAAGCCTTGGAACAAACCTTCCGCAGATTCTTTGGTTGGCGGCTCGCCAGGACGCATCATGCGGTAGATTTCTACCAATGCTTCCAACTGGTTGTTTGTTGGATCGATGCGCAATGTGTCAGAAATGAATGGACCATTATCTAAATCATTTGTGTATAGCGTATCGACTTCTGTGATACCCGCAGAAACCAAGGCTTCTAGAAGGTCAACAGACAGTTCAGTATTTGCTTCAGCGATCAATTCGCCCGTCGCAGGGTGAATCAAGTTTTTCGCTGTCACTTTGCCAAGCATGTACTCTAGTGGTACAGATAAGCGCTCAAGACCCGCTTTTTCCATAACACGAATGTGCTTAGCCGTAATACGACGACCTTCCTCGACGATCAGCTCACCATTTGCATCGGCAATATCAAACAATGCAGTCTCGCCACGGAGACGGTTAGCGATCAAGTCCATTTCGAAACCATCACGACTCATGTAGAAGCGTGTTGTATCGAAGAAAGTTTCTAGAATTTCTTCAGTTCCATAACCCAAGGCGCGCAACAAAATTGTCGCAGGCAGTTTACGACGACGGTCAATACGAACGAAGACGCAATCTTTTGGATCAAACTCGAAGTCCAACCATGAACCACGGTAAGGAATTACGCGAGCAGAATGGAGCAATTTACCTGAAGAGTGAGTTTTACCACGGTCATGGTCAAAAAACACACCAGGAGAACGGTGTAACTGAGAAACGATTACACGCTCTGTTCCGTTAATTACAAAGGTACCGTTTTCGGTCATGAGTGGAATTTCACCCATGTAAACTTCTTGCTCACGGATGTCTTTGATGGCCTTATTCGAAGACTCTTTATCATAGATAATTAGTCGAACTCGAACACGCAAAGGTGCCGCGTAGGTTACACCACGCAACTGACACTCTTTTACATCAAATACTGGCTTACCTAAACGGTAATCGACATATTCAAGCGCCGCGTTGCCAGAAAAGCTAACCATTGGAAAGACAGATTTAAAGGCCCCATGCAGACCTAATTCCCCACGCTCTGCAAGAGGTTTACCTTCTTGCAAGAAATTACGGTAGGATTCAAGCTGAATTGCCAGTAAGTATGGCACATCCAAAACGGGCGGCAGTTTACCGAAATCCTTACGGATACGTTTTTTCTCAGTGTATGAGTAAGCCATCAACATTCCCCAGCTTGTGCACATTGACGCAAAAGGCCCAAATCAGGCCTTACCATTATGGGAGCATAATCTCCCATTTGAAAAAATCTTTTTTATCTGAGTTTCAGAAACCCAAAAAGGCCGGTGACAATATTGTCACCAGCCATTTCGACTATAGGCCGAAATCTGGAAATACAAGTATCATTACTTGATTTCGACAGATGCACCAGCTTCTTCAAGAGCCGCTTTAAGTGCTTCAGCGTCTTCTTTAGAAACGCCTTCTTTAACAGTCGCTGGAGCGCCGTCAACCATTGCTTTAGCTTCTTTCAAGCCAAGGCCAGTTGCTGCACGTACAGCTTTGATTGCGTTAACTTTCTTGTCGCCTGCGGCAGTAAGAACAACGTCAAATTCAGACTGTTCTTCAGCGGCTGCGCCAGCGTCGCCAGCAGGACCAGCTGCTACAGCTGCTGCTGCAGATACGCCAAATTTTTCTTCCATTGCTGAAATTAGTTCAACAACGTCCATCACAGACATTTCTGCTACTGCATTGATGATATCTTCTTTAGTTAGAGCCATGACTCAGATTCCTAGCATTTTCAAATTGCCCGAGGGCAATAAAATAAATATTTTTCATCAAAAAGGGAGTAATTAAAATTACGCCGCTTCTTGCTCTTTTTGATCGCGAACTGCTGCAAGAGTACGTACAAACTTGCTTGTTGCGCCCTGAATAACACTCATCAGTTTCGCAATAGCTTCTTCGTATGTAGGCAGTGTTGCCAAACGATCAATGTCGCCTGCTGGGATCAACTCACCGTTGAACGCCAACGCTTTTACTTCAAACTTGTCGTTCTCTTTCGCAAAAGATTTCAACAAACGAGCCGCCGCACCTGGGTGTTCGTTTGAGAAAGCGATTAGCGTAGGGCCAACAAAGCTATCTTGTAAGCATTCGAAGTCAGTGCCTTCAACTGCACGGCGAGCCAATGTATTACGTACTACACGTACATAAACACCTGCTTCACGCGCTTCTTTACGAAGTGCAGTCATGCTGCCCACGGTAACACCGCGGGAATCAGCTACTACTGCAGACAACGCAGTTTTGGCAGCTTCGCTAACTTCGGCGACAATGGCTTTTTTGTCTTCTAGACCTAATGCCACTGGTTTTCTCCTGGATTAGCAGGGAATAAATTCCCCTATTTTTACCAACTCCCCGATTACTCGGAGTACTTGCTGGTGAGTTAGATCCAGTAATCTGAATCGGGCCACACCATCTGCGCAGGACAAACATTTATCAACGTTTAATTAAACCGTACGATTCCTGCGGTCTTTGACGGCCTGCTGATCATTTAAAAAATGAATGCAGACCCCAAAGCTCATGATTTAGAAGCTTAAAGCACCTAAATCAATTTGTAGACCAGGTCCCATTGTAGAAGACAAGGTCACTTTTTTCATGTAGACACCTTTTGCAGAAGCAGGCTTAGCACGACGCAAGTCAGCCAATAGTGCTTCAAGGTTGCCTTTGATAGATTCAGCAGGGAATTCAATAGAACCCACGCCTGCGTGAATGATACCATTTTTATCTGTACGGTAACGAGCTTGACCTGCTTTAGCATTTTTAACTGCTGTAGCAACGTCAGGAGTTACTGTGCCAACTTTAGGGTTAGGCATTAGACCACGAGGACCAAGTACCTGACCTAGTTGACCAACGATGCGCATCGCGTCTGGAGAAGCGATAACAACGTCGAAATCTAGGTTGCCAGCTTTAACTTGTTCAGCCAAGTCATCAAAACCAACAACATCTGCACCAGCTTCTTTCGCCGCTTCAGCATTTGCACCTTGTGCGAATACAGCAACGCGAACATCTTTACCAGCACCGTGAGGCAAAACTGTAGAACCACGTACAGCCTGATCAGACTTACGAGGGTCAACGCCTAGGTTAACAGATACATCGATAGATTCTTTGAACTTAACAGTAGAAAGCTCAGACAAAAGAGCAACAGCCTCTTCAACAGAGTACAACTTAGTTGCTTCTACTTTTTCTGCGATCAAGCGAGCGCGTTTAGTTAGCTTAGCCATTAGTTCACACCCTCAACTTCAAGACCCATAGCGCGTGCGCTACCAGCGATAGTACGAACCGCTGCATCCATATCAGCTGCTGTTAAGTCAGCTTTCTTAGCTTCAACAATCTCTTCTAGTTGAGCACGAGTAACCGTGCCAACTTTCTGAGTGTTTGGACGAGGAGAACCACTCTTAAGGCCAGCTGCTTTTTTCAACAGAACAGACGCAGGAGTAGATTTCGTTTCGAATGTAAAGCTACGGTCACTGTAAACAGTGATGATAACTGGTGTAGGAAGACCTGGCTCAACACCTTGAGTTTTGGCGTTGAATGCTTTACAGAATTCCATGATGTTCACACCGTGCTGACCCAAAGCTGGACCTACTGGTGGACTTGGGTTCGCTTGACCCGCTTTAACTTGTAGCTTGATATAAGCTTGGACTTTCTTAGCCATTTTTTTAACTCCAGATGGGTCACTGCCCGAAGGCTACCCGTTCAACAAAATCAGGCTTTTTCAACCTGACTAAATTCCAAATCAACTGGTGTAGAGCGCCCAAATATAAGCACCGCCACCTTGATTCGGCTTTTATCGTAATCCACTTCCTCAACCACACCATTAAAGTCAGCAAACGGCCCTTCGTTAACACGAACAACTTCACCCACTTCAAACAATGTTTTCGGACGTGGTTTATCCACACCGTCATTAACACGCTGTAGAATGGCATCCGCCTCACGATTGGTAATTGGAGAAGGCCTATCAGCCGTTCCACCTATAAAACCAAGCACACGAGACGTGCCTTTAACTAAATGCCAAGAGTCATCATTCATATCCATTTGAACCAATACATAACCTGGATAGAACTTTCTTTCGCTCTTGCGCTTCTTGCCATCTCGGATTTCAACGATCTCTTCCGTTGGAACCAAGATGTCACCAAAATTATCTTCCTGCCCCATAACCTGCACTCGCTCTATAAGCGAACGCATTACGTGCTTTTCGTACCCTGAGTACGCCTGTACTACATACCATCGTTTGGTCACGAGCAACTCCTAACTAATTACCGAGGAAACGACCCAACCAAGGAACGAATCCACTCCCCACAGTACTAGAGACATAAAAAGAACAACCGCCAATACAATCAAGGTTGTTTGCACTGTCTCTTGCCTAGTTGGCCACACTACCCTGCGAATTTCAGTCTTTGCTTCTTTTGCTAAAGTAAAAAAAGCCTTCCCTTTCGCAGTCTGTAACGCAACAAAACCAGCAACACCAGCCAACACCAAAACTGCAATCAAACGATACAATAGTGACTCAGTAGAATAATAGTTGTTACCAATCACACCTACTGCAACTAATAATACAACAATCGCCCACTTAAATACGTCCCCGCGAGACGCTTGAGCTTCAGTACTCGAACTCATACTTCAGGTGATCCCTAACTAAGAAATAGGATACGAAAGATGGCAGGCCAAGAGGGACTCGAACCCCCAACAGCCGGTTTTGGAAACCGGTGCTCTACCAATTGAACTATTGGCCTACATTCGTATGGGCGGAGGATGATACCCAAAGACGCTAAGTTTAGCAAGGGTATCTGCCCAAAAAACAGACAATAAAAAAGGCGGACAAACCACCTATCTTTTGCAATGAAATTGCTGGAGCTCATGAGCAGATTTGAACTGCCGACCTCACCCTTACCAAGGGTGTGCTCTACCAACTGAGCTACATGAGCAACTGGAGCGGGTAGCGGGAATCGAACCCGCCTCTTCAGCTTGGAAGGCTGAGGTAATAGCCACTATACCATACCCGCAAATGGTGGAGGGAGGTGGATTCGAACCACCGAAACTTTCGTGGCAGATTTACAATCTGCTCCCTTTGGCCACTCGGGAACCCCTCCACGATACTCATTGCTTATTCGCAACACCCCAAAAGGTGGGAGACATTATATGAATCGTTTCTTTAATTGCAAGCACTAGCAAGGATTTTTTTCTAATTTTATCATCATCTTGGCAAGGTCTAATCGTGATGTGAAATTTTGCCATTGGCTTTCTGTCACCGGCTTTTCTACATCGATGTTGGACAAGGCTACCGTTCGCATATGCTCAAAAATATCGACGTCATAACCTGAGGCTTTTTGAATGCGATCGCGGGCTTGATTAGCTCGCTCTTGTGAAGAATATAAACCCAGTGAAATGCGGTTTTTCATTTCCTCCCGATTGATAATAAAACTATCGATAGACTTGGCGGCCAAAGCCTTAACGATATTAGTGGCCATCGCGGGCGTTTCTGGGGCCGCAATATACAACCAATACTTAGCTCGCTTACCAGTCACTTCTTGTATCTGGTAATTCCAGCCTATCTCTTTTAGTTGAGCAACGACTTGATCACGCTCTGCCGCTCTCTCTACTTCAATGCGAGGACAAAGCAGATCTTCTACTGGGCGGGTATCACCTGCCAACACAGTGTCCAACGCTTGTTGTACCGATTCGACAGGAGTTTCACCATTACTAGCTGGGGATTGGGTGTTACTGACCACAGGGGCTTGCTCCGAAATCAAACGGATTGTCTCCCCTACTGGCGGTTCGTACATGGGTTGCTCTTTGCTCACTACAACATCTTGTGTGAAGCTATCCCAACTGAAAAAGGCGGCATTCAACAATACAATCGCCACAAATAACCATTTCATTTTTGACCTCTTACTTGCTCGTCACCCACCAGCTTTGCCCCTAGTGCCACTAAATATGGTTGTTTGATTACAGATATTCCCAGTTTTTCCATTAAGACTTCCCCGTCACCACCAGTGACCACCCACTGATAGTTCGCATAGTCGTTATGTATACGGTCTAAGAAGCCTAATACCATTTCATGACAACCCTCAGCGACCGCTCGTGCAGTCGAGTTAGGTAAGCCGTTGCCACTCACCACTTCTTCTGCCACATAGCGCACCTTTGCTGTTTGCGTTAACAAGGATTGCTCCATCAGAGCCAAGCCTGGTGTAATGTAGCCACCAAGGTGTTCACCAACAGTGTTCACCACATCTACTTTAATTGCTGTTCCTGCATCTACAATGACAAGATTACCACCTATGTGATGATGAGCCGCAATAACCGTTAACCAGCGATCGACCCCTAAACGGGCAGGTTCATCGTAGGCATTTTTTACACCACATGCTTGAGCTTGGCTACACAACACCTGCAAGGCTGTCGTTGGAAAGCACGCTTGCAGTGTGTTCACGATATCGCTTGTTGCTGATTCCGACCGTACACTGGCCACATACATAGCGTCGGGGTGCGGCATGCTATGGAAAATTTTTAGCGCTTCTTCATCTCTATATTGCCAAATAACTTTGGACTCTTGAAAGAGTGTGTATTTAATCGAGGTATTACCAGCGTCTACAACTAAAACCTTATCCACGACGAACACTTATCTCCCCACCGTGAAGCGCCACAATCTCACCGTCTTCTTCCATTAACAGAGCACCTTTTTCATCAATGCCGCGAGCGACACCATGACGAGTTTGATGAACAGATGTCACAGTAATATTTTGATTGTACAAGACATCATGGGCTTGCCACTGACTTTGATACAACTTCATACCATGGCCTGTTTCAAACGCCTGACAAACTACTACTAATTCTTGAGTCAATTCCGCCAAAATTTGATTACGACTTGGACGTTGGGGTAACCGGGATGTTAAATCTGTCCAAGGCTGATCGACTTGCGCCATGGTTTTGTCGTCCATCTCTACATTCATACCAATGCCGATAATGACATGACAAACATCTTGATCTGCAACCATTTCGAGCAGAATGCCACACAGTTTTTTACCATCTACCTGCACATCGTTGGGCCATTTTAACCCAGGGTTAGGCACGCCGACTTTTTTGAGCACTCGGGCAACGGCCACCCCAACCGCCAAACTCAAGCCCTCTATTACGCTAGGACCACTTTCGAAACGCCAGACGAATGACATCATGAGGTTTTTTGCCAGCCCACCTTCCCATTGACGACCACGTCGACCTTTGCCTTGTGTCTGGCGTTCGGTAGCCAAAAGTACGGGCAAAGGGCGATTCATCGCAATGTATTGCTTCGCATCATTGTTGGTGGACTCGGTATCAAATTTCAGCTGCAGTGCTACGGTCTCGGGCAAGCCGTATTGCTCTAGAGTTGAACTAGACAATAGCTCAAGTGGAGCCGGCAAACGGTAGCCTCGACCTTTCACGGAATGAATAACCAAACCCATGGTTTCTAATTTTTTCAGTTGTTTCCAAACCGCTGCACGGGTGATGCCTAGGGCTTCGCCTAATTCTTCCCCAGAGTGAAACTTACTATCACTCAGCAAAGCTAAAATAGCCTGCATTAACGCACTCCATTGTTAGATATTCGTAGGCGCCGCAAAGGGCACAAGATGTTGTTGATTACTTAATTGCAGCCAATTTTCCTGAGGGTAATGGCACGCTTGATCGACTGCATGAATGGCATAAGCATGTCGAGATTGTGAAGATCGATTAGCATAACTCAAATGAGGAAATTCACCATTCAATATTACCAAAGATCCTTTCGGCACAGGCAAGGCCACCAGCTCACTATTATCCCACTGATGCTCTTTTATCGTCACCATTTTGGTTTCAATGGCATCTGGAGCACAACGCTCAAAACGTTTCAGCAAGCCAATTTTATGACCGCCCGGTATGCCCCACAAACAACCATTTTCCAATGTGGCCTCTTCGATCGCAAACCATAAACCAATCACACTCATAGGTTGGGTAAAAAGGAAGGTACTGTCCTGATGACAATTCACTTCGCCACCGATGCTTGGTTGCTTAAAAATATACATAGATTGCACAGCGGCCGGTTGCGCCATGCCTAGCTGCTGTAAAACCCCAGACCAGACAGCATCTAATGAAAACGCCTTAAACAGAGCATCTTGGCTGTGTAAGCCATGACCCACTTTGTTGATTGATAACTCTAGGGACTGGCGCAGCTCACCTTGAGCATCAAACGCTTCTTCTTCAAAAAAGAAGGACACCTTATCCGCTGAGTCCATAAAGTATTGATCTGTATGTCGTACCTGTTCATTGGTGGTAAATACAGATCGCACTGTCGTAGGGTCAAAGTTTTGTAATAAATTCCCCATATGAGACTTGAGCACATCACACGTTTTTGCGGGCAACAAAGACTCAATAACCAAATAGCCTTGCTGATGATATTGCTCGATCTGATCTGCTGTGAGCTGTAAAGATGGCATTGCCAAAGTGTCCGTTTTCATCGCCTTACTCCTCATTTACTGGCGGCACAGCTAGGTCGGCATTTGCCTGTACGAAAAAGCTAATTTCTTGCATCAAGGCATCAAAATGTGGGTTCCATGAGACTCTGGCCGCATGAGGACTTTTTGCTAGTAAAGCTTCTGATCGTTCACCAAACCAGTGATCCTCTTGGTTGCGACATGCCTGATACAAGTCTTCGTCTGCCATGTGCCAAGAACACACTCGGTAGCTGCCCTGCTCGCCGTAGTAATCGTTATTTGGGTTCCCTAGAACGCCCATATGTGAGAGGCCCAATATGCGCTTATCTGACCAGTCGCTATTATAAACTTTAACTCGATCTGTATTGGCATTCATTTGCGACACGCTGTACAACAGCATCTGACTATTTTGACCAATCATACCATTGTTAAACACCTGCTGAGTAACCTTGGAATCCACAGTTTGATCTTCCTCAGATAAAGCAATAAATACGGGCAATGAACGCGGTTGCTCAAGCACTTGTGTCCTGACCTCTTTGGCCAATTTATAGACTTGAGCAATGGCAGGCACTGGAATAGAAGCATACTTTGCGAAGTCATCATCAGGGTATTGATCAAGCCAATCTATGAAGGGCGCTAACCAAGGGGATAACCAATCGATTGAGCTGTTTATTTTAAAGGCAGGTGCAAAGAGGATCACCCCCTTTACACTTTCAGGGTGATTCCAAGCATAGTCGGTTGCCAAAGCACCACCGGTAGAGAAGCCACCGACATATAATGCATCGAGCTGCGTCGAAAACTGCTCGGCGGCGTTATAAAAGCTTTCTCGCCATTGCTCTCTAGACACATCAAGCAGATCTTCCGCGCGAGTACCGTGACCATCTAGCAATATAACTCTCACTTGATAGCAGGCTGCCTGTAGGGCTTGGGCTGAATCGCGCATAGAAAAAGGGGAGTCAGATAAACCGTGGGAGAGCAAGACGCCAATTCTAGGACGCCCAGCACATAACTGTTCATTGGGCATTAGTTCAAATGGCGAAACGGCAGCAAGTTCTCGCTGCCATTGGGAATTATCCAGCCACACTTTATGTTCTTTAAGGTCTGCCTGAGTACGAGCGATATAATCCGCAAAGCTTTCCCCAGCAAGAACACCTGCCCAAGACGAGCTACTCATAATGAGCAGTAAAGCACTCCAACCAATAAGTTTTCGATTCAGTTTCATACATTCACCTTGGGGATTTCCCGCTCCGCACCTTAGATACCTACTATAGTAGCGCGCTATGCTATGATTCGGTATCTCATCCATTCATCTATGAGTAAATACACCATCATGACATACCCTTGCCCGGAACCTGTTGCCTCACTTTGGTTTCCATTAGTTAAAAAGTTCTACCAAGCACATTACCCAAGTGGCAAGCCCAATAAAGCTGAGCCAATCTGGGTGGTTCGCCAGCAAGGAAAGATACTCTGTGCCGTACGTTTAAAGCCCTTACCTGAAAGTCAGCTACTCACAGCCATGGTGACAGCCCCAGAACAACGCCAACAAGGCCTTGGCACTCACCTTCTAAAAGGCATACAAAAACAGCTCTCACAAACACCGACTTATTGTTTCGCCTTTACTCACCTTGTCGCCTTTTATGAGCGCAATCAATTTACTGTAATCCCTCCAGAAGAACTGCCCAACACCCTACAGGAACGTTTCTTTGCTTATAGCCGACAAGGCAGGAAAATCACGCCTATGCAATATAAAAGCTCTTAAGAATCACTTAAATTCTCTTAACTCTCTGAATTTACCCAAGCGTCATTGACCCCTTTCTGTTTCCTCCATTACCTTTAGCCCCAACTAGTTTTCCAACACATAAACAGAATAAATAGAAATGGGGCCTAAGATGTCAATCAAGCTACCTGCCAACTCAAAAATGCTCACACCAGACTTTACATTTGGTGTCGCCACCGCGGCCTTCCAAATTGAAGGTGCCAACACTGCGGACAATCGCCTACCCTGTATTTGGGATACCTTTTGTGCCACCCCTGGCAAAGTCATTAATGGCGATGACGGCTCCATGGCCTGTGACCACTACCATCTTTGGCAACAAGACATAAAACTCATCAAAGAGCTAGGCGTGGATGCTTATCGCCTTTCTATTGCTTGGCCTCGCGTGATGAATGAGCAAGGCGAAGCCAACCAAGCCGGTCTCGACTTCTACCGCAACCTGCTCACTAAACTCAAAGAAGAAGGCATTAAAGTTTTCGTTACCCTATACCATTGGGATCTGCCACAACACTTAGAGGATAAAGGCGGCTGGTTAAACCGCGAGACTGCTTATTTATTCAAAGAGTATGCAGACCTTGTGACTCGTGAATTAGCGGAATGGGTAGACAGCTGGGCAACCTTTAACGAACCTTTCTGTGCCGCCATCTTAGGTTACGAACTCGGCATCCATGCACCGGGCTTAAGCAAGCCAGAGTACGGGCGCCAAGCAGCTCACCACATTTTGCTTGCCCATGGCTTGGCGTTACCTGTCATTCGCCAAAATGCTCCTAAGGCGCAAGTGGGCATTGTTATCAATATGAACCGCTCCTACCCAGCGAGTGCTAAGTCAGAAGATGAGTTTGCTTGCTTGATCCGAGAAACCTTGGACAACCAGTTTTTCATCGAGCCACTTATGAAGGGTCAATACCCTAAACTGCTGGCCAATGTTGCCCCACAATATCTGCCACAAGTGTTGCCGGGTGATATGGAGATCATCAGCCAGCCTATCGACTTCCTTGGCATGAATTTCTACACCTGTAACCATAATGCTTACGATGCGGAAGATTTATTTAAAGATGTGAAAAATAGCCAACCTGTCGAGTACACAGACATCGGCTGGGAAATCGCTCCTCACGCCTTTGAAGAATTGTTGATTAACTTAAACCAGCAATATGATTTACCGCCTATCTTTATTACCGAAAACGGAGCTGCCTGCGATGATCATCTAGTATCAGGGCAAGTAGATGATGATCAGCGCGTGCGTTACCTAAACAGCCATATTAATGCAGTCAACAACGCCATAGAAGCGGGCGTCGACATTCGCGGCTACTTTGCTTGGAGTTTAATGGATAACTTCGAATGGGCAGAAGGCTACAACAAGCGCTTTGGTTTAGTTTATGTGGATTATGAAACTCAAAAAAGAACGATAAAACGCAGCGGCTACGCTTACCAAGCCTTCCTTAGCGAACGCTAATATCCTTAGAAAGCCAATTCAGTTCAGAGTTTATGGGCTGAGTTGGTTTTACCTAGCCAATTCCATTTCCCTTTATTTCTTAGCAAGCATAGCGCCTCAAGCCTTAACTGGATAAAATTACGCGAATTCAATCCCTTGCAAAGGAAATACAATGAAAAATGCCGTGTTAGGTGTACAAATGCTGTTTGTTGCGTTTGGTGCACTGGTACTTGTTCCGCTTCTTACTGGACTTGATCCTAACGTCGCCCTCTTCGGCGCAGGGATTGGTACCTTACTTTTTCAAATCATTACTCGCCGCACCGTTCCTATCTTTCTTGCTTCTTCTTTCGCCTTCATTGCCCCCATCATTTATGGTGTGCAAACGTGGGGGATTCCCGCCACCATGGGCGGACTAATGGTCGCAGGTTTAGTGTATGTCTTACTTGGCGCCTTCATTAAGATCAAAGGTGCTAACTTCATTCAAACCTTGCTACCTCCTGTCGTGATCGGCCCTATCATCATGGTCATCGGATTAGGTTTAGCTCCCGTAGCCGTGAACATGGCGCTGGGTAAAACTGGTGATGGCTCTGTCCAGCTATTTGAGGCCGACATCGCGATTTGGATTGGTCTTGCCTCCCTGCTAACAACCGCCCTAATCAGTGTTTTCGCGAAAGGCATTATGAAGTTGCTACCTGTTTTTGGTGGCATAGTCGTGGGCTACGTACTAAGCCTATTCGCTGGGATTGTTAGCTTCGATGCGGTTCATCAAGCAGCTTGGTTTGCCGTACCTAACTTTACTGCGCCTGAATTTAATATCAGCGCCATTCTCTTCATGATTCCTGTGGCGATTGCACCCGCGGTAGAACACGTGGGCGACATTCTCTCCATCTCCAATGTCACAGGCAAAAACTACCTGAAAAAACCCGGCTTACATCGCACCATTGCCGGTGACGGTATTGCTACCATGGGGGCAGCAATGTTTGGTGCGCCACCAAATACCACCTACAGCGAAGTGACTGGTGCAGTGATGCTGACCAAGGCCTTTAATCCAGTGATCATGACTTGGGCAGCTGTAGCGGCCATAGTACTAGCTTGGGTGGGTAAACTGGGCGCTCTCTTACAAACCATTCCATTGCCTGTGATGGGCGGCATTATGATCCTGTTATTTGGTTCTATCGCTGCTGTGGGCCTAAACACTCTTATTAAGCATCAAGTAGACCTACACAAGTCGCGTAATCTGATCATTGTTGGCGTCACCCTAGTGTTTGGTATTGGTGGTATGGCCTTTGGTATCGGAGAATTCAGTCTACAAGGAATTAGCCTTTGCGGTATTGTCGCTATTCTACTGAACTTGATCTTGCCTCAGGATATTGGTGACAACCATATCGTCGACAAAACGCAAATTGATCAAGACAATTAAGCCTTATTACACAGCTAAAGAATAAGCTGTCTGTATAAGAAGGTTTGTTAACCTTTATGGCCTTTAGGTGAGCTCATCTAAAGGCCATATTTTTACCACAGTTAAACCATAGGAAAACGTCCGTAAAGGGCGTAAAGTAGCGCCTCAAGGATTAGACAAGGCCCCTCTCATGACCCCAAAACATATGCTGCTCGGCTTAGCCATTATTTTTGCCTGGGGCTTTAACTTCGTCGTAATAAAGTGGGGGTTAGACGACTTAACGCCAATGATGCTGGGCGGCTTACGCTTCTTAGTCATCGCTGTTATTGGCTCGCTGTTTTTCTCTAGACCAAACACTCCCTTAAAGTGGATCATTGCTTACGCTCTTGCCCTAAACTTTGGCCAGTTTGCATTTTTGTTTACTGGCATGATGTTCGGCATGCCCGCTGGACTGGCTTCACTTGTGCTGCAATCACAAGTGATCTTCACACTCATTTTTGCCGTCTTCCTTCTTAAAGAGATCGTTAGACCTTACCAAATTCTAGCCATCGGCATTGCCTCAAGCGGCTTGTCAGTGATTGGCTTTGCGGATAGCAACACTACCCTAACCATACTAGGTTTTGCTCTGACATTGGCCGCCGCATCAAGCTGGGCGCTTGGTAACATCATCACCAAAGCCATCATCCAAAAAGGCTACGATGCAAACATCAACCTCATAATCTGGGCTTGCTGGGTTCCGCCAATTCCTTTTTTCATCTGTGCTTACTTCATCGATGGCAGCCATGTTATGTGGGAAAACTTGATCGGCATTGATTGGAAAACACTTGCCACCTTGGCCTACCTATCCTTATTTGCCACCCTAGGAGGCTATGGCCTATGGAGCTTCTTAATGGCTCGCTACCCTGCTGGCACCGTAGCACCTTTAACACTTGGTGTTCCCGTGGTGGGCATCAGCTCTTCCGCTCTGTTACTCGATGAGCAAATTAGCCAAGCCCAATGGGCAGGCATAGCTTTGGTTTTACTAGGTTTAATACTGAACACCTTTGGCAGTCGTTGGATCAACGCCCTCACCAAACGCTAGTGTGTGGTGAGTTAGTAAAGCAAAGACTTCATCTTGTCTTCATCAAACTCTTTTAAAGATTTTCGGGCCAGATGCCTGAAGGGTAGTGCTTTCACAATCTCTTCAAACGGCTGCACCGCAAAGGCCCAAAAAATCGACACATCCCAATAGAGTATCAAGGCTGCACACAAAGGAATCGACACCAGCCACTGACCGGTGAAATTGATTTTAAACACCGCCGTCGTTTTACCTAACGCCCTCAAAACATGACCATGGACTGTGTTATAGCCACGCACCATAGGCAGAAAAATATACAAGGGCGCTATCGCCGCGAGAGCGACATAAGTGTCGGCTTCTAAATTAGGGTAAAAGTAAGGCAAACAGAAACTCAGCAGCGCAAATAAGCCCCCACAGGCAATCGATACCGCCACAGCAACATCAATACTCTTGTTCACGCACTGGGGCAAATCCTTAAGGTTTCTTGAGCCTATCAACTGACTAATACTAATTGCCGTCGCATGGGCCCAAGCGGTAATAAACTGGCTACCACCCCTTAACCAAGGCATGATGATGATAATCGCCGCATAAGCGTTAAGACTTAATTGTGAATACAGTAACTGATAAACACTGATGCCAATTTGCAAAATCGTGATATTGGCCGCGACCGGAAAAATTTCAAAACTATGCTGTTTCATGTTTTGTAAAAAAGCTCGCGGATTCGTCGTCAGCGACAGCTTCATAGCGCCTTTAAAGCGTACATACCAAGCCAAGTACATAGTACGCAGCACAATCGCCAAAACACTCCCTAATGCCGCTCCCGCAACCCCCATGCCCTGAAAAGAAAGCACACCGTAGATTAAGCAATAAGAAAAGAGCGTATTAAGGGGCATCTCAAGTAAATAGCCATGTAACGGCACCTTGCTCTTGCCTTGGCTATTTAATAGCGCCGTCATGACCTGCGTAAGCGCTGTAAAGGGCACAAGGTACTTAGCCCATACAAGGTAACCAAGAGTTTGTACTAATAGTTCATCTCCCTGCACCAAACGAGCAACAAGCGCCTCATCAAACAAACACAACAACAGCCAAAATAATACAGACACAGCACCGTTGATCGCCAAACCAGCCCAAAACCCTATTGCAACTGAGGAGCTAGAGCCTGACCCCACAGCACGACTTAGAATCAACTGAGTACCATTGGCAAGCGCCATATGAACACCCAGCATGAATACCAAAATCGCTGCAGAAATCCCCATCGCCGCCAAAGGCACCTCACCTAAAGGCGACACCAAGAAAGTATCGATCATCAACATCGACTGCATAAGCAAACCGTTTAACGCCAACGGCCAAGCGATTGAAATGTTTTTTCTAAGAAAAGACTGAGACGACATAATCCGTTACATGTATTTGTATGATGTAAGAGAGATATTACCACACAACCAACACTGGCTTTTATATCCTAAACATACATAGCACTGCCAACCTTGAAAAATCTGAGTCCCTGTACATTTTTTTTAGGGAAAGAAACATACCTTTATTGTGTCATCAGCAGAAATTGGGCTTATCTTGCAGGTGCGGCTTTAGCCGCAGGCGGAATTGATGACGAGCAAGTGCAATCATGTAATTCAAAGATTAGCCCAAACACCCTCGATAACCGTGGTTCCTGCGGAACCATTTCCGCATAAATGCGTACCTACAATTGGTAATCAGCATAAAATGCGCTAATTCTGTAGGTTCGGCTTCAGCCGCAGGCGGAATTGATAACAATCAAACACAAACATGTAACCCAGAGATTAACCCAAACAGCATCGGTAACCGTGGTTCCTGCGGAACCATTTCCGCATAAATGCGAACCTACATTTGGTCACCGGTATAAATTGAGCTAATTTTGTAGGTGCGGCTTTAGCCGCAGGCGGAATTGATGGCTATCAAGCGCAATCATGTAATCCAGAGATTAACCCAAACAGCATCAGTAAACGTGGTTCCTGCGGAACCATTTCCGAATAAACAGGCTAATTCTGTAGGTGCGGCTT
>NZ_JBRAND010000008.1:0-70068 GCF_052747885.1 Marinomonas dokdonensis
GAATTGCTTGACGATCATAGAGGCGTTGAACCACCTGATCCCATCCCGAACTCAGAAGTGAAAAGCGCCATCGCCGATGGTAGTGTGGGAGATCCCATGTGAGAGTAGGTCGTCGTCAAGCTTAAATTAAGAGCTTTGCTCCTTTTAAGTCTATCAAATTAGGTTTAAGAGTCAGAATTAACCTTCGGGTTTAAAAGTTTTCTTGATTATCATAGAGGCGTTGAACCACCTGATCCCATCCCGAACTCAGAAGTGAAAAGCGCCATCGCCGATGGTAGTGTGGGAGATCCCATGTGAGAGTAGGTCGTTATCAAGATTTAAATAAAGAGAAGCCCTGATAGCTTAGCTGCTATCAGGGTTTTTTCGTTTCAGCCATACCAAAAGTAGGTACCGCTTTAGCGGGACGCGGAAAACCTCTTGAAGATCAAGTGCGTTTTCGCTTCGAGCCGTAGTCAACGCAGGTTATGGTCTTCCATTTACTTGCGCCTGTCTCGTGACTTGACGCGTCAGCGTAAATGCAAACCTACAACCTTCCCTAATCATAAACAACAGATCCAATTAATCCCGATGACTAATTGTAGGTTCGCATTTATGCGGAAATGATTCCGCAGAAACCACAGCCACCGATGATGTTTGAGCTAATCTCTGGATTATATGTTTGCGCTTGATTGTCATCAATTCCGCCTGCGGCTAAAGCCGCACCTACAAAATTAGCTCAATTTATACAGATGACCAATTGTAGGTTCGCATTTATGCGGAAATGGTTCCGCAGGAACCACGATTACCGATGATGTTTGGGCTAATCTTTGGATTTTATGTTTGCGCTTGATTGCCATCAGTTCCGCCTGCGGCTAAAGCCGAGCCTACAAAATTATCGCAATTTATACAGATGACCGAATGTAGGTTCGCATTTATGCGGAAATGGTTCCGCAGGAACCACGGTTACTGAAGATGCTTGAGCTAATGTTTGAATTACATGTTTGCGCTTGATTAACTTCAGCTCCGCCTGCGGCTAAAGCCGCACCTACAGAGTTAGCCTGTAGGTGCGTATTTATACTGAAATGTTTACTTCATTATAGCCAGCGAGTTGTTACTATGTGAGTTATCGCTCCGTTCTAGGCAACCGAGTGTAAAGGTTCTTCTTCCTCTGCTTTTAATGCCTGTTGGGTTGGCGTCCCATCTGGATTGTCGTCTGTTCTCGCGTAGAGACGTTGCATGTATATACCGGCTATGGCCAGAAATACACCTGTTACAGCACTAATAAAGGCTAATGAGGAAAACCAGATTAATGCGACCAGTCCTACCATGGATTTAGGCACGTCAATGGCTTGCTCATTATCACTAAAATAAGCTGCGAGGCGATAAATTTGGTTAGAATTCACTAGTCGGTTAATCTCGTGCTTTATTTGTATTTGCTGTTGATTAATCCCGTAGATTTCTTGATCGATTTTTTTTACTTCCTGCTGAATGATGTCGTACTCTGACAAGAGGCTACTCTTCTCTTGCAGTGCTCTAGTAAGAGTTTGTGAGCGGTTCACTTCAGCTTGCTGGGAGACGCGATTAAAGCCAGAACGAACACTCTCTTTCTTAGCTTCGTTTGCTTGGCTTTCTTCAATAATTTGATTCTCAAGGTAATCAATTCGCTTACGGCCAATATCAATTCGATTCTGGTAACTCTTTCCTAATACTTGTAACTGATTTTGTAACTGCTGTTCACTTTGAGTTTGTTTTGCTAGTGCCTCTTCGCCACCGGTACGATCTGTGACCGCATATAGGCGCTCTTCTTTTTCAGCCACCAGTTGGCGATATTTTTTCTCAACCTGGCTTCGAGTAAAGAAATTAGCGTCTGCTAAGGCTTGATCCATTTCAGCTTTAAGCTCGTCTAGTTCTTTTTGAAGCTTCTCTTTATCACTTTGAGAATCTGATACGTAATTGTTTAACAAGCCTCTAAGGCGACTCTGTAGTTCGTCTCTATCTCTGTCCCAAGCCTCGTAGATACCACGCTCTTTCTCGTTCAGAATTGCGATTTCATTTTGATACTGTTGTATTATCTCATTTTCGGAATCCAAGCGATTGAGCTGCTGGGCGATGTGATCACGCTCTTTATCTAGGGTCTGGTAATAGATACTGTTAGCATTACTTGCATTCGCTTGGTAAGTTTTATCAACGACTTCAGGGTCAATGACGTTTATTTCGTCTTTACGGTTATTAAGAACATCAATTTGATCTTGTAATAGTAGAGCCTCATGTTTCTTCTCATCTATTGTTATGTTAAGTCCCGAGAAGTTTCGTTCAAAACCGTTCAACATAGTTTCGAAAGTGATGGATGCTAATAACACTAGGCCTATGAAAAATAGGAGGCGCCAAGCGGTATGTTTTGCATACATCATTGCCGTGGCAACAGGGATTTTTGCGGCTTCAACAACAGCGACTAATATAAAGGGTAGAGCAGATACAAGGATGCTACTGTAATCGCCAAAGTTCATTTCTCTATTTGTTCTGTTCAACTCGGCATAGACAGAGTAGGAAACAATAATTGAAATTAGAAAACCAATTGAAACAGCAAGAATCTCAACAATCCATGCAAATTTAACGAGTTTAACGCCAATATTAAAAAGTTTTTGATTTGAAAGTTGGTTGTTTGCTTCCATTCGAGAAAAGAGCCTTAGTATATAAAATAGGGGGGGAATTAGATCATAAATTGATCGCCTTTACATTGGAGAATTATAAGCGTTTGTTATGTCTACCCGATTGTTTGTAATAAAATGTATCTATTGCATTAGAGGTTGGTAATCTCTCTGCTGAATTAGAGTAAATGGGAATATATTATATTTTGATGACACCAGAAATTTTTATTAAACGCCAATGTAATGCTTTGCAAGTGCAGCGTATTGAAGTTATTCAGTCGTTATGGAGTGGTTATGGTGAGATAGCGCGTTACCAGATAAATATGTCTACAGATAATTCAGCAAGTACACTAATTGTAAAGCACTGCCGTATTCCTTCTGTTACACAACATCCAAGAGGCTGGCAATCTGCCCATGCGCATCAACGCAAAGAAACTTCCTATGAAGTAGAACAATTTGGCTACCAACATTATTTAAACCAGCATTGTAATCAAGCAAGGGTGGCTAACTGTTATGGTGCTTTTACTGATGAAGAGAGCTCTGAGCGGTTACTTCTTTTAGAAGATTTACGTACTTCAGGTTTTGAAGAAGATTATGACGTCTCTAATCGTGATCATTTACTGGCTTGTATTGATTGGTTAGCGAACTTCCACGCCGGTTTTCTTTATGATTCACCTCCTTTGGGCTGGCCACAAGGCTTATGGGAAAAAGGTACTTATTGGCATCTCGATACACGCCAAGAAGAGTGGCTGGCTATGGAAGAGGGGGAGTTAAAAGATCAAGCGGCGGCGTTGTCTCGAGTTCTGGATAGTGCTCGTTTTAAGTGCTTAGTACATGGCGATGCCAAGGTTGCCAATTTCTGTTTCTCTGTGGATGGCAAACAGGTGGCTGCGGTGGACTTTCAATATCTTGGTGGTGGTGTTGGCGTTCAAGATCTCGTGTATTTGCTCGGCAGTGCTTTATCAGAATCTTGCTTGCAACAAGAACTAGGCTATTTGCAGGAACATTATTTTCAAGAACTGGCCCGAGCCATTATGGCACAGGGTGAAAACCAAGCATTTGCCCAGCAAGTGGTTGAAGAGTGGCAGTCGCTATTTACCATTGCCTGGGCAGACTTTCATCGTTTCATCATGGGCTGGTGTCCTGATCATGCTAAAAATACGCCGTTAAGCCGTCAGTTAACGGAGCAAGCCTTAGAAGAAATTAGAAATCAGGCTAAGTAGAACGCAGTGCTCTGTTTGTTTTAGCTGTGGCAAGTGCCGTCAGAGGGTCTTCTGGCCAAGGGTGCTTAGGATAGCGACCACGCATTTCTTTGCGCACTTCTGGGTAAGCTTGTTGCCAGAAGAAAGCCAAATCTTGGGTGACTGCTAAAGGCCTTTGACCGGGTGATAAAAGCTCAATTCGAATGGCTTGTTGTAACACGGTTGGGCTGCTGGTAACGCCAAACATTTCTTGCAGCTTAACCCGTAACGTCGGCGGTGAAACGGTATAATCTAGGCTATGTTGGTTGCCCGATGCAGCGGTGATTTTACTCGGCACTTGCGCTGATAAAGCTTGTTGTTCAGGCCAGCTTAGCTGATTTAGCAGTAGGTTTGCCAAAGGCAATTTGTCCATGGCTTGCTGATTGGTAACTTGCCCAAGATATGGCCCTAACCAATCTTCCAAGTTAGCCAATAAGGCTTGATCACTAAAGTCTGGCCATTCGTTCTTTTTATCAAAGCTTCTTGCAAAGGCGACTCTGGCTTGCAACTGTCGGCTTTGTTCATCCCACGGTAAAACATTTAAACCTTGTTGGCGAATATGGCTACAAACAGCTTGGCACACTGCCTCTGCATTGGGTGCTTGTAAGGCTTTTGTGGTAATGCATAACTTGCCGACCCATTGCTGTTCTTCACAGATTAAGCGGCCATGTTTATTGGACCATGTAAGCTGCTGCCTAGTGTCGATCAAGTATTTGAAAGAGGTTTCGATAGAGGATAAATGAATACCACAGGCTAAATAAATACGGTCTTCCTGTTGGCCATTATGTCCACCCATGTCCAAAGCAATGAGCCATTCATTTTGCACACAGGGGTCTTGAATATCGATAGAAGCCATACGACCATTCGCTAACTTATATCGAACTTTTTGATTGTCCTGTTGAACCCTTTGAGCAATTCTATCGGCAAATGCGCTGATCAACAGACATTCGATTATGGGTGACAGAGAAGGGCTTTTTTCAATCTGTATAGAATTAAGAGACTGACAGCGTTGTTGCCACTGGCGTTGTGCTTGTTGGTAAACAGCCCGTGGTTTTTTGCTTTGCTGGTTGGTGTTTCCTGCTAGCCAAGCAAGACGATCGGCCAGATCTGTGTGGTGTTGTTTGAATGGATCACCTTCCGACAAAATAGCACATATGGCACTGCCCGTGACACTGTCATTTTGTTTAACGGCCTCAATCAATAATCGAGCTAATCGGGGCTCAATCGCCAGCTTGCTCATGCTTTCACCCACTGAGGTCAGCTCTAAATTAGAGGCTGCGTCCAGTGCATCGATTTTTCCTAAAAAGTCGATGGCTTGTTGCCAATGCGCCAAGGGTGGTGGTGTTATCCAATCAAGTTCTAAACGTTCTTGCACCCCCCAACAAGCCACATCTAAAACTAGATTGCTAAGGTCGGTAATTTCAATCTGAGGTTGTGCCTGAGGTGCCAACTGGTGCTGTTGGTTTTCACTCCACCAACGATAACAAACGCCCGTTTGAGTACGGCCTGCTCGGCCCATGCGTTGAGTGGTTTCCGCTTGCGTGGCACGACGGGTGTGTAAACGAGTGGTGGCGGTATTAGCATCAAATCTAGCTTCACGGCTTAGGCCGCTGTCGATGACAACCCGAATTCCTTCGATGGTTAAACTGGTTTGTGCAATGGCGGTGGCTAAGACAATTTTGCGCTGAGAAGCGGGTGACGGTTGGATAACGGCTTGCTGCTCTTTGAGGCTGAGTTCACCATATAAAGGCAGAATTTGTAATTGGGGATGATGGCCAAGGCGCTCGCGTAATTGTCTTTCTACTGATCGAATTTCTTTTTGTCCGGGTAAAAATACTAATAAGCTGCCTTCTTGTTCGGCAAAGGCTTGGCAGGTTAAGCGCGCCACTTCATCCGTTACTTCTGCTATTTTAAGTGCCTTATTGGCGTAAATTACCTCAATGGGAAAGCTTCGACCAGTGCTGCTAAGGGTGGGGCAACCTAACCGAGCTTCAAGTAACTCAGTGTCGAGAGTGGCCGACATCACCAACAGTTTAAGAGGGTCCTCGTCACGATATAACTCTCTGGCTTGCAAACACAGGGCAAAGGCGAGATCAGAGTGTAAGTTGCGTTCATGAAACTCATCGAAGATGATCAAGGCAACGTCTTGTAAGCTTGGGTCTGAATGTAACATGCGGGTAAGCACGCCTTCGGTGACCACCAGAACTTGTGTCTGTTTACTTTCCTTGCCTTCGTGGCGAATACGGTAGCCAATGCGTTGGCCTAAAGGTTCATTAAGGCTATCCGCAAGACGCTGGGCAGCGGTTTTAGCCGCTAAACGTCTTGGCTCCAACATGATGATCTTACGGCCTTGTCGCCACTCTTCATTCATTAGCTCTAATGGCACAACAGTCGTTTTACCGGCCCCTGGGGCGGCTTCTAAAATAGCTTGGTGCTGGTCTCTAAGCTGTTGCTGTAAAGCAGGGATTAAGGCTTGAATGGGTAAATCAGTTAACATAGTCATGCTCAAGGAAAGACAGCTGTCATGATACCGTTTTTCAACGCTTAACGCAGTGCCACTTTGGGTTTGCCGATATGAATATCAGATTCGCAGTGAGCGATACAAGGTAAAAAATAACCCGCTTGTAATTCTTTAGCATTGAGTCCTCTTGCTTGGCGTTGGCCATAACTAATTTGCCCCTCTAAGAGCGGAGTGATGCAAATACCACATACGCCATTCGTGCAGGCCTGACGAATCGGAATGCCGTGCTCAAGCAGTACTTCTAAAACACTTTGCTCTGGTTTAGCGGTTAGGTGAAGGGCTGCTTGGTTGATCGATATAGTTATTTTAATCATCAAAGCCAATACTCTTATTTACTTAAAGTCTGTTAATCTTTCATTAACTTTAGCGTGCTATAGCTAAAGTTAATGATCGTCTTTTGGGCCTAAAGATGCCCATTTCTAATAATAATGATAAATGGATCAAGAATAGACCATGTCAGAGCAGCAAAAAAAAACCATATTAATCGTTGATGATGACCAAGATATACGCGAGCTACTCAGTGATGTTTTTCAGCAAAAGGGCTATATCGCACTGACCGCAGAAAAAGGAGCTGAGATGTGGCAACTGTTAGCGGGTAGTAATGTTGACCTTGTCTTGATGGACTTATATTTGCAAGGCGAGGACGGGTTACAGCTCGCCAGAGAAGTGCGTGCTCGCCACACTATGCCAATCATGATGCTAACCGGTAAGGGAGATGAGACAGATAGAATTCTGGGCTTAGAGCTTGCGGCGGATGATTATATGATGAAGCCTTTTAATTTACGTGAGCTTACGGCCAGAGTGCATGCGCTCTTACGAAGGTTTGGAGCGTTATCGCAAGAGCTTCCTAAAATCATCAAGGAGAAACATGAGTGCTTAGGATTTGGTCCGTGGCAATTAGATTTGACGGCTCGGCAGCTGCTTCATTCCGATGGTTCTGAAGTCGCATTAACTCTCGGCGAATTTTCGTTATTAGAGGTGCTGGCTCGTCACCCAGATCGCATCTTTTCGAGGGAGCAGCTCATTGACCAAAGTCGAGGTTTAGAAAGTGAAGTATTCGATCGTACTATTGATGTACTGATATTACGTTTGCGCCGTAAAATTGAGCAAGCCCCTAAGACACCACAATTTATCAAAACTCAGCGAGGCCTTGGCTACTTTTTTCAAGGACCGGTACGGTCTAACTAGATGCGTTTTTTTAGTATTCGCCAAAAAGCCTCGCTTGCTATTTTTGCCATTAGTTTGGTGGCCTTATTTATGGTGGCAATTGGCTGGCAATCAATGCAAGTAAGTGAGTCATCACTATCTGAGTTTGAGTCGGAAACGCTGCCTGAAATTAGCACAGCTTTAACTCTCGCTGAAGGTGTGGCGCAATTGGCAGCGATAGCTCCTTATACCGCTGGATCCGGTCGCCCCTTTCAGTTACAAACTGAGTCTGAGCGTATTCAACAGCGTATTGCCGAATTACGAGGCGTTGCTGACAGTTTGAAAGATCAATCTTTTCGCGATGCCATCGAGGCGAGATTGGACGATTTGCAAAATACCCTTGAGGAATTGGTCGGTTTAGTGCGTGAAGAGCTGTATTTAAGAGAAGACAGTCTTGCGCTACAGTTTCGAATTCGATCTCTCTCAATAGCAAAAACAGAGGCTGAATCATTAACCTCTCAGCAAGGGCTGACTTGGTTATTACAGTTACTTGAAAACCCTACCTTAGTGCCCGAAGGTCTTTCTCAAGCCCTTTCCCTTAACGCTCAAGGAGGAGAGGTTGCACAAATTACGCAAGAGCTTTTAAAGGCGCATCAGCGTCTCGCGCATATTGAAAGTCGTAAAAATTACTTACTCATTGCTATACGTGCTAAATCTGAGCAACTGACCAAACGAGTCAGTCACTTTGTGGGTGGTTTGCAGAAAAAGGTGAGCCGTCAACGCCAAGCAGTGTCTAGTTTTGTGTCCACAGGCCAGAACTGGATCATTGGTATATCGGTGTTTTTATTACTTGGTCTGACGCGTTTATATTGGTACAGCCAACGTATGACTCGAGATTTGCAATCCGTCACTCAGGATATGGAGCAATTGTCTCTAGGGTTGGTGGATTCAAAAAGCTCGACCATACAACGAAACGATGAAATAGGGACTTTGGCCAATGCCTTTGAAGTATTCCATAGCGATGCCCAAAGGCGACTTGAGGTAACAGCACAGCTTTCAGAGCAAAAACATTTATTAGAAACCATCTTCGATAACATGAATGATGGCTTAAGTGTTTTCTCTGCTCAAGGCACCTTAGTCGCATGGAATTTAGGTTATCAGCACTTGTTTGATTTGAGCGATGATGATCTATATGAAGGTATGCCTCTTGATGACGTACAGCGCCTCATTAATCGTGGTGAACACAAAAATGTAAACCTTGAGAACCAACAGGTTTATATGGAAGAAGTGAATGTATCGCGACATGTTCGTTTTCAACGATTCGAGCGCCATTTTGAGTCTGGGAAAATTGTCGAGTTCCGCTCGAAACCTATGCCAGAAGGGGGCTTTGTTACCCTTTATACAGATTTGACTGAACGTAAGAGTGTCGAGAGCCAACTAAGACAAGCGCAAAAAATGGAAATGCTGGGGCAATTAACCGGCGGGGTAGCCCATGACTTTAATAACTTATTAGCCGCCATCATGGGCAATTTGCAGATGCTGTCAGACTCCCATCCACAAACAGCAGATCAAACCCGTTATATCGAACGGGCCTTGGCGGTGTCTGAGAAAAGTAGCAACTTAGTGCAGCGCTTACTCGCGTTTAGTCGTCGTCAGCAGTTATTCCCTGTAGCTGTGGTAATTGATGATTTGATAGAGGGGATGTTAGACCTAGTTGAATACAGTGTAGGTAGCCATATTCAGGTAAATAGTGATCTGCAATGTGATCAGCTGATGAGCCTGATAGATCCTTCCCAGCTTGAAAATGCCTTACTGAACCTATCGTTAAATGCCGCCAGTGCTATGGAAAAAGGCGGTACATTGTCTTTTTCGACCAAACTAAGCACCTTGCCTGGAAGCTCACAGGCAGCCATCCGCATCCGAGTTGAAGATACTGGTGATGGAATCTCTGAGGATATTTTGGGGCGAATTTTTGAGCCTTTCTTTACCACCAAGCCAATAGGTAAGGGGAGTGGCTTGGGGTTGAGTATGATCTACGGGTTCGTTAAGCAAAGCGGCGGTGAGATAAAAGTGACCTCTGAATATGGTCAATGGACCAGAGTGTGCCTATTTCTGCCTTTGCATAACAGTGAGTTTCAACTGCCAAATGAGGACTTAGACGAGTTAACAAAAACCATTACTGTACCTGCGCAAGGTATGGTGTGGTTGTTAGAAGACGATGAAGAAGTACGTCGGGTGATGAGAGAGCAAATAGAAAAAATGGCGTTTATCGTGCAAGAGTTTGATCGAGCTGAAGATGTATATAGTGCCTTAAAAAGTAATCTCCTACCCGATTTAATCATCACCGATGTCAACCTTGCTGGCACCATGAATGGCTTAGAACTTGCCCATATTATTACGCGAGAAAGTGATGAAGATATTGCTTATTGTGGCCCAGTATTACTCATGTCTGGTCTTCCAAAAGAAGAGTTAAGGAAAAAATATCAACTTTCAGACGAAGATTTATTTATCTCAAAGCCTTTTACAATCAAGCAGTTGTATAGAATTTTAGACATTGTCGAATGAAATATTACAATTATTACTAAATTTTCAAAGGTAATGAAATTATTCATTAGTTTTTATTTTGCATAGTGGTTACCTAGCAGCAGGGAACTCTTAGAGCCCTGCTCAGACGGCCTTATCGCCAATAATAAAAACAACAATGGAGTTTTCATAATGAAATTCATGTACCGCAAAATCGCTTGTCTTGTTGCTGCCAGTGCATTGTCTAGTGTTGCTATGGCTGAAACCCCCATCATTGGTCTCATCACTAAAACCAATACCAACCCATTCTTTGTAAAAATGAAAGAAGGAGCACAGCAAAAAGCTGAGGAACTAGGGGTAGATCTACGTACTTTTGCAGGTCGCTACGATGGCGATAATGAAGCACAAGTACAAGCGGTGGAAAACCTAATCGCTTCAGGTGCTAAAGGTATTCTGATCGCTCCGAGTGATCCGGCAGCGATTGTTCCAACTATCAAAAAAGCGCGAGAAGCAGGTTTACTGGTTATTGCCTTAGATACCCCATTAAGCCCAGCCAATGCCGCTGACATGACGTTTGCGACAGATAATTTTAAAGCGGGTGAAATGATTGGCCAATGGGCGAAAGCCAAATTAGGTGATAAAGCCAAAGATGCTAAAATTGCCCTACTGGATTTAAATACCAGCCAAATCACCGTTGATGTGGCTCGTAATCAAGGCTTCTTAAAAGGTTTTGGAGTCGACATTAAAAACCCTCAGCAAATGACTGACGAAACCGATTCTCGAATTGTCGGTAATGATGTCACGCAAGGTTCTGAAGAGGGTGGCCGTCGAGCGATGGAAAATCTATTGCAAAAAGACCCTAGCTTAAATCTGGTTTATACCATTAACGAACCTGCGGCAGCAGGAGCTTATGAAGCCCTGAAGTCCTTTGGCTTAGAGAAAGACGTCACAATTGTATCTGTTGACGGTGGTTGCCCAGGCGTACGTAATATCCAAGACGGCGTGATCGGCGCTACTTCTATGCAATTCCCCCTCAAAATGGCCTCTGAAGGCGTGACTGCCATTGTCGAATTTGCGAAATCAGGTCTACGCCCTTCTGCGTCAAATGGTCTGGATTTTTATGACACAGGCGTACAGTTAATTACTGATCAACCCGTGTCCGGTATCCAATCAATCGGCTCGAAACCTGGCCTAAGTATGTGCTGGGGCTAAGTAATCCTCTTGGGCCGAAGGCGCCCTTGTTTGCCGCTCACATCGTAAGGCGTTAGCGGCCCTTTTTCTGCCTGGAGTAACCTATGAGTTCCACTGAACAAAAACCTTCCACCGCTGTATTGGATCATGACAAAGTCGCGGATCAAGCGCAGAGTTATGAGGCTAAATTTGAAAATCAAGTCACACCTTTGCAGCGTTTTCAGAAATTTCTACATAAGTACCCTGTCGCCGCCCCAAGTATCGTATTGCTGCTTGCGGTGCTAGCGTTCAGTATTATCGTGGGTGATCGTTTCTTACACCCTTTTAACCTTTCATTAGTGCTTCAGCAGGTCACAATCATTGGCGTGATCGGCATCGCGCAGACACTTATTATATTAACCGCTGGCATTGACTTGTCAGTCGGCGCCATCATGGTGCTGGTGTCTGTGGTAATGGGGCGTATGGCGGTTGATTATGGTTTTGAAGCTTGGATAGCGTTACTAATAGGGATCGCTGCTGGCGCTGTGGCAGGTTTCATTAATGGCCAATTAATTACCCGTATGAAGCTTCCGCCATTTATTGCAACCTTAGGCTCATGGAACGTCTTTTTTGCACTGAACCTATGGTACTCAAAAAGTGAAACCATACGCTCACAAGACATCAGTGCCGTGGCCCCACTTTTACAGTGGTTGGGTGAAACCATTAACGTCTTTGGGGCGCGTTTAACCTATGGCTCGATTTTAATGCTTGGGTTGTTCTTTATCATTTGGTATGCGCTGAACTGGACTGCTTGGGGGCGTCATGTCTACGCTACTGGAGATGATCCTGCCGCCGCCAAATTGGCCGGTATTCGTACTGATCGTGTTTTGTTATCGGTTTATGTCCTTGCAGGTGTGGTGTGTGCCATTGGTGCTTGGGTTCTGATTGGCCGTATCGGCTCGGTGAGCCCACAAGCGGGTTATACCACCAACTTGGATAGTATTACGGCAGTGGTGATTGGCGGTTGTAGTTTATTTGGCGGTCGCGGTTCCATATACGGTACTCTGATCGGCGCCTTAGTTGTTGGGGTGTTCCGTAATGGTCTTGCTCTCGCTGGTGTTGATGTACTTTGGCAAGAGTTTACCGTAGGTATTTTGATTATCGTCGCCGTTGGTGTCGATCAATGGATTAGAAGAGGAACAGCATAATGAGCGCACGTTATGATCAAACACCCGTAATACAAACTAAACAGTTAGTTAAACGCTATGGTAGTGTAACTGCCATTGACCATGCAGATTTTGAGTTGTACCCAGGAGAGATCCTTGCTGTTATAGGGGATAACGGTGCGGGTAAGTCCTCTTTAATCAAAGCCCTTTCTGGTGCCTTAATACCCGATAGTGGTGAGATTCTATTAGACGGCAAGCCAGTACATTTTTCTTCCCCAATGGAAGCAAGAGAGCTTGGTATCGAAACGGTTTATCAAAACTTAGCAATTTCTCCAGCATTAAATATTTCGGATAACCTATTTTTAGGGCGTGAAATTCGTAAACCTGGCATTCTAGGTTCGCTATTTCGTATGCTGGATAAAAACGCCATGGAACAAAGAGCACGGGATAAAATGTCGGAACTGGGTTTGATGACAATTCAGAATATTAGCCAGGCAGTGGAGTCACTATCTGGTGGTCAGCGACAAGGGGTGGCGGTGGCTCGCTCAGCGTTGTTCGGCAGTAAAGTAGTGATTATGGATGAACCCACGGCGGCATTAGGGGTAAAAGAATCTCGACGAGTACTAAATCTCATTAAAGAGGTACGCGATCGAGGCTTGCCAATCATTCTCATTAGTCACAATATGCCTCATGTATTTGAAGTGGCAGACCGCATTCATATTCACCGTTTAGGTAAACGGGCGGCTGTGGTCACACCTGAATCACATTCTATGTCGGATGCCGTGGCAATTATGACCGGTGCAATGGATGTTTCAGAAGAGCCCACGCAAGCGGCATAATAACTCGCGTCACACTAGCAGATTGGCTGATGCGGCGCTCATTATGCAATGTATGTTTATGATTATAAATTCAGAATAACTGTGTCAGACAAGAAGGTGGCAATGAGTAGTAAACTAGGTGGGTTCTTATCACCCAAAAAGCATCCTCTAAAGAAGTTTTCACTTCTGGCTGTGCTGGTTTTCTCATTGTCGCCTTTGATATCAAAATCCTCTGAGCCTGAACCGCTTCGCTCAATAGGGATAAGTGTCGCAGATTTAGGCAACCCTTATTTTGTGCAATTGGTCGAATCTGCGACGGCAAAGGCGCAAGCACTTTCCCAACACCCAGTTAAAATGCTTATTCGTTCCGATGCCTACGATCTGGAGCGACAAATCACTCAGCTTAATGAATTTATTGAGCAAGATGTGGATCTCATAGTATTGACGGCAGCAGATGAATATAAAGTTGCTCCAGTTGTTGCTAGGGCGCAACGGGCGGGAATCAAAGTTATCGCCGTTGATGTGAATGCCCAAGGGGCAGATGCCACAGTGACCACAGATAATGTGCAAGCAGGTGTTGTTGCTTGTGAAAAACTAGCTAAAAAAATCCATTATCGAGGCAATTTAGTCATTATTAATGGCGTATCGGTGTCGTCGGTTATCGAAAGGGTCGCAGGGTGTAAATCAGCTTTAAATAAATACCCTAACATTACATTACTCAGTGATCGTATGAATGGCACTGGCAGTGTCGAGGGTGGCATGGAAGCAATGACCTATTTAATGGAAGAGTACGCTCATATTGATGCAGTATTCACAATTAATGATCCCACCGCTTTAGGCGCTTTGCGAGCAGCAAAGCAAGCTCAGCGTAGCGAATTTGTACTTGCATCTGTGGATGGTTCTCCTATCGCTAAAAAGACAATCAAAGAAAATAACCCTTGGATAGCAACGGCGGTGCAACGCCCAGCTTTGCTAGCAGAAACGGCCATAGAAATTGGCGTTAAATTGCTGAAAGGTGAAGAGGTGCCCCAACGTTTTATCCTTATCCCTTCTGTACTCGTTGAAAAAAACTAGCCTTCAGCGTTTAATGGGTCTTTATAAGTTAGGGCCATAATTAGACTGCCCTAGATGTTGGGGATATGAATGGACTCTGCCAGTTTATTGCTAAAAATCTTTAATACCGTTTTTCCTCTAGCGACAATTGTCTTGGTGGCTTTCTTATATGCGCGGGTGCGGCCTACGGACATGAGTGTTGCCAACCGCTTGAATATTAGCGTTTTTGTGCCTGCGCTGATCTTTTCCATCATGGCCTCGAAAGAGTTCCATATCAGTAAATATGTAGACTTAATTGTCGCCACGACGGTTGTTGTATTAGGCTCTGGGTTACTGGTGTGGCCCCTGTGTCGATGGTTAAAAGTATCGGTTAAGACTCTGGTGCCTCCCATGATGTTTAACAACAGTGGTAACCTCGGCATACCATTAATTCTGCTGGCCTTTGGTGAGTCCGCATTGCCCATTGCCTTGGTGTTATTTCTGACCGAAAACTTGCTGCATTTTACGGTTGGTATGTACCTAATGAACCCCAAAACAAATTTTATCAATGTACTCAAAATGCCTATGGTTGTGGCAACTATTCTAGGGTTAGTGTGGAGTCTTCAGGGCTGGACACTCGCCCCTGCCGTAGAAGTGTCGGTTAGCATGTTGGGGCAAATTGCCATTCCGCTTATGCTGTTCGCATTAGGGGTGCGGATGACCAATGTGGACTTCAGCCAATGGAAACTTGGCGTGATTAGCGGCTTAATTTGCCCGCTGAGTGGCCTGATTGTGGCGCTGATTTGGCTTTGGTTAGTGGATGTGCCCAGTGAGTACGTCGGCTATTTGTTATTGTTTGCTTGCTTGCCTCCTGCAGTGCTCAACTATATGGTGGCAGAAATGTATCAGCAAGAACCTCATAAAGTGGCCTCAATTGTACTGATCGGCAATTTAATGAGTATTGGTATTGTTCCCTGTGTCTTGTTTTATGTTCTCTAAGATTCGCTTAATAAATTAAGTAGGTAATTAAAATGATGGTAAAAATTGGTCTGGTGGCGCTCTTAATTTTGGGATATATCGTCATCTCTCGAGTAATTAAGTCAAACATCACTACCTTGGGTTTGAAAAAGTCCGCTAAAGATGTGCGAGTAAGCTATGTCTCCAAAATGCTTAACCTAGGGCTTACAGGCGTCTTTGTGCTACTGATCTGCTTGGTACTGGGGGTTGGCTACGGCGAATTAGCGATTTTCTTCTCATCGGTATTTGCCGTGGTGGGTGTGGCGTTATTCGCTCAATGGTCGATTTTAAGTAATATCACTGCCAGCTTGATTATCTTTTTCAGCTTTCCTTACCGTGTTGGTGACTGGGTAAAGGTTGTCGACAAAGACGACGAAATTCTTGGCCAGATCATAGATATTTCTACCTTTCACGTTATTATCCAGCGTATCTCTGGGGACATTGTGACTTACCCAAACAACCTAATTTTGCAAAAAGCCGTTGTGCGTTTTGACAATAAAGACAAGGCGCAATCGATGAGTCAGTTTGCTAAAGATCTGCCAGCAAAAGCGTCAGTGGTTGAAGAGAAAACTCCGGAAGAAGTGAAAAAATAGCTATTGCTGTAAATAGACTTGCTCAAAAAATAAACAAGATTTTAGAATTTTTATTCTTTGTGTCATACTAAAACGCTCTCGTCCTTCCGAATAGAGAGCGTTTTATGAAATCTGATCCAAACGACTTATTAAAGAAAAACGATGAGCTCATTCATTCGGATGCGCTCAAAGTGAAATCCCACGTGCAAAGATCCCAAGAAGACTGGATTCTCCACACTCTAATGATAGAAGGCTACGATGTGCCTTTTCGTTTTAAACGCCAAGGGAAGTATCGCACCCTGCGCGGAGCTCGGGTCAACCTTACCTACTATGCCACTCAAGAAATGGTGGCGGGCATCCCTGTGGAAATCATGAAAGTTGTGCGGGTGAAGCGCACTTGACTTAGAAACCTCATAATCTGCCAGATTGTTACTTTTCTTATGGCTAAGATGTACTTAATATGGCGGTCTGATCTTTCATCTGACTATTAGGTATGAGGTAAATGGAAAAAAGTCACACGGGTTATTTGTTTAGCTTAATGAAGCAAGTGGAACGCAGTGTTTGGTTTCAAGGTTTTATTATCAGCATTATTGTCATCGCCGCGCTGACGGTTGGGGCAAAAACCTATCCTTTACCTGATGGCGTTGAACTTGCCATCAATTACCTAGACAACTTTATTACCGTATTTTTCTTAGTTGAAATCAGTCTGCGCTTTCTCGCCTGTGACGACAAACTAAGATTTTTTAAAGACCCTTGGAACATCTTCGACACCATTATCGTTGTCGGTAGCCTAATGCCATTATCCGAAACGGAAATGATTTTGGTGGCGCGTTTACTACGCGTATTCCGTGTCTTGCGTCTGGTCTCCATCATCCCTGACCTACGCTTCTTGATTAACGCCTTGCTAAAAGCCATTCCCAAAATGGGCTACATAGCCCTGTTAATGTTTATTATTTTTTATATCTTTGCGGCAGTAGGCTCTATTTTCTTCGAGCGAGTGAATGAAACCCTATGGGGTGATATAGCGGTTTCCATGCTAACCCTATTTCGGGTGGCCACATTTGAAGACTGGACGGATTATCGGAACAGCTATTTCTACAGGTTTTTTGTAAACATTTTTTTTGGGAAACCATGTATACATAATTAATTCTAAGATAAGTTATATTCTTGGGTATATGAAATATAAAAAGCAACTAATAAACGTATTAGTCCTAAAAATTAATGGCTCCAATCTTCAAACCTAAAATTATATTTACACCTCCCATTGCTTCTACTACCCCCGTTGCTCCAATTAGCCTAAAATTTTTAATGATAATTAAATGGTATTTTAAATTTGGTTTTAATTAAGTGTGGGTTTAATTGGCTACAACTAAATCAAATTAAATTAAAGTCAAATTAAAGTATATTAATGTTAAATTAAAATATATTAAAGTTAAATTAAAATATATTAAAGTTGGTTTCTAAGCGTGTTTGTTTTAAATTTTAATCGTGTTTTGTTTGATTTGTGAGGTTTATTGTTGATGTAGGGGTGATTTTTGTCTTTTTGTATCCGTTTGATTTTAAAGGTTTTTCCTTAAGATTTTTAATTTTTTTATGCGTTAGTGGAAAATAAACGTTTACAAGTGGCTTGATGGGTAATAGGGTTTTATAAGAAATGTTTTGGGTAATTATTAGATGCTTAAGTTGCAAAGAATAAATAATATTATGGTGAGCGGTGTTCACATTGATAGTTATGCAATTCTTGAAGATAGCGTTTATCCAATTATTGAGCCGACTATGTTTTTAGTTCATATTTCTCAAAAGAGTTCTAAAGAGTCCGTGCGAGCATATGGGAATGACTTACTGAAATTCTTTCGTGAGCTGTCAGAGGTAAGTAGCACAGCTGGGTTAATAGGGTATGACTTCCGCGATGTGACTGATAACGAAATGAACGCATATTTGAATGCGTATCTTCGGAGAAAACACGGATTAAAACTGAAATCAATCAATCGCCATATAGCCACATTGAGGTCATTTTATGACTATGCCTACTCTCACGGCTGGATGGCTGAAAGAAAGAATTTTTCTTTTTTAGTTCGTTCTGATGAAGTAAAAACGTCTGAGCTAGAAGGTATTACTAAGCAACTTGCTCTTGAATACATGTCAAAAGATGATCTGAAAACACTTTTAGATAGTGTGCCTACCAACAATCTTTTCAACTGTAAGCGTGATCAACTGGTATTGATGTTAGGGTATTACGCTAACTTTAGAACTCATGAATTAGTGCATCCTAGCAATCTAAGGGTTAGTAATCTGGATGAGTTAATCGCACTAGATGAGCGTGGTATTCCATCTATTACACGGTCTATGAAAATATATGGTAAGGGCAATAAGGTCAGGGATGTCCGCGTATGGCCTGAACTGGTTCAGCCGCTTTATGAGTTTCTAAAAATTGCGAAACGCGTAGGTGCAAAGCACTTAATGTGTAGACAAGATGGTACTCCCCTGACTACTGAAGGTCATGGCACCAAAGCTTTTCGTAGGGTTGTTACGAGCCTTTTATTAAATGGTGAATTATCTATAGAAGAAGCTGATTTATGGAGGCAAAGGCATTTTCATTGTTTACGAAAATGTTATGCCACGAATGCCGTAACTTTTTGCTATAGAGAAGGAATTGATAAAAGGCACTTTGTAACCAATTGGATGGGGCATAAAAATCACGAAACAACTGAGATTTATATCTATTTTGAAGCTCTGCTGAATCAAAGGACGTTGTTTGGTAATGAAATTGATATGTCAAAGATATTGAAATCATACCAATCAAGAGACTTTAGGGAGTAAAAAGCAGAATGAGCAGTAACGAAGATATAAAGGTTGGTTTCCAAGATAGCAGTGCGACTATAGCTGATATAAGTGAATCTAGTACTGTTGCAATGGTTGATGTCGGACAACTCCAACCCAAAAAAATTGAAGCTCCTACTGAGAGATGCTTATCGCTCCATTTAGCTACCATTGCTTATCTAAACGCCTCTGTAGTCAAGAGCTTATCAAAAAATTCAAGACTTAATATCTATAGGGCTATTAAGTTGTTTTTTTGCTTTCTGTACTCATTTAAGGCTGATGAAGAAGTATCATTCGATTGTCTTAATGGTTTTATTCAGAATCAAAGAAAAAATAGTAAAGCTGGACATACAACCATTTATCAGCAACTTCACCTATTAAAGACTTGCCTTAAGTGGTGTTTCAGTACAAATAATCAATTAAGCGACCACACTAAATCTCTTTGTCGCCAGTATTATATATATGCACCCAGTGTTCAGGCTCCAGAGAAAGTACCCATTCCTCCATTATCTAGACTCTTTGCTGAGTGTCCTTATAACGATACACAGCTTTTGGATTCGCTGAAAAAATTGTGTATTTGGATTATTAATCATGAAGCTCATTTTCGTCGCGAGGCGTTACAGTTAGATGGTATACGTCAGTTGATAGAAGGTATCGGGCGCAGAAATATAGGTGAAAGTCCAATCTCTTTTGCTTCCTTTGATTTCAAAAATGCATCACAGGGTGAGGCTAGGGTTTTATACGGGGCTATTATAACTGAAGTTCGAAATAGTAATAACTTGATACTCAAAGAGCGTTTAGTTGTAGACATACGACACCCCTTTGAAGAAAACGCACTAACAGAGAAACAGTTAAATTGGGTATTGGATCGTAGTTTGTTGACAGCTACTGACGGTGAGCCTGCTAGGTGTCGAAAAGAGTATCAAACAACTCAGAGCAATAAGAAAAAATCATATATGATAGGTGCGTTTAAATGCTTCTCTATAAGAAGCCTGCTTGTACCAACTGACATTGAGTGTTTCGCCATGCAATGTCTGTTAGCTGGTGAAAAAATGAATGCTTCTAGTATTCAGAACCTTATTATAGACGATGTTGTGGAAACGCCTAAGGGTATCCAATTTCAATTTCAAAAGAAACGGAGGCCTATAAATGATCAAGTTAACATGACTGCCTTACATCCTTTGGGCTCGACAATTGGCAAAACATATCGTCAGTATGTCGGTGCGATGAAACTTGCAAGTGATCATTATAACACTTCTGATGAAATCAAATTATTAAGTTATTTAGTTAAAGGTGCTAATTATGCGCAGTTTGGTTTTAGACGATTTAGTAATGCTTCAAATCGATATCTTGAATTGTTAACGACCGAAAAGACGCACTTAAGGCATAAATTGTTACAGGATTTCGAGGATAAAGCGTATGAATTGGAACCTATATTTTGGCTTTTAGGTAAGATTGCAGAGCAAAACAAAAAAGTCACAGTGCAAGAGGCTGTATTCGCTAAAGCATACAGAACAAATAAATCTCTCAAGAGAGATTTATTTGTAACAGAAAAAGCCATTGGACTAAACGTAGAGTTCATTCGTCAGTCTGCAATTATCTCAGAAGATGCGAAATCATTAAATTCTCTCCATTTATTTAATGATATTAACGTTACGGCTCAGTTAGCTAACCACTCGCCTTCAGTTCACAACCAAATTTACATCGACCGATCAACAGCCAAAGAAAAGGTCGAGAATGATAGATTGTTTGTATCGCGTATCGGAGCACTTATGGAACGAGATGCCGAATTAATGGGCGATTTAATCAAAGAGACTTCTGTATTGGATTATAACCAAGCACTTGAAATACTTGGTTTGCCTAGGGCCGATGAAAGTGCTCAAGATCGCATCTCTAAAAGGATTGATGAGTTAGGTATTGATACTGATTTGATGGACTCATTCCAGACCAATGGTAAAAAGATATTCCTTGCTAATAAGATGTCAGTAGCGCTCATTATTAAATACTTAGAGCATATCAGAGCCAATTTCGATGATGTTTTAAACGATGATTCTTCACGGCTAACTAAAGCTACGTTGGCTGCACGAGACTATTTTTATTTCTCAGCAATCTTACAAAAATTCTCTAAAGAGGTTCGAGAGCAAGGTGAGAGATATGCGGATACTCTACCTTTTAGTTACGCTAAATTAAGCGATATCACAGGGGCTTCAACGAATGACTGATAGTAATCTATCGCCAAATTTGGTTAAGCTGCATAAGTCTAATGAAGAAGGGTTGAGTTCAGGGCTAATCAACGAACTTGGGAGTCTTCAGTTTACAGTTTATGACTTAGTAAAGGATAAAAACTTCAGTTTTGACTTATCGCATCCCGCTTACGAAAGTAATGAGCACATACGCAGAACGTTAAGTGAGCTATTTATCATGCGCGTTTCTAAAGGATTAGGTTGGTCAAATCCAAGTGTTCAATCTTTATCAGGTCGGCAGGGTACGATTAAAATTATACTGACTGCTTTGAGAAGACTTGGTGTTTGGTGGGCTGAGAACAAGCCTAGTAGTAAGCTATCAGAATGGAATCAAGGTGATGTAAAGCACTTGCTTCAGGATGTGCTTGAGTTAAAAGTAGATTGGCAGAGTGATGATAATCGAAATCGTCACCGTCACCGGGTTAAACAGGAAGGTATTGCGAATCGCGCTGTTATTGATAGCATAGTTTTAGCTCTCAACGAAAGTGAAAAATTTGCCTTAATGGGTAACATTCAAGATGGGTTAAGTTTTAACTTATATGAGAAGCAGCAGAAAGCGATATTGCGGCCTATTTTAAAACGTCATCAGATTATTTATGAAGATTGGAAAAAGGGAGGAAGTTGGTCTTCTATCCCACAACCTGTAGCAATGTTGCTACTTAATGATGCAATAGAGGTTATTCGCGATAAGAAAACCTCATTTCTAATAGAGTATTTTCAGTTTCAACGGTCTGATATGTACTACTCTGTTATTTCGGTGTTTGACAAAACTACTTTCCAACATTTTTGTGATGGATTATGGCGATTTGAAGGCAGCGGAAGTAACGAAGCATTGGATTCGAAGCCAAACGCTGAAGCCTTACTGAGTCTAATTCATAAGCATTACGGAGCTTCATACAACTCTTTTCCCTTAAGTTTAAAGGAAATCAGTTCATGGTGCGAAAATGTTTATCGGGCTGCATTAGTGATCCTTCTCTCTCTAACTGGTGCTCGAATCAGTGAGTTAGCGAGTATGAAAGCTGGAGACCTAACTTATAATCTTGATGGTCTGTGGGGTTTCAAATCAGATATTGTTAAAACCAATCATGGGTTATCAACTATTAGAGGAGTGCATGGCCTTGCTGCTGAGGCAGTACGTGCTTTAGAGCAGCTTAGTTATCTTGATAAATTGGATCCGAATGAAGAGATAGAGGTCTTTTTATTTGGAAAATTCTTCTCAAAATCGGTTAAAAGAACATGTTTTAGTCTTGAATCTTGGACGCAATGTGCTTCAATCCAAGCCACCTTTAGTATGCTTAAAAAATTTTATGCAGCGTTTCTGAAAAGGCACCCAGAGATAAAAGTTATCTGGCCTAATATACATCCTCATCAGCTTCGCCACACCTTTGCTGAGTTTGCTTTAAGACGTTTTGATGGCAATGTAAATGAAGCTATTCGTCGTCATTTTCGCCATTCAAATCGTAGTTTCATGACCAATATCTACTTGTCAAATAAAGTGGATGAAACGTTCCTTTATGCTCAGGAGGTTATGATTCAAGAAATTGCAGAGAAGATGATAAATGATGCTCGTGACCTTCTTAATCAAAATGAAACTGAACCTCGATTCTTTGGTGCTGCAATGAATGCCGCTCTAGAGTTGTTAGATGTCACAGTTATTTCTTCTGAAGAAGAATTGGAAAGCGTGATTGAAGAATTTGCTGAGGGGTTTGAAAAAATAGTCCCGCATGAGTATGGGTATTGTATGCCTCGTACCAAAACTATCTCACAATCCCAGTGTTTCGATAAAGTATCTAAGGTTGCAAAGCTCGAAGAGGCGGGCTTCTCTACATGCTCAAGTTGTGTTCATTCGGTGCAAGAGATTAACTCTCATGAAGCGTCTATTGCGCAAATTGGATTGACACATGCGCAGCAGATGAAATCCATTGAAGCTACAACCTGCTTTAGTTTAGAAAGTAACAAATTTTATCAAGCATCTAAAAGTGCAGTTAAAAGTGCTGAGCGACTCTTAAAAAGGATGAATTCAGATAAGATCATTGTGAGCTCTAAGGAATAATCATGGATAATCTTTTTTCTAATCTGTTAGATCAATTTGAGGAAAAAGCTGATAAAACTCCAGAATGGGCAAGTCGAAATGCTTTATCTATGTCAGCCTATGAAGCTGTAATAAAAAAAGCGCAGGAAATTGAAGAAAGGCTGAAGAAAACACCACGAGACCTTATGGATAAGCTTCTTGTAGCAGAAAAGAAAATCGTTGTAGCGGAGTTAGCGAAGGAGATAGGTTGCTCCCGTGCTGCTTTAGTAAAGTCTCGAAGACCTGAATTAATAGAATTGATCGATAAGACCAATGTTATGTTGTCAGCACATTTTGAAATTAACGCCCAACGTAAAACCCGTGATAGAAAGCCTAGGAAAGATGAATTAGAAGCAAGATGCGATCAACTAAAGAAAGAGGTTGAGGAACTTAGGCAGCTTAAAGTCGGTTCGTTAATTGAAGACTTTTTTTCTAGCAATGTTTCTGAAGAACAAAGACGGCTGGTAAAAAAATTAGAAGTAGTACAACTTGATTTAAAACAATGCAAAGAGAAATCATTTAATCAAAATGAAAAAATTCGGAGTTTAATGAAACAAACAGATGTGTCTCGAACTCAATTACAAGCAGCAAAGATTGAGCTTGATGTACTAGAAGCTCAACTGAATAGTGAAAAAATGCAAAATGAAGCGCTTGCGCGACGGGTTGAAAATTTACTGCATCAGTTTAATGCTAAGAACCAATAGCTGGCCTCAAAATAATCAATTTAATATGTACTAGAGCTATAACTTTGGTGCACCTAATGTCACATTTGATTGGTTATGCTCGAGTAAGCACCATCACGCAAGACCTAAGCCCACAAATCACTTCCCTAGAGAATGCTGGGTGCCAGAAAATATTTTCAGGAAAATACAGCGGTAGTTCAAAGGATATCGATGCTCAGCTTCAATCTCTGATTGATTATGTGCGTGATGACGATGCCGTTGTTGTAACAAGACTAGACAGGCTTGGCCGTTCGCTGAACGCTATTTTGAGAACCATCAACAAAATTCATGAAAAGAACGCTTCACTTAAAACACTAGATGGCGCTTTAGATACTTCTCAACGCACAGCACTATCACAAGCAATGGTTTCACTCATTGGAGTCTTTGCCCAATTAGAACGTGACTTAATCTTTGATAGATCAAGCGAAGGTCGAGCGGCGGCCATACAAGCCGGTAAGCATATGGGAAGGCCTCCCAAAATCAGTGACAACGAAAGAAAGCAGATACGTAAACGCCTCAAGTTTAAGAGTATTTCTAAACTGTCACGAGAATTCGAGGTAAGCAGGCAGACTATCATGCGAATTAGGGACGAACAATAATGGCTAACGGTCAGCAGAAAGCACAGCAAAACGTCAACTCCTTTGAAGTTTGGAAGGCTACCCAATCGGATGATGATTTTCTGCAAATTGTCCACCGAGGACAGTTGAAGCGTGGTGAAGTTGCGAAGGCTATTGGTTGTGGGAAGTCCGCGCTGACACAGAACCCTATTCTAAGAGAAGGTCTTGAGAACCTTGAAACGGAGTTAAGATCGCGTGGTGTGTTGCCGCCCTTCGCAGCTGAGTCTGAAACAGTAAAGTCTAATCCAAAGGAATACGATGCTAGCCAAGCCTCTAAGCAACTGGAGTCTAGAAGGTTATCTCAATTAGAGGCTGAAAACATTGAACTTAAAGCCAAGGTTAGAGAGTTAGAGTCTCGCTTGGAACGCTTCGGCGAGTTGTCTGAAACCCTGTCTGAGATGGGGTTCATGCCTTGATGAATAATACTACCCAGGAAGATCGCGTTAGAATCACTAGCATTCCGCATAGTTCTTTTAGTCTAGTTATCTTCACCGGTGTGCCACTGGAAAAAAATTCGTATAAAACCACTAGCGGTAAATATTACGTCACTATCAAGGTAAATCCTGAATCAATCCCAGTGCAACCGGCAATTGGGCAGTATTGGACGGTCAAAGGCGCACGACGTATTGAGGAAGTGCCTTCAGGCGATTACGTAATGCTACAGCATGTCTATGAAGCACCAGATTATGTTGAATGTACTCTGCCAGAGTCTGGTGAACAGCTAATACAGTTCATCGCCAAAGAAAAAGCATTTAGAGGAATTGGAGAGGTTAAGGCCAGAGCTCTATGGGCGTTGCTAGGCAACTCTTTCCATTCGACCCTTCAAACTGACACACGCGAAGCCAGAAATCGCCTTAAAGGGGTTTTGAGTGAGGATTCTATTGATGCGCTTTACGAAGGATACGAGAAGTATAAAAATCTCAAACATACCAACTGGATGACGCTGCGCGGTATTCCAGTTTCAATTCAACAACGACTCCTTAAATTTCATGATGATAAATCTGTGGACGCAATACAGGACAACCCTTATCTACTATGTGGATTCGGAATGTCCTTTGATGATGTTGAAAGCCTTATTAAAAAATGGGCTTTTGAAATTGCAGCGGATGATCAGAGGCGACTTAGTGCAGCCCTAGAAATTGCCCTACGAAAGCAAGTAGAAAAAGGTCATACCTATACGAAGCGAGAAGACTTAGTACCTGCATTGAAAAAATTGCTGGGTAATAATGAGCTAGTCGCAAGCGCCTGCAAAGCAGGACACGATAAAGCTCAATTTCTGCTGAATAATGACACTCTGACTTATCACCCAACCGCTCAGCTATTAATGGAATCTACCGTTGCCAAACGTCTGCTAACAATGGCTGATATTAACGGTTTGTATGACCGAAAAACCAGCCAAGCTTACCGTGCGGCTCTTAAAGAATTACCTTATGATCTAACAGGCAAGCAAAAAGAAGCAGTGGGAACATGCTTAGATAATGCTGTAGCCTGTATTACAGGAGGGGCCGGAACAGGTAAGACGACAGTACTCAGAACAGCACTTAGAGCCTTTAGTTTTATGGGGTATGCGATCCACGCAGTTGCACTGAGTGGTCGGGCTACAATGCGTCTACATGAGTCTATAGGCTTCACCACGATGACTATTGCTGGCTTTTTGAGAAACCCACCATTGGACAGCACAGGTAGCGATAAAAACCTATTGGTGATTGATGAAGCAAGCATGGTTGATTTACCGACCATGTATCGGATAGTTACGCATATACATCCATCTGTACGGATCGTACTAATGGGTGATCCGGATCAACTGCCGCCTATTGGATGCGGAAAAGTATTGGCTGATATCGTTCACTCAAAACGAATAGCAAACACCATGCTGGATATTGTGAAACGTCAGGATGGAAGTACCGGAATCCCTGAGTACTCGAAGCTCATTAATCAGGGAGAGATTCCTCCGAAACTGTCTACCGCCTCTATATTCTTCCATGAGGCTAATAGAAGCGAAATAACCGATAGGTGTTGCCTTCTGTATCGTGAAAGCCCTGAGAAGAGTCGTATTATTGCGCCTACTAGAAATATGGTCTCTGAGATAAATAACAAAGTTCAATCTGCTGTGAATAGTCATGGCGAAATGCTTAGATTCACCATGTACTCTGAAGAGTTCTTCTTAAATCTACGACTGAATGATGCCGTTTTGTTTACGAAGAACCTTTATCACAGAGGGATCCAGAATGGCAGCCTTGGCGTTCTTAGTGGCGTTGAGCCAGAACAGGATGACTCAGATGAGTTGACTGAAATATATTTTGGTGATGTTACACTTGATACCGGTGACAGAATACAAATCACACAGGACGTCTTGGATTGTATGGAATTAGGTTACGCCATTACTCTACATAAGGCCCAAGGCTCACAATTTCCACGAGTGATCATTGCATTGCATAAAGGCAGAATAGTCGATCGTGCCTGGCTATATACAGCCATTACCCGTGCAGAGAGTGAAATACATATCGTGGGAAGCAAGGAAGATTTTATTGCTATTACCGCAGCCACAAGTAATGCAAGTCGAAGGAATAGTTATCTTGAAAAATTATTATCGGTGTAAGATTAATGTATTTAATACCTTACAATGGTCCTTTTAGCCGGTTCACCAAACACTAACATGCGCTTAAATTTGAAAGAGCGCGTGACTTTAAAACGATTTAAATTAGGGAAGTAAACATGACAAGCATGCAACAACGAGCCGAACTTCAACGCCAAATATGGGCGATTGCCAATGATGTTCGAGGCTCAGTGGATGGTTGGGATTTTAAACAATATGTACTGGGTACGCTGTTCTACCGTTTTATCAGTGAAAACTTTGTCAACTACATCACTGGCGGTGATGAGAGTGTTAATTATGCGGCCATGTCTGATGATGACGAAAACATCCAATTTGCCAAAGAAGATGCCATTAAAACCAAAGGCTATTTTCTGTACCCTAGCCAGTTGTTTAGCAATGTGACGGCCAATGCACACAAAAACGAAAATTTAAATACGGATTTGGCAGCAATTTTTGCGGCAATCGAAAACTCAGCCAATGGCTATGATTCAGAAAAAGACATCAAAGGCTTGTTTGCGGATTTTGATACCACCAGTAATCGCTTAGGTAATACCGTAGAGGCAAAAAACAAACGCCTTGCAGCTGTGTTAAAAGGCGTGGCAGATTTAACCTTCGGTAATTTTGAAGACAACCAAATTGATTTATTTGGTGATGCCTATGAGTTCCTGATTTCAAACTATGCCGCCAATGCGGGTAAATCCGGTGGCGAATTTTTCACCCCCCAGCACGTCTCAAAATTGATTGCGCAGCTTGCCATGCATGGGCAAACTAGCGTCAATAAAATATACGACCCTGCTGCGGGTTCTGGGTCGTTGTTGTTACAAGCGAAAAAACACTTTGATGCGCACATTATTGAAGATGGTTTTTTTGGTCAAGAGCTCAACCACACTACCTACAACTTGGCGCGTATGAACATGTTTTTGCACAACATTAACTACGACAAGTTTAATATTCAGTTGGGTGATACCTTAACCGAACCACACTTTTTAGATGACAAACCCTTTGATGCCATTGTCTCTAACCCGCCTTATTCAGTGAAATGGATTGGTAGCGACGACCCAACCTTAATCAACGACGACCGCTTTGCGCCCGCAGGTGTTCTCGCCCCAAAATCAAAAGCAGACTTTGCTTTTGTATTACATGCACTTAGTTACCTATCAAGCAAAGGTCGTGCAGCGATTGTTTGCTTCCCCGGTATTTTTTACCGTGGCGGTGCTGAGCAAAAAATTCGCCAATATCTGGTTGATAACAACTATGTTGAAACAGTGATTTCACTGGCACCTAACCTGTTCTTTGGCACCACCATTGCGGTGAATATTTTGGTGCTGTCTAAACACAAAACTGACACTACCACCCAGTTTATTGATGCCAGCGGTTTGTTTAAAAAAGAAACCAACAACAACGTGCTGACTGAGCAGCACATTGAAGACATCATCAAGGTGTTTGCCAGCAAAGAGAACGATGAGTATTTTGCCAAATCCGTTGATTTAGATGTCATTGCAGCCAACAGCTACAACATATCGGTAAGCAGTTATGTGGAAGCTAAAGACAATCGCGTAGTCACAAACATTACTGAACTCAATCGGGATCTAAAAACCACTGTTGCTAAGATCGACCAACTTCGCAGTGATATTGACGCCATTGTCGCGGAAATTGAAGGTGAGGAGCTTGAAGCATGAATCATTTGAGTTATTTAGAGAAGCTGCTGGATGGGGTTGATGTTGAGTGGAAAAAATTAGCAGATATTTTTCAGCTTAAAAATGGATATACACCATCAAAATCAAAAAAAGAATTCTGGGAAAATGGAACTGTTCCATGGTTTAGAATGGACGACATCCGAGAAAATGGCCAAATCCTTGATGGCTCGCATCAAAAAGTCTCAGAGAGTGCAATCAAAGGTGGAAAGCTATTTCCTGCAAATTCAATAATAATTGCCACATCAGCAACCATTGGAGAGCACGCTTTGGTTCGTGTTCCATTTTTAGCAAATCAGAGATTTACTAATTTAAGTTTAAAGCCTGGTTATAAAGACACTTTTAACAGCAAGTTTATTTTCTACTACTGCTTTATTTTGGCGGATTGGTGTAAAAAAAATACAACCATGTCCAGTTTTGCATCTGTTGATATGGGTGGATTTAAAAAATTTCCTTTCCCCATCCCATGCCCAGATAACCCAGAAAAGTCGCTGGCAATACAAGCTGAAATAGTGCGTATTCTGGACGCATTTACCGCCATGACCGCCGAGCTGACCGCCGAGCTGACCGCCGAGCTTAGCATGCGCAAAAAACAATACAACTACTACCGCGACCAGTTGTTGAGTTTTGAGGAGGGTGAAGTTGAGTGGAAGACGTTGGGTGAGGTGACCCGACTTATTACCAAAGGAACAACCCCAAAAGGATTTGTAAGCTCCGGGGTTAATTTTATTAAACTGGAAAGTTTTGATGATAACCAAATCAAACCAGACAAGTTTATGTTTATTACTCCAGAAGTTCACAATAAGGAACTTAAACGCTCAATATTAGAAGAAGGTGATATTTTATTTGCTATAGCAGGGGCAACTATTGGAAAGTGCGCGATTGTTGATAAGAGTGTTTTACCTGCAAATACCAACCAAGCATTAGCTATTGTTCGCTTGAGCCAGGAGGTAAATGTAAAGTTTGCTTTTTACTACATGCAGACCACAGCAATGACCGATTATATTGCTAGGTTTAATAAAACTTCTGCTCAGCCAAATATAAACTTGAAACAGATGTCGGAGTTTAAAATTCCTGTCCCTTCTATTAATGAACAAACCCGAATTGTTAAGATATTAGATAATTTCAATACGTTAACAAGTTCCATAAAAGAAGGTCTCCCCCGCGAAATCGAGCTACGTCAAAAGCAATACGAGTATTATCGTGACCTGTTGTTGAGCTTCCGCAAACCTATGGAGGAAACAGCGTAAATGAGCGGTCAAATGTACAACCTGATCATGGCAAGCGTGCCTAGCTTTTACTCAGGGGAGCAAGGGGAATTCACGATTCCGAAAGGCAGGTTTCTTGAATACACGGAAGCCTCTATCAAAGGGCAATTTCAATCATTAGATCAGGATGCAATAAATAAGCTCAAGAATCTGCCAACTATGTTTGCGGTCGAGGATGAAGTCGCTGATGCAAGAATTGGGAAAATTACCGATATTAAAGTTAATTCGAATAGTTTACGCATTAAGTATCGATTTGACAAAGACTACTACCCTTTAACCAGAGGCCTTCTAAAGGAGAAACAACAAAAATTAGATATCGATGATTTTGAGTTTCACCGGGGGCATTGGGCCGTTAAGAAATGTGATATTTCTGAATTTTATGGGGAGTATTTAAAATCACTTGCAGGGATTGCCCATAAATTAAAGAATACTGATAAAAAAGTGCAGTTAATCTATGCCTTTAATGGCACAGGTAAGACGCGTTTGTCTCGTGAGTTTAGGGAGCTAATCGATCCTAAGAGCGAAGCTGAGGCGGAAGATCCTGCAGATTTTTCAAATTCAAAAGTTTTATATTACAACGCATTCACTGAAGATTTGTTCTATTGGGATAATGATTTAGATAAGGATAAAGAACGTCAGCTCAATATTCAGCCCAATTCATTTACGAATAGGCTGTTAAACTTTCTTCAAAGCCAAGGATTGGATGGCCAGATTGTTCGTCGATTCCAACAATATTCAAATTCAAACATCACACCGTATTTTAATGATGATTTTTCTAAAGTGTCGTTTTCGTTAGAAAGAGGTGGGGATGATAGCTTAAGTAAGATAAAAATTTCTAAAGGAGAAGAAAGTTGTTTTATTTGGAGTGTTTTTTATGCTCTTTTAGAGCAGGTAATATATACCCGAAATGTGGTTGAAGAAGGTGAGCGAGAGACAAATCAGTTTGATGAAATTCAATATGTTTATATTGATGACCCTGTGAGTTCTTTAGATGAAAATCATTTAATGCAGCTTGCTGTTGATTTAGCTTCTTTAATAAAAAATAGCCCGCTTTCGATTAAGTTTATTGTTTCAACACATGACACGACGTTTTATAACTTTCTTTATAATGAACTGAATTCAAAAGAATGTTTTTTGTTAGAAGTGCTAGAAGATCAAAGTTATTCATTAGTTAAAAAGAATGGTGATTCAAATACGAGTTTTTTCTATCATTTAGAGCTTAAAAGGCAGCTTGAACAGGCAATTGAGAATGGAAATATTGATAGGCAACATTTTATATTCATCCGTAACCTTTACGAAAAAACAGCTAGTTTTCTAGGTTACCCAAAATGGTCAAATTTATTACCAGGTGATAATGATGAAAATAGAGAAGCCTATCTTAATCGTATAATTCAATTTTCAAGTCATGACTCTTTAGCTCACTTGCGTCCAGCCATGCTTAAACCTGAAGAAAAGAAAATAGTCGGCTTTCTGTTAGCGCACCTCGTTAATAATTACAATTATTGGCAACAGGAAGAGCTTAATGACTAAAATCAGCAAAAAGCCGCCTGACACCATTTACTCCTCTGCCAACGATGTCAAGCATAAGGAGGCAGCCTAATGGCCTATCAACTGCCGTTTACTATTACCACCGAGATTCTCAATTTTGTGGCGCAAATCAGGCAGCAGGTGGGTGAGTTAAACGCCAGCCACCTTAATGCCTCGCCGCAACTGCGCAAGCAAAACCGCATTAAAACCATTACTGGCACGCTGGCCATTGAAGGCAATACCTTAACTGAAGAACAAATCACCGCCATTGTTGAGGGTAAATCTGTGCTGGGTAGCGTGCGCGAGCTGGCCGAGGTAAAAGGCGCGATTGCCGCTTACGATGCACTGCCTACCTTTACACCTAGCACCATTAACGATTTACTCACAGTTCATGGATTAATGCTGTCAGATATTCTTGTAAATGCGGGTGAGTTTCGCAGTAAAGTCGTGGGTATCCATAAAGGCGGTGTGGTGCATCACGTTGCGCCGCCTGCCCATCAGGTATCCGGTTTAATGGCTGATTTAATCCAATGGCTCACGCATACAAAAGATCACCCATTGATCGCCAGTTGTGTATTCTATTACGAATTTGAGTTTATTCACCCCTTTGCCGATGGTAACGGTCGTATGGAGCGGTTATGGCAAACGCTGATTTTATCCAAGTGGCATCCGCTGTTTTTATCCTTGCCGCTAGAAAGTGTGATTAAAGACCATCAGCAAGCGTATTATCACGTCCTAGAGCAGGCCGATAACCAAGCAGACAGTACGCCGTTTATTCATTTTATGTTGTCGGTTATTCAGCAAACACTCGCGCAAAACGCCTCGGTAAACGCCCTCCTAAAAGAAGGTGAAAACGCCCCTGTAAATACCCTTATCAATGTAACGGGCTTTAAAACGCCTGAGGCTATTTTAGCATTGCTCAGTAGCACGCCCGAGCTAACCCGACAACAACTCGCTGATACCTTGAATAAAGACGTTAGAACCATTGGCCGTGCCATTAGCAAACTACAAAAAGAAGACAGGTTAACTCGGGTCGGTTCAGATAAAACCGGCCATTGGCAAGTCACTGAATAATGCGACGCCGTGGCTATTTCCATTTTGGAACACACCACGGCTTACAAAAAGAAAAAGGATGTAGATGAATGACAACGTATAAAACAGTTGCTGAATCAAATAATTTTATTGTGTTAGATAAATACACTAAAGAATGGCAGGTTAACGAAAGTTTTCAAAGCGAAGGTGATTTAGAGCGCGAGCTGATTCAGGATTTAAGCAATCAGGGTTATGAGTATTTACCTGCGCTAACGACGCCTGACGCCATGCTGGCGAATGTGCGAAAACAGCTACAAGCACTCAATAAAGTTGAGTTTACCGATGCCGAGTGGGGTCGCTTTTGCGAGCAATACTTAAACACCCCTAGCGATAATATTCTTGATAAAACTCGCAAGGTGCACAGTGACTATATTTTCGATTTTGTCTTTGATGATGGCCATATCGAAAACATCTACCTGTTTGATAAGAAGACCATTGCTCGTAACAAAGTGCAGGTCATTAAGCAGTTTGAGCAAACAGGAAGCCATGCCAACCGTTACGATGTGACGATTTTGGTCAATGGTTTGCCTTTGGTGCAAATTGAACTGAAAAAGCGTGGTGTGGCGATCCGTGAGGCGTTTAACCAAATACATCGCTACAGCAAAGAAAGCTTTAATGCAGAGAACTCGTTGTACAAGTTCTTGCAGCTGTTTGTGATCTCTAATGGCACCGACACGCGCTATTTTGCCAATACAACTAAGCGAGACAAAAACAGCTTCGATTTTACGATGAACTGGGCGAAGTCGGACAATACACTGATCAAGGATTTAAAAGACTTTACCGCCACTTTTTTCCAGAAAGAGACGTTGCTTGAAGTGATCTTGCGTTACTCGGTGTTTGATGTCAGCAATACTTTGCTGGTAATGCGCCCCTACCAAATTGCCGCTACAGAGCGCATTTTATGGAAGATAAAGTGCGCATTTAACGCTAAGAATTGGAGCAACACCGAGAGTGGCGGGTATATTTGGCACACCACCGGTTCAGGAAAAACACTCACCAGCTTTAAAGCGGCACGTTTGGCCACTGATTTAGACTGTATCGATAAAGTCTTTTTTGTGGTGGACAGAAAAGACCTCGACTATCAGACGATGAAAGAGTATCAGCGGTTCTCGCCTGATAGTGTGAACGGTTCAGACAGCACCGCAGGGCTTAAGAGCAACCTGGATAAAGACGATAACAAGATTGTCGTCACCACTATCCAAAAGCTCAACAACTTAATCAAAAGCGAAAGCGATTTAGCGATATACAACAAGCAGGTTGTCTTTATTTTTGATGAGTGTCATCGAAGCCAGTTCGGTGAAGCGCAGAAAAACCTGAAGAAGAAATTCAAAAAGTACTACCAGTTTGGATTTACCGGTACTCCAATTTTCCCTGAAAATGCCTTGGGTGCTGAAACCACGGGCAGCGTGTTTGGCCAGCAGTTGCACACTTATGTGATCACTGATGCCATTCGTGATGAAAAAGTACTCAAGTTCAAAGTGGACTATAACGATGTTCGTCCGCAATTTAAGAGCATCGAGACTGAGCAGGATGAAAAGAAGCTTAGTGCGGCGGAGAACAAGAAAGCGTTCTTACACCCGATGCGCATTCGTGAAATCTCGCAGTATATTCTGAACCATTTTAACCAGAAAACGCATCGAGCCTATTCTGGTGCCAAAGGGTTTAACACCATGTTTGCAGTCAGTAGTGTTGATGCAGCGAAAGCGTACTATGAAACCTTCAAAACATTGCAGGCCGAGGCCGAAAATGGACCTACAAGTAAACCTCTGCGAATTGCGACTATCTTCTCATTTGCAGCCAATGAAGAGCAGGACGCCATTGGTGATATTTTAGATGAGAGCTTTGAAGTTAGCGCGATGAACAGCAGCGCGAAAGAGTTTTTGAGCGCCGCGATTAACGATTACAATGCCATGTTTAAATCTAACTATGGCGTGGACAGTAATGGCTTTCAGAACTACTACCGTGACCTTGCCCAGCGCGTGAAGAATCAAGAAATAGATCTGCTCATAGTGGTCGGTATGTTTTTGACTGGCTTTGATGCGCCTACGCTCAATACCTTGTTTATTGACAAGAATTTGCGTTATCACGGTTTGATGCAGGCGTTTTCTCGCACTAATCGCATTTATGATGCGACCAAGACCTTTGGCAATATTGTGACCTTCCGGGACTTAGAGCAGGCAACCATTGATGCCATCACCTTGTTTGGTGACAAAAACACCAAAAACGTGGTGTTGGAGAAGAGCTACAAAGAATACATGGAAGGCTTTGAAGATATTGCTACTGGCCAAGCGCGTCGAGGTTTTGTTGATATCGTAAAAGAGCTTAAAGAACGCTTTCCAAACCCTGAAAATATTGAAAAAGAACAAGATAAAAAAGAGTTTGCCAAGCTGTTTGGTGAATACCTAAAAGCAGAAAATATTTTACAAAACTACGATGAATTTGTTGGTTTAAAAGCGCTGCAAAGTTTAGACACCAGTGATGAGCAAGCCGTCGAAGAGTTCAAATCAAAGTATTATCTGAACGATGCTGACATCGAAGCAATGCAAACCATTGATATGCCAAGCGAGCGTGCTGTCCAAGATTATCGTTCTACCTACAACGATACCCGCGACTGGTTACGACGTGATAAAGAAGGTCAGGACAAAGAAAAGTCATTGGTAGACTGGGACGATGTGGTCTTTGAAATTGATTTGCTTAAATCTCAAGAAATAAACCTCGACTACATTCTTGAACTGATCTTTGACCACAATAAGAAGAACAAGAGCAAAGAAGGCTTGATTGAAGAAGTTCGTCGTATGATTCGTGGTAGCCTTGGCAATAGAGCGAAAGAGAGCTTGGTGGTTGATTTTATTAACCAGACAAACCTGGATGAGATCAATGACAAAGCCAGCATTATCGACGCCTTCTTCAAGTTCGCCCAGGCTGAGCAGAAGCGCGAAGCCGATGCCATTATTGCGTCTGAAAAGCTCAATGAAGAAGCTGCCAAACGTTATATTGCGTCATCTCTCAAACGTGAGTACGCCTCTGAAAATGGTACTGCACTTAATGAGGCGCTGCCCAAACTTAGCCCATTGAACCCACAGTACCGAACCCAGAAGCAAACGGTTTTTCAGAAAATTGCCGCTTTTGTTGAAAAGTTTAAGGGGGTCGGTGGTAAACTTTAAATTAGTAATTATATTTTTCTGGCATGTGCTAATGAGCTATAGCCTTTTTTTGAATGTCATTTTGCGATCAAACTAATGAGCAGTGAAAAAGTAGTTATCAGACCAATAATTTATAAAAATCCATTTATAAAAACACCTCAGGAGGTCGTAGAACTATTTGGTTTTTCAACCTCTATTAGAAAACAGATTAAATTTATTGCAACCTTGCATGGGCAAGAGGTGAAAGTTAGTGATCGCAGCCTTGATAACTTATCGGGAAAGGGGATATCTGAAAAGAAAGCAGTTGAGGCGCTTACTCCTCTTTTCACTCAATTGGATCGATTGAACTTAAATCTTGATGATTTAATTCCCACAGGGTCAATGGTAGATGATATTAAGTTGCTTTGGGATATACTAATTAAGCAAATTTTAGCTGAATTTCAATCTATAGAACAAGCCCCGCGATTTTTAGAACCTTTGATCGATTTTATTGAGAGACGGTGCATAGAATTTGAGCCTCAACGCACATTTGCTGCTAGCCATAGAGGAATAGATGAGCCCAAAATGCTTACTCTAATCCCTAATTTTTACCGTCCAGTTATCAAAAAAACTGCTTTGAGCTCAGAACAACAAAATTTGGTTATCAGCGGGTTAGATAAGCTTGCTTTGGGCGAAAGTATAGAAACAAACCAAGACGAATTGGAAGCTATGGGTTTTTTTACGCAAGATTTCAATTTGTCTTTATTTGCAGCTCTAGACCTAGTTGCCATCAACTGGAAGCATCTTCATCAAGAAGGCACTAAACAACATAACAGTTTTTTGGTTAAAATTCTGGCATCAGAAGGTAAATGTTATTTTGGCAAACTTATATCTTTTATCAAAACTGAGCTTAATATTTCTTTTAAGGACTTAGCTCAGTGTGTACCCATTCGGCAAGAAAGTACGGAAACAGGCCGGACTGTCTTAGAAGTTCAAGTTGAACGTCTAAAAGAATGGCGTAAAGGAAAAACGAAACCTAGCTTTGCAACGCTAGAGAAATTTTGCTCAAAATTTGCTTTTGAAGACCAACTTCTTTTATTGATTTATTGCTTGATTTGCCAAGCAATAGACCGTCAGCTCGTTAAGTATAAAGATGATGAGCAGCGGATACTTAAGGAAATCTACTCCGCAGATAACTACTTGACCTACTATTTGAGAGAAAAAGAGACGGCCGCTTAAGCGGCCGTATATAAGTCTATTTCTTAGGTGGATTATTTCCTCGCCCTTTGCCTGAAGGGTTGCCACTACCATTTTTAGTTGGCCAATTCGGATTGTTTGTCGTCATTATTGATCCTCCCAGTTTTCAGGTCGTTCTTCTTCCCCACGAGACTGCCAATACGAATCATTGTTTGGGTTTAATTGGTCTGCGCGATTATCAATATCATCTTGAGTTTGCTCGTAGTCACTTTCGAATTGAGACATGGTATGTTTCCTTTATTAACTAAGCAGCACCATTGCTGCTGTAAGGAAATATTACTATCGAGACTCTCTGTGAAATAAGGGGGGTTAAGAGCGCATGCTAAACAATTTTGCATTGGTTAAAAGCCAAGACTTTGATCTGAGAATGCACCTATAAATAGTAAGAAATGATTTTCGATTTGAATGACGACATCGTAAGCTCTTTTAGAATTGTTAATTTCAATAGTTCATGACTATCACTCAAGATAAACTCATCAAGGTCTATTTCAGACTGTAATACGCTATCTGCACAAGAGCCTTGGTTATTGCTATTTTTTGATACTGGCGTGTTTATGCTATTGAGCAATTCTTCAGTTTTTTGATAGTTGTAGGTACCTGGAATTGCTTTGTTCAGTCGTTCTGCGAACTCCACTAGGTTTGGCTCTGCCAGCATGTACATATCAGCGACAGGTGGCTGATCTTTGGTCATTCGTATGATACGTCCAAGAATCTGACGGAAGTATAGTTCAGTAGTTACATCAGTCAGGCTACAGCAGACTTGCAACCTTGGTATGTCCGTCCCTTCACTGATCATGGCGATGCTGATGATCCATTCGCTGTTGTCTTTGCGGAAACGGTTAATAAGCTCTGGGGAGTCATCATGCCTATAGGAAACTAACGTCGATTCTTTATTGAATTGGTCTGATAGAATCGATTGAATCTGTAAAGCATGTTCGTATGAAGATGCAACTATTAATCCGCCTGCATTAGGTGAGTTTTTTCTAAGAGCATTCAGCTGATTAATGCTTAATGAAAGTAAATGCTTGATGACTTCAGGGTGTCTGATCACAGCTTGATAACTTACTTCTCCTTCGCTTAGCAATGACTGCAAGCTGGTGTAGGTTTCAAATTTATCTACTCCTTTCACTGTAACTTTTTCAATATCAATTGCGGTAATTTGAGGCTTCCGACAGACCTTGTCTTTTATTGCATCAACAAGATCATACGAGTAGTCACACATAATGTTACCTTCTGGATCTGAGTATTTAGCGAATGAAATAGGAAGCGTATCAGTGCGCCAAGGTGTGCCAGTAAGTGACAACGTATAAGTTGCTAAATGTTGTATCGTCGATAAAAGTTGCATTCCCCATGCGTTAGCTGGAGAGTTTCCGTCGCCCGCACAGTGATGTATTTCATCAAAAATGACCAAGACTCTAGTGGCCGCAAGATCATTGATTAGTTCAGCTGAGTTGCTAAGTGAATGATAAGTACGTGATGTTCCGATTGCTCCAAGTCTTCCATTCAACTTGCGCTTCAATGTTTTCTCAAATGTTTCTTCGATGCTCTGTGAAACGATTCGAGAAGGAGAAAAACATACTACATAGTCGATATCGCCATTGTTAATAAGATCTTTTGCAATATGCGCTGCAAGCAGGGTTTTACCGGCACCAGGTGAAGCCAATACTAAGAATTGAGAGCGCTTCTTAAAAGATGTTACTGCCTGAGCGAGACACTGTTCTTGCCATTCCCTAAGCATTACACACACCTCTCAGATTGAGTTGATTTAATAATTTTTTTTATGGCATTTAATCGGCCGTAGAACTTTGTCGCTTTTTCTCTCGACTCATTAAGCAGTTTTACAATAGCAGGTCGATTATGTGGAAACAGTCCTAAATACTCCTGATAAGCATCAATCTCCCCCAACAGTAGTTTTAATTCAGCATTGGCTTTCTTTTCTTCATCCAGAAGATGCACTTCATTTGAGCTTTGACTTATTTTGATAGTTTCTTCGCCAGACTGCTCATGAGAGCTTCTGCTTAGCATTAAAATCAATTCAGAAGTTAGGTGGTAAGTTCGGGCATTACGCTCTCCACTGGCATTTAGGAGACCTTCAGATGTTAGCCTGTTAACGTTCCTTGCTACCAGTCTCGTTGATTGGGTTATATCTAGCTCAGTTGTACTGGATGCTAATTGAATGAGATCTTTTCGTCTAATGCTGGTTCCTTTCACGCGCTGTAAAAGTTCTTTGAACTGTTTATTCAAAGAAAATGGTTTGGATGTCATGTTTGTGTCTCAAAAACTAAATACTTAGGATTGCTAAGTATACAGAAATAAGTAAAACTTAGACAATCTAAGTACATGAGACTTTAAAGATGAAACTATTTTGTCAGATAACCCAATACCACTACGGCTTAAACAAGCTCGTAAGAAAATCGGCATATCCCAGAAAGAGCTTGGGATAAAGATCGGCATGGACGAAAGCTCTGCCAGCGGTCGTATGAACCACTATGAGAAGGGACGGCATTCGCCTGATCTCGAAACGCTGAGAAGAATCGCTCAAGAACTCAATGTTCCGCTGAACTATTTTTTGTGTGAGGACGACCTAAGTGCTGAATTGGCGTGTTTGATTTCTCGTTTAGATGATACTTCCAAGAAAGCATTAATCACTGAACTGGAGAAGTTGGAAGACTTAGACTTAGAAAAAGTCGTAGAACAGCGTGAAAATTCACCTGAGGTTACTATAGATATCTAAGATTTATAGCTATTCATGCCTTCTCTTGCTGTTTGTTAAATTATTCAGAAAGGTCGTCATCTCACGATTTAGATCCGATTAGTGTATTGAAATCGTTGTTACATTATCAGGCTCGTTAATTAATTTTAAGCCCTAGTTTTATCTGGTAATAAGATGGTTCACCCATTAGGTTGTAAGAGGAGCTTCATAAGACTTTACGTCGAACGCCCTATTATGAGCTTCAATCAATGTGGCTTCCTTTCTGTTCAGCTACCTTGTTTATCTGAAGGAATATTTCGTCTTGTAGCAATTCGGACTCAGGTCTTATTAAAGCTAGCTCTTTCGCAGTGTCATAAAGTTCTACTATTTTCTGACTGTTATCATTCCCATTGATTGAATTGTAATATCGACACCACTCAGTAAATAGCCATATCCATAAAGATACCTTTAGAGCGTTATTCCAGTTAGACCAATTAGCAGTGTTAGCCAATGGTTGTTGAATAACTTGTTTTTGTTTTCTCAGGATCTGATTTAGATTTTTTAGACACTTCTTCTGATATTCTTGTGAGCTATTAGCAAATAACCATGCTGCAATTTTGGTTACTTCTCCTTCTCGGTCAAAGTTAAACCTATTTATCTTCATTGAGTTAGCAGGTTCCAGTAAATTAACAAGTTCTTCATGCCAAATTTGGCTCGCGTCTTCAAATGTAACTCTTTTTTTGTCAATTAAAGGGGCTATAACGTTACGTGAGATCCAAGGTTCAGCCCAAGAGAGCTGTTTCATATGCCCTCGTAATGAATCAATCATACCTCTAAGAATAGTTAGGTCTAATTTTTCTGGAAGAAGTTGATGAAGTTCTTCTACAAGCTTATTGATTAAATTGGTATCTTGTTTAATGGTCGAGTAGCGATTGATTAACCAACTTATAAAGGTGCATTGCTCATCTCTCGGCAAGTTCTTAATTATGTTAAGGTTACTAGTTTCGCCTACTCGGTAGTCTAATTCACACCATGCTAGCCATTTGAAAAAATCATTTTTGCTACCTAAAAGAGCTGTAACTTGTAGCTCGCTTGTCAGTCTAGCTTCAATAGAAAAGCAAATGTTTCGTAGAATTTGCTCTAAAACAGACAAGCGAATTTTATCGGAATCGTTAAATTCGTTAGTAAGCTCCATAGCTTGAGTATCAACTAACTTAATTAATGAAACGGGATCGTATGTCCATAGATATTTGACGCAGTAGTATTCACTCCATGTAAGAAGCGATTGTTTAACTCCCATGGAGAAGTTATGAGGGGCTGCCGAACTGTGCAGAAAATCGGATAATGTCTTTTTGAAATAGCTAGGGGAGATCAAAGATAATTCATGATTAGTACTTTTACCAACTTCTCTATTAAATGTCGTTTTTAAGATCCCAGACAGTGAATTCAAGAAATTCGGTTTATTTGAAAAATATTTTGTATCGTAACAACTAAGTTCTATTTGAGATAAAAGTTCTCCAATGACTTCCCAGTATGGGCTAAAATCAATTTTATCGAAATCAATGGAATTAATAAATGACTTCAATCCATTTGGGTCTATGTTTTTAGGGAAATTATCATTGTATAATTTTAAATCCTTAAGTTTATTGATTAGATCATTTTCTTTTAGCCCTTTTAGTGTTGGCTCTTTAAACCAGTGAGATAAGATATCGCCTATAAAATCACTGTCAAAAAAAGTATCACCTTTATTGGGTTTAACGAGCTTTGACTCATGTATTTTTGAGTTGTAGAGATGAGATACTTTTTTATTAGAATTAGATAGTAAGTTTTTCTTATACTCGACTACTTTATACAGGACATCCATTGGGATTGGTGTAATAAGTAAAGGATGGTTTTCGGCTACACTTTGGAGGGAGTTTGATAAATGATAACCTTTTACTGGTAGACCTTTATTATCCGTCACTAATATGTAACGATCATGTAGGTTACCATCACTAACACCATAAATATTAATGTTCTTTTGTTGCATTAGTTTTTGATTATGAGAGCATGCTTTTAATAAGGCTTCAGTTCCTCTAGTTTTTGTATGGTTGTTTGTTCTAAAAATAGTATAGTCGGAGTCATGTGTTGAACTGAACAGTATTAGAGCTAGTCCTACATCTTCAAAATGAGGGTCGAAAATTGTAATTGAGTGCCTTTTACTAGATTGTGCGAGCTCTTTAAACCATTCAGTGAATTGAAGTCTACCTTCCCCTGAGCTCATCCCCCACCGAGGAAAGAAAGCTCCGTCTGACTGTTCGGGATAAATCAGTTTGAATGCTTTGCTTAAGGAGCGGTTGATTGGAACCCAAGGATCTGTTTTTCGGTTTGTAATAGTATTTCTTGTAGTAGGGGTGTTATTATTTATCGACAAAACCTTCGCAACGCGGTCTGACATCTTTTGAGTTACCGTTTTCTCTAACCAATCAAACTTATTCGACTCAGAAAAGTCGCTGTCTACATGAATCTGGTAATTCACCTGTCTAATGAAGTACGTTGTCCAGCGGTCATAAAGCGTAAATTCGCCCGTTTGCTTATCTGTAGCCCCGAAGATATCTAAAGACATCGAGTCTATAATCGAGTTGAGTTTACTATCGACATTAAACGTACACTCATGCCTTCCGCTAGCATCTTGAATTGCAGTTTTGAGTGATGAGTAAAGAAGCTGACCATTGTTTTCAAGGCGTAAATTGAATTGAAATTGAGTGTGTTGATCAAGTTCAGCTGGACTTATATTTACATAAATTTCTTTCTTATCATCAGACCATTGAATGTTTCTCAATGGCTTTTCTTTATCATCAATGGAAGGGAAGAACATGAGTTCGATGTCACCAAATCGAGATAAATCATGCTCTCTAAACTTTAACCCTGTGTCTTGATTTAATTCATCAATAACCATTGAAGTTAGATCAATGTTGTAGTTTTCTTGGACACTAAATAGTTCCTGTTTATTACATTGGACAATAGATGCGCTAAAAGCCCCAGCGCCAGCATGAGGGCTCCCAATTGAATTACTAGGGTGGGCATCTTTATTGATTAAATAAGTAATAGGTTTAAACGCGAGTTTATCTTGAGACAGTTTAGTGTCCCCAAAGAGATCAGCAATCTTATTTTGTCTAAAACGTAGCTCACATTTCTCACTAATACCGCGAAGAGTTTCACCGGAACAAAGTTTTTCGACGACACTTTTAGCTGTTTTGCCATCTAAATATATGTTGAACTTTTTGACTTGGGCTCTATAGCCTTCGAATGCCTTCGAATTGTCATCGTTACTAAAGGACCATGAGTTGTTGCAAAAACTATAGGGTAGTAAACGCCCATAAATGATTCTGTTTTCAACATAGTTGTTACCTTCTATACGTAGAACCCATAGCTGTAGAGCACATGAATGCTTCTCTGAAAATAGCCTTTGAATTCGTTGATCATTTAAAATGTCGTCTAGTGAAAAAGGCATAGAACCTTGTTGTTTTTTCATATTTAGCCTGGGTATCTGTGTATAGTTTGACAAATTAAAATTTTATGGATCTTATGAAAATACATTAAGCATGTTTGAATCATTTAAACACCAGGTTACTCTTAGTCTCCGCAATAGCTCTTTTAAAAGTCTTTTCGAATCATTTCTTCTGCGACTCTGACAGTATTGCTTTAATTTCCTTAAGTTCTTGCTGTAGATCGCTAAGTGAAGGTTCCTTTTCTGCTCTTTCTGCCTGATGCTCTTCTTCCATCACATTAACTACTATACCTATTACCATATTTAAGAACGCAAATGCGGTAAAGAAGATAAATGACATATAGTAGATCCAGCTCATTGGGTAGACTTCCATGGTCTCATATTGAATATCGGTCCAGTCCTCAAAAGTCATAACTCTAAACAATGTCAACATTGAGATAGCAATGTCTTCCCAAAGAAATGGATTGATTTCACTGAATAGAAAGCTACCAATCGCCGCGTAGATGTAAAAAATGATAAACATCAGAAGAACCACATATCCTAATTGTGGTAGCGCCTTTATTAATGAGTTGATCAAAATTCTTAGTTCTGGAACAACAGAGACCATCCTAAGAACACGGAATACTCGTACTAGTCGAGCAAGGAGTGCCATCTCAGAGTTGTCAATCGGTATAAGGCTAACAATCACTACCAATGTATCGAAGATGTTCCATCCTTTTTTAAAGAAGGCCTTCTTATCTTCATCAGCCACAAATCGAACAGTTAATTCAAAAAGAAAGAAGATTGTGATGAAGGCATCTAAGATGCTCGTGAACGATATCGCTGTATCAGGTAGCTCAAATGTCTTTGCTCCTATTTCAAGGGCAGAAATAATGATGACTGCTACAACTAGCAGTTCGAAAATTTTATTGTTTTTGAGGTTGTTTAGTTTGATTTTTACAGCATCGTACATGGTTCTTTCAGCCAATCTTTGAAGATAATAGAAAGTCATGATTATAGATATGTTCGTTATGATTTACCGCAAATTCTTTGATGTGTCGTTGATCTCTGTATGCGATAAAATTTTGGTTAACAGATTGAGATCTCTTAGATTAAGTTTTACTATGCATAGAGGCATGTTAACGATATTTTTGTTAACATGCCTCTATGCATACACTTTAACTCTTTATAAATGGGGTCTTTACTCATTCACTCACTCCCTAGTTTACAATATTTCCCCGATAAAAACTATGTCATGTACGAAACTATGGAGGTCTACCCATTAAGCTGGATCTTCTACATTATCTTTATCTTCTTAACCGCCTTTGTGTTTTTAAACATGATGGTGGGTGTGGTGTTAGATGTGATGACCCAAGAAACCGCCGCCAAAGAGCACGACGCCCAAGAGAACAATCATCAAGCGCTCGTGGCTCAGATCGGTGAATTGCAGAGCCAAATAGCACGACTGGCAGAACAGATAGACGCTCAGTCTAGCGATAATAAAGACCAGCCTAAATAACACACTGCTAATGGCTTGCTTTCATAAAGACTTTTTAGCCCTCGATGCTTGCTTGAGCGAGCATCGAGCCCTATGGCAGTTCGACTCCTTTGCTAGCCTAACGAACCCTTGGCAGACTCAATACCCTCAATTGAGTCAGTATCTTGATGGCCTAGAATTGGCGGATCTGGAAGATCAATGTGGCCTGAATACTCTTTGTGAATTTTTGCCGAGCCTATCAGCTTTGCAAGCTTGGCAAGGCCCTCAACCTATTAGCGAAGTGGCGGCTTATACGCCCCCGCCTAGTTACCTCGCGGCGGGTATTAAAGGGCGCAAATGGCAACAGATAGAAGCCTTTGTGGCACGTACTCCCAAAGCGCAAAACTATGTTGAATGGTGTGCCGGTAAAGGGCATTTGGGGAAACTATTGTCCTATCAAACAGGGCAGGGTGTTGTCAGTTTAGAGTGGCAAAAAACTCTTTGTGAGGACGGCCAGCAACAGGCCGCCAAACTGAAACTTCCGCAAACTTTTCAGCACGCCGATGTGTTAAAGCAACAGGGAGTTTCCGCCCTTGCCAGTACCGATTGTGCGGTGGCCTTGCATGCCTGTGGGGATTTACACCGCACCTTACTCACCCAAGCTGCGTTGGCCAAAGTGCCCAATTTATGTTTGTCTCCTTGTTGCTACCAGTTAACCAAAGATGACACTTACCAGCCTTTATCTGCCACCGTGGCAAGGCATTCACAGCTCAGTATACGTAAAGCCGATTTAAAATTAGCGGTGAAAGAAGTAGTGACTGCAGGGGCGAGAGAAAAGCGCCTCAAGAAGCAAGAACTCACCTACCGATTGGGTTTTGATGCTTGGCAACGACAAGCTCGAGGCATAGACGAATACCTGCCATTACCCTCAATTCAAAAAGCCTTACTCGCGCAGGGGTTCGCAGGCTTCTGCCAATGGGCGGCAGAATGCAAAGGCCTAAGCCAATATGTGAATACCCTAGGTTTTGGCCAATTTGAACAGGTTGCAGAACAGCGCTACCAAGTGGTTCAAAAGCTCGAAGCCATTAGCCAATTGTTCCGTCCCGCCCTTGAGCACTGGCTAGTATTAGACCGAGCCCTTTATTTACAAGAGCAGGACTATCAAGTCGAGATAGGAGGCTTTTGTGAGAAGAATATCACCCCGCGTAACTGGCTTATTAGAGCGTCTCGTGCTGGGCAGTAAGCATTTATACTAGGCAGTCCTTACTTACTTGGCGCGAAATTGCCAATGCTCGTTGTGTCCTTGGTTATTGATCATCTCTAGCAATGAAGGTTCTAAAACTGGATCATCTGGGGCATAAAAGCCACATTCTGCTAAGGCTTTGCGCAATGAAATCTCTTGTCCTAAAAACTCCATGGAAACTCTAGCGCTGCAAGGCATGCGTTCATCGTTAGAAGAAACTCCCATGCGTAAGCCATGCAGCCAATGAATTCGGTTCTTAAAGGTTGGATAAAGGATGGTTTGGGTGATTTCATTAACGGTTAAGGATTCATAGTCCGTCATAAAAATACGATCAGACAAAAAGTGCGCCACGCCTAGGTATTTACAATGACAGACTTGTTGATTTTGCTCACCGGCTTCCACTAAGCGCTCGGTACGCTGATAGAGAATTTTATCCTCCACTTTTGAAAAGCACACTAAGGACTTAAGCACCTTACCCGGGTTACTCATGGAGTAATAATATTCAAAATAGTAGCCCAAATATTTGTCTAATTCTGGGCTAGATTTGTCCATCAGCATTTTTAAATGCTCAAGCTCTGGCTGACCACTTACCAAGCTGTCTTGTCGAGGGCTGTGCTGTACTAACTGCTGGAACTGCTCATGGGGTAGCTGTAGCTCATATTCTGCCACATCAAAAAACTCACAAATACGTCTTAATGTATTGGCCGCTGGGCGGTGTCGCCCACTCAAATAACGATTAAATTGCGAGCGACTGATCCCCAAGCGTTGAGTTACATCACTGATCGATTTGTAATAGCTGCACAACAGCCGAAGATTCAATGCAACGTCTTGATTCATTATTTGAGCCTAGAGAAGAGAGAGGATTTATAAGCATATCAAGTAGTTTACGCTTCATGAAAGACGCATTTTGATGCACAAAGCGCGTCAAAGTACGCCAACCTAGTACAGAGTGTCAAATGTCTTAAAAAGTCTTCATTTGCTCTACTTAAAAACTCCATGTCGTCCAGTGAGTCATTTCACTGTCAGGGCGATGTAAGTATGAGAAAAATCTTGAGGAATTTTTATGACGGAAAAATCGAGTTTGTCGTTTTACGGTGGCCCATGGCTGTCATTTTTACCCATTATTAGTTTTGTTAGTGTGGCGATTTATGTGGCCACAGCTCTTGAAGAGGCCACGATACAAGGCATGTGGGTAGGTATACTTGCGGGTTTGCTAGTGACCTTCTTATTCGCCAAAGATAAGTCCTTATATGCCGAAACCATCATGAAGGGCATGGCCAGTAAAGTAGCCATTGCGCCTGTGGCAGCGTGGATTTTCGCAGGAATTTTTGCCACCGTTTTGCGTTCTTCAGGCTTGGTCGATGGCGTGTTGTGGGCGGCGTACCACACTGGAGCGACAGGCACAGCATTTGTTGTCGTGAGTTTTATCGCCAGTGCGTTATTTGCCACCGCGGCGGGTACAGGTTTTGGCACCATAGCCGCAGGCATGGGCGTGCTTTACCCAGCAGGGGTATTACTCGGCGCAGACCCTTTGCTGATGGCGGGAGCGATTGTTGGAGGTGGTGCATTTGGTGATAACTTAGCACCTATTTCAGATACCACTATTTCATCGGCGGCCAGCCAAGGCACGGATATTGGTGGTGTGGTGCGTTCTCGCTTGAAATACTCAGCCACAGCGGGCGTGATCACTCTGGTACTGCTGGTGGTTTTTAGTCTTGCTAATTCTGGTGTTTCAGCGAAAGTACCTTATGAAGTGCTGGCCGAGCATATGGACCCGAAAGGCTTATTTATGCTGATTCCTGCCTTTGCAGCTATTTATGTCGCTATGAAAAAGGGCGATGTGATTTTTGCTACGACAGTGGGCATATTATTAGGCATGCTGGTGGCCGTGGTGACAGGTTTAAATACAATTGATGGCTTTTTATCGGTCGAAAATGGCGCCTTGATTAACGGTGTGGCAGGTTGGATGTCGGACTTGTCTATTCTGGTATTACTGCTAGCGGGCGGCATCCGAATCATGCTGGACGGCGGTGGTAGCGACAAGCTTATCGAAGGCTTGAAAAGCTATGTCAACACCCCACGTGGTGCCGAAGCTTCCTCAGCGGGTTTATCCCTATTCCTATCGGCGGTGATGAGTATTAACGCTCCAGCAATCCTTGCGGTCGGTTTGTCCTATGCCAAACCTGTGGGCGAACGCTTTAAGCTGCACCCTTATCGTCGAGCTAATATTATCGACAGTATGGCTTGTACTCTTGTGTACTCACTACCTTGGTCTGCAGCCTTGCTGTTTGCGTCAGGTTTGTCGTCAAAAGCAGCGGAATCTTTCGCGGGTGTACCAGCATTAAGCCCAATAGAAATGACTCCTTGGATTTTATATACCTGGGTATTGTTGGTGGTGATGAGTGTTTCCATTCTTACGGGGTGGGGCCGTAGCTTTGTGGATGATCAGCCTGCGGCAGGGAAGTAGTAGTCAGTGATGAAGCAAGTAAATCGAGCAAAACTAGGCATTATCACAGGCTCTGGCCCTGAAGCGGGTGTGGATATGTGGCAAAAGATTCTTGCCGCGAATAAACACATGATGCAAGAGGGCTTTCAGGGAGACTTAGACGCACCTAATGTGAGTATTATCTCTGAACCTCAGCTTGGCCTTTCCATGGAGTTAGAAAAAAACGATGCCATAGTTTGGCAAAATCTAGCAAGGGTGGCACAACAACTGGCGACACAAGTAGATTACTACGCCATTGCCTGTAATACCCTTAATTACTATCAGCCACAACTTGAAGCCTTGGGATTGAGTGCCAAACTCGTATCCTTTGGTGATGTTCTGAAGCACAAGATACTGACGGAAGGTCTCACTAAAGTCGCTTTATTAGGTTCCGACTCGGTGACTAATCTTGGCACTTGGTCACCCTATCGTCAGCTTAAAGATGTGGTGCAGGTAGAAGTGCCTAAGGCTGACAGCGGCTTACATCAGCTTATATATGATGTGAAAACCTATGGCGGTGCAAAAACCGACATAGTGGCACGTTTTACCAAGCTGGTGGATGAACTTGAAGCCGACGTGGTGCTGTTGGCGTGTACGGAATTACCACTCATTCCAATACAAACCCATAAGCAATTGATGGATGTGACGGAGTTGGTGGCAGAAGAAATGGTGGCGTTATCTTTAGCATAGGCTGCTTCTAATAAAGCTACTGCTGCTAGAGAAAGCGCCATGAAAACAAAAGGGGGCGAAGTGGATACTACGTCCCCTTTTTTTGGGCCTTAAGGTAACACCTTGAAACCCAGTTTAAGCAGATAGGACATGCCCACTAAACTGACAAAACCAAGCAGATACAAGAGCACAAACCATTGCCATGACTTTAGTGACTGGCATTTAACCCGCCAGGTTTGGCGACGAAAGATCGACAACATGCTAATACCCCTCTTGATAATCTTCGACCTTACCTGCGAACACACGATAGCCCCATAGGGTATAAGCGCAGATCAGCGGCACAAAAATACAAATGCCGGGCAGTAAAAATAACAGGCTAGAGTCTGGGGAAGCGGCTTGCCAAAAGGTAAGTTGACGAGGCACTAAGTAGGGAAATAGCCCCACTACTAGGCCTGCGAAGCCGGTTAGAAACAACAGACTAGCACACCAAAAAGGGCGCTTTTCATGACGACTTGTCCTGACTTGTGCTGTCGTGTCACTAAAGGTTCCTAGGTCTTTGAAGGTGGTGTAGCCAGCCCATAAGCTCAGCAGCGGTAAAGGCGCAAGGACAAAGAAGTTCATGCCGCTAAACCAACGTTCCCGAATTTCTGGCTGGTTGGTAAGGGTCGACAAACTCACCGCTAACATGGCCAACAGCAACAACATCAATAAGTTAATCCCTAATTTGGCCGCGTGACGTTGAATTCGGCCACGGCTTTTCATTACCAAATAACAAGCCGCCAATAGAGCATAACCGGCCATCACTGAAAAGCCTGTCAAAATAGAGAAGGGGGTGAGCCAATGCAAACTTGATAAGTGATTAAACTCGCCGCCCGTGGCGGGTATGCCTTGCACTATGGCACCAAGCAGTAGACCTTGGCAAAACGCGGCAATGGCTGAGCCAGCACTAAAGGCCAGATCCCAATAGGGGCGCGAAGTATCTGACTTAAAGCGATATTCAAAGGCCACGCCGCGAAAAATCAGCGCAAACAACATCAGCATAATCGGCAAATAGAAAATAGACGTTATGTCTCCATAAGCCGCTGGAAAGGCAGCGAATAGGATCACCCCGCCGAACACCAACCAAGTCTCGTTACCATCCCACACGTGTGAAATAGAACGCATTAGATGGTCTCGCTCGCCTGCTTGATGAAACCAAGGGTAGAGAATGCCGATACCCAGATCAAAGCCATCGAGCAAGACATACATAAAAATGGCGAAGCCAAGCACGAGAAAATAAAACAGTGGCAAATCCATTAGTTTGCTCCTTGATCTTTATGATTCAGATTCTTAACCCAAGCCAAGGCATAACCGGGTGCTTTCATACCGATTAACTGCTGCTCCAATGTGGCCATACTCGGCGGTCCTTTTTTAATAAGTTTGCGCATAAAGTACAGATAAACCCCGAGTAGTAAGGTGTAAATAATGACAAACATCACCAAGGTGAAGAGAACACGTTCCGCTGGCAGAGGCGATACTATATCGGCGGTACGCACTAGGTTATAAACAATCCACGGCTGGCGTCCCACTTCCACCACGTACCAACCCGCCAGCACGGCAATCACACCCATGGGGGTAAACAGAGTCACTAGGCCAAGAAAGGCTTTGTTTTTAAAGAGTCGATCTTTACGGCGTAATATCAGCGCCAAGACGGCGATGCCTAACATGCCGAACCCTATGCCCACCATGACGCGGAATGACCAAAACACCAGTGGTACATTGGGTCTGTCTTCGGCAGGGACAGATTTCAGGCCTTGTACGGCGCCATCCCAAGTGTGAGTGAGTATCATGCTACCTAAATTAGGTATGCCGACTTCTAAGTCATTCGTTTCTGTTGCCATATTCGGCATAGCAAATAACAGCAGAGGTACATTCTCTTCTACGGCAGGCCAGATGCCCTCCATAGCGGCGAGTTTTACCGGCTGGTGTTCACGCACATTAAGACCGTGCATGTCCCCCACCCAAGCCTGTAGTGGCGTGAGCACTAAGGCAAACCACATACACATGGATAGGCCTTTCTTGGCGAATGTGGTGTGTTGTTTTTTCAACAAGTAGTAAGCACTGATTCCGGCAACCACAAAGGTTGCGGTGATCAGTGATGCTATCACCATATGGGTTAAACGATAGGGCATAGAAGGGTTAAATATCACTTTAAACCAACTGGTCACCTCAAAGCGCCCATTGACGATTTCATAGCCAGTAGGGGTTTGCATCCAAGAGTTAGCAACTATGATCCAAAACGCCGAAAACCATGTGCCCGTCATCACCACTAGGGTTGAGAAGAAGTGCAGCTTACGGCCGACCCTTTGCCAGCCGAATAACATTACACCTAAGAAACCCGCTTCCATAAAGAAAGCCGTGAGTACTTCATAGGCCATTAGCGGGCCTAGCACAGCACCGGTCATTTCGGAGAATTTTGAGAAGTTGGTACCAAACTCATAAGACAGCACAATGCCAGACACCACTCCCATACCAAAAGTGATCGCGAAGGGCTTAATCCAGAATTTCGCCAGCTGTAAATAATAGGGGTTGTGAGTTTTCAGCCACATGCCCTCCCAAATAGCGATCAGTGTGGCAAGGCCAATGGTGATGCTAGGAAAAATAATATGGAAGCTCACCGTAAAAGCGAATTGCAATCGCGACAAAAGAGCAACATCAAGATCCATGAGATAAACCTGTTAATAAAGTGATCGTGCTAAAAAATAGTGTGTATAAAAGCATTGTTTTAGGAGCGCTTAGTGCGTGTTCTTAAGTAGGCTTGACGCCATATTAGGGGCAATAATGCCAAGCTGATAATGCTAAAAAGCGCGATGATCTCTGTCATAAGAAAAGGGATATTCATGGGGTAGCTCCTATTAATTCGATAAAGCTTGAGATAGATCAAAAAATATAAATAGGTAAGAGCAAACGCTAAGCCAAGTTTTATATTTTTTTAAGTTGTTGAAATTATTTGATATTTTTATTTTTGCTTGTTTGCTGTGTAAAATGGGTTTACGATTTTTGTTTTTATCATGTAAACAAGGTTTACACCCATGGCGATTCCCTTAATCTTTGAAGTGTCCATGCTGATCTCTAGTATCTGCGGCTTTCTTGTAGCTGTTTGGCTCTTGTGGAGAGCACGAAAACAAGCGGATTTACAAGCTCTGGCGGGCTTCGCCATCATGATGGCGATCTGGTGTTTTGGCCACGTGGCCCTTTATCAAGGCATGGAAACATTAGGGATCTTCATCGTCTTGGCGAACCCATTAATGCCGACATTTTTCCTGCATTTTGCCATTCGTTTTGTCTACGCGGGACAGGTGAAAAGCCCATGGTTAAAAGGTTTGGGGCAGTATCTGTGGCTGGTTTATCTGACCAGCATCTTGGTGGTGCTGCACAGCTGGTGGGTGCAAGGGGGCAGCACGGTAAACACCCACGACACTCGGGCATTTTTTGTTTTTACCGATGCTGGTATCTTTAATTTAGCCTACACAGTGCTGGTGGGTGTGCTCGCCCATGGGGTGCTGTTGTATGGCTGGTTGCGCCACCAAGGCAACAAAAAACGCTCCATTCTTGCCATGTTTGGGGTGGGGGCTTGGGGGCTATTACTGGCCACCAGCTTTGTGTTTCCATCCTTTGGAATAAGCTGGTTTCCTTACCCCATGCTATTGCTGCCCAGTTACTTGTTGCTGTTGGTATACGGCGTGGTGCGCTATCAAATTTTGTCTGTAAACGCCTTTGCTAATCGCGCCTTGCTCTGGCTGGCAATGATGTTGGTCATGCTGTGTCTGATTGCTGTGATCAGTGTGGTGTCTGCCCGCTTAGGCTTGCAAGCCTTGGCCAATGTACCTAGCTGGCAGCTCTGGTTTTATTCTCTGCTCATGCTGGTGGTGGCCTCCTTGATCCATCGGCCACTAACTCGAATTATCTCTCGTGTAATTTACCCCGGCGCAACGCTAAGTGAAGAGCTTCTAGAAGCTTGGTCGAGCCAACTAAAAGCCGCCCATGACTGGCCGAGCCTTAATCAAATAGGTGAGCGCTTACTATCAGAACAAGTGTTGCGCAAAGTGACCATTCAGATTCATGGTACGGAAGCGGCAGAGGCGTTAGCGCAAACACCTTGGTCACCACCTGCCGAAACGACTGACACGACAGTTTCTAGCCCCTTAACTCTGGAAGTGTCAGTAACCGAACAAGGCTGGCAATTCAGCTTACATGGTTGGGAAGATGCCAGCCCGGGTATGCGCCTAACCGCGGAGGTATTCGGCTCGTTATTTTCCACCAGCTGTAGCTTGCTAGAGCGTTCCCTAGCCCTTGCCGCCGCAGAGCGCAAACGCCTAGATGAACAACACCTAGTAGAACTCGGTCGCCTGTCTGCGGCCATGGCCCATGAGTTGAGAAACCCGTTAAACATTATTGCCATGGCGGCCTACGACAGCCCAGCAGACACACGTCAGCATATTCAAACTCAGCTGCAAAGAGCCGATCGTCTGGTGAGTGATATGTTGGTGTATTCTGGCGGCTTGCACTTGCAAATCTCTTCTGTGCCCCTTGCTGCACTAGTTAACAATCTGCTGTCACAAAGTGAAACCCAGCAGGTGGATTGTCAGGTTCGTATTGCAGATGACCTACACCTAGCAGGAGACTTCCAGCGCTTGCAGCAGGTGTTCATTAATCTTATCGATAACGCCCTCGCGTATGTGAGGGATATGCCCGATGGCAAGTTGCTAATCAGCGCCGAACAACAAGCTCAGCAGGTGGTGATTCAGCTGCATAACAATGGCCCTGTAATTGAGCCGAGTATGCAAGGGGAGGCAATGTTTCAGCCTTTTGTCACCAAACGCAGTGGCGGCAGTGGTTTAGGTTTAGCCATTGTGCGTCGTATTCTAGAAGCCCACGGCGGGCGTATTCGCCACCGTAGTGACTGCCATTGGCCAGTCACCTTTGAACTGAGCTTTCCTCAACCAACCCATTCAGCGGATTAATAAGGCAATAACATGACGGAAAATTCCCACCGCCAGCAACGTATTTTATTAGTGGATGATGAGCCGGCTTTTCGTGAGTTGGCTGGTCGTTGGTTGGCCAAACACGATTACCATGTGCGCAGTGCTGGCAGCTTAGCGCAAGCCGAGCAGGCCATTGCAGAGTTTGATGCGGATCTGGTATTGCTCGATTTATCTATGCCGCCAAGCTTTGACCCACAAGAGACATTACAGGCCATGGGGTTGTTTGCTGGCCGTCCAGTGATCATCATTACAGGCCATGCGGATCGTGAGTTAGCACTTAAAGCCGTAGAGCTTGGGGCTTGGGATTTTATCGCCAAACCGATAGACCCAGAATTATTGGCCGTGGTGGTACGCCGGGCGATTACCAAACATACCCTAGAAAAAGAGCTCAACCAGCTAAAACAGGTCACCGCCAAGGTGCAAGGGGCAGAAACCTATATTGGTCATTCCCAGAATGCACAAATGATCCGTGGCCTGATTGAGCGCATTGCCCCCACCGATGTGCGTGTATTGGTCACTGGGCCGTCGGGCACGGGCAAAGAGGTGATTTCACGGGCCTTGCATGACATGAGCCACAGGTCGAGCAAGGCATTTGTGTCGGTTCATTGTGGTGCTATACCCGCTGAACTGTTGGAAAGTGAGTTGTTTGGCTATGTGAAAGGCGCGTTTACCGGTGCGGAAAAAGACAAGGTTGGTCTATTAAGCTTGGCTGATGGTGGTACTTTATTTCTCGATGAAATTGGCGAAATGCCCTTGGCCATGCAGGTAAAATTACTGCGAGTGCTACAAGAAGGCACCTTCTTTCCTGTGGGCGGGCGAGAGCAAAAGCACATCGACATTCGTGTCGTATCCGCAACCAACGCCGACCTGTTTGCCAAGGTGCAAGCGGGCAGCTTTCGGGAAGATTTATATTATCGAATTAAAGGCGTGAACATTGAAACCCAAGCGTTAACCGAGCGTTTGGAAGATGTACCAGTATTGCTACAGGCGTTTTTAAAACACTTAGAAAACCAACAATCGCGAAGCCTACAGCTTATACCAGAGGCCATGCAATGGTTTCGCGACCAAACTTGGCAAGGCAATGTACGAGAACTCAGAAATGCCTTAGAAAGCGTCGCTTCCATTTCCCCTACGGGGCGCATCACCATGGAAGACATTCAGCTGCTTTACCCAAACCGAGTAGTGCAATTGCCTCAATCTCACCCTAGTGAATACGCAACAAACAGTGATGGCACCTTGGATGAGCAAGTACGAGAGCTGGAAATACGCCTGATCCATCAAGCCCTCACACACCACCAAGGCAACCGCACCCAAGCTGCCAAACAACTCGGCATTTCACGGCAAGGGCTGATCAAGAAAATAGAGCGGTATGGGCTGTGATTACTACTGATTCGGGGAGCTAGACAGAAGCTTTTGATTTGGGTTGTTAGTTAGAAACGTCTGATTTGGGAGGCTTGACAGTAACATAGCACGTTCGCTCCACGCGCAAGCGCGAAAAGTCGCTGAACTGTGCCATGTTCCTGTCTAGCCAACGGGTTACGGTAGTTTCACAACTTCTCAACCCGCCAAACAACTTGGTATTTCACGACAAGGGCTGATCAAGAAAATAGAGCGGTATAGATTGTGATATTTTGTGAGAAGGAGTTAATTATTCTCCATCCAGTAGTGGTATTCGGCATCGTTATGAAATTCTTGTAATCTTTTTTCTTCGATATCTTGAGCTATTTTTTGCGCGCAATCTGAGCAAACGTCAATATCATCATAACCATATGAATTATGAATAGTTGCTAGGCCTTCACAATAGTCAATATCAAAATGATTATGGATCGACTCAAGCTCGGAGCTGAAAAATAAGTTCTCACAATGAGGGCAGTCTCTAAACTCTTCTTTGTAAGAGCATGAATAACAAGTGTCAATCGAGTCATGGATGACAAAGGTATCTGATAAGCAGTTCGGGCATTCTAAAATATAAGAGCTTTTTATCTCTTCATCTTTAATTCTTTGTATAGCGTTTTCTGTCAGTACTTTTCTACTTTTTTCTATTATTATAAGGCTTCCAATGGCTTCTTCAGAAAGAAAGTCTTCTATTTGGTGTCCAAACTGTCTACGCTGAATTGTTGCAAGTAGGGAGAATACTCTAAAGAAATGGGCTTGTGCATAGTCAACTGAAAGTTCGAATTCAGAATGAGTTATTTTGTTCCTTAATTTAATTGCAGATTCCATTCCCTCTCGCTCATTTTTTGTGAAAACCACATTCCCTATTTCAGGGTTAGAAATCCGTTTAATCGCAGTAGTTATGCTTATGGTATGTGCTGGTTTGTCGATGTTTTCAAAAATGAAGAGGGGATGAATATTTTTAAGCGCTAGTTTTAAGCTTAACTCTAAAGATTGAACTAAATTCAAGATGGCGAATTGCCAATGCTTTACATTATTTTCAGCCCCAATTGCTTTATCCACAGCTTCTACTAAAAAAGAGTGGCTGTTTTCTAAAAGATTTAACTTCACTGATTTATCCATTTCTCAAAGTCCTTTTTAGCATAATGACTTAAATTGTTCTTATATACTTACTTTGCATTATTTCATAAAGGTAAGGGGAAAAGTATGAGCATTAAACCTGGACCAAAGCCAAAAGCTGATTCTACAGGGAAGACAGACAAACGACGCAGAGTGACACCTGAAAATAAAAAGAAACATCCGACATTAAAAGAGCACGATCATGAAAAAGGGAAGTAACGCTCTTAGGTAAGGATAAGAAGAAAGCAACATAACAACGTTCAGCGACTTTTCGCGCTGGCGCGTGGAGCGAACGTGTTTTGGTTGCTTTCGATCCAACACAAAAGCTATTTGCCAACTTTCCCCAAGTGTGTGTCTTTAAAGCCAGAAGCGTATTTAAGTCCGTAGCCTAGGGCGCGGTCAAAGCCTACGTGGGCGGCCCATATGAGTCCTATGGCCATGCCGTTCTGGCTGTTGAAGATAGCCCAGCTTAAGCCAAGGCATACGGCTGGGCCAAGGTAAGAATGAGTCAGGTTATATAAGATTGCGCCAGTTCTATTGCTGACTAAATAACCTAAAAGCGCTAGGTCAGGGAGCAAAAATAACAAGGCGAACATCTGCCAACCCACGTGATAATTAAAGTAAGTTATGCTGGCAAGAACTAATACCGCAGCGCCTTCAAGTTGCAGTAGCCATTTGATATTTCGGCCTAGGGTGATCATTCAAAACCTCCAGCCAAGGTGAACAGCGGGAAAAAAGCTTACCGCTTCACTTTCAAAGCGTTCCCCATCAAGAATTACATCCTTATGTTCAAGGTTGAAAGCTACTCCCAACCAAGGGGTTATAGTGATATTTCTGCTGTACATAATGCGATAACCGAATCTCGGCCCGAGGGAGGTCTGTCTGCGAAAAGTGGTTTCATTGCTAGTGATGCGTGTGTAGGTCATATCGGAAGAGGCCGCTTCGAGCCCTACAAACCAGCCTGCGTAATGACCAAACAAATAATCCAGTTTTACCCCCAGCCCAGAAAACTCTACATCGTAGTTGTCATCACCGTGCAAAGCTTGAGGGACTTTTAAGCCAAAGGTGCCGATGTCTATACGGTAATGATCATTTCCAAAGCCTAAGTGTACCGAATGCCCTCCTAACAAATAGGCACTTGGGTCTATCTCAATATCAAATGCCGACGCTTTGTTGGCGATTACGCAACTAATTAAGCCAATTGCCGTCATTGTAGTGGGCTTTATTATCATGGTTTTCTCCATATTACTTGAGGGGGAATAGCAGATTTCGATAAAGAGTGTGAGGTAATTATTAACAAATAAAAAACAGTCATTATTTAAATAAAATTAAATTTTATTTGTGATAACGTGATGCTTATGTCTGAGCTTATCGTCTATTGGGGGCCCTAATGCGTCATTTAAATAATCTCGCTACCTTTGTTCAGGTGGCAAAATACGAGAGTGTCACCAAGGCGGCTAACCGTCTCTATCTCACCCAGCAAGCGGTTTCTCACCAAATCAAAAAGCTGGAAGAAGAGCTTGGTATAGTCTTGTTTACAAGGGCGAATCGTAAAATCTACTTAACCCCAGAAGGTCGAGAGCTATTACTCACAGCCGAAAAACACTTGGCTGCACTGGACGCTGAAATGAACAAGGTCAAGCGGGATACGGGGAGTTTATTTGGCCATATATCCCTTTCTTGCACCATGGAGTTGGCGACCTTACTGCTGGTGCCTGTTGTCGAGAGCTTTAAAAAGCAGCATCCACAAGTCAGCATAGAGATAGTGCTGCAAGATGATGGGGCCAGTGTTGATCATGTGGTCGGCGGAAAGATAGATATCGGTATTGTGGTGTTTTCTTCTGAGAGCCGTTTACTGGAAGTGTCTGCGTTACGCAGCGAGGCTTTCGTTACTGTGGCCAGTCGAGCCTTTATTGCCACCCATGGTGAGATTACAGACTTTAGTCAGCTTCTTGAGTTAGACATCATAGATTATCAAATGGATTGTCCTTCCATGAAAACTTGGCTCGGTAAGAATAATGCAAAGTTGCGTAAGCGATTGGAGGTAAAAAGCGCGTCTATTGCAGCAAACGATGACCGACTTATCAAAGATTTACTATTGGCCGACCTTGGTATTGCTAACTTGCCACGGGTGTTGGTTGAAAAAGAGCTAGCCTGTGGTGATGTGGTTGAAATATTACCCGCGGCTAAGTCCATTTCTGCTGGTATCGATATGGTGACAATGAAAGGCCGGGTGTTGCCTGCGCATGTGGTGGCTTTTATTGAGCATTTAAAAAAGGCGGTCTAGTCACAAACTAGGCCGCCTTGTTGCTTTCTAAACTGTAAATTTGGCTTAACTCGTTTGGTGGTCGGCCAGTATTAGATCTGCGCCTTTTTCTGCCACCATCATCACAGGGGCGTTTATATTGCCCGAGGTGATGTTGGGGAATATGGAGGCGTCTACTACTCGTAATGCCTGAATACCGTGAACTTTTAACTGATGATTCACCACGTGCTGTTGTGGGTCTGGGCCCATGGCACAGGTGCCACACAGGTGGTAAATAGACCCGGCATTCTCACGGTAGAATTGCAGCATCTCTTCTTCATTTTGAACCTCGTCCCCCGGCATGACTTCAGCTTCAGTAATGGCCTGTAAAGCAGTGCTGTCCATAAACTTGCGGATCAGCCGGCTGCCTTGAATCGCCTCTTGCTTGTCTTGTTCCGTAGACAAATAGTTAGGCTGAATAACTGGCGCCACATTAGGATTGGCGGAGGAAATTCGTATCGAACCCTTACTGGTAGGGCGACAGGCATTAAAGGCCACCAAAAAGCCAGAGTAGGGCTCTGGTTGCATTTTGGCGTTCGGGTCTTTCGGAATCTGATAAGACATGGGGTTAAAGTACAGCTGTATATTTGGCTCTAGGCTATTGTCATCGCCCTTAAAGAACCCCCCCGCTTGATTGACACTTAATGACAGGGGGCCACTTCGGGTCAAAGCGTATTGAATGCCTGCTTTGATTTGTCCTAGGATGGAACGGAACTCATCATTAAGGGTTTTTACCTTGGCTTTGTAAAAGTAACTCACACAGTGGTGGTCTTGCAGATTCTCACCGACACTGGGCAATTCATGGCGTAGAGGAATACCATGTTGTGCAAGCAATTTAGGCTCACCGATACCAGACAACTGTAAAATCTTCGGGGTGCCAATCGCGCCGCCTGCAAGAATGATTTCTTTACTCGCCGAGTAGGTAAGGGTTTGCTCATCCATGCTCACTTCCACCGAAGTGGCGCGCAGTTCATCATCCAGATGTACCTTGCTGACTTGAGCAATGGTTTTAATGGTTAGGTTAGGGCGCTTTTTGGCGGGTTTTAAATAGGCCTGATTACTGGAGTCACGTATGCCTTTGCGGATATTCACATCATAGATACCAGCGCCTGCAATGCTCTCGCCATTGAAATCATTGTTCACCCCAAGAGATAACTCTTTAGCTGCCGCTAAAAAGTCCTGACAGATAGGGTGGGCTTTGTCCTGCATACGGGTGATGCCGATTAAACCCTGACTGGCATGGTAGTCGTCATCACCAAAAGGGTGGCTTTCTAGTTTTTTAAAGTAGGGCAAAACGTCTTTATAGCCCCACCCCGGGTTACCTTGGGCTTGCCAGTCGTCAAAATCTTGGCGATTACCCCGTACATAAATCATTGCATTAATGGAGCCTGAGCCGCCCAGCACCTTGCCTCTGGGGGTATACAAACAGCGCCCAGCCATTTCCGATTGGGGCTGGGTGTAATACATATAATTGTAAGTAGGGTGGTAATAGGTTTTGGCAAAGCCCACCGGCACCTTAAACCAAGGAGATTTGTCTTCTGGCCCAGCTTCGAGCAAGAGTACGGAAAACTCACCAGAGGCACTGAGTCGGTTGGCGAGAATACAACCGGCGGAGCCTGCCCCAACAATAATAAAATCGTAATTTGTCATGACCATCCAATACTCAGTGGCGATGTTGCGGGTAAGAGTCGTGAGCGCCTCATTGACCACTCATGTAGTCAATGGGCGCGCCATTACTTAGTTTACGCACTGCCCTTACGAGCAGCCGAGGTTTGGGTTTTTACATCATATGGCGCTGGGTCCATCTGTAGATGTAAGCGCTTACCTTTATAAGGTGAGTTGGCTTTCACCACCTCCATATTGAGTTCCACCCCAAGACCAGGCTTAGTTGATGGAATGATATGTCCATCTTGCCATTCGATCTTTTCTTGTAGCACTTCTGCGTGGAAACCATCCCAAGTGCCAATACTTTCTTGGATCAGGAAGTTAGGGGTTGCTGTAGCAAGCTGAATACTGGCCGCCGCACCCACTGGGCCGTTGTAAAGGTGAGGAGCGATTTGCACGTGATGGGCTTCTGCCATACCGGCTATCTTTTTGGCTTCCAGAATGCCGCCCACGCGACCTAGGTTCATTTGAACAATGGAAGCACCATCGTTCATCAGTAGATCGTGGAATTCGTATTTACTGGTTAAACGTTCACCTGTGGCCACGGGAATACTGGTTTGGCGAGCAACCTTGCTCATTGCATAGCTGTTGCCCGGTGGAATCGGCTCTTCAAACCAAAGTGGGTCGAAGGGTTCTAGTTGTTTGGCTAGACGAATCGCCCCAGCTGGCGTCATTTGACCATGGGTGCCGAACAGTAGGTCACATTTTGTGCCCACGGCGTTGCGGATTTCCCGGCAAAAGGACACGCTTTTTTCAATGTCGGCCAAGGCCAGTTGGTGACCAGAATAAGCTGTATACGGACCTGCAGGGTCAAATTTCAGCGCAGTAAAGCCCATTTCCATGTTTTTAATCGCGCACTCTACGGCAAGGTCTAGATTGTCATAATCGTAGTTACCATTCTCGTCTTCTGGGTACAGATAGGTGTAGGTACGTAGCTTGTCGTTAACCTTGCCACCGATCAGTTCATAAACAGGTTTGCCGGCGGCTTTACCGATAATGTCCCAACAGGCCATTTCAAAGCCACTGATAATGCCCATCATGGTGAGGTCTGGGCGCTGGGTAAAACCACTGGAAAAGGCTTGGCGATAAAAACGCTCAATATGGTGCGGGTCTTGGCCTTGCAAGAAGCGTGAGAACACATCCTCAATGGCGGACAGCATGACATTTGGGTGGAAGGTGGCCGCGTAAACTTCGCCAACCCCTTCAATGCCGCATTCGGTGCGCAGTTGAACAAAGATCCAATACATTCCTCCCACATGAGGAGGAGGGGTAGCAACAACATGGGCATCATAAGATACGAGTTTCATAACAAAAGTGCTCTTTAATTTGAATAAATGTGTGACTTGCCCACGGACTATTGTGAATAGCCCGTGGGCGTCTGATATGAAAGCTAGTAGTTAAGTACCACTAAACGTGTTTGTGTGAATTCCAACATGCCGTGCTTGCCGTCATCACCCCCTAGACCGGAGCGTTTCCAACCAGCGTGGTAGCCTTGATAAGGGTCCGCTGGGGTGCGGTTAATGTAGACTTCACCGGCTTCAATGTTGTTGGCAACCTTCATGGCGGTACGGTAATTCTCAGTGTAAATCACCGATGCCAAACCAAACTGGTGGTCATTGGCAAGGGCCAGTGCTTCGTCACTGGTTTGGTAAGTTAACACTGGTAGTACAGGGCCAAAAATCTCTTCTTGGACGATTTCCATATCTTGGCGGCAGTTGGTCAGTAGGGTTGGAGGGTAAAAATGCCCTTTGCCTTCTGGAATGTAGCCGCCAATTTCTAGCTTAGCGCCATCGTCTATGGCCCGTGCCACCATTTGGTGGATATTGATACGAGCGCTTTCATTAATAAGCGGCCCCATATCATCTGGCTGAACAGCTCGGTCACCAAATTGTCTGGCTGCGAATTCGGCTTTAAGCAGCTCAATGAACTCTTCATAGACAGACTCTTGCACATAGACTCGTTCGATCGCGGTACAAAGCTGACCACAGTTGGTGGTTTTGGAACCTACGATTTCACGGGCGGCTTTTTTCAAGTCAGCATCAGCTTCAACAATCGCTGGGCTTTTGCCGCCAAGTTCTAGTGAAGACTTAGCGATATTAACTTGTGAGTATTCTAAGACTTTGCGGCCCGCGCCAACGCTACCCGTCAACGTGATCATACCTACATTAGGGTGGGTACAGATCATTTCAGCGGTCGCATGAGACATGGTCATGATGTTGATCACGCCATCTGGGAAGCCCGCTTTTTGAATCGCTTTGGCAATTTCAAAGGCGGAACATGGCGTGTTGTTGCTCGGGCGCACAATGACACTGTTACCGGTAATCAGAGCCGGTGCGATTTTACGCAGTAAGGTATAAACAGGGTAATTGAAAGGAATCAGACAAGCGACAACGCCAATCGGCTCTCTTTGTAGTAGTAGATTTTCGCTTGGGCTATCGCTGGGAATGATTTCCCCTTCAATACGGCGTGCCCATTCAGCATGGTAGCGGGTGATGTCTGCCGCATAGATGGCTTCATTAGTGGCATCACTAAGGCTCTTGCCAGATTCCAATGCTAGAGTTGCGCCGATCTCTGGGCTTAGCTCAACCAAAGCGTCTGCTAAACGGTGCAGGTATTGCGCGCGATCGGTGCTGGTAAGCTGACGCCAAGCTTTTTGTGCCGCTGTGGCGACGCTGATCGCCTCCATCGCATCGGCGTCGGTGACGGCTTGTACCGTGGCAATTTGCTCTTCGTTGGCAGGGTTAAAAACCGCAATGGTTTCTGCTGTGTCAGAGTGTTTAAAGGCATTATTAATAAAGTTTGTGTCCTGTCGCATGGTGCTCTCCCATCAATTTGTCCAGATGGTATGAAGCTAGAGCCTTGTGTGTCAAATGTCACTCTGGGAGTTTGGTAATATTTTCCACATATAGAAAAAATTATTAAGTGTATGATTTGTAATGGTTTTAATTTCACGTTTGGCTTTTGTTATGAGGCGTAATTAGTAGAAAGGTTATTTTCAGCCTCGTGACCAGCGGCTTAGGATTTATCTTTACAAAACTAATGGAAGGATTTTTATCGAACACGCGAAAATATAGTGAGAAGTATTCTATAATGGTTATTTTTCCATATATAGAAAATTTATCTTTGGCTTTTTGGAATCTAATATCCAAGTCATAGATAAGAAAGGCTGGTTAGCGAAATGCGTGAAAATCATAAAACCTCGGCACCTGCCATAGACAATGCCGTGGCCATTGTTGAGCTGGTGGCCATGTCGCCTTTGCCACTGACACTAACCGATATTTGTCAGCAAACAGGCATTTCACCTTCTACAGCTCATCGGGTGATTAATTCGCTGCTGCACCATGAAATGCTCTCAACCGATCCGCGAAAAAAACGCTCCTACAGTGTTGGGTCTCGGGTATTTGAAGTGGCGTCCACTGTGTTGAGTAAGCAGAGTCTTATTCCTTTCTTTTATCCCCTTGCTGAGATTTTAAAGAATGAGGTGCACCAAACCATTTTCTTAAGTGTGCCCATAGGCAAGCAAATGGTGGTTATTTCTAAAGTGGAACCTGCTGTGAGTAACACTTATGAAATCTATACCGGCCAGACGGTGAATATGCACCTTTCAGCGGCGGGTAAGGTGTTGCTGGCGATGCATACCGAAGACTTCCAAGCGAACTACTTTGCCCTAGAGGCGGTGGCCGAGCAGTTAAACACTGCCGCGCGGGAAGAGGTGTTTGCTGATTTGCAGCGTTCTGCTCGGCTTGGTTATGCGGTCAGTCATGGGGATTTTGAGGGCGGTGTCAGTACCATGGCGGCACCGGTAATGAACCTGAACAATGAGCCGGTTGCCAGTGTTGGCATAGCAATAAAAAGTGCCCACTTTGATAGTGGCGAGGCCCGTCAGTATTCTAAGAATCTGGTGCAGGCGGCACGCCAACTATCGTCACGCATTGTTTAGTTTGAGTTTCTGGGCCCCAAGCATTAGCTATGGGGCATGACCTCTTCAACAATGCAGTCTATTTCCCCATCAACCAGTCGGGTTCTGAGCTTATCGCCTTTGCGCACTGAGCTGGTGGAGTTGACCACTTGCCCATCTTTGCTGGTGATGGCGTAACCTCTTGATAGAATATTCAACGGGCTGACCAGATTGAGCTTCTCTACCAAACCGGCAAACTGATTTTGCTTGCTTTTGAGATTATGACTGAGAGCTAGGGTCAGGCGCTTGTCGATATCTTCTAGCTGTTTGCGCTGCAGCTTAATGCTTTCTTCTGGCGTGCTTTGTAACAAACGCTGGTGGAGGTGGGTCAAGCGGGTGTGCTGATTTTCCAGTCGCTGACTGAGGCTGCTATGCAAACGACGGTTCAGTTGATTAAGCTGATTTTGTTGTAGATCAATGCGCTCTTTCGGGTGACGAATACGCTTACTTAAAAAGTCTAATCTTTGCTGATGCTGTTCTAACTGGCGCTGCATTTTTAGCAGTAGCTGTCGACTTTGCTGATCTATCTGCTGCTTGAGCTGGTTGCCATCTGGGCTAAGAAGTTCGGCGGCGGCCGTCGGGGTGGCGGCACGCACATCGGCGACAAAGTCGGTAATGGTGAAGTCGGTTTCATGACCAACAGCCGACACAATAGGTGTACGAGCGTGGAACACAGCACGGGCGAGGGCTTCGTCGTTAAAACTCCACAGATCTTCTAGGGAACCACCACCACGACCGAGAATAATCGCGTCAAAATGACCACTGTGATCGGCTCTTTGTAGTTGCTTAAGCAGATTTTTGGCGGCGTCTTGCCCCTGTACCAAAGAGGGCAGAATGGTAAGTTCTGTTAATGGGAAGCGTCGTCGAAAAGCGATGACCATATCGCGGATTGCCGCCCCAACCGGCGAGGTAATAATCGCCACGCGTTCTGGTTTGCTGGGCAGGGGCTTTTTATGGGTCTCATCAAAGAGCCCTTCTAACTGTAGGTTGGCTTTGAGTCGTTCGAAGGCTTGTTGCAGGGCGCCTTCACCAGCGGACTCCATGCTTTCGACCCCAAGCTGACAATCACCACGGGGGCCATAAAAGGTGACACGAGCTCGCAAGCGTACCTGATCGCCATTTTTAGGCTGAAAACGCACGGCCATGTTACGGTTTTTGAACATGGTGCAACGGATTTGCGCTTTGTCATCTTTGAGAGAAAAGTACCAGTGACCTGAAGCGGGTTTGGCCAGATTGGAGATTTCTCCTTCTACTAAAATCCACGGTAAACTGGCTTCTAATAGCTGTTGAATTTGTCGATTGAGCTGAGAAACGGTAAAAGCGGTTTCTTGTGGTGTAAAAGTTGTAAAATTTTTCATCAATCTCTCATGGTTTTGATTTACCGAATGCATCTATTGGAGTAGAATTACTTGCCATCTTAACACCCTTGTTGGCATTGGAAACTCCCCATTATGTTACGAATCGTGCAAGAAGCTTTAACGTTTGATGACGTATTGCTTATCCCCGGCTATTCCGAAGTTTTACCTAAGGATGTTAGCCTCAAAACTAAAATCACTAAAGACATCGAGCTGAATATTCCACTTATTTCTTCTGCGATGGATACCGTTACCGAACACCGCATGGCAATTGCCTTGGCGCAAGAAGGCGGCATGGGCATCATTCACAAAAACCTGACTGTTGAAGAACAAGCCGCCGAAGTGCGTCGTGTTAAAAAATACGAAAGTGGTATTGTGCGTGATCTTGTGACGATTGGTCCAGAGGCTAGTGTTCATGACCTTATGGCACTAACAGCTGAAAACAGCATTTCAAGTGTACCTGTTGTTGAAGGTACAGACTTGGTTGGTATCGTAACCAGCCGTGATGTGCGTTTCGTAAAAGATTTCGATAAAAAAGTTGCGGATATCATGACGCCAAAAGAGCGTTTGGTAACAGCTCTTGAAGGCGCTTCTTCAGGCTCTATCCGTAAACTATTGCATGAAAACCGCATTGAAAAAGTACTGATCGTTAATGATCAGTTTGAATTGCGTGGCATGGTGACAGTAACAGACTTTAATAAAGCCACGACTTACCCAAATGCTTGTAAAGATGAAGAAGGCCGTTTGCGTGTTGGTGCTGCGGTAGGTACGGGCGCTGATACTGGCGAACGTGTTAAAGCTTTGTCTGATGCCGGTGTTGACGTTATCGTGGTAGATACTGCCCACGGTCATTCTAAAGGTGTTATCGATCGCGTACGTTGGGTGAAAGAAAACTTCCCTCACATTCAAGTGATCGGTGGCAACATTGCCACAGCAGAAGCGGCGATTGCCCTAGCGGATGCTGGTGCAGATGGCGTGAAAGTTGGTATTGGTCCAGGTTCTATCTGTACTACTCGTATCGTTGCTGGTGTAGGTGTTCCTCAAATCAGTGCTGTAGCAAACGTGGCTGAAGCCATGAACCCTCGAGGCGTACCTGTTATTGCTGACGGTGGTGTACGTTTTTCTGGTGATATCAGTAAAGCGATTGCGGCTGGCGCAAGTGTTATCATGGTCGGTGGTCTATTGGCTGGTACTGATGAAGCACCGGGCGAAGTGGTACTTTTCCAAGGCCGTTCATTCAAGTCTTACCGTGGCATGGGTTCATTAGGAGCTATGTCTCAGGCGCAAGGTTCAAGTGACCGTTACTTCCAAGACTCTAGCAGTGTAGAGAAATTGGTACCGGAAGGTATCGAAGGTCGCGTACCTTCTAAAGGACCTATGGTATCGGTTATTCACCAGTTAATGGGTGGTGTACGCTCTTCTATGGGTTACACAGGCTCTGCTGATATCGAGACGATGCGTACCAAAACACAATTCTCGAAAATTACCGGTGCCGGTATGCGTGAAAGTCATGTCCATGACGTGACCATCACCAAAGAAGCACCTAATTATCATGCGGGTTAATGGCTGATAATTGATCACTTAGATGGGGCGATGTTATCGCCCCATCTTTATTTGTTGTTCTTAATGTTTAATACAAAGATACGCTCTTAGTGATTAAGAGTGAAAGGACTGGCTAACAATGTCGCAAGATATCCACGCTCATAAAATTCTTATTCTTGATTTCGGTTCTCAGTACACGCAACTGATCGCACGCCGAGTGCGCGAAATTGGCGTTTACTGTGAAGTACGTGCTTTTGACATGGAAGATCAAGAGGTTATCGATTTTAACCCTAAAGGCATCATCTTAGCGGGTGGTCCTGAGTCTGTGCCTGAGCCGGGTTCTCCGCGTGCGCCAGAAGCCGTGTTCACTTTGGGTGTGCCAGTATTTGGTATCTGTTACGGCATGCAAACCATGGCGGAGCAGCTTGGTGGTAAAGTGCAGGGTTCTGAATTGCGAGAGTTCGGTTACGCACAGATCCGCAAGCACGACGGTCCAAGCTTGTTCGCTGATATTCAAGACCATGTTGCTAACAACGGTGTTTCAACTCTAGATGTGTGGATGAGCCACGGTGACAAGGTAGTTGAAATGCCAGCTGACTTCGCTCTTATGGCTTCTACAGACAGCTGCCCGATTGCTGCGATGGCGAACGAGGCGAAGCGCTTCTACGGTGTGCAGTTCCACCCAGAAGTTACTCACACCCTACAAGGCGGTAAGATCCTTTCTCGCTTTGTTGTTGATATCTGTGAATGTGACACCTTGTGGACACCTGCTAACATTGCGACCGATGCGATTGAGCGTATGCGTGAGCAAGTGGGCGACAAACAAGTGCTATTGGCCTTGTCTGGCGGTGTGGACTCTTCTGTTGTAGCGGCTTTGTTGCATAAAGCGATCGGCGACCAACTGACCTGTGTGTTTGTTGATAACGGCTTGTTGCGTCTTAACGAAGGCGACCAAGTAATGAAGATGTTCGCTGATAACATGGGTGTGAAAGTGATCCGTGTTGATGCTGAAGATCTATTCCTTGGTAAGTTGGCAGGTGAAGCTGACCCAGAGAAGAAGCGTAAGATCATTGGTAACACCTTCATTGAAATCTTCGACGAAGAGTCTTCTAAGCTAGACGGCATTGACTTCTTGGCACAGGGTACTATCTACCCAGATGTTATCGAGTCTGCGGCGTCTAAAACTGGTAAAGCTCATGTAATCAAGTCTCACCACAACGTGGGTGGCTTGCCTGAAGACATGAAAATGGAATTGGTTGAACCGCTTCGCGAACTGTTTAAAGACGAAGTGCGTAAGTTGGGTGTAGCACTTGGTTTGCCACACGACATGGTTTACCGCCATCCTTTCCCAGGACCGGGTCTAGGTGTGCGTATCTTGGGTGAAGTGAAAAAAGACTACGCCGACATCCTACGCCGTGCCGATGCTATCTTCATTGAAGAACTGCGTCGCTCTGGCTGGTACGAAAAAACTAGCCAAGCCTTCGCGGTATTCTTGCCGGTGAAATCTGTTGGTGTGGTTGGTGATGGCCGCCGTTACGAATACGTAGTCGCACTGCGTGCAGTAGAAACCATCGACTTCATGACAGCTCGTTGGGCGCACCTACCTTATGAACTACTAGAAACCGTGTCTGGTCGCATTATCAATGAGATCGAACACATTTCTCGTGTTACCTACGATGTGTCTTCTAAGCCACCGGCTACCATAGAGTGGGAATAATTCAGAACAAGCGAACAGCTTAACTGAATCGTAAAAGCACATTAAAGCCCGCTACTTTAGCGGGCTTTTTGTTGTTGAGAAATAGGGCTTATGTTGAAGTGGGGGGCACGGTTAGAAGTAGTGTCTATGAATGGTTTAATATGAAAGCTTGAGAGTCGATGGGTTTGGCAAAAATCGATAATGTTTGTTGTTAAGTGTGTAAAGAAAAGGTGGGTGTGTTGGAGTTTCCAAAAGAGTTATTACAAGGGCGCTTGATCAAACGCTACAAACGCTTTTTAGCGGATATCGAACTGGATAGTGGTGAGCTGATTACCGCCCACTGCCCTAATACTGGGTCGATGAAACGTTGCCAGCAAGACAATGCCCGAGTATGGGTGTCTAAAAGTGATAACCCAAAGCGTAAGTTGGCCTACACCTGGGAAATAGTCGAGGTCGATGAGCAACACCTTGCCTGCATTAATACAGGCTACCCTAATAAGTTGGTTGGTGAGGCCATTGCGAATGGTGTAGTCAGCGAGCTTGCTGGTTATGACCAACAGAAGGCTGAGGTGAAGTACGGTGAAAAAAGCCGTATCGATTGGTTGTTAAGTAAAGGCACAGGAGAGCTGTGTTACGTAGAAGTGAAGAATGTCACCCTATTAGAAGAGGATGGTAAAGGCTACTTTCCGGATGCGGTAACGGAGCGGGGCAAAAAGCATTTGTATGAAATGGCAGAGATGGTCAAGCAAGGCCATAGGGCGGTGATGTTGTTTTGCGTGAGTCACACTGGTATAGACGGTGTTGCCCCAGCAGGCTATATCGACCCTAAGTATGCCCAGGCCTTTACCGAGGTGTTGGCCAGTGGTGTTGAAGTCATTGCTTATAAGGTGGATATCAGCCCTGAATCCATGGCAGTGAGCCATAGTATTCCTGTGTTTGCGCCGGTTTATTAGACGACTGAAAAATAAAAGAAATTAATTGCAGAAAACACTTGCACTAAATCTGTAGATCCTTAATATACGCCCTCGCTGACACGGACAGGGCTTCACTCTTTAAGAGAAACGAAGCAGCTTAAGTGGTACGGCAACGCTCTTTAAAATAGATAATCAGAT
>NZ_JBRAND010000009.1:0-41528 GCF_052747885.1 Marinomonas dokdonensis
CCATCCCGAACTCAGAAGTGAAAAGCGCCATCGCCGATGGTAGTGTGGGAGATCCCATGTGAGAGTAGGTCGTCGTCAAGCTTTATAATCCAAGAAGCCCCACATAGCCAACGCTGTGTGGGGGTTTTTCGTTCTGGGGCATTGTGGATGGATCGGTTATGGTTTTCCATTTACTTGCGCCTGTCTCGTACCTCGACGCGTCAGCGTAAATGAAAACCCACAACCTTCCCTAATTTCAAACAACAAATTCAATAAATCCTGCTAACCAATTGTAGGTACGCATTTATGCGGAAATGGTTCCGCAGGAACAACGGTTACCGATGATGTTTGGGTTAATCCTCGATGGCATGATTGTGCTTGATTGTCATCAATTCCACCTGCGGCTAAAGCCGCACCTACAAAATTAGCCCGTTTATTCGGAAATGGTTCCGCAGAAACCACGGTTACCGATGATGTTTGGGTTAATCTTTGGATTGCATGATTGTGCTTGATTGTCATCACGTCCGCCTGCGGCTAAAGCCGCACCTACAAAATTAGCCCGTTTATTCGGAAATGGTTCCGCAGGAACCACGGTTACCGATGATGTTTGGGTTAATCTCTGGATTATATGATTGCACTTGGTTGCTGCCAATTCCGCCTGCGGCTGAAGCCGCACCTACAAAAATGATTTTCTGTGTGCGGGTAAAGCTGTATCAAGCGCAATTTATACTGGTTCGTAGGTATTGCGGTATTCGGTGAAGGTTTCTCCAGGCAGAGATCTCAGATAAGCCTGTATATAATTTAATTGCATTTATTTATAGAAAATATCCAAAACATGATTGACCCGGTGCATCTATGAGGACTACAATCAAGTTCGTTTAAAAGAGTTGGCAATATTTATGTCCAGAGTTGCGAATAATACGTCAGTATGTTCGGTCCTGTTAAGTCATAAGTAATACCGAGTTTTTTTAGCACTATATCGTAGATAATATTTTCTACGAGTAAATTAACTTAATCTACAGGATAAACAGACATGTCTGACGTAGTTACTGGTACAGTAAAATTTTTCAACGAAACTAAAGGTTTCGGTTTCATCACTCAGGATCAAGGTCCTGACGTTTTTGTTCACTTCTCTGCAATCAACACTTCTGGTTTCAAAACTTTGGCTGAAGGCCAAAAAGTTGAATTCCAAGTAGCTCAAGGCAAAAAAGGCCCTGAAGCTCAAAACGTTACACCTTTATAAGGTAACGTTGCTGAGGTTTCTCTCAGCAGTGCGAATGCTAAAAAGCGACTTTTAAGTCGCTTTTTTTGTTTTTGTACATGGTTAAAATTATTTTGGGTCTGTGAATTAAGATGGTTTCTGGAGGACGGTATGGCAGCGAAGTCATTACAAGAGCAGCTATTAGGTGCTGGGCTGATTAATAAGAAAAAAGCCAACAAGATAAAAGCTGAAAAGTTACAGCATAAGCAAAAGGTAAAAAATGGCAAAGCGGCACCTATCGATGACAGTGCTCGCCAAGCTGAGCTAAGAAAGCAGCGTGAAGATAAAGCACAAAAAGACCGTGAGTTAAATCTTGAAAAACAGAAGCAGCTTGAGCATAAAGCGATTCAAGGTCAAATCCGTCAGATGATTGAGCAGAATAAGATTCCTAAAGAAGAAGGGGATATCGCTTATCACTTTACTGATGAGAAAAAAGTTAAGCAGTTGTATATAAGCCAATCAATGCATAATGAGTTGAGTCGTGGTCGCCTCGCTATTGCTAAACTCGATGAGAAGTATGAGCTAGTGGCGGAGCCTGTAGCACTTAAAATCAAGCAAAGAGATGAGAGTTACATTTTGGTGTGTAACAATCGTGTAGAAGAAGCTGAGGATGAAGATGATCCTTATGCTGACTTTAAAATCCCTGATGATTTGATGTGGTAGTCCTTTATTTCATGAAAGTGGGCAAATTAATGTCCACTTTTACTTTTTTATCTTCCTAATATTCCATTTTCTCCTTTTGTCTTCTGCCTTTTTGCACATTTCTAAAGTGTACTTTTACGATTACATTGCACTATGTGTCGCAAAAGTGACATCTTCTAAGCCACTGTTTTACACATTTCCTTCTCTATTTTTGTAACTCTATGATTTTGTTGAAAATATAGAATTGCTATTTATCTTTATTCGATTCTATTTCCTCTTTTTTTAACTTTTCTCAAAAAAAATGAACAGATAAAGGTAAGAGCATGCAAGTAACATCCAACTTATTGTCAAATTTGTAGAAATGTTTAGATTAAATAGCTGTTGCTTGCGTGTATCGAGCATTCATTAGAAAAAAAGTAAATTGCATCTATTAAAGGGAAACGAGAATGAAAAAATCAATTATTGCTCTTGCTGTATCTAGCGCAGCATTGACCTCTGTATCTGCTATGGCAGCAGAAGGTTCTACATTTGATGTATACGGTAACATCCAGTATGCAATTACTGATACTGAAGGTGCTGGAGATTTCGAAGATAACGGCTCTACTCTAGGTGTACAAGGCGATACAAAAATCAATGATGATCTAACGGCTTTCTTCAAGTATGAGCTGGAATTTGATGCTGACGAAGATGGCGACGACGATAACGAAGCGAAACTGGACCAAGCATTTGTTGGCTTGCAGGGTAACTTTGGTAAAGTAAAAGTAGGTTCTTTTGATAGCATTTATGGTGACGCTATCCAAGATTCTGTTGACCAGTTTGATTACATCGGTTTTGCTGGTTCTTCTACTACAGAAGAAGGCGATACTATTGCTTACTTCTCTCCTTCATTCAACGGCTTTGAATTCCAAGTTTCTTCACAAGTTAATACTGCTGAGGGCGAAGGTAATGCTACAACAGCTGTAGCTAAGTACAGTGTTGATGCACTGACCATTGCGGCAGGTTATGACTCACTTTCTGATGATGCTGAAGAAACCGTTGGTTTTTCTGTCGGCTATCAAGTAACTCCAGCGCTATCTGTCTCTGCGAAAGTTGAGAGCAATGACGACCAAGATATTACTGGCTTGTCTACTCGTTACGGTTATGGCGCAGGAGATCTTTACGCTTCTGCACAAGTTGTCTCTGAAGATGGTACTGATGATTATAACGAATATGCTGCAGGTGTTAGTTATAGTCTTGCTGCAAATATGTATGTATTTGGTGAGCTAGGTCAAACTGGTTCAGCTGAAGACACTACTTCTGCAGTAGGTGTTTACTACGGTTTCTAAGGTCGTTTAGCGATTTTATTTACTCTAGGGCTTTTCGTGCTTAGGTGCGAAAAGCCTTATGTTAAATACGATCATTCAAGGTTCCATATTTCTTCTTTAATAGCAGATTGTTGGAACATTCCTTGGCATCAGATGGCAACATCTGGTGCCTTTTTTATGCTGTTCTGAACCTCAATAAAGAGCTTGATTGTTATTTGATCAAAACGTTAGACTTTAACGTTTACAGTTTATTGGGGATGGCTATGATTAATATGGATTTTAGTAAATTTGTTTTAATACATACCTCCCAACAAGATTGGCAGTTAAGCCCAATGGCTGGTGTTTCGCGCAAGCCGTTAGCTCGAGCTGAAGCTGAAAGAGGTCACGCTACGAGTTTAGTTCAATACGAAGCAGGTTCGTTGTTTCGTCCCCATCCTCACCCACTGGGCGAAGAAATCTTAGTGCTCGATGGAATTTTTTCTGATGAAAATGGTGATTATCCAGCAGGAAGTTATTTTAGAAACCCGCCGGGCAGTAGTCATGCCCCCTATAGTGAGGAAGGATGTCTGTTATTTGTTAAGCTACACCAATTCCAAGAAACGGATTTGAATTCCTGTTTGAATCCACCGGTTCATTTTTGGCATGGTGAAGACGTGGCAAGTGCATTGCTTTATCGCTTTGGTCAGGAATCTGTTTGGTTGGCGCGGATGAGCCCTGAGGTTAATTTGCTTTTATCGTTAGACCTCTCTGCGAATATTGAAGTTTTTGTTATTTCTGGTGAAGCCGTTTATGGTAATTTTGAGCTTCAAGCAGGTAGTTGGATGAGAGAGCCAAATTTTCACAGTGATGAATGGCAGGTAAAGTCTTCAACTCTGCTATGGATAAAATCAGGACATTTTTGAGTTAAGGAGTACCAGATTAAATGAGTAGCGCAAATATTAGTTGTATTGTTGCCAAACAAGAAAGAGTTTACTTGCCCGTTGAGGGGAGTGAGCAATTTTTCCCTGTAGGTCGAGTGTATTGCGTTGGTCGTAATTATGCTGCTCACTCGAGAGAGATGGGGGATGATCCTGATCGAGACCCACCATTCTTTTTTGCCAAGGATGCTTCATGCGTGTTGCCGGTTGCATTTTCGACTCAGACGGATTTGCCTTATCCTATGGCTACTGAGCAGTTTGAATATGAAGTAGAGCTGGTTGTCGCAATAGGAAAAGGTGGTAAAAATCTTTCTATTGAGCAAGCGCAAGACAGTATTCTAGGCTTTAGTGTTGGTCTTGATATGACACGTAGAGACTTACAAACCCAAGCTAAGAAGAAAGGTCGCCCCTGGGAGGTAGGTAAGTCTTTTGATTTGTCTGCTCCAATGAGTCCTATAGTCTTAAATAATAGTACTGTTGCAAAAGACCTTGCTAAGGCTGAAATCGTTTTGCAGGTAAACACCGAGGTAAAGCAAAAGAGTGATATTTCTCACCTTACTTGGTCGATTGAAGAAGTAATTTGTAAGCTGTCTGAAGTCTTCGAGTTGCGTCCTGGTGATCTCATTATGACAGGAACCCCAGAAAATGTTGGTGCTGTGAAGATTGGGGATGTCATGGATGCCAGTATTGAGCATTTAGGTTCAATCAGTCTTAAGGTTACTGATTAAACTCATGAAAGCTTTGCTGTAAGGCCTGTGTTTTAAGGTGTTGGCGCTTTTTTAGAAAGTGAAGCGCCACTTCAGCTGTGCACAGGCCGTCCTCTTTTTGATTACGACGTTTGCTAAAGACAGATGTCTCACCGCTAATTTGATAATGCATTAAGTCTTGTAAGTAAGGTGATTGGTTATACATCTTTCGAGCTTGCTGCCAGGTTCCATCAATGACAATGATGTGCTCTGCGTTAAGAGCATCATCTTCATGAGCTCGTTTAGAGGTATCATCTGTTAAATACACTAGGATGGTTCTCTCTTTAGGAAGCCTAAGAATTTCGTTTGGTGGGCATACTCTTGACCAAGTGACGACCTCGCATTCTTCCATTAGATGTTGCTTAACGAGCGGGCCTGTCGCGCTGGTTTTTTTAAGCTCTTCGCTATGAGTGAGTAACCAAATTTTCATACTTGTATCTGCTTGCCCCAGAAAAGAAAAGCCCTGCAAAAGCAGGGCGTAAATACTAGGGTAAAGCTTATAAGAAATTACTCTTTACTGACAGATCCAATTTTGTGAATAGACAAGTCAGCACCATTAAATTCATCTTCTTCGCTTAAGCGTAGACCGTTGATCGCTTTAATTGCCCCGTACACAACTAAGCCACTAGCGGTCGCGAAGACAACGCCCGTGAAAGTACCTATGATTTGCGAGGTAAAGCTAACACCGCCTAAGCCTGCAAAGCTCTCTAAGCCAAAGATACCTGCCGCAATACCACCCCAAGCGCCACAGATACCGTGTAAAGGCCATACACCAAGAACGTCATCGACTTGCTTGAATTTTTGTTGGATCAAGGTGAACAACCAAGTGAATAGTGCTCCAGCGACTAAGCCTGTTACCAGCGCTCCGATTGGATGCATAATGTCTGAGCCTGCACAGATGGCTACGAGTCCAGCAAGGGGGCCGTTATGAATAAAACCTGGGTCATTTTTACCTAAAATCATGGCTGCTACGATACCGCCAACCATCGCCATCAATGAATTGACTGCTACTAAGCCACTGATACCATCTAGGGTTTGGGCTGACATGACGTTAAACCCAAACCAACCAATGCAAAGTATCCAAGCACCCAAGGCAAGAAAAGGAATGTTGGATGGGGCAAAAGCAACGAGTTTGCCATTACGAAAGCGGCCGTTACGAGTGCCAAGTAGTAAAATTGCCCCAAGAGCTACCCAGCCACCAAAAGCGTGAACAACTACTGAACCGGCAAAGTCATGAAATGGTGCCCCATAAGTATTCGTCAACCAATCTTGAAAGCCGTAGTTGCCATTCCAAATCAGGCCTTCAAAAAATGGGTAAGCAAGGCCGACAATAATGGCGGCGGAGATAAGCATGGGGTAGAACTTTGCTCGTTCTGCAACGCCGCCAGAAATAATAGCCGGAATTGCTGCGGCAAAGGTCATTAGGAAAAAGAATTTAACTAAGGTATAGCCATTTTGTTCCGCAAGGCTGCTGGCGCTTTCAAAAAAATTGATTCCATAAGCGATTTGGTAACCGACAAAGAAATAGACCAAGGCAGAGACTGCAAAGTCGGTCATTATTTTGACTAAGGCGTTTACTTGGTTCTTGTGTCGAACGGTACCGACTTCAAGAAAGGCAAAACCTGCGTGCATGGCAAATACCATGATCGCGCCTAATAAAATGAAAAATGTGTTTGAGCTTGCTACCAGCATTTCTACTGCGCTTTGGGTTGATATCACGAAATGACTCCTAAAGGTGCACCTATGCGGTGCTGGTTATTGTTTTGCACTCTCTTAGAACTTAATTTTTGTTGTTTTTAGCTCTTTGCTAAGAGAGTCGCAAAAATAAGCAAAAAACATTCCATTTTCGCTTACTTGTGGTGCGGGTGTTTGTTTTTGGTGCTGATGTCGTGTGTTGTTTTGGTGCTTTAGGTGAAAAGCTGTACAAAAGGTTAAAAATTTTTTGGAGCGTAGGAAGAAATATTATTTTATGTTTTGTAAATCTGGGTTTTTATTGGCTTCCTATTTTATTTTTAACGCTTTATTATCATAGGTGTTAGTTTTATTTAATTAATCTAACTTCTATAAGATGGCAAAAGGCTTAATGACTTTTAGCTTAATGAGTAGTTTGTTCTACCAGAACAATTTAAATAAGAATTGAGGTTTGTATGTCAGGTCAGTTAGTTTCAGGTATTGTTAAATGGTTTAACGATGAGAAAGGTTTCGGGTTTATTGAGCAAGATGGCGGTTCCGATGTGTTCGTTCATTTTCGCGCAATTAATGGCACCGGTCGTCGTACTCTTCTAGAAGGCCAAAAAGTAAGCTTTGAAGTCACTCAAGGTCAAAAAGGTCCTCAAGCAGAGAATGTAACAATAGTTGAATAACTTTTGCCTTCTTTGTTTAAAAAGCCATGTTCTTGAGCATGGCTTTTTTATGCCCGTAATTTAAGGGAGTATTTGTGTTACCAGTATTATATTCATTTCGTCGTTGCCCCTATGCGATACGAGCTCGCTATTGTTTGGCCTTGTTGCAAGTACCTGTTGCCTTGAGAGAGGTTGTACTTAAAGATAAACCAGCGCAACTACTTGCCTTAGGTGGTCGTACCACGGTTCCTCAATTGATCGATACGGATGGCCGAAGATATGAAGAGAGTGCAGATATTATGCACTTTGCTTTGTCGCAAAGTAAGTTAGAGAATCGTGTACTTCAGTTATGGCCAACTGATAGCAGGCTTAACTTTAAAATTCATGCTTGGATTAATTACAACGACAACCATTTTAAGTATTGGCTAGACAGGTACAAATATGCTGATCGCTACCCAGAACACAGCGAAGAGCATTATCGTAGTAAAGCTTGCGTGTTTTTACATCGCCTAAATGAGCGCTTAAACCAACAATCATTTCTACTCGGTGAAGAGATTAGTCTAGCGGATATTGCGGTCTTTCCTTTTATTCGTCAATTTTCTGGCGTGGATGCGACTTGGTTTAATAATAGTGAATATGATGCGGTAAAGGCTTGGTTAAAGAGGTTTCTAGATTCTAAGGTATTTGAATTGGTAATGAAAAAATACCAACCTTGGCAAAGTGGGCAGGAAGAGATTGTTTTCCCATAAGATAAAAGGCGTATATTCCTTAACGTGGGATATACGCCGGGTTATTATTAGTCAATTAGACCAAAGGTTATCCAGTATAAGAAGCCTGGATCCGCATCGCTTGGTAAACTTAACGCAATGAAATTCCCCGACTCATCTAAATACTCAGTGTTTGGGTAGTTGTTTTGTAATACGCTGATATTTAGCTTGGCCAAATCTTCTTGATTCAAATCATAGTAAGACTGCACGCTAATGGCTAAAGCCCTTTCAACAGCTAAACTGCTCGGATAGTGTTGGATGACTTCTTGGCTGCGTCGTAAAGCAGAAAGAGGCGCTTGGCGCTTAAGGTAGTAAAACGCAACCTGAGTCTCATGTCTGGCTAGAATTTCACGTAAGTGCTGCATTCTTGCTTTTGCATCTGGCGCATATTGGCTATTTGGGTAGCGTGCCAATAAATCCCCTAATTCATTGAAGGACTGTGTGAACTCCTTTGAATCTCGATCACTAGGGTCAATGTTCAGATAGCGTGCGACTAGAGTCTGAGTGCCTGTATAGGTAGACAGCGCACGCATATAGTACACATAATCTAAAAGCTCATGATTAGGATAGTTCTTGATGAAACGGTCGGCAGTAGCATGTGCTGCAATATACTCGCCCGCTTCGTATTGAGCGTAAATAAGATCTAGTTCTGCGCGGGTGCTGTATTCCCCAAAAGGATAGCGAGAATCCAAATCTTTTAAGTGCTTAATGGCTGTGACGGGAAGATTGTCAGCAATGGCTTGTTGAGCTTTATCGTAGTAAACCTGCTCAGGAAGGTCTGGTTCGTGGACTGGCTTGCTAGAACAAGCGACGACAAGCAAAGAAAAACTAATGATTCCGACGAATCGGAGCAACGAGTGATGAAATCCCATGTATAATAAAAACCTTGGTAAAGTAGTAGATTGGCCTCAATCGGCATTTGTAGCGTTATATTACGAAAAAAAATGAAGAACAAGGCGCTACACGTTTTTTTCACATTAGGCCCCTATGATACTTTCTAGAGGCCTTGAACAACAAGCATAAGTACATTGTATGGCAGAGCGCATAGTAAAAGAAGCCCAGGTACCGTTCGATTTGAGCGGCAACCGATTTGATCAAATCGCGACAGAACTTTTTAGCGATTATTCTCGTTCGAGAATAAAAATTTGGATCAAAGAAGGCGAGCTAAAAGTAGATGGCAAGGTGACCAAACCTAAAGAAAAGTTGTTTGGTGGTGAAGTGGTTTCATTGGATGTCTTGATTGAAGATCAAGAAGACCATGAGGCTCAGGACATGCCATTGGATATTGTCTATGAAGACGACGATATCATCATTGTTAATAAGCCTGCGGGTTTAGTGGTCCATCCTGCAGTAGGTAACCGTGATGGTACCTTGATGAACGCCATCTTGCACCATGCACCAGAAACCGCTCATATTCCAAGGGCTGGTATCGTGCATCGCTTAGACAAAGACACCACAGGTCTTATGGTGGTAGCCAAAACACTGGCGGCTCAAACGGATCTGGTTGCGCAATTGCAAGAACGCAGCATGGGGCGCGAATACGAAGCCATCACGATTGGTGTGATGACAGGTGGCGGCATAGTCGATGAGCCTATTGGTCGTCACCCTCATAATCGCCAGAAACAAGCGGTAGAACCTGTTAATGGTAAAGATGCCGTAACACACTACCGTTTAGTGGAGCGCTATAAAAATCACACACACGTGCGCTTGAAGCTGGAAACCGGCCGAACCCACCAAATTCGTGTGCACATGGCCTTTATTCAATACCCGTTAGTGGGTGATCCGCAATACGGCGGTCGCTTAAAAATGCCTAAGGCTTGTTCTCCGGAATTGCAGGAATCCTTACGTCACTTCCGTCGCCAAGCCCTGCATGCGAAAAAGCTTGAATTGGCTCACCCAATCACTGGGGAGTGGATGGAGTGGGAGATTGACTTGCCTGAAGATATGCAGCAACTGCTCGCTTCTCTTAAAACCGATATGGTTGAATCAGGCAGTAACGATTCAGAGTATTTCTAGCCAACAGATAACTACAATGCAGTCTCAGTATCTTGGGGCTGCTTCCTTCCTAATCAGCTCCTTTTTTACGAACTCATAAACTTAGAGTTTGCTGATCTCTTTTCCTCCTTCGATATCATTGCATTCTCTCCAAGTCTGTTGAGTCGTAAAAAACTGGTAAAAAAGTTGTCGGTATGGCGCTTAAGTTGCTAATGTCTCTCATTATTTCTATCCCTAATCTCGCCTTTAATAAGGTTCTACTATGACAAGTACAAAGCGATTTTTAACGCCTGAATGGCCTGCACCTACGAATGTTAAGGCTTATGTGTCGACCCGTTTAGGGGGTGTAAGTGAGGGAGAGTTTGACTCTCTTAATCTTGGTGGTCATGTGGGAGACAAGCCCGATCATGTAGCCCAGAATCGTTATTTATTTGCTCAAGCTATTGCCATGCCGGACTCCCTTGTTTGGTTAAACCAAGTGCATGGTACAGGTGTAAAAAAACTACCTTCTTCTTGTAGTGATGTCACCTCGGATGCGGCGTTCACCGCCACTCAGCAGCAGGTGTGCGCGGTCCTGACGGCAGATTGCCTACCGGTACTTTTCTGTAATCTTGCTGGGACACAGGTGGCAGCTGCCCATGCAGGCTGGCGAGGGCTTTGTGAAGGCGTTATAGAACAAACCTTGATGGCATTTGAAGGGCAAGAGGTTATGGCTTGGCTTGGGCCTGCCATAGGGCCAGAGGCATTTGAAGTAGGCCCTGAAGTGCGTGAGGCTTTTATGGAGAAAGACCCAGAAGCCGAGCAGGCTTTCACACAAAAAGATAATGGAAAGTGGTTGGGGGATTTGTATCTGTTAGCCAAGCAGCGCCTTGCCATGGTGGGTGTGACCAATGTATACGGAGGCGAGTTTTGTACTTACCTAGAAAAAGACCGTTTTTACTCCTATCGTCGTGATGGCAAAACAGGCCGAATGGCATCGGTTATTTGGTTTGAAGAGTAATTCACTCGCGTAAATATTGGACTGTCAAAAAAATGACACCCTGCTATTGAAAAGTAACTTTTTGGGCCTATTAAAGGCTCATAGAGTTACTCAACCTTATTTGTAGTCAGGAGGTCACCATGAGAATCGACCGTTTAACCAGTAAGCTTCAACTAGCCCTATCAGATGCCCAATCTGTCGCACTTGGGCACGATCACACCTATATCGAACCTGTGCATATTCTGATTTCTTTGCTGGACCAGCAAGGTGGCAGTGTGCGACCTATCTTGCAGCAAGCTGGTCTTTCTGTAGGCAGTTTCCGTGAAAGTTTGAATGGATTACTGACGCGACTTCCACAAGTACAAGACCATGATGGCAATGTACAGATGTCTCCAGAAGTGGGCCGTTTGTTAAACCTTGCTGATAAAGAAGCGCAGAAACGCAAAGATCAGTTCATATCATCCGAATTAATGCTTATGGCTATGTTTGATGGCAAGGATGATCTAGCCAAAGCGCTTAAGGCTTCCGGCATAACCAAAGCTGATATCTCAACCATAATTGATCAAGTACGTGGTGGCGATACAGTTAACGACCCTAATGCTGAAGAAAATCGTCAAGCTCTGGACAAATATACGGTAGATGTAACCGAGCGCGCTGCCCAAGGCAAGCTCGATCCAGTGATTGGTCGAGATGATGAAATTCGTCGAACTATTCAAGTGCTGCAGCGTCGCCGTAAGAATAATCCAGTATTGATTGGTGAGCCTGGGGTGGGTAAAACCGCCATTGTGGAAGGGCTTGCTCAGCGTATTATCAATGGTGAGGTGCCCGAGGGGCTAAAAAATAAGCGAGTCTTGTCGTTAGATATGGGCACCTTGATCGCTGGGGCAAAATACCGTGGTGAATTTGAGGAACGTCTTAAAGCAGTATTAAGTGAGCTCTCTAAGCAAGAAGGCCAGATTATTCTCTTCATTGATGAAATACACACCATGGTCGGTGCCGGTAAATCAGAAGGCTCTATGGATGCAGGCAATATGCTTAAACCTGCACTGGCTCGTGGTGAGCTGCATTGTGTGGGCGCCACAACCCTAGACGAATATCGACAGTATATTGAAAAAGATGCTGCCCTTGAGCGTCGTTTCCAAAAGGTGCTGGTGGAAGAGCCAAGTGTGTTGGATTCCATTGCGATTCTACGGGGTCTAAAAGAGCGTTATGAAGTGCATCATGGGGTCGATATTACTGACTCGGCTATCATCGCAGCAGCCAAGCTTTCACAGCGCTATATCACGGATCGTCAATTGCCAGATAAAGCCATTGATTTGATTGATGAAGCTGCCAGCCGTATCCGTATGGAAATGGACTCTAAGCCAGAAAATATGGATCGTTTAGAGCGTCGTCTCATTCAGTTAAAAATAGAGCAAGAAGCGCTTAAGAAGGAAACAGATAAAGCCTCTAAACAGCGTTTAGTTGAATTGTCAGAGGAAATCGCCAGTCTACAAAAGCAGTTTAGTGATTTAGAAGAGATTTGGAATTCCGAAAAAGCCGCTGTGCAAGGGGCGCAGAAGCTAAAAGAAGAGCTCGAAGCCGTTCGTCATGAAATGGAAGAGGCACGCCGTGAAGGTAATCTGGCTAAAATGTCGGAACTTCAATACGGTATTATTCCAATGCTGGAAACGGAAATTGAGAAAGCCAGCCAAATGGAAGAAACCACTGAAATGCAGTTGCTTAAACGCCGAGTAACGGAGGAAGAGATCGCTACCGTTGTTTCCCGTTGGACTGGCATACCAGTGGATAAAATGCTCGAAGGGGAGCGTGATAAGTTATTAGCTATGGAAAGTGCCTTGCATCAGTCGGTGATAGGGCAAGAAGAAGCGGTTTCAGCGGTCTCTAATGCGGTTAGGCGCTCACGCTCAGGTTTAGCTGATCCTAACCGCCCAAATGGCTCTTTCTTGTTTCTAGGGCCTACAGGGGTGGGTAAAACAGAGTTGTGTAAATCACTGGCTCGCTTCTTGTTTGATACCGAGCAAGCCATGGTACGTATCGATATGTCCGAATTCATGGAGAAACATTCCGTGGCACGTTTAATCGGTGCGCCACCGGGTTATGTTGGCTATCAAGAGGGTGGTTATTTAACCGAAGCAGTACGTCGTCGGCCATACTCTGTGTTACTGCTCGATGAGGTTGAGAAAGCTCACCCTGATGTGTTTAACATCCTATTGCAAGTGCTGGATGATGGTCGCTTAACGGATGGTCAGGGCCGCACAGTAGATTTTAGAAATACAGTTGTAGTAATGACTTCAAATCTAGGCTCAGATGTCATTCAAGATTTCCGTTCTAATGAGCAATATGAAGAGATTAAATCTCGAGTCATGGACGTGGTGTCAGGGCATTTCCGTCCTGAGTTCATCAACCGTATTGATGAAACGGTAGTGTTTCATCCATTACTGCAGTCTCAAATTAAGGGTATCGCCAGTATTCAGTTAGCTCACTTGAATCAGCGTTTAGAAGAAATGGGCTTGACCCTAGAGCTTGGTGAGCAAGTGCTGGATAAACTCTCTGAGGTGGGTTACGACCCAATCTACGGAGCGAGGCCTTTGAAACGTGCGATTCAACAGTGGATTGAAAACCCATTGGCGAACGATCTGCTGGCGGGTAAATTTTTGAGTGGTGACCAGATTAAAGCGCAAGTAAAAGATGAGCTTATTTGCTTTAGTAAATAGTAAAAGTCATGCAGTGAGATATAAAAAAACCTCTAACTGTCTAGGTTAGAGGTTTTTTGCAATTAAATCGGTCGCGATTAAATGTCTACTGTTACACCGATAAAGTAGCCTGAGTTTTTAGATTCTGTATTTTTAACTTCTTGCTCAATGCTACGGTAACCTGCTTCAACACCCACTAAGAAAGGCGTGCTGTACTGGACTTTGAAAGTTTCATCCGTAATGGTTACATCGCTAAAAGATGAAACAGTTTTGGATTCAGCAGCAATGGTGATGCCTGTTCCAGGGATATCAATAGTAGCGGCAAGATATAGCATAGGAATTGCTGATTCACTGATAGAGGTTGTACTTCCACCAACATCGTAGTCCATTTCAAGATTACGGACGGTTAAACCACCTTCAACACCTACCCATAGTAGCCCTAGACCATAGTAGCCTGTGATGTCTTTCGTTTCGATGTCTAGCTTAGCCGTAGAAGAAACGCCAGCAGTTGTTGATGTGCCTGTCGTGCTTAGGCTGAAGGCGTCAACACGGACGTTTGGAATAAGTGGGATAAAGTGTTGCACATCCGCACTAAAGTATTGGCCTGACTCATCTTCAAGATTGAATTCAGAACTGTCATTAGTTGTCAGTGTGTTTTCAGATTTAAAGATACCAAATTCAGCGTTAGCGCCAAGTAGATCGGCATAAGCAGTGTTGGCACTAAGAACAGCAGTTACAGATGCGAGTAAAAGGGCTTTTTTCATTTTCATAAATCCATATTTTAGAAACAGAAAGGTTTAGACACATTATAGGTTGTGTACAAACAAAATCCAGATAAATAAAGAATATGAAGGAAAGAAGATTTTCTGGCTGGGGTAGCAGGATTCGAACCTACGCATGACGGGATCAAAACCCGTTGCCTTACCGCTTGGCTATACCCCAATAGAAAAGAATTAGAATGGTGGCTATGACTAGATTCGAACTAGTGACCCCATCATTATGAGTGATGTGCTCTAACCAACTGAGCTACATAGCCTAATTCTGTGTGACGATGGCTGGGGTAGCAGGATTCGAACCTACGCATGACGGGATCAAAACCCGTTGCCTTACCGCTTGGCTATACCCCAATTATCGAATTGGTGGCTATGACTAGATTCGAACTAGTGACCCCATCATTATGAGTGATGTGCTCTAACCAACTGAGCTACATAGCCATGTCTGTGGCTGGGGTAGCAGGATTCGAACCTACGCATGACGGGATCAAAACCCGTTGCCTTACCGCTTGGCTATACCCCAACAGACACACACAAAAACAGTTTTCGTAAAACGATCTGCTGTCTCTGTGGCGCGATATTATTCATATAACCCGTTAATGGGTCAAGTGTTTTTGTTAAATTCTTGATATTAATTAAACATTGAAGCGGAAATGCATCACATCGCCATCTTTGACAATATAATCCTTTCCTTCTAGGCGCCATTTGCCAGCTTCTTTGGCGCCATTTTCGCCCTTATATTGGATGAAATCTTCGTAACCCACCACTTCAGCACGGATGAAACCTTTCTCGAAGTCCGTATGAATAACCCCTGCTGCTTGAGGGCCAGTTGCACCTTGTTTAACGGTCCAAGCGCGAACTTCTTTTACCCCAGCGGTGAAGTATGTTTGAAGATTTAGTAACTCATACCCTGCGCGGATAACGCGATCTAGACCTGGTTCTTCCATACCCATTTCATCAAGAAACTCTTTCATTTCTTCTGCGTCTAGTTCAGAAATTTCAGCTTCAAGTTGATTGCAGATAGCCACGACTACGGCGTTTTCAGAGGCTGCAATGGCTTTTACTTCGTCTAGGTAAGGGTTGTTCTCAAAACCATCCTCAGAGACGTTAGCAATGTACATGGTAGGCTTAGTGGTCAACAGATGAAGAAGCTTAACTTCTTTTTTCTGGTCGTCAGTAAGGTCCATAGAGCGCACAGGTAAGCCGTTTTCTAAGTGCTCTTTAATGCTTTCAAGGAAAGCTTTGTGGGCAATGGCTTCTTTGTTACCGCTTTTTGCATTTTTACCGGTGCGCAGTAATTGCTTATCAATCGACTCAATGTCAGCAAAGATAAGCTCAAGGTTAATAACTTCGATATCGGCTTTTGGGTTCACGTGGTTTGATACGTGGATAACATTGTCGTCTTCAAAACAACGGACAACATGGGCAATAGCATCGGTTTCACGTATGTTGGCTAGGAATTTATTACCCAGACCTTCACCTTTGGAAGCGCCTTCTACTAAGCCTGCAATATCAACAAATTCCATGGTCGTCGCCAGCACTTTCTCAGGCTTAACGATTTCTGCTAGAGCATCAAGGCGAGGGTCTGGCATAGCAACGATGCCAGCGTTTGGTTCTATGGTACAAAAAGGGAAGTTCTCTGCACCAATACCTGCTTTGGTTAAAGCATTGAAAAGAGTGGATTTACCAACGTTAGGTAAGCCAACGATGCCGCAATTAAAACCCATAATGAAGATCCTGAATAATGTGTGTGATTATGCTTTAAAGCTGTGTAGTTGATTCATGACACGGTTTAAGTCACCTTTAACTATGTCATCAACGTAGCGCAACGATTCATCGATCGTTTGCATGGTTTTAGCGTACTCATCTGGCGCGGCCTTTTTAAGAACATAATTTGCTACTTGGCTGGCATGCCCTGGGTGGCCTATGCCAAGCCTTAAGCGTGCAAATTCTTTGTTGTTGCCAAGTTTCGCGATAATGTCTTTTAAGCCATTGTGGCCGCCGTGGCCGCCACCTTGTTTTAATTTAACGCTGCCAGGTGGAATGTCCAATTCGTCATGGACGACGAGGACTTCTTGAGGAAGGACTTTATAGAATTGGCAAACCGCTTGAACCGCCTTGCCACTTAAATTCATATAGGTGGTGGGAATGAGTAGATAGCATTCTTCACCAGCTATAGAAACTTTACCAAACAGTCCTGAAAACTTCTTGTCAGAACGTAAAAGGCATTGGCTCTGACGAGCCAATGCCTCTATCCACTGAGCGCCAGCATTATGGCGAGTGTTCTCGTATTCGCTGCCTGGATTACCCAGACCGACTAATAATTTGAAACCTGCCACAATACTGCCTTCAATGCTCTTAACGCTTAGACTTGTCGATACGACCGATTGGCTGATCGTGGTCTTCGCCTTTAAGCAAAGCAACTAACTCAACGCCTTCAGGAAGCTGAGCATCAGACAAGTGGAAGATTTGACCAAGTTGACCGTCGATAGCATCGATAGTCAAAGCTTCAGGTAGGTTAGCTGGTAGGCAACGAACTTCTGCCAATTTCGCTTCGATAGTCAAACGACCACCTTGCTTGCTAACACCTTCACTTTTCGCAGCGTTGATGAAGTTTAGAGGAACACGAGTAGTGATCACTTTATCAGCTTGAGCGCGTTGAAGGTCCATGTGCATAACGTCGCCACTAGCTGGGTGACGCTGAAGTGCTTTAACCAATACTTGTTCAGTTTTACCTTCAACAGAAACTTCTACTAGGCCAGTAAGGAAGCCAGGAGTAGAAACTGCTTTAAGCAGTTCGTTGTCTTTGAAAGAAACAGATTGAGGGGCAACATCGCCGCCGTAAATTACAGCAGGTACTTGACCTTCTTTGCGAAGGCGGCGGCTCGCACCTTTACCTTCTAGATTACGTGCTACGGCATTAATAGATAATGTCATGGTTATTTCCTAATAAATAATAAAGTTGTGCCCAGAACTGCGACCCATTCCGAGCGAAAGTGTTTGGTTTAGGCCCCAAACATGGCACTGATAGACTCTTCGTTGCATACGCGACGAACCGCCTCCGCCATGATGTCAGACATCGACAACTGGCGTATTTGAGGACACTTAAGTGCCTCAGGTGTCAATGGGATGGTATCAGTCACAACCAACTCATCGAGCACAGAATTCGAAATGTTATCAATGGCTTTGCCAGATAACACAGGGTGTGTACAGTACGCGAGTACTTTGGACGCACCATGTTCTTTTAGTGCTTTCGCAGCAGCGCACAAGGTGCCGCCGGTATCACACATATCATCGACCAATACACAGGTCTTGCCTTCCACATCACCGATAAGGTGCATGATTTGCGCTTCGTTTGCGCGTGGGCGACGTTTGTCGATGATAGCCAAGTCAGCATCATCAAGTAACTTCGCAAAGGCACGAGCACGAACAACACCGCCAACATCAGGAGAAACCACGGTAATATTCTCGTGGCCTTGACGTTGCAGATCGTCCAGCAACAATGGTGTTGCGTAAACGTTGTCCACAGGGATATCAAAGAACCCTTGAACCTGATCTGCGTGCAAATCAACCGTTAAAACTCGGTTGATGCCAACAGCAGAAATCATATCCGCTACAACTTTAGCCGTAATTGGCACACGAGCAGAGCGTACTCGACGATCTTGGCGCGCATATCCGAAGTAAGGGATAACGGCAGTAACTCGTGTTGCAGAAGCTCGACGTAAGGCATCTGCCATGACGATGAGCTCCATTAAATTATCGTTACTAGGGGCGCATGTAGATTGAATGATGAAAACGTCTTTACCGCGAACATTTTCATTAATCTCGACCGTAATCTCTCCGTCGCTAAACTTACCTACTGTTGCATTTCCGATTGGTAGCCCTAGACGGCGTACCACTCTGCGAGCGAGTTCAGGGTTTGCATTACCGGTAAAAACCATCAACTTGGACACTGTGTATACCCTTGTATTTTGTAGCGATGAAAATAGACTGGCGAAGGGTGTAGATTATTATGACTACACACCTCTATTATGCTCTATCCACTGGTCTAATGCTTTATGAGCTGGTGACCTATTACACCCTTTGCAAACCCAAGCCTGCCATTTGTCCGGAACCATGAGTTTTAGCCTTTCGGCTTCTGCTCTTGAGGGGAGGGCCATAAATAGGCATGCACCCGTACCGGTCAACTTAACGTTTCCATGTTGTTGTAACCATGAAAAGGCTTCATTTACTTCAGGATTGTGTTTTTTTACCACCTCTAGACAGTCATTATGCCCGTCCAGTGTCAAGGCGTGCGATATTTTGATGGGAGGGGTGTCTCTTGTCAAATACTTATCGGTAAAAATTTGAGCGGTAGATACATGACAATTGGGTTTTACGAGCAAATAGTAAGGTGTGTCTGGTTCAACAGGTAATAATTGTTCGCCGACACCTTCTGCAAAGGCCGCAAAACCCATTACAAAAACGGGGACATCGGCCCCTAGAGTTAAGCCAATTTTAGCCAGTTCCTCTAGGCTCAGTTGACAGTTCCAGAGTGTATTAAGTGCTAGTAAAGTAGTTGCTGCGTTCGAGCTGCCACCACCAATCCCCCCACCCATAGGTAATTGTTTCTCCAAGGTTATTTTGATGCCTGAAGTAGGTGCCTGACGATAGGCCTGTAAGAGTTTGGCTGCTTTATAAATAAGGTTTTGCTCACAGGGTAGGTCAGGGATTTCTGGTGCCAATCGAATGTCACCATCATGGGTTAATTTAAATTCTAGCTGGTCGCAGAGATCAATAAATTGGAAAACGGTTTGCAGGTTATGATATCCGTCTTCCCTTTGTGCTGTGATGTGTAAAAATAAATTTAATTTTGCTGGGGAGGGGAGTTTCATTAGTTTATTGAATGGTCCAATGATTAATGATTAGGTTCACTCTATAAGGTGCTTTTGAAATTTGAATTCTTTGGGGTAGCTCTAGCTCGCTTACCGTTGTAAAGCTTTTATATTCGATCAGCCAGCCATCTTGATCAATTTGATGGATCTGCTCCAAATTCTCGTCCGATGGAATAATCACTGCAGCAGAATTTGGGCTGGTTAAACCTCGAACCCAGTAAGCAACCTGTTCGACAGGGAAAGCCCAACCTAGCTCATCCTCTAATAACTGCTTAGCACTCTCTCCCATAACGGTTTTATCATCGTAGGCTAGGGTAACCAAAGCGTCTTTTTCTTTTACTAAAGAAGTGGCGCCTTGTCCAAATGGCCCTGAAATATTGAGATCAAAGGTTTCGGCGCTTTTCTGCCAGCTAAAGTTTCCAGATAACGCGTCATCTTGAGTGCGGATGCCGATGCGCCCTGAAATATCCCAAGCAATAATGTTAGCAGCGTTCGTCGGTGGCGGTGTACTAGGGCCAGAGGGTTGGCTACTACACGCAATAAGTAAACAGCTGGCGAAAATGAGAAAAAAAACTCTGAAAAGCATGTTTACTGCTCCGGTGTATTGGCAGACGGTTGAGAGGCGAATTGTATGAGCGTCGGTGAAAGCCTATTGATAGTGTCTAACAATAAAGCTGAATTGGGCGACTCTTTTAAAGCCGCTTGCCAGACGTTAATGGCTTGCTGATAATTCTTTTGCTTCCACAAAGACTCCCCGTAATGTGCCGCAATTTCAGGGTCAGGAAGAATAGACCAGGCTTTTTTCAAATAATAAGCGGCTTGTTCTAATTCGTTCATGAGGAAGAAGCCCCAGCCTAAACTGTCGATAATGGCTGGGTCATTATTTGATTGCTCGTAAGCTAATTCAATATAGCCCATAGCTTCTTTTAAGTTTGGCGTGCGGATGAGTAAAGTGTAGCCAAGCGCATTAAGGTATTGCGGGTTGTGAGGGTCTTTGGATAAAAGGGTTTTAAACTCTGTAATGGCATCTTGCCAAAGATCTAGAGAATCGCACAACAGCGCTTTCTGGTAGCGCAGCATATTGGATTCGGGGTAACTGTTTAAAGCCCTAGTGAGTAGTTCCAAGGAAAGTTGGCTCTTGCCTTTTTCTTGATGTAATTGGCTAATATTAGCAATTTCTTCTGGGGCGCTCTCTCTTTGAAGGCGACGCAGTATCATAGTATTGATTTCTTCTTCTCTAGCTTCATCGTATAACCACACTGCTATTTGGTTGGTTGCACTAGAGCGGAGCACGCCTTCAACGGCCTCCATTTTTTGAATGGCTTCTGCTTTGCGGTCTAATCGAGCTAATGCTTGAGCAGAAAGGTAGGTGGCTTGTTCAGCCAGTCTTTGTTCTGTATTAGGAAGCTTTTCGAGCACTTTTAACGCTAAATCAGGGTGTTCGAATTTAAGAAGAACACTGCTAAAACTAATGGCGAGGGGAAATTTATGTGTCGAGCTGACTTTATAGTCTTGGTAGGTTTTATAAGCAGTATCTGGTTCTTTACCTTGTACGAGGAATTCTAATAACGGTGTTAACGTATCTAGGCTTTCTGGGTGATTATCTAAAGAGGCTTGCAAAGCTTTTATGGCTGCTTTTAGATTGCCCATTTTCTCTTGGCTGTAAGCAAGAATTAGAAAGGTATTTTCATCTTTGTACTGATGATTTTTAAGTAATTGTTTGGTGATGCTAATGGCTTGAGGGTATTGACCATCAAGGTAATGTATACGTGCCCGAGTAAGTTGCACGTATTTGTTTTGTGGTTGAAGCTCTGGTAGCAGTTTGAGGGCATCTGCCAGAGTGCTTATTAGACTGTTCTCATTTAGATTTTTCTCTAAAAAAGCAGGCAAAAATTCAAGTGATGCTTGATTATCTAGTGCATCTCTAAGCATGTTCGCCGTTGCCGTCGGCTGATGAGCTTTTAATAAGGCTTGCATTTTGATCGCATAAGCTTCGGGATCCTGAGGGTCAATGGTCAGCCACAGGCCTGTGCTGTCGACGACGTGAGACGTGTTGCGAGTGGCTAAGGCGATCTCTGTTAGTCGTTTAGTGAGCTCTAACTCTTTTGATTGGAGTGCGAGCTCGTAAAACTGTGGATAAGCCGCATCCGCTCCGACTCGTTGTAATGTAAACTCAGCGCTGAGTAGATCCTCAAGATGTGGAGTTGGCTGGTTTGCTTCACTTGATGAAGGTGTAGAAGCTAAGTGGCTAGTTGGGTTTTTCTCGGAAGTCGTGCCGCAACCTAATAAAGCAATAAGCGATAACAGGCTGACCATTGATGATTTTATCAATAGCAAGCGTGTCTCTATGATCTTCGCTTTCATGCTTAAGGGCATCATTTTCTCAAAAATATGATTTCAATGAATTATATTATCGTTCGTAGCTGCTTCTGTCAGCTATTGCTATGAAATATTCCTATTAGTTTTATTGAACTAACAGGTTAGAAAAGCAATCAAATTCTCGTATAATACAGTTTTTATAACGAAAAGTCGTGTTGGGGCAATGTCTCCTCCTTTCATGATCTTAAGATCTCGTTCTTTTATAAGAGTTTCCTGATGCCGCTAATTACTGTGGGTGTTAACCATAAAACTGCGCCTGTAGCGATACGTGAACGCGTGGCTTTTGCCCCTGAGAAAATGATAAATGCCTTGTCTTCCTTGGTTGCTGACCAAAAGGCAAATGAAGCAGTGATTGTGTCTACCTGTAACCGTACCGAGCTTTATTGCTCTGTGGATAATGAAGAGCGCATTGCTCAAATCATTGATTGGTTAGCCGAGTATCATGGATTAGATAAACAAGACTTACGAAAATACTGTTATTCACATTTCGAAGCCGATAGTGTGCGTCACGTTATGCGTGTTGCCTCAGGGTTAGACTCTTTAGTTTTAGGTGAACCGCAAATTCTAGGGCAGGTAAAATCTGCTTATGCGGTTTCCCAAGAAGGGACGTGTTTAGGCTCAGAATTAGAGTCGTTATTTCAGCGTGTTTTCTCCATCGCCAAGCGTGTACGAACAGACACGGCCATTGGCGAGAATCCTGTTTCCATCGCTTTTGCTGCCGTTAGTCTGGCGCAGAGAATATTTGCTGATATCCGCCAAAGTACCGCATTACTGATTGGTGCCGGCCAAACGATAGAGTTGGTGGCAAGGCATTTGAAAGAAAACGGCGTTAAACGTCTGATCGTTGCTAACCGAACGTTAGCCCGTGCCGAGAAGTTAGCCACAGATCTTCAGGCAGAAGCTATCCTGCTTGGGGATATTGGTGACTATTTGTCACAGGCTGATATTGTTATTTCCTCCACTGCCAGCCAATTACCTATTATCGGTAAAGGTATGGTGGAGCGGGCTACGGCTCAGCGTCGCCATGCGCCTATCTTGTTGGTGGATATTGCCGTGCCACGAGATATTGAGCCTGAAGTTGAAGAAGTAAAAGATGCGTACTTGTACACAGTCGACGATTTGCATTCGGTTATTGAAGAAAATGTCAAAGCAAGGCAAGATGCCGCGAAAGCGGCAGAGAGCATTATTGATGAAGGGGTAGAACTCTACCTGCGAGCGCTGGAGTCGAGAAAAGTCTCCGATTTAATTGTTACCTTTCGCCAAGCGGCGGAATCCATCAAGAATCAAGAATTAGAAAAAGCACTAAAAAGCCTAGAAACAGGCCAAGCACCAGAGCAAGTGATGACGAAACTGGCTCATGGATTAATGAACAAACTCATTCATGCCCCCACTCGCTATTTGCGTGATGCCGGGGCGGATGCTGATCAGCAAGCGTTGAACATCGCATCGAGTGTATTGGGTATAGACGAAGAAAAAGACCATTAAAAAATGAAACAATCGATAAAATCAAAATTAGAAAGCTTGTCTGATCGTTACGAAGAGTTAGCGGCCCTGTTAGGTGTTGCTGAAGTTATTATGGATCAGGACTTGTTCCGTGCTTATTCAAAAGAGTATGCGGAATTAGAGCCTGTGGTGAAATGTTTCAATGAATATCAGCAAGTTGAAGAAAACTTGCTAGAAGCTGAAGTGATGATGACCGACTCCGATCCCGATATTAAAGAGATGGGCGTCGAAGAAATGAAAGAGGGACAGGTGCAGAAAGAAGAGTTGCAGCTGACCCTACAAAAACTTTTGCTTCCGAAAGACCCGAATGACTCGCGAAACGTTTTCTTAGAAGTACGTGCGGGGACAGGTGGTGATGAAGCATCTATCTTCTCTGGTGATCTGTTCCGTATGTATTCCCGTTATGCGGAAACTCAACGTTGGAAAGTTGAAATCGTTAGCGCCAGCGAAGGTGAACATGGTGGTTACAAAGAAGTCATCGCTCGTATTGTTGGGGAAGGTGCTTATTCAAAATTGAAGTTTGAATCCGGTGCCCACCGCGTACAACGTGTACCAGCAACAGAATCCCAAGGTCGTATTCATACCTCTGCTTGTACCGTGGCAGTAATGCCAGAAATGGACGAAGTGGCGGATATCAATATCAACAAAGCGGATTTGCGTATTGATACCTTCAGAGCCTCTGGTGCGGGTGGTCAGCATGTTAACAAAACCGACTCAGCGATCCGTTTAACGCATATTCCAACGGGTGTTGTTGTGGAGTGTCAGGAAGAGCGTTCACAGCATAAAAACCGTGCTAAAGCCATGTCCTTGTTAGCGTCTCGTTTGTTGGCTGCTGAGCAAGAAAAAGCAGCCAGCGAGCAATCCGAAGCGCGTAAATCCCTAGTGGGCAGTGGTGACAGATCGGAACGTATCCGTACCTATAATTATCCTCAAGGGCGAGTTACCGATCACCGTATTAACTTAACCTTATACAAATTGGATGAAATCGTTACCGGTGATTTGGATGTGTTGATCAACCCTTTGGTGAATGAATTCCAGGCGGAGCAGCTTGCGACATTAAGTGGCGATAACTAAGCCATGCAAATAGAAGCGCTGCTGAAAAGTGCGAGTCAGCGCTTAGCGCCTTTTTATGAAAGTGCTTTGCTTGATGCGCAGTTATTATTGGCGCAAGTGTTAGAAGTCTCTACGTCTTATTTTTACACTTGGCCCGATAAAGTTGTTGATGACGTACAGCTGGTGGCTTTTGAAGCGCTACTGGCGCGTCGCTTAACAGGGGAGCCAATCGCTTATATTTTAGAACGGCAGGCGTTCTGGACATTGGATCTCGAAGTCAGCCCTTGTACCTTAATTCCCCGGGCGGATACGGAACGTTTGGTAGAGGTTGCTTTGACTAAGGTGCCCTCTCAAGCGGCTAGCCGTATTTTAGATTTGGGTACTGGTACAGGAGCGATTGCATTAGCTCTGGCATCAGAGTGTCATCATGCCCAAGTAATTGGGGTAGATCTTATTGATGAGGCAGTGGCATTGGCAAGGCGTAATGCCCAGCGTCATGATTTGAGTGTTCATTTTAGACAGAGTAGCTGGTTTGAGCAGTTGGAGAGCGAAGCGCCATTCGATCTCATCGTCTCTAATCCCCCCTATATTGACCCTGCGGATCAACATTTAGAGCAAGGTGATGTGCGTTTTGAACCTAAAACGGCCTTGATAGCAGAAGAGCATGGTCTCGCGGATATTCGTCATATTGTTATGCAAGCAAAAGCTTATTTAGCTCAGGGGGCTTGTTTGATTTTTGAGCATGGCTATGATCAAGCGGCACAGGTTCGAGAAATATTGGCCGCAGAAGGTTACGAGCAAATAGAAAGCTTTCGAGACTATGGCGGCAACGATAGGGTCACTTTAGGGCATTATTCCTAAAGCTAGCTTTGAGGTTTTATAGCTAAGGGGAAATAAGCCCCTTAGCTATGGTTGTGGTTTTATTGTGCGCTTTCTGGGCGAACAAATATCGGAGCGTCAGGCGTTGATTGCTCTGGGTCAAAGCGATAACCCGCTAGATCGAACGCTTGGATGTCCGCCAAAGTTTGGCAGCGGTTTTCAATCAGGTAGCGAGCCATTAACCCTCGGGCTTTCTTGGCGTAAAAGCTGATCACTTTGAACTGACCATTCTTTTCATCTAAAAAGTTGGGGCTGATCAAGCGAGCCGCTAACTTCTTCTTATTGACGGCTTTAAAGTATTCATTTGAGGCCAGGTTTACCACAAGTTCACCGTCTTCTAATTCACTGTTGAGTTTATCAACAATAATATCGCCCCAGAATTGATATAAGTTGCTACCTCGGTTATTGGTCAGCTTGGTCCCCATCTCTAAGCGATAAGCTTGCATTAGATCTAGCGGTTTCAATAGGCCGTATAAACCACTGAGGATACGGAGGTTTTTCTGGGCATAAGCTATATCTTCGACACTAAGGGAGTAGGCGTCTAAACCTGTATAAACATCACCCATGAAGGTGTAAACCGCTGGTCGGCTATTGTCTTGGGTGTGACTCTGTTGCCACTCTTGGTAGCGTGAGACATTCAATAAAGACAATTTATCGCTAAGTTTCATTAAACTAGCAATTTGTGCTGGAGTGTAATCTTTTATAGTATCGATCAGCTCCTGAGAGTGCTCGAGCAAGCTTGGTTGGCTATTATCCTCCACCGTCGGCGGTGAGGTTAAATCTAGAGTTTTTGCTGGTGATATTAAAAATTTCATATAAGTTCCGTTGTTCGCCGTTGCGTTTGCTTAAGATTATCCATAGAGTGCCGATAGATATCTAGAGAATGCTTTAATAGAGATAATTTATGAAGAATAATTTAATTCCATTCCCGAAGATAAAAAAACCACAGGCGGGTGATCAAACCCTGACGACTTCTGGGGATGAACTGGTAGCATTGCGTGATCAATTCGACCGAGCTCGTGAAAACTGGCCTGTTGAGATCGCTGAGCTGCCGGAAAATAATAAGTTATTCTCTAGTACAAAAAAATAATAATAGGCCGGGTCTATAGCTGGTCGATCTAGTCAAAGGAATGTCTCTTGCTCGCTTTTGTTGTGCGTCACTCTCTATTGCTTATGTTTCTTATTGCCGTTTTAGGCTTCTTGCTCCCAGGAATTTCTCTGGCGATATTCCCCTTTTTACCCATAGTGCTTTTTTTCTTGATGGCTCTGACTTTGCTAGGCATGAAGCAAAAACTGTTGGTCGAGCGCCTGAAGAGCTTTGCTGTGTGGCGATATGCTTTGTTGCATTCTTTTATGATGATGCTGGTGGTGGCACTGTTCGCCAAATTGCTGAGTTTTGATCATGATCTTTTACTGGCCGTAGTAGGGGTGGCTGCAACAGGCTCATTATTTGCCACGCCTGCGATTATCAGAGCGTTAGGCTTTGATAGTTTAGGGGCTATGGCCATGACTATTGCGAGTACACTCTTGCTGCCTATTAGTATTATGATGGCTTTGCTGCTATTTCAAGAAGGGCGTATTGATCTTGATTTGGTTACCTACTTTATTCGCTTAGTCATTTTTATTTTTGGACCCATGCTGATTTCATTTATCGTGCATGGGTTTTGTCCAGAGGAGAAGCTACAACGGGTGTTGGCAAAAATCTCCCCTTATACCATTTTGTTGGTGTTTGCTTTTCCTTTCGGTTTGGTTGGTAGTTTCCGCTTATTGTTTGATGAAGATCCTTGGATGGCCCTTAACTATTTTCTTATTGCCATCGGCTTGTGTTGTATCTTTTTTGGATTGGCTTATTGCTTTTACCAACGTTGTGGCAAAGCTGTTGCCTTAACCGCAGCCCTGACTTCGGCTAATCGTAACGTATTGCTTACTTACAGTATTGCTGGTGGATTACTTGGTCCGGCTTTTCTGCCCATGGTTGGTGCTTTACAGATACCAACCTCAGTATTGCCTGTGATTGTTCGGTGGCTCAATAAGGTGTTAAAGGATTAAGAGAGTATTCTTTAGGTAAATAAAAACGCCGCTAGCATTAGTTTGTTAGCGGCGTTTTGCGTTCTTAACCATGGTGCTTAATTAATGATGAGGCAGCGGCAGCTCTTTTAGATGATGGCTCGCTTGTTTTAGGCTAAACATTAGCATTTCGTTGCTGGCTTGTGTTTCGCCTAGTGCATGCAATAAACGGCTAAGTTCGGCCATTGCTTCATTCTGCGAGTCTAAAGAGAAAGCTTGCTCGTAATAGTCACGGGCTTTGCCCCACAGCTGTAATGATTGACTGAGTCGACCGCACACTAAGTAAAGGTTAGCACTCTCGGTGTGCTTCTTTAACCAGCTTTCACATTGACTTAGGCGTTTACGAGTATTGTTTTCGGTTAGTTGGCCGTATTCGTAGATCAGCTCTTCGGACCACTTCTTGTTTAGGCTGGTGCGAATAAAGCTTTCAGCTTTGGCTTCATCTCCAAAGGTGATCAGGGTTTGTGCATAAAGCTGTTGCATACGCTGATCTTGATCTAGGGTGTCAAGTTTACGCCAAAGGGTTTCGATGTCATGAACGAGCTCTTTGTTATTGTCGCCCATTTTGTTTCGAAACTTCATCTTGTCTAACAGTGCTAAGAAAGCATTGCGCTCTAACTCAAACATATTATCGTTATCAAAAATGCCGTACTTCTTTAGCGTCGGTGTTAGGGCAAGCAAAGCATCCCAATCTTTAAGTTGGGTGTACACGGAAACCAGCATTTTTAGGGTTTGTTTGTGTTTAGGTTTGAGCTTCTGCAGACGCAACAAGGAAGCAAGAGCGCTCTCGTAATGCTTTTGACGCATCTGTATTTGGCTTTGGGCAAAGCCGATGGCAAACTCAGCTTCTGGGGTTGCCTGATGGGCGTTGCGAAGCAGGGATTTAGATCGTTCATGCTCTTCTTGCTCACTGGCAGCATAAGCCGCGCCAATGTAGTTGATCAAAGGGTAAGGAACACGATCAGCACTATTGGTTAACAGTTTTTCTGCTTTATTCCAGTTGCCCCCAATAAGCTCCAGCATGCCTCGAATGGTATTTTTTGATGCGCGTTTTTGAGCAAGGTTACCGGTGACTTTGGCCAGTGAGTTGCTCGGCCTTAAAGTGATAAACAAAATGCGCTTTACCCAGCTCAACACAAATAATGTCACGATGAGTGCCGCCACCAACACCCATAAACTGGTTTCAAGGGTAACGCCATTATAGGCAATGAGAACATAGCCGCTGTCTTGTCGCATTAGCAGTCCTAATACACCGCCAACCGCCATCATGATGACCAGTAAGAAGAGAAACTTTCTCATACCTGCTCTCCTGTTACTTCAGTGTTTAGCGTGGTGCTGTCACTCTGTTCAGGAGGTGTATTGCTGGTCGTTGGCTCTTCCTGTGGTGGATTAGGAACTTGCGTTGGCGCGGCTGTCGCTGAAGATGCCGTGTCTTCTGGTGCATTGCTAGGTTCTTTATCCAATGCTGGGGTCTGAGCAGGCGCTTCTGAATTTGCTTCAGTGTTTTGTACTGAGCTGCGTTGTTTCCATTCACTCATAAGAGATTGCATGGCAAGCAGTGAATCTCTAGGTAAAGGTAAGTCCGGATTTGGATTAATCTGCTGTAATGCCGTGAGACTTGCCAAGAAGGTTGTGACGCGTTGAGAGTCGGTATCAAAGTGTTCTGTAATCGCGCCGGCAACACGAGCAAGGGCTTGCTGGTAGATATTGCTCTCACCTTTGACGAGCGCGACTTGAGCCACGTCTACTTGGAGTTGTAGGCCGGTAATGAGTTGCTGGTATTCAGCGGGTGGCAAAAGCGCTTCAATTGGCTTGTGCTGATAATTAATCACTACAAGAGAGCGTATGGATAACCAAAGCTTTTCAAGGGTGCTGGCAAATACATTGGCTTGCTCAATGGACTCTTGTTGGGCTTGCTCTGTTTGTTTTGCGGATTCCTGCCAAGCTTTAGAGGGTTCTCGCTGTGGGAGTTGAGGGATTAGCTCATATAAGGCGTCCAGTTGCAGATAATGGCCTTCTAGGTCAAATTGGCTCACGGCTTTCAGTGATTGTATGTCCTTGGCAATCGCTTTTCGGGCACTAAAGAAAATAGGGTCTTCTAGTTCTTTTAATATATTGTCCGCATTGCTGAGCAGAGCTTCGGCGCCAGCACTGTCTGATTCCAGCAATAGCCTTTGATTGGCAAGGCGGACTAGGTACTCAGCTTCAGCCAACTTCCAATCTTCTTTAGTGGTGTTGTTCAAACGATTCAATTTAGCTTCAAGCTGCTGGATTTTTTCTGCTTGATTAGTCTGTGCTAAGGTGAATTCTGCTGTTGTATTTTGACTGTCTTGCTGGAGGCTTTTGATTTCTTTGGTGATGGCGTTCAGCTGGACTTGCTGATTACCCTGTTTATTGACTCGGGCGTTTAGAGTGTCTTGCTGTTGGCTAAGGGTGCCTAGCTGTGTGGTAATTTCATGATAGCTTTGTTGGTTGTTAGTGCTTTGGTAATAAAGCCAAGCACTGCTTAATAAAGCGATACCAGATAGACCAATAGCAAGGCTGGCTAGTTTATTAGAAGAGGATGTTGTGCCAACCTTGATGGCTTTTTTAGATTGAGCAGGATGGGGAGCATTGCTACTTTTTTTATCGTCCGACTTGTTTAGGTCCGCATCTTTTTGTTGTGCTACTTGCTCATTATTATCTGTCATTCGATCTTCCTGTATGAAGTTCAGTTGCTTTTAATAGGCTAAAGTCATCCGCACCGTCGGCACATATAACATTTTTCCAGCCAGCTTCCGTGGCTTGTTGTACGACTCTTTGGCTGGGGACAAATAATGGATAGTCCAGCCATGCTTTTTTCAGAGCTAAGGTATATTCCGTTAATGTTTGCAGGCTTTCCCCACTGGTTGCCCATATTTTATTAATATCGGGTAACATAACAAAAGTTTGAGCACTATATGTGGGTTTTTTTCTTTCATATAGAGAAAGATAGCTCACTTTTGCTCCTCTTTGGGAGAGTTTTTCTCCTAAAGTGGGGCGGCCTTCTGAGCCGCGAGCGATCAGTATTTTAAGGCCAGTCATTTTTACGGGCTTGAGCCAGTCTAATAAATCTTCACTGGTATGCCCTGGGTTGGATAAGGCTGGAATACCCTCTGCAATTAAGGTTTGGGTGGTGCCTTGGCCTATCCCTATCCAGTAAACTTTTTCGGGCAGCATGGGCCAACATTCGTCTAGCCATTCTGCGGCGGCTCTTGCTGCATTTTTGCTAACGAAAATCACGTAATCATATTCATCAATATTAAAGACTTGTGAACGAATTTTAGCGATTTCCGTTTTGTCTGTAATAGGGGTAATAGACATCATGGGCAGAGGCACAGCAATAATGCCCTGCTCAGCAAGTCGCTGGCAGGTCTGCGCATTTTCTGGCTCAGGCCGAGTGATCAGAATTTTGTGTGGCATTCCGTCTCTTTACTTATATAAGTCTTTTAGAATTTGGTCTGCGCCGCGAGCCAATAAGTCATCGGCAAGTTGCACACCAAGTTGCTCAGCTTGTGCTTTAGTGCCACGAATTTCCCCTGTGATCATGGTTTTACCATCGGGGCTTCCCACTAAGCCACGGAGCCAAATTTGGTCTTCTTCAAGTAGTGCGAAACAAGCGATAGGGGCTTGGCAACCACCATTAAGTCTTTCGTTTACGGCTCTCTCCGCGATTACGCGATAGCTTGTTTCTTCGTGTTGAAGAGGGCTAAGTAACTGCCATGTGTCTTGGTCGTCGGTGCGGCACTCAATGCCCATAGCGCCTTGACCACCTGCCGGTAGGCTTAACTCGGCGGGAATTTCTTGCTGGATGCGGTCAGCCATTTCAAGGCGTAGCAAGCCCGCTGTGGCTAAAATGATGGCATCATACTCACCATTATCGAGCTTTCTTAGGCGGGTGTTTACGTTGCCTCGTAACTCTTTAATGACTAAGTGAGGATATTGCATTTTTAACTGGCAGGAGCGGCGTAAACTGGAAGTGCCAATCACAGCACCTTCTGGTAATTGATCCAGTTCTTTGTAGTTGTTGGAAACAAACGCATCAGTAGGATTTTCACGCTCACAGATTACGGCAAGCCCTAGCCCTTCAGGAAAATGCATTGGGACATCTTTCATTGAGTGAACCGCGATGTCGGCACGGCCATCAAGCAAGGCACTTTCTAGTTCTTTGACAAATAAACCTTTGCCGCCAATTTTGGATAGAGGGGAGTCTAAAATTTGATCGCCTTTGGTCGTCATTCCTAAGAGTTCTACCTGAAGGTCTGGGTAGCGTTGTTCGAGCTGGCTTTTTACATTTTCGGCTTGCCATAATGCCAGTTGGCTCTCACGAGTGGCGATCACAATCTTATCTTTCACAAAGTCTCCTAACGATGGGGCTTCTAAGGGATATTTTTATCAAATTTATCGTCAATCATACTCGTTAAGCGTGCCAGCGTCATCCTTCTGTACTTTATATGTAGTGGCGCTTAGGGTACTCTTGGCAGCTGTTTTAATTTGTCTGGGAACTGATTGAATGACTGATACGAATAAAACCACCAACCAGCAATGGGGTGGCCGTTTTTCTGAGCCTGTAGATGCTTTTGTAGCACGTTTTACCGCTTCCGTTGAGTTTGATCAACGAATGGCAAAACAAGATATTCAGGGATCGATTGCACACGGTAAAATGTTAGCCGCGGTTGGCGTGCTAACGGAAGAAGAGCGTGATCAGATTATTCAAGGTTTAACGGAAATAGAAACGGAAATTGCTAATGGCGAATTTCAGTGGTCGGTAGAACTTGAAGATGTACACATGAACATCGAGGCTCGCCTAACACAAAAAATTGGTATAACAGGTAAAAAACTGCATACAGGCCGTTCGCGTAACGACCAGGTAGCAACGGATATTCGTCTTTACATGCGTGACGAAGTGGATTTTCTGTTAGAAGAAGTGACACGACTACAACAGGGCATTTTAAGTTTGGCAGAAAAAGAAGCCAGCACCATCATGCCAGGTTTTACGCACTTACAAACTGCTCAGCCAGTGACTTTCGGTCACCATTTGATGGCTTGGTATGAAATGATGCAGCGTGACTACGAGCGCTTAGTTGATTGCCGTAAGCGCATCAATATCTTGCCTCTTGGTGCGGCGGCATTGGCAGGCACAACGTATCCTATTGATCGTAATATGACAGCAGAGTTATTGGGATTTGAGCGCCCAACTTATAACTCATTGGACTCAGTGAGTGATCGTGACTTTGCCATCGAGTTCACATCTGTTGCATCCATCATCATGATGCACATGTCCCGTTGGGCGGAAGAAATGGTGATGTGGGCGTCTGCCCAGTTTAACTTTATTTATTTGCCAGATCGCTTCTGTACAGGCTCTTCTATCATGCCTCAGAAGAAAAACCCAGATGTGCCTGAATTGGTACGCGGTAAAACAGGCCGTGTTTATGGTCATTTAATGAGTCTGTTAACACTGATGAAGTCTCAGTGCTTGGCCTACAATAAAGATAATCAAGAAGACAAAGAGCCTTTGTTTGATACAGTTGATACTTTGAAAGGGTCGTTACGCGCATTTGCCGACATGATCCCTGCTATCGAAGCTCGTAAAGAGCCTATGTACGAAGCGGCGCGTCGTGGTTTCTCTACCGCAACGGATCTTGCAGATTACCTTGTTCGTCAAGGTGTGGCTTTCCGCGATGCCCATGAAGTGGTTGGTAAAGCAGTAGGTTACGGTGTTAAAGAGGGCAAAGACTTGTCTGAAATGACCCTTGAAGAGCTTAAGAGTTTTGGCAGTATGATTGAACAGGATGTGTTCGATGTACTGACTCTAGAAGGCTCTGTCGCAGCACGAGATCATGTGGGTGGCACGGCTCCAGCACAAGTGTTGAAAGCAGTAGAGCGCGCCAAAGCTGAATTGACGCAACGTATGGCCTAACCCGTTAGTAGCTCGTTAGCCTAAGCGAGTCGAACCCCTTAGTGATGGTGGATAACCTCTGTCACTAAGGGGTTTTTTATTGGGGTAAATTAAATGGAGAATCGGTCCCTAAAATATCTGGTGCAATGTTCAGCTCAAACAGGAATGTCTTGGTTTGCCCACCACAACCAGAAAGTACCACTGTCCATTCTTCCTTTTGGTTGTCTTTAGGAATACGCCAGCAAACCCCTTTTATATTAACGTATCGAGTGCCGTCCGCATCTTCGGTAATTGGATAGCGAGTTTCCTTTGTTTGCGCCTTCAAATACTCTTTTTGTGTTTTCTGTGATGATGTTATTTGCTCCTTTAGCGTCGGAGAGAAGACTTTTTCGGTAGCTGAGTTGGTTGCGTTTTCATGCTCGTCAATTTCTACATTTAAAAGCGATGGTTTTTCAATTTTACGTAGGTCTGTAAATTCCGCTTCGGTATCTACTACCTCGTGCCCTGCTTTAGGTTGTGTATCACTAGTCTCAGAAGTTTGGTCAGTATCCGCTAGATTAGTTTCATCTACTTCATTTTTACTTTCATTTAAGTCATCTGTTTCTAGGGCGGATTCGCTAGCATCTGTGGTTAAATTATCTGATTCGTCTGTGTAAAATGTTTCTCCGTTATCTTCAGGTTCTTGAGGAAAGGCGACGAAATCTTTGATGTCGCTAAGTGGAAGCGCCTCATTTTCAGTGCCAATTAGAGGAGTGTTGGCTGGCGTGCTGGTATCCACCTCGCCCTTAGTTGACTCAGTGTCTTGTTGTATGGATGGCGCAGTGTTTTCCGCTGGCGCATCAGTTTGAGGAAGTAGCGAAATCTCGAAATTACTTTGTGAGGCGGTATTGCTTGGAAGGCTAACCGCCACCTCATCATCTGCTAGCCACAAGTGTAGGATGAGTAGATGCGCCATAATGGCAAATATCAAAGCAATAATTTTTGGCAGTGTATTCTTCTTCATCCCGAGCGTTCTTTCTGTTTCGATCAAATGGTTAACCTTGGCTAGTGTATAGCTCAATAGCTTGAGGTAAAGCTTATAAATTCAAGAGCTAGCCGCATATTTGTCTAATCTGATGAAATTCTGAGTAATTTCTAGACTAGGGTTGGGAATCTAGCGGGCTACCAGTATACTGTAGCCATCAAAAATAGAAGAGATAGAGATGATGCTAAAATGCGTTTCAATATGTTTTTTTGCTGTGATTTTAATGTCTTGTGGTAACAAGGGTGCCCTGTATTTACCAGAAAAAAACATTGAAGTAGAACAAGCGTCATCGTCAAATTGAGGATCCCCAATTGGAATTTTTTAATTACTCAGACCAGCAGTTACATGCTGAAAATGTACCCTTAGCAACTATTGCCGAACAATTTGGTACACCTTGCTATGTATATTCCCGTGCTGCCTTTGAAAACCGTTACCTAGCCTATGCTGAGGCCTTTGCTTCGCACCCGACATTGATTTGTTATGCCGTGAAGGCTTGTTCGAATATCGCCATATTGAATGTCTTGGCACGTCTTGGGGCAGGTTTTGACATAGTCTCAATTGGTGAATTGGAGCGTGTTCTGAAGGCTGGTGGTGATCCTGCAAAAGTTATGTTCTCAGGCCTTGGTAAGCAAGCGGTTGAAATGCGTCGAGCGTTGGAAGTAGGGATTCACTGTTTCAATGTTGAGTCTGAAGCGGAATTATACCGACTTAATGAAGTGGCTGGAGAGTGTGGCAAAATTGCTCCTGTGTCTTTGCGTGTTAACCCTGACGTGGACGCCAAAACTCACCCTTATATTTCGACTGGGTTAAAAGAAAATAAGTTTGGCATCGATATTCAAGATGCTGTTCGTATCTACAAAATTGCCCACGAATTGCCAAATCTAAATGTGATGGGCGTGGACTGTCATATCGGTTCTCAGTTAACGGAGCTTAAGCCGTTCCTAGACACCTTCGACCGCCTTACGGGTTTAATTGATGACCTTGCTGCCCATGGTATCGAGATCAAGCACTTGGATCTTGGTGGTGGTTTAGGGGTCCGTTACCGTGATGAAGAGCCGCCACAACCAGCAGAATACGCAGCGCTTTTGTTGGAAAAACTGGGTGACCGTAAGCTATCTTTGGCGTTCGAACCTGGGCGTTCTATATCTGCTAACTCAGGTGTACTGGTGACGCAAGTTGAGTTTTTAAAATGCACTCCACACAAAAACTTCGCCATTATCGACGGTGCAATGAATGATCTGATTCGTCCTTCTTTGTATTCTGCGTGGATGGACATTGTGCCTGTTTCATTGTCGCCTACCACTGAAGGTAAGCGTAGTTATGATCTGGTCGGGCCAATTTGTGAGACTGGAGACTTCCTCGGTAAAGATCGCGAACTGGATATTCAGGCAGGCGATTTGCTGGCTGTCCGTTCGGCGGGAGCTTATGGTTTCACTATGGCCTCTAACTACAATAGTCGTAATCGTGCTGCCGAAGTTATGGTAGACGGTGACCAAGCTCATTTGATTCGCGCTCGTGAAACGATAGAGCACCAGTTGGCTGGCGAACAAGTTTTGCCTAGCTAAGGAGGCGAAGGTGTTATTGAAATTTACCAAAATGCATGGACTCGGTAACGACTTCGTTGTTGTGGATGCGGTTTCTCGAAAAGTTTTTTTTAATAAAAAACAGATTGAGCTATTAAGCGATCGTAATTGGGGGATTGGTTTTGATCAGCTGTTAGTGGTTGAGCCGCCTTCCAATCCCGAGATGGATTTCCGCTACCGTATTTATAATTCAGATGGCACTGAGGTAGAGCATTGTGGCAATGGCGCACGATGCTTTGCTAAGTTTGTTCTGGATCGTGAACTGACTAACAAACATATTATTGATGTGGAAACCAAACGGGGGCCGATTCAATTAAGAGTGTTGAATAATGGTCAAGTCACTGTTGATATGGGAGCACCAAGTTTTGTGCCGAAGGATTTACCCTTTACCGCAGAAGCTGTTCAGTCAACTTATGCTGTTGAGACGCAATCGGGTGTTTATGATATTACGCCCGTTTCAGTGGGCAATCCTCACGCGGTGTTAAAAGTAGAGCAATTAAACGATGAATTGGTCGCAACCGTAGGCCCAGAATTGGAAGCACATGAGCGTTTTCCAAATAATGTGAATGTTGGTTTCATGGAAGTGCTTAGTAAGAGTGAAATAAATCTGCGAGTGTATGAGCGTGGTGTTGGGGAAACTCAAGCCTGTGGAACAGGTGCTTGTGCCGCCGTAGTTGCTGGTATTAAACAGGGCTGGCTCGGTTCTAAAGTTACTGCTCATTTAACCGGTGGTGATCTACATATTGAGTGGCAGGGTGGTGATCAACCTATTCTTATGACAGGTCCTGCCGCGAAAGTCTTTGAAGGGCAAATATACTTATAGAGGTCGTATGAAGGAAGAGGAAGTAATTCAGTTCTTATCAGACAGTCCGGATTTTTTTGTTAAACATACCGAGTTGTTGGAGGCTTTAACACTTCCTCATCCTGCCTCAGGCAAAGCGATTTCTTTGCTGGAATACCAGGTCAATCAGCTGCGAAAATCTACGGCCAGTTATCGCAATGAGTTTGAACGGCTGGTGGAAGTGGCTCGAGAAAATGAGTCCACCATGAAAAAAAGTCGCCGTTTGGTTCTAGCCAGTTTAGCTTGTGAAACTCTCGATGATTTTGCCGTCGTGGTTGATGATATGATCCGAGACGACTTTGATATCCCCTTTCACTCCCTCGTATTATTCGATGACTACCCAGATTGTAGTATTCGAACACATTTTTTAACGGAAGATGATCTCGTGCTGCCGCAAACTTCAGGTTTTACTGAGTGCTATTGTGGTGAGCTGCCAGACGGGGAGTTGGATTTTCTGTTTGCGGAAAACGCGAAAAAAATACAATCCATCGCAGTATTGCCTATCTTATCAACTCGGCCTGATAGTGCCCAAAATTTAGGGGTGTTAGTACTGGGGGCGGATCAAGTATCTGCTTTTCATCATGATAAAGGGGCGATGTTCTTGCAATATATTGCTGATCTTCTAAGTGCTATTTTGACTAGGTTAATAAAATGACGGTATTAGTGACCTTTGATCTAGATAACACGCTTTGGGATGTTGAGCCTGTTATCGTGCGAGCAGAATACGCCATGGAGAGCTGGTTTGAGGAGCGTTTCCCTGGCTTTTATGACCAGTTCGATTTTGCTTGGCAACAGGAAGAAAAGGCTAGGCTATTGGCCCGTTCTCCAGATTTAACCGGCAATTTGACAGCAATTCGTCTTGGCGTGTATCAGCAAGCACTGAAGCAGTTTCAGTTACCCTCGGAAGAGTGTGAGATGGTTGCCAAGGCTGCGCTGGCGCACTTTGCTGAATGGCGGCAGAGGGTAGATCTTTTCCCTCATGTGGCAGAGGTTCTTGAGGAGCTCTATCGCGACTACTCGTTGGCCGTGATCACGAACGGCAACGCCGATGTGTATCACCCGTACATTGGTTTAGGTGGCTACTTTGACTTTGCTTTAAGAGCCGACCAGCAAGGCGTGGCGAAACCGGATCCTGAGCTTTTTAAAATGGCTGCCGAGCAGGGAAAAACTTCTACAACGCAGATTATACATATTGGTGACCACCCCCATGATGATGTTTATGGCGCTGCAAATGCAGGGGCGAAAACTATCTGGTTTAACCGTCATGGGGCCAGACGTTGGCAAGACGGCTGGAGTCAGCCAGCGGATGCGGAAGTTTATTCTTTGCTGGAGCTTCCTGCCGCAATACGCTCATTATTGTCATAGCACTTTTCTATTAGCTTATTAGTAGGAACTCATTTTTACCCTGAGGATTTGGTGTTACACTAGCTGCCATTCGTTAGTTATCAAATCGCTTGAAAGGAAAGATTTATGAGTGAAAATATTATCCAAATTACAGATGCTCAGTTCGCTGAAGAAGTATTGAATTCCGAACTACCTGTTATCGTTGATTTTTGGGCTCCTTGGTGTGGTCCTTGTAAAATGATTGCTCCTGTATTGGAAGATATTGCCGTTGAGTTTGAAGGACGCTTAAAAGTTGTTAAATTGAACGTTGATGAAAACCAAGAAACAGCACCTAAGTACAATGTTCGTGGTATCCCTACTTTGCTAATCGTTAAAGGTGGTGAAGTTGCAGCAACTAAAGTCGGTGCGGTTTCTAAATCACAACTAGTAGAGTTTATTAACAGCGCAATCTAATTGCATTGTTAATAATAAAAAAGCAGCCAACGGGCTGCTTTTTTTGTGTCTAAATTTTGGTTTGGGCTTAGTTACTGAGAGAGGCCAGTTTCTGAGCAAAGGCGGGTGAATGTGAGTTTTCCAGTGTGGCCATAACTTTTTTGGCGTAAGGGAGGTAGTTGGTTAAATCCTTCTTCGCCATTGGATCATCATTAGGCAGCTTTACCGTCACTGGGTTTTTATGAACACCGTTAATGCGGAATTCATAATGTAAGTGTGGGCCAGTCGCCCAGCCTGTTTGGCCAACGTAGGCAATCACTTTGCCTTGTTGCACTCGGTTGCCACGCTTGGTGCCACGTGCAAAACCTTTCAAATGTGCATACAAGGTTTGGTAGCCTTTACCGTGATCAATGATCACCACATTGCCATAACCATTCTGTTTGCCAGCAAAAGAAATTTTACCATCTCCAGCCGCTTTGACAGGTGTACCACTTGATGCTGCATAGTCTACGCCACGGTGTGGTCGGCTAGTTTTAAATATAGGATGGAGGCGATTAGGGTTAAATTTAGATGAGATGCGTGTGAAATCGACAGGGGTTCTTAGGAAGGCCTTACGCATGGCGAGGCCGTCGGGAGTGTAATAGCTTGAGCCACGATCTGTTTTGTAGCGAATGGCTTGAAAGGTTCGTCCATTATTAATGAACTGCGCGGCAAGAATATTGCCTTCGCCAATTTTTTCACCGTCTAAAAATTTCTCTTCAAAAAGTATGCTTAAACTATCGCCTTTTCGAATGTCCAAGGCAAAGTCGATGTCCCAGCCGAAGATGTTAGCCAGCTCAATAAGCATGGCTTGGCTGATACCTTCGCGCATGCCATCTACAAATAAAGAATTGTTAATAGTGGCTTCTTTATAGGTCTGGGCAATCTCTGGTGTGCGTGTTATTTCTTCACGATCGAATTGTTGATCGTTACGTTGGAAAACCACGCTTTCTAAACGGTTAAGCGTTAATGTTAGCGAGGTAAGCTCACCCGAGTGATTGTCCGTTTTAAAATCAAGAGTCTGGCCCGGTCGCATTCTTAATAATGACTTATAGTTCTGGTCTGCTTGGGAAACTTTGTAAATATCACTTGCTGAAACGCCATGGCTGCTGAGTATCTTAGAAAGCGAGTCTCCAGACACAACGGTGGCCGACTGTTCGCGAAAGCTAGGTCGCTGCTCTTCAATAAGTGTTTGGTTTTCTGTGGATGCTAGGGGATTGGTCTGAACAGATTCCGTGTTACTTAATTGAGTTGAGTTTTTATTGGCGAGTGGTGAGTCAAGTTCATAGGGTAAGCCTTTTGCGGTGACATTGGTTGGAATTTGAAATTGCAGGCTAGGCTGTGTTTTAGGTGTTGGCAGATCAGCTAATGTAAGTTGTGACTGTTCCACAATGGCAAAATTAGTCTCCAGTGAAATAGCGCCTGAAGTGTTCTCTTCCTTAGTAGGGAAGGCAATTAAGGCAATAGCAATCACAAAAGAAATGGCTGCAATCGAGAGAAGGTGCCTTGTTGGTAGTAACTTAGTCAAAATGAGTACCCAAAAATTCTTAATAAAGCCTTATAATCCTACCAACATTACTTTTATAATTGAATGCTTTATAAAGATTAACTCACTAGGAAATGGATCAAAATAATGACAGTTGGTAGTAGCGACCTTTTGGTAGATTTACAAGCTCGCGGGCTTATTGCTCAAATGACAGCAGAAGATGAGCTTAAAGCGCACCTAAATAGTAGCAGTCGTACGCTTTATTGTGGTTTTGATCCAACAGCCGATAGCTTGCACCTAGGGCACCTTGTGCCTCTCCTAGTTCTGAAACGTTTCCAAGATGCGGGTCATAACCCTATCGCTTTAGTTGGCGGTGCAACAGGTTTGATTGGCGACCCGAGTTTCAAGGCGGCAGAACGTCAATTGAATACCTCAGATGTAGTCGCTAACTGGGCAGAAAAAATTCGTGGTCAAGTCAGTCAGTTTGTTAAATTTGACGATGTACCTAACCCTGCAAAAGTTGTGAACAACTTAGATTGGGCTGGTGAAATGAGTATGCTGGATTTCTTACGTGAAATTGGCAAGCATTTCTCAGTAAACGCCATGATCAATAAAGAATCAGTACAACAGCGCCTAAATAGAGAGGGAGCGGGCATTTCATTCACTGAATTCTCCTATGCGCTCCTTCAGGGTATGGACTTTGCTGAGTTGAATCGTGCCTACGATTGTACGATTCAAGTAGGTGGCAGTGACCAGTGGGGGAACATTGTTGGTGGTATTGATTTATCTCGTCGTCAGAATCAAGCGCAAACTTTTGGTTTAACCGTTCCTCTGGTTACAAAATCTGATGGCACCAAGTTTGGTAAAACAGAATCGGGCGCTGTTTGGTTGGATCCTTCTAAGACAAGCCAATATGCATTCTTCCAATTCTGGATGAATACTGCAGATGCCGATGTTTATAAATTCTTAAAATTCTTTACTTTCTTGAGTCTCGAAGAGATTGATGCCATTGAAGCGGCAGACAAAGAAAGTACTGGTAAACCACAAGCCCAAGCCATTCTTGCTCGCGAAGCCACCAAGCTAGTACATGGAGAAGAAGGTTTACAGGCGGCTGAACGTATCACGGCTGCACTGTTTAGCGGTCAGGCGGATGAACTAAGTGAACAAGATCTTGAGCAAATACAGCTGGACGGTTTGCCAAGCAGCTCATTGCAAGGTATTGATCTGTCAGCAACACCGCTGACTAGCTTGCTAGCAGATGCGGGTTTGGCTGCCAGTGGTAAGCAAGTAAAAGATGCCTTACAGCGAAACTCTGTTTTCGTAAATGGTAAAGCGCAGGGCCTAGAGAATAACATGGATGCTGCCAGTATCTTCTCTAGTGAGGCTGGATATTACGGTAAGTATTTCTTGGTGAAGCTAGGTAAGAAGAAGCACCACCTGTTTGTTTTATAAACAATTCGGTCTGTGTTGAATCTCAAAAAAGGCGCTTTTGCGCCTTTTTTTGTTTATATCAAAAAAACTGCTTGCACAAAAAAAGTTAGAAGGTATTATACGCTCCCACTGGCACGGAATAGCGTGTTCAGACGCTCTTTAAAATAGATAATCAGATAATTTGTGTGGGCGCTCGCTGGAGACTTCAGAAGATCGACTTACTAGCTTTTGTTAGAGGTTGATCAAAAAAATTGAAGTCTTACGAGACGTCAAAC